>NZ_JAHUWL010000008.1:0-337602 GCF_019219045.1 Pseudomonas sp. PDM25
TTTCCTTTGCAACTTCAACCACTTGCGCTTGCGATCTCTCGTTAGCGGGAGGCGAATTCTACAGCGTTACTCGCTGCTGTCAACACCTCTTTTACACCGCTTTCGACCGAGAAGATCGAATCGTCAAAAGAGCCAAACAACCTCGCTCCTTCAACTCCTTCTGGGCTTCGATGACCTGAAGCAACCCGCTGTCGAAAACTACGTAACTCATTGTTTACCAAGGAGTTTTCCGCTTCGACTGCGCCGGAAGTGGGGCGAATTATAGACTTCCAGAATCTGCCGTCAACCCTTAATTAAGCTTTTCGTGCAGCAGGTGTCTTTTTGGCTATTAATCGTGGGATTCGGCGGATTACAGAGGGTAGTCGCAACACTAATAGCAATGCACCTATAGAAGCGTAAACCGCCCACTCCTTAAGATCAGCGCGCACGATCCACAACATATGCAGCAATCCAAGCCCGAGAACCCCATAGGCAAGACGATGTAATTTCTTCCAGCCAGAACCCAAACGCCGCTGACTATAGCGATTTGAGGTCACCGCCAAGGCCAATAAACACAGAAACCCAAGCGTCCCGACAATAATGTACGGCCGTTTGCGCAACTCGACACCCAACTGCGACCAATCAAAGCCGAGGATGAACGCCGTATACCCACTCAAATGCAAAACCACATAGGCGAAGCACCACAACCCCAGTTGTCGCCGGACAGCAACCCACCCTGCCCAACCAGTAAGCTTCTGCACAGGTGTCATGCTTAACGTAATGAGCAGCAGTACAAGCGCCCCCAACCCCAACCGGTCAACCAGAACCTTGCCCGGATCAGGCCCCAGCACATCCTCCCAGGCCTGATACAACCAAAGCAGCGGCCAGACCGCAGCAGCTATAAAGACGCCAATTCGCCAAAACGGAAATCGCATCAGTAGTTCTTCCGCAAATCGAGCCCTGTATATAGAGAGGCGACTTCATCCGAGTAGCCATTGAACATCTGCGTGTCCCGCACATTGGGCTTGAACAGCCCACTCGGCAAACGCCGCTCACGCGCCTGGGTCCATCGAGGATGATCGACTGTCGGATTCACGTTCGCATAGAAGCCGTACTCATCCGCAGCAATGCTCTGCCAGGTGGTCTTCGGCTGCTCGCTGACCAGACTGATCCGCACGATGGATTTGATGCTCTTGAAGCCATATTTCCACGGCACCACCAAACGCAGAGGCGCGCCGTTCTGATTGGGCAGCTCACGCCCGTACATACCCACGGCAAGAATCGCCAACGGATTCATCGCCTCATCCAGACGCAGCCCTTCCACATACGGCCAATCGATCAAGGCAAAACCGGAACGTTGCCCGGGCATGCTCTTGGGATCTTCCAGGGTTTCAAAGCGAATGAATTTGGCTTTGGAAGTCGGCTCGACTTCCTTGAGCAGGGCCGAGATGGGAAATCCGATCCAGGGAATGACCATCGACCAGGCCTCTACACAGCGAAGACGGTAAATACGCTCCTCGAGCTGATAAGGCCTCATGAAGTCCTCCAGTGCGTACCGCCCTGGTTTTCCCACCTCCCCGTCTATTACCACACTCCAAGGTTCGGTTTTCAGCGCGCCGGCATTGGCAGCGGGATCACCTTTGTCGGTGCCGAACTCATAGAAATTGTTGTAATGGGTCGCGTCCTTGAATGGCGTGATCGCCTCATCCTTGACGCTAACCGCGCCCCATCTAGCAGAAGGTAGTTTTTCGGCAAACCAGGAAGGCGCCTTGCCAGGCTCGACATCCGAATAACGCGCAGCATCGGCAGCACTGACCCAACGCGGCAAGCCGCTAACAGCCAAACCGGCGACGGCAGCACCGAGCACATTGCGACGAGATAGATAGAAGGATTCAGGCGTGACGTCCGACTCATGGCAGTCAGACGCTTTGGGGACTTTGATCAGCATGGCAACTCCGCAGCATTGGAGAACAGATGCACCAATAGACTGCGGAGTATGAGGGAAGCTAAGCGTTTTTGTGCCGACGAAGACGTAACAGATATTGAACCGGGCCAGAGGCTGCATAAGCGAGGAAAACCAGCAGCAGAATGCGCGGCGGATCACTGAACACCACGGCAAACACCAACACCACGGCGAGAATCGCCACGAAAGGTACACGCCCTTTCAAGTCCAGCTCCTTGAAGCTGTTGTACTTGATGTTACTGACCATCAGCATGCCGGCAGCCGCAACCATCAGCGCCACCAGGAAGGACATCTTCGAACCCTGGATGCCGTAATCACTGAACGCCCAGACAATGCCTGCAACCACACCAGCAGCCGCCGGACTGGCCAGACCTATGAAGTAGCGCTTGTCCGCAGTGCCGACCTGGGTATTGAAACGCGCCAGACGCAACGCTGCACCGGCCACATAAATGAAGGCAACCATCCAGCCGACCTTACCCATGTCGCCCAAGGCCCAACCGAATGCCAACAATGCTGGCGCGACACCAAAGGCGACCATGTCGGACAGCGAGTCGTACTCGGCACCGAAGGCACTCTGGGTATTGGTCATACGGGCAACGCGACCATCGAGGCCGTCGAGCACCATCGCGACAAAAATCGCGATTGCTGCAAAAGCAAAATACTTGCTCGCACCAATCGAATCACCGGCACTCAAGGCGCTCTGGGCGCTCATCGAGTTGATGATGGAGTAAAACCCTGCGAACAGGTTCGCAGTGGTGAACAGATTCGGCAGAAGATAGATACCACGATGCCGGACTTTACGGCCTTCAGCGTCGTGCCCTTCCTCGATGTGTTCATCGATGGGCAGCAGGCTTTCGGCGTCAGAAGCCTGGTTTGGCTCTTCGGGACGTTCGCTCATGGACATTACCTTGCAACGGGGTGGAAAGTTTGGACAGGTGTCTGGGACGACGGTTCGGCCGCAAACGATGCAGCTTTATACCAGAACCGGCCGCCCAAACGAAAAAACGCGGCCTAGGCCGCGTTTTTTTCGTACAAGTGTGCGACTTAGTTTTTAGCTTTGTCGACGATCTTGTTGGCACCGATCCACGGCATCATGGAGCGCAGTTGCTCGCCGATGATTTCGATACCGTGAGCGGCGTTGTTACGACGCTTGGCGGTCATCGAAGGATAGCCGGTAGCGCCTTCGCTGATGAACATCTTGGCGTATTCGCCGTCCTGAATACGTTTCAGGGCGTTGCGCATGGCCTGACGGGATTCGGCGTTGATCACTTCCGGACCGGTCACGTACTCGCCGTATTCAGCGTTGTTGGAGATCGAGTAGTTCATGTTGGCGATACCGCCTTCGTACATGAGGTCAACGATCAGCTTCAGTTCGTGCAGGCATTCGAAGTAGGCCATTTCCGGCGCGTAGCCAGCTTCAACCAGGGTTTCGAAACCGGCTTTAACCAGCTCAACGGTACCGCCGCACAGAACGGCTTGTTCGCCGAACAGGTCGGTTTCAGTCTCGTCCTTGAAGGTGGTTTCGATGATGCCGGTACGACCGCCACCAACGCCAGCGGCGTAGGACAGTGCAACGTTTTTGGCGTTGCCGGAAGCATCCTGATAGATAGCGATCAGGTCAGGGATACCGCCGCCTTTGACGAACTCGGAACGCACGGTGTGGCCCGGAGCTTTCGGCGCGATCATGATCACGTCGAGGTCAGCGCGCGGAACAACCTGGTTGTAGTGGATCGCGAAACCGTGGGAGAAGGCCAGGGTGGCGCCTTTCTTGATGTTCGGCTCGATTTCGTTCTTGTACAGAGCGGACTGGAACTCGTCCGGGGTCAGGATCATGACCAGGTCGGCAGCCGCAACAGCGGAAGCAACGTCGGTCACTTTCAGGCCGTGAGCTTCGGCTTTGGCAACAGTTGCCGAACCTTTACGCAGACCAACAGTAACGTCAACGCCGGAGTCTTTCAGGTTGCACGCTTGAGCGTGGCCCTGGGAACCGTAACCGATGATGGCAACTTTCTTGCCCTGGATGATCGACAGGTCGCAGTCTTTTTCGTAATAAACTTTCATGAAATTCCCCTATATATCCAGGCCGTTCAGGCCATTCGCTAATTTGGTTTAGATGCTGAGTACTTTGTCGCCGCGGGCAATACCGGTTACGCCGCTGCGGACGGTCTCCAGAATCGAGGCGGTGCCAATGGACTGAATGAAGCTGTCGAGCTTATCGCTGGTACCGGTCAATTGAACGGTATACACGCTAGCGCTGACGTCAACGATCTGCCCACGATAAATATCGGTAGTGCGTTTGATCTCGGCGCGCTGGGCGCCGGTGGCCTTGACCTTGACCAGCATCAGCTCGCGCTCGATGTGAGCACTCTCCGACAGGTCGACCAGTTTGACCACTTCGATCAACTTGTTCAGGTTCTTGGTGATCTGCTCGATAACTTCATCGTGGCCAACCGTGGTCAGCGTCAGACGCGACAGGGTCGGGTCTTCGGTAGGTGCCACAGTCAGGCTTTCGATGTTGTAGTTGCGCTGCGAGAACAGGCCGACTACACGAGACAGAGCACCCGGTTCGTTTTCCAGAAGCAAGGAAATAATGTGCCGCATGATTATGTACGCTCCGTCTTGCTCAGCCACATATCGCGCATGGAGCCGTCTTTGATCTGCATCGGGTAGACGTGCTCGCTGGTGTCGACCGAAACATCAATGATCACCAGGCGATCTTTCATGGCAAACGCTTCTTCCATCTTCGCCTTCAAATCTTTCGATTCAGTGATGCGCATGCCGACGTGACCATAGGCCTCTGCCAGCTTGACGAAATCAGGCAGCGATTCCATGTAGGAATGCGAGTGACGGCTACCATAGCTCATGTCTTGCCACTGGCGAACCATACCCAAAACGCCGTTGTTCAGGATGACGATTTTGACTGGCAAGCCATATTGCAGACAGGTGGACAGTTCCTGAATGTTCATCTGGATACTGCCCTCGCCCGTCACGCAAACGACATCGTCATCCGGGAAGCTCAGCTTGATGCCCATGGCCGCCGGAAAACCGAAGCCCATGGTGCCCAGACCACCGGAGTTGATCCAGCGGTTCGGCTTGTTGAACGTGTAGTACTGCGCCGCGAACATCTGGTGCTGACCCACGTCGGAGGCGACAAAGGCATCGCCTTTGGTCACTTCACACAGGGTTTCGATCACGGTCTGCGGCTTGATAACGCTGCCGTCGCCCTTGTCGTAAGGGAACAGGCCGCGATCACCGCGCCACTCATCAACTTGCTTCCACCAACTGGCAACGGACTCCTTGTTCGGGGTCTCGCCGATTTCCTTGAGGATCGCGACCATCTCGGTCAGGACACTCTCGACCGGACCGACGATAGGCACGTCTGCCTTGATGGTCTTGGAGATCGAAGCCGGGTCGATGTCGATGTGAATGATCTTGGCATTCGGGCAGAACTTCGCCGGGCCGTTGATCACGCGGTCGTCGAAACGAGCGCCGACTGCAAGGATCACGTCGGCATGGTGCATCGCCAGGTTAGCGGTGTAGCTGCCGTGCATGCCGAGCATGCCGATAAACTGACGGTCGGTGCCAGGGTAGGCACCCAGCCCCATCAGGGTATTGGTCACCGGCAGGTTGAGCATCTTCGCCAGCTCGGTCAGCGGCGCGGAGCCACCACCGAGAATCACGCCGCCGCCTGCATACATCACAGGACGCTTGGCCGCCAGGAGCATTTCTGCCGCCTTGCGGATTTGCCCGGAGTGACCGCGAACGGCCGGGCTGTAGGAACGCAGCTTGGCTTTTTTCGGGAAGATGTATTCGAACTTCTCGGCCGGGTTGGTCATGTCTTTCGGGATATCGACAACGACCGGACCAGGACGACCGGATTGCGCGAGGTAGAACGCTTTCTTCATGACTTCCGGGATTTCCGACGCGTGCTTGATCATGAAGCTGTGCTTCACGATCGGCCGGGAGATACCGATCATGTCGGTTTCCTGGAACGCATCGGTGCCCACCATGGTGCTAGGCACCTGGCCGGAAATGACCACCATCGGAATGGAGTCCATGTAGGCCGTGGCAATACCGGTAATGGCGTTGGTTGCGCCCGGGCCGGAGGTCACCAGTACCACACCGGCTTTACCGGTGGCACGGGCATAGCCGTCAGCCATATGGGTCGCAGCCTGTTCGTGACGAACCAGGATGTGGGTCACTTCCGGTTCTTTGAACAAGGCATCGTAGACATGAAGAAGAGCACCACCCGGGTACCCGTAGATATATTTGACGCCTTCGTCACGCAAAAAGCGGACGAGCATCTCACCGCCAGATAAAAGCTCCACGTTGTTCACCTCTAAAACGCCAGAATACCGCCCACATAAAAGAGGACGGGTCTTAATAGGTTTACTTCTCAGCAGAGCATGAGCGACGGTGGTCGCCGACTACGTCAGCACTGACTGAGCAAGTATTGGGATCGTCCCAAGTGTTGCGGGCCTTTCCCACCCAGCGCGAGGTAACGCGTTGCGGGTGTAACAGGTCGGCGCGGATGTGCGCCTCATGATCTGCTGAGCGGGCCTGCTTCTGGCAGTCCCTCTACAGCGGACTTTGGATTCTTCTGTTTCGTCCTCTCCAAGTCAAGTCGTCTATGTGCTTTATTGAACTAAGCACATGAGAAAGCAAGAAAAAACCGCTAAACAGCAACTGTGTTAGCTTCAATTGCGCAACCCAATACAAGGAAATGGCATGCGAACGTTTTTCCTGACCGTCAGCCTGCTGATTGGCATCAGTCCTCTGGGCGTGGCCGCTCAGATCTACAAATGGGTCGACGCCCAGGGCGTTACCCACTTCGACGCCCAGCCGCCCCAAGGCCAGGAAGCTACCACCGTGGTCACGCCCTCCTCGCCTGCCAGCAACCAACCCCCGCCGCCACGCAGCGGTGCCATTGGCGATCAACAGGCCATCGACAAAAAAGTGAAAAAGCAGGTCAGCGAGCAGCAAGCCCAGCTAAAGGCATTCTGCGAACAGGCGCGGACGAACCTGGCTCAACTGCAGAACAATCCGCGAATACGGGAGGATGTCGAAGGCGAGATGCGCCGCCTGACCGACCAGCAGCGGCAGGAGCGCATTAGCGAAACACAGAAACAGATTGCGGAAAACTGCCAGTAGACACCTGTAGGAGCCGAGCTTGCTCGCGATGAGGGCAAAACAGTCAACAGATCTGCTGACTGTTGCACCGCTATCGCGAGCAAGCTCGGCTCCTACAACGGATCGGATTCAGCGGGAGGCGGTGATCAGTAGATCAAACTCTTTGAGCAGCACCTGCAGTTGCCGATCCCTGCCTTGAACATTGCGGGCAGCGAAGACCATTTCGGCCATCTCCTGAATTCCCGAAGCGTTTGGCAAGGGCAGATCCTGCTCGAGGATCACCTTCATCCGCGGAAGGAAGATCCATTGCAGCCACTGCTCGAAATCCAGCGTATCGACCGAGAATGGTTCGACACTGGAAAGCGCTTCGGCGGAGGGCGAGACCTCGTCCCACCAACCCTGAACCCGCAGCTCGCGCTCGATAAGCAGCAACTGTTCGGCAATCTTCGGGAAGCGCGCATCCATCACAGCGAAACCTTGGCCTTCTGACGGGCCAATGCTGCGCCAGCAGAATCACCCTGTTTCTCACGCGCCTGAGCGATCAATTCCCACAAGCTGGCTTGAAGTGCCGGACGACCATTGGCGAAGGTCAGGCCACGACGAGCAAACTGCTCGGCTTGTGGTGCATCGCCTTGAGCCATACGTACCTGGGCCAGACGATAAAGCACTTGCGGCTCACGCGGAGCAACACGCTGGGCGCGTTCGAGGCTGGAGGAAGCACCGTTGAGATCACCACTCGCCTGTTGCTGCTGAGCGGTAGTCAGCAAGGCCAGAACCGGACCGTCCAATTGCTCGTCGGCAGACAAGCCACCGGAGCTCGCCGAAGGAATCCCGCTCGGCGTCGACGGCATGCTGTAGCTGCCCTGATTGACCGGTGCCGACTGGACCGGCGAGGTATCGATCGGCCCCGGAGTAATCGGGCCTGGCGTGATCGGCGCAGTGCTGATCGGTGCCGACGTTACTGCGCCACCACCCGGCACCATCACGACGACGCCGGTATCACCTTGTGGAATCGCCTGAGTCTGGGTTTGCGCAGGACGTTTAGTCGTCGTCTGACGGAAACCGCCATTCGCCGAAATCCGTTCACTGTTCGAAACGGCGCTACCGGAATCCACAACCGGAATCGACCCGCGTTGTACGGAGGAGCAACCGCTGAGCAAAGCCACGGCAGTAACCGCTGGAATCAACCACTTGTTCACTTGAAACCCTCTTTGCTTAATTCATCCAGCCCTTGACCCAATCCATCACCGTTTCGCCGGAAACAGGGCTTTCGCCACCGCAAGCAGCACCGGGAGGCGGTTCGCTGCCGCGAATATACGGCATCTGCACCGCACCTGGGCAGTTGGCATCAGAGCCTTGTCCGGTACGCGAATCGACCCAGGCCTGAACAATGTTGTCTGGCTGCGGCATGTCCAGCGGTAACGGATCGGCCTTGCGCATGAAACTGGTCCAGACCTGCAACGCACCGGTCGCGCCGGTGAACGGCGTCTTGCCGTTGTCATCGCGCCCCAGCCAGACCACTGCCAGCAGGTCCTGACTGAAACCGGCGAACCAGCTGTCCCGCGAATCGTTACTGGTACCGGTCTTGCCGGCCAGGGTCAGGGTTTTCGGCAACACGTTGTAAACCGAACTACCGGTACCTTCACGCATGACCCGCTGCATGGCGCTCTGGATCAGGTAAATGGAGGCCGGATCGAAACGCTGCTGAATCTGGAACGGATAACGCTTGAGCGGTTCGCCTTCCGCGGTCAATACGCTACGGATCCCGCGCATCGGCGTATTGAAACCACCGTTGGCCAGGGTCTGGTACATCGTCGCCACTTCGATCGGGGTCAGACCGCCAGCCCCCAGTAGCATCGACGGGAACGCCGGGAATTCGCGACTCACACCAAGACGCGCCAGGGTCTTCAGGACATTCGGCACGCCCACCGCCAACCCGAGACGCGCGGTCGACAGGTTGTAGGAGTGCGCCAGGCCCTGATACAGAAATACGGTGCCATGGGAACGGCGATCGTAGTTCTGGGGTTTCCAGACTTGACCGTCCGCGCCTTTGACCGAGAAGGAATCGTCCGACAGCCAACTGGTCAATGTGTACTGGCTCGGCTTCTCAAGGGCTGTCAGATAAACCGCCGGCTTGATCAAAGAGCCGATCGGTCGCACAGCATCCAGCGCACGGTTGAAGCCGGCAAAACTCGCCTGACGACTGCCGATCATGGCCTGGACTTCACCGGTTTCCGGGTTGGTCACGACCATGGCCGCTTCAACCTCATCGGAACCCTTGCGCCCGGCGAGTCTCTTGAAGGTGTCGTTGACCGACGCCTCGGCTTTCATCTGCAGGATCGGGTCGAAACTGGTGAAGATCCGCAGACCTTCTTCGGTCAAGTCTTCGTCGCGATAGTCTTCACGCAGCTGACGCTTGACCAGATCGAGGAAGCCGGGGAACGAGCTGTCCGCCAGCTTGCCGCGAGTCGTCACACCCAGTGGCATTTGCTTCGCGGCAGCGACCTGCTCGGCGGTGGCAACACCTTGCTGCTCAAGTACATCGAGTACCAGATTACGCCGCTCAAGCGCCCGCTCAGGGTTGCGACGCGGGTTGTAATAGGACGGCCCCTTGACCATGCCCACCAGCATGGCGACTTGATGCAGTTTCAGTTCGGACAACGGTTGCCCGAAGAAAAACTGGCTTGCCAAGCCAAAGCCATGCACTGCGCGCTGGCCATCCTGACCGACGAACACTTCGTTGAGGTAAGCCTCAAGAATTTCTCGCTTGTCGTAATGCAGCTCAAGCAACATCGCCATCATGGCTTCGGTGAGTTTACGGGTCAGGCTGCGTTCGCTGGTCAGGTAGAAATTCTTGACCAACTGTTGCGTCAGCGTACTGCCGCCCTGGGTCATCTTGCCGCCAGAGGTGTTGACGTAGACGGCGCGGGCAATCGACTTGGGCGACACGCCCCAATGGCTATAGAAATCCCGGTCTTCCACAGCGACCAGGGTTTCCAACAGATAGGGCGGGACCTGATCGATTTTGATCAGAATGCGATCTTCGAGGTTTTTCGGGTAAATCCCGCCGATCAGCAGCGGCTCAAGGCGCACCACAGAAAGCTTCGAACCGTTGGTCGCCGAAAGTTCGGCCACGTAGTCGCCGGAGAACCGCACGCGCACAGGCTGGGGTTTCTCCAGGCCTTCGTAGAACTGGAAGCCACGGGTATTCAAGTCGACAGTGTTGCCACTGACCGCCGCCGCACCGGGGCCATTGCTCACGGCCTCGCGTCGGTAGCCCAAGGCGTCGAGCTCGGTGAGGAAGTCTTCCTTGCTCAACTTTTGGCCGGTAAACAGCTCCAGCGGGCGCGCGTACACCTTGGCCGGGATGGTCCAGCGCTTGCCGGAGAACTTCTCCTGGACGATCGCGTCGAGGTAAACCGCGAACCCGGCCAGCACCACAAGGCCGACCAGACTGAGTTTAAGGGCCCAGCCCAGCCAGGGGCGCAGGCCCTTGGAAGGTGGTTTTTTGGGGGTGCGGGGGGATCGAGTACGAGTCATGGCGGCGGATTATACGCACTTTATTCAGACTCAACAGGAGCCCTCTGAGGTTTGCGTCAGACGGACTTGCGGCCATAATGACGGCCGTGAATTTCCCCCAGACTCTGAAGGATCGCTTGTGAGCCAATCCCTGATCGCTGCCCTGCAAAACCCAGCCCTCTACCCGCATCCCGTAGACGGGTTCCAGGTCATCGAAACCCATATTTCCTGGGTAATCCTCACCGGTCCCTTTGCTTATAAAGTGAAGAAGCCAGTGAATTTCGGCTTCCTGGATTTCACCAACCTCGACGCTCGCAAGCATTTTTGCGGGGAGGAGCTGCGTCTTAACCAGCGCCTGACCAACGATTTGTACCTCGAAGTATTGCCAATCACCGGCAGCGCCGAAGCCCCACAACTGGGCGGCGCGGGTCCGGTCGTCGATTACGCACTGAAAATGCGTCAATTCCCACAGAGCGGGTTACTCAGCACCCTACAAGCCAATGGTGAATTGACCACCACGCACATCGACGAGATGGCCGCGCAGATCGCCCAATTCCACCTCAACGCGCCGAAAGTGCCTGCCGAACACGAAGCCGGCACGCCGGAAAGCGTGATGGCACCGGTACGCCAGAACTTCGAACAGATCCGCCCGTTCCTCAGCGACAAGGCCGATCTGCTGCAACTGGATGCGCTGCAAGCCTGGGCCGAAAGCAGCTTCGAACGCCTCAAGCCACTGTTCGCCCAGCGCAAGGCCGAAGGTTTCATCCGCGAATGCCACGGTGACATCCACTTGGGCAACGCCACCGTGATCGACGGCAAGGTCGTGATCTTCGACTGCATCGAGTTCAACGAACCGTTCCGCTTCACCGACGTTTATGCCGACACCGGCTTCCTGGCGATGGACCTGGAAGACCGTGGCCTGAAGAGCCTGGCGCGCCGCTTCATCAGCCAGTACCTGGAATTGACCGGCGATTACCAGGGCCTGGAGTTGCTGAACTTCTATAAAGCCTACCGCGCACTGGTTCGCGCCAAGGTCAGCCTGTTCAGCATGCCGGCCGAGGCCGACCCGGTGCAGCGAGCCACCACCCTGCGTCAGTACCGCAATTACGCCAACCTGGCGGAAAGCTACAGCACCATTCCTTCGCGCTTCATGGCCATTACCCACGGTGTTTCTGCCGTCGGCAAGAGCCACGTAGCCATGCGTCTGGTGGAAGCATTGGGCGCCATTCGCCTGCGTTCCGATGTAGAGCGCAAACGTCTGTTCGGCGAGCAAACCGTGCCAAACGACCCTCAGGCCGGCATCTATAGCGCCGACGCCAGTGCCGCCACTTACACCCGCCTGCATGAAGTTGCCGCTGTGATCCTGCGCGCAGGCTTCCCCGTGGTGATCGATGCGACGTACCTCAAGCGCGACCAGCGTGACGGCGCAGCGAAAATCGCCGAAGCCACCGGCGCGCCATTCCTGATCCTCGATTGCAATGCGCCGCAAGCGGTGATCGAGACCTGGCTGGCCCTGCGTCAGGCAGACAAAAAGGACCCGTCCGACGCCAACCTGGCGGTTATCGAAGCCCAGCAAGCCACTCGCGAGGCTCTGACGCCGGCAGAGATTCTGTGCAGCAAACGCGTTCAGACCAATGAAAGCGGAACCCTCGACACCGTCATTGCGCAGATTCGCCAGCGCCTGCCAGGGCTGTAAGCAACTATTTCAGCCGTGAAGCCTTCACCGGCTTCACGGCTGCCAAATAGTGGCACTATACTGGCGTCATAAAACCAACAGGTGATCTGACATGAGCCAGCCGAAACTTCTCGATACCCCGCTTTATGCTTTGCTGCACAAAGACGACATCACTGGCTTCAACAACGAGCGACCAAAAGACGGACCTATCGACATGGTCGGTGGCGATTTCCGGGGGCTGGACCTGCGTGAACTGAACGCCGACGGCATCGACTTTACCGATGCCTATTTCCGCTCCGCCGACTTGCGCGGCATCGACTTTCGCAACGCCTCCCTGGAAGGCGCGAGCCTTGCTCACGCACAGATCTCCGGCGCCTACTTCCCGCCAGAGCTGAGTGCTGACGAGATCCTGATGTCGATGAATTTCGGTACACGCCTGCGTTATCGCACCCGCTAGTACCCGCATCGCCTCCCCAATTTGACACGATCCCTGTGCGAGCTTGCTCCCACAGAGATTGCGTTGCCTGCTTCTACTGCACTCGCAGACATTTCCTCTCTCTCCAGACATCTGCTTCTTAGAAGCTTTTGCGTCGAAACCGACCAAACAATCACGCTTTTCCTACTGATGGCTACACTCCTGAGAAGCTCGCCCACGCACCGTTCGGCCGTCGCAAGGAGGCTTGATGAATGATGAACTGCAGCACCTGAAGAATCTTGGCAAGACGTCGGCGCAGTGGCTGCATGCCGTGGGCATCCACAGCGCCTCGGACTTGCGTCGCCTGGGGGCGGTGGATGCTTATCGGGCCGTGCGCACGCGCGGGTTTCGGGCGTCCAAGGTGTTGTTATATGCCATCGAAGGTGCCCTGATGGATGTGCACTGGAATGACATTCCCGCCGAGCGCAAGGACGCCTTGAACAAACAGCTGGAAGCTATCTCGTCACGTCACAAAAACTGAACGGACGCAGCAGCCATGTACCTACTAGGGGAACAACCGGCTTACGCCGACGCGCTGATCAACCGACTGCAACATATTCCCGTCCGGCTGCTGGAAGGTTTGATGCCCTGCGGACCGCGCCTGGAATTTTCAGCCGTCGATGATCTGGCCGTCCTGTTACCCGGCAATCAACTTTTTGTGCTGGACAATGGCCTGCTGCATGGATGCATCGACGATCGGGCATTGTTCTATCTGCACGAGGGCGATCTGATCGGCTTGCGTCAGGGCACAGAACTGCCGCGTTGCCGCTTTCGCAGCGATAACCCTTTGGCACTGACGCCATATCTGCGATCCGAGGTTTTTCAGCATATCTACGCCGACCCGGAGCGTTCGGAGTTGTTTCTTCAATACATGGCCGGACAGTCCGCGCTGCTGTCCGATGCCGTGGCCCGCTTGAAACTACCCGAGTTTCGAAGCACCAATGGCTTTCAGCGCGTGGCCAGTGGCGAAGTATTGATCCGTCAGGGCGATGAACCGGATCAGGTGTTTGTCATCATTGATGGCCACGCTGAAGCCTTTGTCGACGGCCACAAAGTCGGCGATATACCCAAGGACGAGATTTTTGGCGCCATGGCGGTATTCACTGGCGAGAAGCGTAACGCCAGTGTGATCACCAGCGAGCCCAGCACTGTCATGCTGATCCCCAAAGACCAGTTTCTCAGCCTGACCCAAAGCAATCCGAAGATCGCTCATAGCCTGATTGCGAGCATGGCCCGACATATCGACCTGCTGAACAAGCAGATCATTCTGATGAGTTCGCGCAAGCGAACAGGCTAAAACCAATGATTACGGGCGTTTCAAGCGAACGGGCAGCGCATTTCAAAGAACTGAAAAATCAGCGGTTGACTTGGTAATGAGAATCGCTATGATTACCGCATCCGGTCGCGAGACTGGTCGATATTTGAAAAGCCCTTGGTTCGGACTCTCAGATATCTCCTCATCAGGCTAATCACGGTTATTTGACCCGGCTCTTGCCGGGTCTTTTTTTGCCTGGAGAAAAGTCGTTCGATCACTTGCCAAATTGCTTACGCATTTGCGCGCAGTAATCCTGGGGCGGCGTGGCAGGCGTGTACCAGACGTAATCCGCCATGGCCGGTGTGACCTCGCTGCCCTGCTCCGCCAGCATCACCACCGCAGGCGCCTGGGGTTCACCCAGATCAAGCACATGAATCGGCACGCCGACATCCTTGCGCGCATGGTAAGCGCCGGCAAACAGCAGTGAAGGCGTGGGTGCCGCCAGCAGGCGTTCGGCCATCCGTCGGTCACGTTGCTGCTGGACCGCCAGCATCGCCGGCATCTGCGATGTCGGCAGCAGGCCACAGTGGGATTCGCTGACTTGCTTCAGCAACTCGTCCTTCACTGACGCTGCGTTGGAACGCGAACCGCTCAATGTCGGAGGGGTGGCGTAAACGGCACGGACTTCAAGCGTGTCCAGATTGGCTGCCAGCAGCGGGTATGGCTGGGACAGCGCGAAACGTACGATAGGCCCGTACAGATTCCAGTCCCAGCCAGACTGCCAGGCCAATGCACCGGGCAAATCCGCTGGCGGTGTCGAGGCGTGACGAACGTCATCGACACGCGGCTGTTGATCAGGTGTGAGCATTTCCAGCAGCAGACTGCCTTGAGGTCGCCGCTGACCCAGCGACTGCAATAACCACAGCTGCAGCTCATGGTGATCGCGATTGTCATGTTGCTCGCCCACGATCAGCCGTGAAGGCGTCTTCAGCCGTTCAATCAGCTCCTCTGCCGTGAGGGTCTGACCGCTGCGCAAGTCCCGGATCTCGCCGACAACCGGTGGCGCAGTCGAAACATGCTGACAGGCACTCAGCAACAGCAAGGCCAGCATCAAAATCCCACGCATGTTTTCACTCCATAAAAAACTCAGCGGGCGATGATCAGCGGATGCCCACGCTCCGGGTGCTGCTGCACCAGCACTTCCAGCCCGAACACGGCCTTGAGTGGCTCTGGGCGCAACACCTGCTCCGGAGTATCGAGCGCCACAGGGCGCCCGCCTTCGAGCAGTAACAGGCGATCACAATAGCGCGCTGCCAGGTTCAGATCATGCAGGATCACCAGCACCGCCGCGCCTCTATTGGCGAACTCGCGTACAGCTTGCAAAGTGGTGTGCTGATGAAGCGGGTCGAGCATCGACGTTGGCTCATCGAGCAACAACGTTTGCCCTGCTTCGCCCGGCCAGAGCTGCGCCAGAACCCGCGCCAGATGCACCCGCTGACGTTCACCACCGGACAAAGCCAGATAGCTGCGGCCACTCAAATGTTCGGCATCGGCTGCGTGTAATGCAGCGGCGACGATCTCGTCATCGCGGACCCGACCGCTTTGATGGGGCAAGCGGCCCATGCCGACCACCTCTTCGACACGAAAAGCGAAGTCCAGGGTCGACACCTGCGGCAATACCGCCAAGCGCTGCGCTCGCGACGTCCCCGTCCAGTCGCTCAGCTCGCGCTCGTCGAGCCAGACGCTGCCCTGATGAGCCCGCAACTCGCCGCACAAGGCGCCGAGCAAGGTGCTTTTGCCGGCGCCATTCGGCCCCAGCACGCCGAGAACTTCGCCCGGTTTGAGCTCAAGCGTGATGTCCGTCAGGACAATCTTTCGGCCCCGACGGATTTGCAGATTTTGCGTTCGCAACATCAGGCACGCCCTCTGAGCAATAAATACAGAAAGAACGGCGCACCGATGAAAGCCGTGACGATCCCGATCGGCAATTCGGCCGGCGCCAGGGCCAGTCGCGCCACCAGATCGGCAAACAACAGAAGGCTGGCACCGGCCAATACTGACGCTGGCAACAGCACACGATGATCCGGACCGGCCAGCAGTCGCACCAGATGCGGCACCACCAGCCCCACAAACCCGATCATCCCCGCCGCGGCCACCGCCGCACCGACACCCAACGCCGTGCAAAACACCAATTCGCGCTTGAGCCCTTCGACGTCGATGCCCAGGTGACCCGCCTCCGACTCACCCAGCAACAACGCATTCAAGGCCTTGGCCCGGCGCGGCAGCCACAGCGCCACGCCGGCACTGATCAGCAGTAACGGCCAGAGCCGCGAATAGCTGGCGCCATTGAGGCTGCCCAGGTTCCAGAACGTCAGGGTGCGCAGCGTCGCGTCATCCGCCAGATAGGTGAACAGTCCCACGGCGGAACCGGCCAGCGCAGTCAACGCAATACCGGCCAGCAGCATGGTCGCGACATGGGTCTGCCCGTTGCGTCGGCCCAGTCGATACACCAACGCGGTCACGCCAAGCCCGCCGAGAAACGCGCACAGCGATAACAGATACGGCCCGAAGGATTCAGGCAGACCGCCGAACACAGAACCACCGACGATCGCAATGGCCGCGCCCAATGCCGCACCACTGGAGACGCCGACCAGCCCCGGATCGGCTAGAGGATTACGAAACAACCCCTGCATCGCCACGCCGGACAAGGCCAACACCCCTCCCACGGCCATCCCCAACAAGGTTCGCGGCAAGCGAATCTGCCCCAGGATCAGTTCGGCCTGCTCCAGTCCGTCGGGCGCAATCGGGACACCCACCAGCCGCAGAGCTGCACGCAAGGTGTCGAACAACGGCAAGCTCACCGGTCCAAGCGCCAATGACAACCAGATGGCCAGCAAACACAGCAGGATCAGACCAATGAACAAAGCACGGGGTTTAACCAGGATGGTCATTGGCCGGCCGAATCGGGGTAAAAGGCGTCAGACAGTTTTTTCATCGCATCGGGTAGCCGCGGCCCCAAGCCCCCGACCAACAAGGTCGGATCAAGCTCCATGACTCGCCCGTCCTTGGCGGCGCGGGTCGAGGACAGGATCGGGTTCTCCTTGAACAACGCCGCACGGGCTGCATCGCCGGTCAGTGCGCGATCGGCAAACACCAGCACCTCAGGATTCAGACTGACCAGGGATTCGACAGAGAAGGGTTTGTAGCCGGTATGCGTGGCCAGGTTGTGCCCGCCGGCCTGTTGCAGCAACCAATCGGCGGCGGTGTTCTTGCCGGCGATGAGCGGTTTGCCGCCCGCGTGACCAAGCAACAACAGCACGCCCGGCGATTTTCCTTTCAACTGCGCCCGAGTGACCCGGATCTTTTGCTGATCGAGTTGCTGTTGATAAGCCTGGAACACCTGCGAGGCCTGATCGTCCGCGCCAAGCAATTTGCCCAGACGCTGCAAATTGCCCTGCAACGTCGGCAGGTCCGGCTGGGCCGAGAACAGTTCGACCTGCACACCCGCACTGCGAACCTGCGAAAGCACCGGTGGCGGTCCCGTTTCCTCGGTACCGACCAGTATCTGCGGGCGTAAGCTCAAGATGCCCTCCGCCGACAGCTGCCGCTGATACCCGATGCTCGGCAATGCCTTGAGCGATTCCGGGTGCTGACTGGTGGTGTCGACACCGACCAGTTTCGATTCACCGCCCAGCGCGCTGATCCATTCCGATAAAGCGCCCCCGGCACTGACCCAACGTTGTGGCGACTCGGCCGCTGCGGCGTGGTGGCTGACGAGGAGTCCGACACAGAGCGCAGCAACGCGGGTACTCAGGCGCATAAACAGCTTCCTTCAAGGGTTTTCCCGGGCATTGAAATGACAGGCCACGTATCCTTGGCGCCTGGCATCTGTACCCGAAGGGCAAGGCGGCCATTTGATAATTGTTTGCATTTGAACGTCAAGCTCGGACATATCCAGTCACGAGCCGCCGGACTTGAGGATAGACATGAAGTTTCTTTGTGCAGGCGTTGAACTGGCCGATGCCAGCAGCCGCGGCTTCGACATCGACGGCCAGAAGCTCTTTGCCGTGCGCCGTGGCGGCCAGGTTTACGTCTACATCAATCGCTGCCCGCACCGTGGGGTCGGACTGGAATGGAAACCCGACCAGTTTCTCGACCCCAGCAACAGCCTGATTCAGTGCGCGACCCACGGCGCACTGTTTCTGATCGAAGACGGCGAATGCGTCGCCGGCCCTTGCGCCGGCCAGTCTCTGACCACCGTCGCCTGCCGCGAAGACGAGCAAGGGATCTGGGTCAGTCTTTAGCCGTTGAGCAACACTTCCAGACGCCGATCGACCACCATTTCTTCGTGGGTCAACCGCACGCCATAGGCCAGCACCTCGACTCCGCACGCCACCGCTTCACGCAAAGCGTCGGCGTAGGCCGAATCGATTTCTTTTGCAGGACGCACAGCGTCGATGCCGGTGAGATTGACGCAATACAACTGCACCGCACGAATTCCGTCCCGGGCCAAATGCGCCAATTCGCGCAAATGCTTGGCCCCGCGCTGGGTCACTGCATCGGGAAATGCCGCTACCAGCGAACCGTCGAAGCCCAGGGTGACACTTTTGACTTCGACATACGCCGGCCCGCTCGGGTAATCGAGGCGGAAATCGATGCGACTGCTCTCCTGACCGTAGGCCACTTCGCGCTTCAGCTCGGTAAAGCCGTTGAGTTCAGTGATGACACCCGCTCGCAGCGCTTCTTCGATCAAGCCGTTGGCCCGCCCGGTGTTCACGCAAAACAAGCGCCCCTGCGGGGTTTCGCCGACTTCCCAGGTGCCGGGCAACTTGCGCTTGGGATCGTTGGAACGGCTGAACCAGACCTGCCCGCCCTCAACCTGGCAATTGAGCATCGAGCCGGTGTTCGGGCAATGAATAGTCATCAACTCGCCGCTAACGGTTTCGATATCGGCGAGAAAACGCTTGTAACGACGAATCAAACGACCTTCTTCGAGGGGAGGATGAAAACGCATCAGCCTTGCCAGCTCTTCAAGCCGCGCGCAATCCGCTCGACCGCTTCCTGTAGGCGCGGAAGACTTTGGGTGTAGGCAAACCGCACATGATGGCCGGCCTGATAACGACCGAAGTCCAGACCCGGAGTAATCGCAACGTGTTCGGTTTCGAGGAAATGTCGGCAGAACGCGAAGGCATCGCCGCCGAACTTGCTGATATCGGCATACAAATAGAACGCGCCTTCAGGCTCGACAGCGATACCGAAGCCCAGCTCTCGCAGGGCTGGCAAGAGGAAATCCCGACGACGGCCGAATTCGGCGCGGCGTTCTTCCAGAATGCTGATCGTGGCCGGTTCGAAGCAGGCCAGAGCGGCGTGCTGAGCCATGCTCGGGGCGCTGATGTAGAGGTTCTGGGCGAGCTTTTCCAGTTCACCGACCGCCGCTTCAGGCGCCACCAGCCAACCCAGTCGCCACCCCGTCATGCCGAAATACTTGGAAAAACTATTCAGTACAAAGGCACTGTCATCGACTTCCAGCACGCTGGCCGCATCAGTGCCATAGGTCAGGCCGTGATAGATCTCGTCCACCACCAGATGACCGTGACGCTCCTTGATCGCGGCAGACAGGCCCGCCAGTTCATCGCGGGTCAGGATCGTCCCGGTCGGATTGGCTGGCGAAGCCACCAGGGCGCCGACGCTGTCGTGGTCCCAGTGGCGGGCAATCAGTTCCGGCGTCAGCTGATAGCGCACGTCCGGGCCTACAGGAACAAGCTGCGCGGCGCCTTCCACCAGCCGCAAAAAGTGCCGGTTGCACGGGTATCCCGGGTCCGCCAGCAGCCAGTGCTTGCCCGGATCCACCAACAAGGCGCTGGCCAGCAGCAGCGCACCGGAACCGCCAGGCGTGATGAGAATTCGCTGCGGGTCGATGTTCAAACCGTAGCGTTGCTGATAAAAGCCGGAAATGGCCTCACGCAACTCGGGAATGCCACGCGCGGCGGTGTAACGGGTCTTCCCCGCCGTCAATGCGGCCTGGCCAGCCTGAATGATCGGCTCGGCGGTGGTGAAGTCGGGTTCGCCGATTTCCAGGTGGATCACGTCGTGACCAGCGGCTTGCAGTTCATTGGCCCGCGCCAGCAGCGCCATGACATGGAAAGGTTCGATCGCGCGACTGCGGGCACTGTAGGACTGAGCCATTAGCCTTCCTTCAACGGGGAAAAGAACTGATTCTACCCAAGCGCAGGAACGAGCGAGAACCTAAAGCGGTCAGACCGTTATAACGCTGTTCTCAAACGACTCAAGCGTGTGTCTCAGGTTTGACTAAAATCAATAATTGATCAGGTCTCCAGCGCCACCAGACAAGGCTTTGCAATCATTTGCAAGCACTGCGGGCCACTACCTCGACATCCGGGAGTAGCGCGGCCCGATTTGATCTGGTAAGTTCGCCCGCTTGCAGCCGCAGGGCCGGCAGGTGTCGGTGATGGAGCAATCCTGCGCAATGGATTACAAGAGTAGAGGCGGTCTATTTCATGTCCACCCAAGCAAAGCAACAACAGAACCAGTCGATCAGCGGCTTCGAACCCTACAAAGAAGTGAAGGGCGAGGAGTACATGGGCAAGCCCATGCGCGCTCACTTCACCAAGATCCTGAATAAGTGGAAACAGGACTTGATGCAGGAAGTCGACCGTACTGTTGATCACATGAAAGACGAAGCGGCCAACTTCCCGGACCCGGCAGACCGTGCCAGCCAGGAAGAAGAATTCAGCCTCGAGCTGCGTGCCCGCGACCGCGAGCGCAAGTTGATCAAAAAGATCGACAAGACGCTGCAACTGATCGAAGACGAAGAATATGGCTGGTGCGAGTCCTGCGGCGTCGAAATCGGCGTCAAGCGACTGGAAGCCCGCCCTACCGCCGACATGTGCGTTGACTGCAAGACCCTGGCGGAAATCAAGGAAAAGCAAGTCGGCAAGTAATCTCGACTTGAACGAAAAACGGAGCGTGCGAACGCTCCGTTTTTGTTTCTGACATTCGCCACGGCGAGCCCTCCTGTGGGAGCGAGCCTGCTCGCGATTGCGGCGTGTCAGTCAACGAATGTGTTGTATGTGAAACCGCTATCGCGAGCAGGCTCACTCCCACAGGGACTCGCGCACGACCAGAGATGTAACATTCGTCCATGACCGCCACGACTTCCACCCCCTACATCGGGCGCTTCGCCCCCACGCCCAGTGGCCATCTGCATTTCGGTTCGCTGGTCGCAGCGCTGGCCTCATACCTCGACGCGCGCTCGGTGGGTGGCCGCTGGCTGATGCGCATGGAAGATCTCGATCCTCCCAGGGAAGAGCCCGGCGCTCAGGCGGCGATCCTCAAAGCCCTGGAAAGCTACGGTTTCGAGTGGGATGGCGAAGTGGTCCGACAGAGTGACCGGCACGATGCCTATGCCGAAGTCCTCAATCGCCTGTTCAATCAGGGCCTGGCCTACGCTTGCACTTGCTCGCGCAAACAATTGGAGCCGTATCACGGGATTTACCCGGGCTTTTGCCGCAACGCCGGTCATGACACTAAAGATGCAGCGATTCGCCTGCGTGTCCCCGAGCTGGAATATCACTTCATCGACCGGGTGCAAGGCGAATACCGCCAACACCTGGGCCGGGAAGTCGGCGATTTCGTGATTCGTCGCCGCGACGGGCTCTACGCCTATCAATTGGCGGTGGTGCTGGACGACGCCTGGCAAGGCATTACCGATATCGTCCGCGGCGCCGACCTGCTCGACTCCACGCCGCGCCAGCTCTACTTGCAAGAACTGCTTGGCCTGCCGCAACCGCGCTATCTGCATATCCCGCTGATCACCCAGCCCGATGGCCACAAGCTCGGCAAGTCCTATCGTTCGCCGCCGTTGACCGAAGATCAGGCAACCCCCTTGTTGCTGCGTGCATTGCGCGCACTGGGGCACAATCCCGGTGCCGAACTGGCTTACGCCACCCCACGGGAAGTGTTGAACTGGGGCATCGCCCACTGGGATGCCGTGTTGATCCCGCGCACACTCAACCTGCCCGAAGCACAACTACAGTGATCACACTTGCAGTGGCGCGCCCATCCGTTACCATCGCCGCACGTTTTCGGGCACGCGCATAAAAAAGAGAGGCCGGGATGTACATCTATCGCTTGGTCCTGCTCCTGGTAGTGGGGATTTATCTGTTCTCCCCGGCCATCATGGATTGGTGGATCGACGCCACTGGCGCCTGGTATCGCCCTTATCTGCTCTGGCTGATTCTGATCGTCGTGACCTTCATCCTGCAGAGCCAAAAAGATGCCGATGAGCTTTAGCCTGACCCAGATGATCCTGATCAGCGCCGCCTACCTGGCGGTGCTGTTCGGCGTAGCCTGGATCAGCGAACGGGGCATGATCCCCCGGGCGATCATTCGCCACCCGCTGACGTACACCCTGTCGCTGGGCGTGTATGCCAGTGCGTGGGCGTTTTACGGCACGGTGGGCCTGGCCTATCAATACGGCTACGGATTTTTGTCCAGCTATCTGGGCGTCTCCGGCGCGTTTCTGCTGGCGCCGGTGCTTTTGTATCCGATCCTGAAAATCACCCGCACGTATCAGCTGTCGTCGCTGGCCGATCTGTTCGCCTTCCGCTTCCGCAGCACCTGGGCCGGCGCACTGACCACGATCTTCATGCTGATCGGCGTGCTGCCGCTGCTGGCGTTGCAGATTCAGGCGGTGGCCGACTCCATCGGCATCCTCACCCGCGAGCCGGTGCAACATCGCGTGGCCCTGAGCTTCTGCGCACTGATTACGCTGTTCACGATTTTCTTCGGCTCGCGGCACATTGCGACGCGGGAGAAACACGAAGGCCTGGTGTTCGCGATTGCCTTTGAATCGGTGATCAAACTGATCGCCATCGGCGGTGTTGGCTTGTATGCGTTGTACGGCGTATTCGACGGCCCGCAACAGCTGGAACTGTGGCTACTGCAAAACCAGACCGCCCTCGCCGCGTTGCACACGCCATTGCAGGAAGGCCCATGGCGCACGCTGCTGCTGGTGTTCTTCGCTTCGGCGATTGTAATGCCGCACATGTACCACATGACGTTTACCGAAAACCTCAACCCTCGCTCGCTGGTCAGCGCGAGCTGGGGCTTGCCACTGTTTCTGCTGTTGATGAGCCTGGCGGTACCGCTGATTCTCTGGGCCGGGCTGAAACTCGGCGCCACCACCAACCCGGAATACTTCACGCTGGGCATCGGCATCGCCGCCAACAACAAGGCCCTGGCGCTATTGGCCTATGTCGGTGGCTTGTCGGCGGCCAGCGGCTTGATCATTGTCACCACCCTGGCGCTGTCCGGGATGGCGCTGAACCATTTGGTGCTGCCGCTCTATCAGCCGCCGGCCGAAGGCAATATCTACCGCTGGTTGAAGTGGACCCGCCGGGCGCTGATCGTCGCGATCATCATGGCCGGTTACGGTTTCTACCTGCTGCTGGGCGCGGAGCAGGACCTGGCGAATCTGGGCATCGTCGCCTTCGTCGCCACTCTGCAATTCCTGCCGGGCGTGCTGTCGGTACTGTACTGGCCGACCGCCAACCGCCGCGGTTTCATCGCTGGTTTGCTCGCGGGGATTCTGGTGTGGCTGGTAACCATGCTGCTGCCGCTGGTCGGCAATCTGCAGGGTTTCTACATACCGCTGCTGAACATGATCTACGTGCTGGACGACACCAGTTGGCACATGGCGGCGATCGCCTCGCTGGCGGCCAACGTGCTGATGTTCACCCTGATCTCGCTGTTCACCAACGCCAGCAGCGAAGAAGCCAGCGCCGCCGAAGCCTGCGCCGTGGACAACGTGCGTCGGCCGCAACGCCGCGAACTGCACGCCGCCTCCCCCCAGGAGTTCGCCACACAGCTTGCCAAACCCCTGGGCGCCAAGGCTGCGCAGAAAGAAGTCGAACAGGCCCTGCGCGACCTCTATCTGCCTTTCGATGAGCGCCGGCCTTACGCCTTGCGTCGCTTGCGCGACCGTATCGAAGCCAACCTCTCCGGCCTGATGGGGCCGAGTGTGGCTCAGGACATGGTCGAGACATTCCTGCCTTATAAGGCCGGCGGCGAAAACTACGTCACCGAAGACATCCACTTCATCGAAAGTCGCCTCGAGGATTACCACTCGCGCCTGACCGGGCTGGCCGCCGAACTCGATGCCCTGCGCCGCTATCACCGCCAGACCCTGCAGGAATTGCCGATGGGCGTTTGCTCGCTGGCCAAGGATCAGGAAATCCTCATGTGGAACAAAGCCATGGAGGAGCTGACTGGCATTGCCGCACAGCGTGTGGTCGGCTCGCGGCTGAGCACCATTGCCGATCCCTGGAAAGAGCTGCTGCAAGGCTTCATCAATCTGCCGGACGAGCATTTGCACAAACAGCACCTGGCCCTCGACGGCCAGACCCGCTGGCTGAACCTGCACAAAGCCGCGATCGATGAACCGTTGGCCCCGGGTAACAGCGGCCTGGTGCTGCTGGTTGAAGACCTGACCGAAACCCAGATGCTCGAAGACAAACTGGTGCACTCCGAGCGCCTGGCCAGCATCGGTCGACTCGCCGCCGGTGTGGCCCATGAAATCGGCAACCCGATCACTGGCATCGCCTGTCTGGCGCAGAACCTGCGCGAAGAGCGCGAAGAAGACAGCGAACTGAAGGAAATCAGCGGGCAGATCCTGGAGCAGACCAAACGCGTGTCGCGCATCGTTCAGTCGCTGATGAGCTTCGCCCACGCCGGCAGTCATCAGCACAGCGACGAGCCCGTCTGTCTGGCCGAAGTGGCCCAGGATGCCATCGGTTTGCTGGCGCTGAACCGACGCAATTTCGAAGTGCAGTTCTACAACCTGTGCGATCCCGATCACTGGGTCGAAGGCGACCCGCAGCGACTTGCGCAAGTACTGATCAACCTGCTCTCAAACGCCCGCGACGCCTCGCCTCCCGGCAGTGCGGTGCGGGTCAAAAGCGAAGCCGGCGAACACACGGTCGATTTGATCGTGGAGGACGAAGGCAGCGGTATTCCGAAGAACATCATGGATAGATTGTTCGAACCTTTCTTCACCACCAAGGATCCTGGCGAAGGCACCGGTCTGGGCCTTGCACTGGTCTATTCCATCGTTGAAGAGCATTATGGACAAATCACCATCGACAGCCCGGCTGATGTTCAAAGCCAACGCGGCACCCGTATCCGGGTGACCTTGCCGCGTCATGTCGAAGCGACGTCCGCTGTGAACTGAGACCGTCGAGAGTATCGAATCAATGCCGCACATTTTGATCGTCGAAGACGAAACAATTATCCGCTCCGCCTTGCGCCGCCTGCTGGAACGTAACCAGTACCAGGTCAGCGAAGCCGGTTCAGTGCAGGAAGCACAAGAACGCTTCACCATTCCCACGTTCGACCTGATCGTCAGCGACCTGCGTCTGCCGGGCGCGCCTGGCACCGAGTTGATCAAACTCGGCCAAGGCACTCCGGTGTTGATCATGACCAGCTACGCCAGCCTGCGTTCGGCGGTCGACTCGATGAAGATGGGCGCGGTGGATTACATCGCCAAGCCTTTCGATCACGATGAAATGCTGCAAGCCGTCGCGCGAATCCTGCGTGACCGTCAAACTGTGCAAGCCAGCGGTGAACCGGTCGCTGGCAAAGCCGGTAATGGCGCCGCGAAACCGGGCGCCAGCAACAACAATGGCGAAATCGGCATCATCGGCTCCTGCCCGCCGATGCAGGATCTGTACAGCAAGATCCGCAAAGTCGCGCCAACCGACTCCAATGTTTTGATTCAGGGCGAATCCGGCACCGGTAAAGAACTGGTGGCGCGCGCCCTGCACAACCTGTCCAAACGTGCCAAGGCGCCGATGATTTCGGTGAACTGCGCGGCCATTCCGGAAAGCCTGATCGAGTCCGAACTGTTCGGCCACGAAAAAGGCGCGTTCACTGGCGCCAGCGCCGGGCGTGCCGGCCTGGTAGAAGCCGCCGACGGCGGCACCTTGTTCCTCGACGAAATCGGCGAACTGCCACTGGAAGCCCAGGCCCGCCTGCTGCGCGTGCTGCAGGAAGGTGAAATTCGTCGTGTGGGTTCGGTGCAGTCCCAGAAAGTCGATGTGCGCCTGATCGCCGCGACTCACCGGGACCTCAAGAGCCTGGCGAAGATCGGCCAGTTCCGTGAAGACTTGTATTACCGCCTTCACGTGATCGCCCTGAAACTGCCGGCCCTGCGCGAGCGCGGTGCCGACGTCAACGAAATTGCCAACGCGTTCCTGGCGCGGCAGAGCGCGCGGGTCAACCGCACCGACCTGAAGTTCGCCCCGGATGCCGAGCAAGCCATTCGTCACTACTCCTGGCCGGGTAACGTTCGGGAGCTGGAAAACGCCGTAGAACGTGCGGTCATTCTGTGTGAGAGCCCGGAGATTTCCGCCGAGCTGCTGGGGATCGACATCGAGCTGAGCGATCTGGACGATGACGATTTCATCGGCCTGCCACCACAACAGGGCAGCGCCGCCGGTAACAATAGCCATGAGCCGACCGAAGACCTGTCACTGGAAGACTACTTCCAACACTTCGTTCTCGAGCACCAGGACCACATGACCGAAACCGAGTTGGCACGCAAACTCGGTGTCAGTCGCAAATGCCTGTGGGAACGCCGTCAGCGCCTGGGCATTCCGCGGCGCAAGACCGGGGTGGCCAGCGAGAGCTGAACCTCACCTGTCTGATGTGCGGGTAACACGTGACAAGGTGAAAAAACTGTTACCTCACCTTTTCCACGTAACAGAAGCCGGGGCTTACGGTAACGAAGCCCCGGTTTTTTTTGGCCTCTGAAAACCTCACCAACGGGCCTAACCCCTTGTTTTGCTGGGCCTCGCAAAAGTTGGCACGCACCCTGCTATATGTTTGGTACAAGAACAATAACAAGCAATGCACAAGACAATAAAAATAAGACGTATCGACTCACGCACAATAAAAACAAGACGGCGAGAGGCGTAGCTAACTGATTCTTTTGGAGAGGCGTTGTATTTGGGGCTTGCCCCACGACCAGGCCGAGAACAACAAAAAACTGTCACAAGACAGAGCCTGAACTGGTTGGATCGCAAGATCACTGCAACACAGCGACCAAAGCAATCCGTTTGCTCTTGGCTCCCGATTGGGAGGGTCATGAAGGAAAAACTTCATGGCGAGGGCACTTAACAAAAACAAAAAGCCCGAATCAAAAATAAAAATAGAGCATGCAACTACTTTCTTGGGGAGCTTCGGCTCCCCTTGTAGTTTCTGGTGTTTGGCCCTTGTAGCGGCACACAGAACCAATCCGCACCAATAAGCCCCTGCTTCAAGCGCTTGCGCAGCTTCCTACACCATCCCCCGACTAAATGCTAGAATCCCCGCCCATCATGCGGTCATTCTTCGTTTTGGCCGAACATTCCTTCAAACAGTGCATCCCATGCTGAAGAAGCTGTTCCAGTCATTCCGTTCTCCCAAGCGTCATACGCAACACATTCGCAGTACGCCTGAAGTGCTCAACAGCGGCCAACATTCGCTGCAAAAGGCCCAATTCAGTCGCTACGCGGTGAACATCGTCGAACGCCTGCAGAACGCCGGTTATCAGGCTTACCTGGTCGGCGGCTGTGTGCGTGACATGCTGCTCGGCATCACGCCAAAAGATTTCGACGTCGCCACCAGTGCCACGCCTGAGCAGGTGCGGGCCGAATTCCGCAACGCGCGGATCATCGGTCGCCGCTTCAAGTTGGTGCACATCCACTTTGGCCGCGAAATCATTGAAGTCGCGACCTTCCGCGCCAATCACCCGCAAAACGATGAAGAGGAAGACAGCAACCAGTCTTCCCGTAACGAAAGCGGGCGCATCCTGCGCGATAACGTCTATGGCACGCTGGAAGAAGACGCGCAGCGCCGCGACTTCACCATCAACGCCTTGTATTACGATCCGGTCAGCGAGCGCATCCTCGATTACGCCAACGGCGTACACGACATCCGCAATCACCTGATCCGCCTGATCGGCGACCCGAAGCAACGCTACCAGGAAGATCCGGTACGGATGCTGCGAGCCGTGCGTTTCGCCGCCAAGCTTAATTTCGGCATCGAAAAGCACAGCGCCGTGCCAATCCGTGAACTGGCGCCGATGCTGCGCGAGATCCCATCGGCCCGCCTGTTCGAAGAAGTGCTCAAGCTGTTCCTCTCCGGCCATGCCGCGGACACCTTCGAGATGCTGGTCGACCTGCAGCTGTTCGATCCGCTGTTCCCGGCCAGTGCCGAGGCGCTGGAATACAACCCGACGTACACCCACACGCTGATCAGCGATGCGTTGATCAACACCGATCTGCGGATCAAACAGAACAAACCGGTGACCCCGGCGTTCCTGTTTGCGGCGCTGCTTTGGCCTGCCCTGCCGGCCCGTGTATTGCGCCTGCAAGAACGTGGCATGCCGCCGATTCCGGCCATGCAGGAAGCCGCTCACGAGTTGATTGCCGAACAGTGCCAGCGCATCGCGATTCCGAAACGCTTCACCATGCCGATCCGCGAGATCTGGGACATGCAAGAGCGTCTGCCACGCCGCAGCGGCAAGCGCGCCGACCTGTTGCTGGACAATCCGCGGTTCCGTGCCGGTTACGACTTCCTGCTGCTGCGCGAAAGCGCCGGTGAGCAGACCGAAGGCCTGGGCGAATGGTGGACGGACTATCAGGACGCCAACGACAGCGAACGTCGCGACATGATCCGCGACCTCAGCGGCAAGGATGACGGCACCGGCGCGCCACGCAAGCGTCGCCGCAGCGGTGGTGCCAAGCGCAAACGCACCGCCGGCGCACCGAGCGCCACGGGCGAGTAATCCATGGAACGCATCTACATCGGCATTGGCAGCAATCTGGCTGACCCCGCCGAACAATTGCGCAGCGCCGTCGAGGCGCTGACACAGTTGCCGCAGACCGAACTGATCGGGGTTTCCGGGTTTTATCAGAGCGACTCGCTGCTGCCCGGCCAACCGCGTTATACCAACGCGGTTGCCGCCCTCGACAGCACGCTCCCGCCGCTGGAGCTGCTTGATGCGCTGCAAGCCATCGAGAACGGACAGGGCCGCGAGCGCCTTGAACGCTGGGGGCCGCGTACGCTGGATCTCGACATCGTACTGTTCGGTGATCGGCAGATCGATGAACCTCGCCTCAAGGTGCCTCACTACCATATGCAGGAACGAGCGTTCGTTCTCTATCCACTGGCCGAACTGGCGCCTGCGGATTTGCGTCTGGCTGATGGCCGCAGCCTGAGCGATTTGCTCGCTGCCTGCCCGTTCGTCGGCCTGGAACGCCTCTCCCAAAATTGACAAAAATCCCCTGTGGGAGCGGGCTTGCTCGCGAATGCGGTGTGCCATTCAGCCTCAATGTTGACTGACACACCGCATTCGCGAGCAAGCCCGCTCCCACAGTGTTTTGTACCGGACTCAAGATCGACGGCAATCCTGCTGAATCGCATCAGTTACCCCGGTAACACCCCACACGTAACAATGCGGTAACACACGCAATTGACTTCCCGAGTTCTCCTCACGACTATAGGCGTCCCGCTGCCGCCAACACGGCGTTGAAGGGCGCAATCCAGGCCTTAAAAGCACGACAACAGACCGTGCGCCTGTATTTAACGAAGAATCACGCGCGTTACTCGCAGTAGTTTCCACAGCGCCTGAATGAGGAACTTTTCATGCCAGCCATCACCCTGACCACTCTGCAAGGTCTCAAGCAAAAAGGTGAAAAGATCACCATGCTGACCTGCTATGACGCGACCTTCGCCCACGCCTGCAATGAGGCTGGCGTCGAAGTGCTACTGGTGGGCGACTCCCTAGGCATGGTTTTGCAAGGTCACGACAGCACCCTGCCGGTCACCACCGCGGAAATGGCTTACCACGTGGCATCCGTCAAACGCGGTAACACCGATGCGTTGATCCTCGCCGACCTGCCCTTCATGGCCTACGCCACCCTCGAACAAACCATGACCAACAGCGCCCTGTTGATGCAGGCGGGTGCGCACATGGTCAAGGTTGAAGGTGCGCTGTGGCTGGCGGACTCGATCCGTCTGCTGGCCGAACGCGGTATCCCGGTGTGCGCCCACATGGGGCTGACACCGCAATCGGTGAATATTCTGGGCGGTTACAAAGTCCAGGGCCGCAGCGAGAACCAGGCACGCCAGATGCGCGCCGATGCCATCGCTCTGGAACAGGCGGGGGCAGCCATGCTGTTGCTCGAGTGCGTACCGAGTGAACTGGCTCAGGAAATCACCCAGGCGGTGGGTATTCCGGTGATCGGCATCGGCGCCGGCAGCGGCACCGACGGCCAGGTCCTGGTTCTGCACGACATGCTCGGCCTGTCGATCACTGGCCGTATGCCGAAGTTCGTGAAGAACTTCATGGCCGGGCAACAAAACATTCAAGCGGCGCTTGGTGCGTACGTCACTGAAGTCAAAGCGGCGACTTTCCCTGGTATCGAACACGGATTCTCTGCATGAACACCGTAAAAACCGTACGCGAATTGCGGGCCGCCGTGGCCCGTGCCCGCAGTGAAGGCAAGCGCATCGGCTTCGTGCCGACCATGGGCAACCTGCACAGCGGTCATGTGGCACTGGTGACCAAAGCCACCCAACGGGTGGATTTCGTGGTCGCGAGCATTTTCGTCAACCCGTTGCAGTTCGGCGCCGGCGAAGACCTCGACAAGTACCCGCGCACCCTCGCGGCCGATCAGGAGAAACTGCTCCAGGCCGGCTGCCACTTGCTGTTCGCGCCAACCGTTGAAGAAATGTACCCCGACGGCATGGTCGGCCAGACCCGTGTCAGCGTTCCGCAACTCTCCGAAGGCCTGTGCGGCGCCAGCCGTCCCGGGCATTTCGAAGGGGTGGCGACGGTCGTCACCAAGCTGTTCAACATGGTCCAGCCGGACCTGGCGATCTTCGGCCAGAAAGACTTCCAGCAACTGGCGGTGATCCGCGCCCTGGTGCATGACCTGAACATGCCGATCCAGATCATCGGCGAACCGACGGTACGTGCGGCCGATGGCCTGGCGCTGTCGTCGCGCAATGGTTTCCTCAGCGAAGAACAGCGGGCCGTTGCGCCAGTTGTGTATCGCGGTTTGAGCCAGATTGCCGACGCAATCAAACAGGGCGAACGGGATTTCCCGGCGTTGATTGATGCGCAGATCAAGCAGCTTGAAGCGGCGGGTTTGCGTCCTGACTATCTGGAGATTCGCCATGCGCTGACCTTGCGCCCGGCGACTGCGCAGGATCGGGATCTGGTGATTCTGGTGGCGGCGTTCCTGGGCACTACGCGGCTGATCGATAACCTGCATCTGAACCTCGACACACCCGCCTGAACACCGCAATACAAATGTGGGAGCGGGCTTGCTCGCGAATGCGGCAGATCAGTCGGCATCAATACTGAATGACACACCACATTCGCGAGCAAGCCCGCTCCCACATTGGGTCGGCGGTGACTCCACACGCCGTATTGCTGGCCCTCAAGTCTTTGGGCACAATGCCCGCCGTTCGATTCCGACCTGGGGAAACACTCATGCACGCCATCATGCTCAAAGCCAAGCTGCATCGCGCCGAAGTCACCCACGCTGTACTCGATTACGAAGGTTCTTGCGCCATCGACGGCGAATGGCTGGACCTGTCCGGCATCCGTGAGTACGAACAGATCCAGATCTACAACATCGACAATGGTGAACGCTTCACCACCTACGCGATTCGTGGCGAAGAAGGCTCGCGCATGATCTCGGTCAATGGTGCCGCAGCGCACAAGGCCAAGGTCGGTGACCGCGTGATCATCTGCGCATACGCCCACTACAGCGAAGCCGAGCTGCTCAACTTCAAGCCACGCATGCTCTACATGGCCCCGGGTAATGAACTGAGCCACACCAGCAATGCCATTCCGGTTCAGGTCGCCTGATCCAGTCTTAGCCCTTCCCCTTCCGTTTGTCGGACCGTTCCCTGCTCGATGTATAAAAAAGTACCGGGAACGGGTCAGACAAAGTCAAGACAGATCGCAGCGCGAGGTTTACTGTATTCGCCCTGTGTCATGAAATCGTGTCGACGCAGTTGACCGGAGGCCCACCCACAGCGCTCCGGTATTTTCAGTGTTCAAAAGGCCGTTCAAGTAAAAAGGAAACCCGCAGCGATGGCGTATTACCGCACCCCTCAAGACGTTACCGCTCTGCCCGCCTGGCAAGCGTTGAATGACCACCGCCAAGCCATGCAAGATTTCAGCATGCGCGAAGCCTTTAATGCCGATCCGCAGCGCTTTACCCAATTCACCCTCAGCAGCTGCGGCCTGTTTCTCGATTACTCGAAGAACCTGATCAACACCGAGACCCGCGATCTGCTGGTGGGCCTGGCGAACGAAGTCGACCTCCAGGGCGCGATCAAAGCGCTGTTCGAAGGCGAAATCGTCAACTCCTCCGAAGGTCGCCCCGCCCTGCATACCGCACTGCGCCGTCCGGTCGGCGACAAGCTGAAGGTCAACGGCGTCAACGTGATGCCGGAAGTGCACAAGGTCCTGAACCAGATCACCGACCTCGTGGGCCGTATCCACGACGGTCTGTGGCGCGGTTACTCCGAGAAGCCGATCACTGATGTGGTGAACATCGGCATCGGCGGCTCGTTCCTCGGCCCGGAACTGGTCTCCGAAGCGCTGCTGTCTTACGCCCAGAAGGGTGTGCGCTGCCATTACCTGGCGAACATCGACGGCAGTGAGTTCCACGAACTGACCATGAAGCTGCGTGCCGAAACCACGCTGTTCATCGTTTCGTCGAAATCCTTCAACACCCTCGAAACCCTGAAGAATGCCCAGGCCGCACGCGCCTGGTACCTGGCTCAGGGTGGTTCGGAAGCCGAGCTGTACCGTCACTTCATCGCCGTCTCCAGCAACAATGCAGCGGCAGTGGCCTTCGGGATCCGCGAAGAAAACATCTTCCCGATGTGGGACTGGGTTGGCGGCCGTTACTCGCTGTGGTCGGCCATCGGTTTGCCAATCGCGCTGGCCATCGGCATGTCGAACTTCAAGGAATTGCTGTCCGGTGCCTACACCATGGACCAGCATTTCCAGAGCGCACCTTTCGAACAGAACATGCCAGTGCTGCTGGCCCTGCTCGGCGTGTGGTACGGAAATTTCTGGGGCGCGCAAAGCCACGCGATCCTGCCGTACGACCACTACCTGCGTAACATCACCAAGCATTTGCAACAGCTGGACATGGAATCCAACGGCAAGAGCGTGCGTCAGGACGGCACACCAGTGTCCACCGACACCGGTCCGGTGATCTGGGGCGGCGTGGGTTGCAACGGTCAGCACGCTTACCACCAGTTGTTGCACCAGGGCACCCAACTGATCCCGGCCGACTTCATCGTGCCGATCGTCAGCTTCAACCCGGTGTCCGACCACCACCAGTGGCTGTACGCCAACTGCCTGTCGCAAAGCCAGGCGCTGATGCTGGGCAAGACCCTTGCCGAGGCCGAAGCCGAGTTGCGCGACAAAGGCATGAGCGAAGAAGAGGTGCAGAAACTTGCGTCTCACAAGGTGATCCCGGGCAACCGTCCGAGCAATACGTTGGTGGTCGAACGCATCAGCCCGCGTCGTCTCGGCGCACTGGTGGCGATGTACGAACACAAAGTCTTCGTGCAAAGCGTGATCTGGGGCATCAACGCCTTCGACCAGTGGGGCGTGGAACTGGGTAAAGAGCTGGGCAAAGGCGTCTACAACCGCCTGGTCGGCAGCGAAGAAAGCCCGGCTGACGATGCCTCGACCCAAGGCTTGATCAACTACTTCCGCGGTCGTCACCGCGGCTGATCTGACGCCACTCGGCAGCACTTGTGGGAGCGAGCCTGCTCGCGATAGCGGTCTGACATACAACATTAATGTTGAATGTCATGCCCCCATCGCGAGCAGGCTCGCTCCCACATTGGTTTGCGTCAGTCACAAATTTTGCAGCCAGCCCCTTCCACACCGATCGGCAGCCGACTTGAACCCTTCCCCCACTCGGCGCATCTTTATTACTTGTAGCAACAAGAATAAGGAACCGTCATGTTCGATATCAGCACGTTCCCCCAAGCCGATGCCGTCCGCCGGGCCGCACAATTAAGTCAAGACGACTACAAGCGCCTGTACCGCCAATCCATCGAGCACCCCAGCACCTTCTGGGCCGAACAGGCCACACGCTTTCTCGACTGGAGTACCCCGTGGGATACCGTCCAGCGCTATAACCTGAAAACCGGTGAGGCGAGCTGGTTTGCCGGCGGCAAGTTGAATGTCAGTTACAACTGCATCGACCGTCATCTGGAAAAGCGCGGCGATCAAACCGCGATCATCTGGGAAGGCGACGACCCTGCCGAATCCGCGCAGATCAGCTACAAAAAACTTCATCACAACGTCTGCCGCCTGGCCAACGTGCTCAAAAGCCGTGGCGTGAAGAAAGGCGACCGCGTGTGCATCTACATGCCGATGATCCCGGAAACCGCCTACGCCATGCTCGCCTGCACGCGCATTGGTGCGGTGCATTCGGTGGTGTTTGCGGGTTTTTCTCCGGACTCTGTGCGTGACCGGATTCTCGATGCCGACTGCCGCACCGTGATCACCGCCGATGAAGGCGTGCGCGGCGGTAAAGTCGTGCCGCTCAAGCAGAAGGTCGACAAGGCGCTGCAAAGTTGCCCGAACGTCAGCACCGTGATCGTGGTCGAGCGTACCCAGGGCGAAGTGGACTGGGTCGAGGGCCGGGACATCTGGTATCACCAGGCGCTGCGTGACGTCAGCGACGATTGTCCGCCGGAACCGATGGGCGCCGAAGACCCGCTGTTTATCCTCTACACCTCCGGCAGCACCGGCAAACCCAAAGGCGTGCTGCACACCACCGGCGGCTACCTGCTGCAAGCGGCGATGACCTTCAAGTACGTGCTCGACTACCGCGACGACGAAGTCTTCTGGTGTACCGCCGATGTCGGCTGGGTCACCGGCCACAGCTACATCGTCTACGGTCCGCTGGCCAACGGCGCGACCACGCTGATCTTCGAAGGCGTACCGAGCTACCCGAGCAGCTCGCGCTTCTGGCAGGTGATCGACAAGCACCATGTCAACATTTTCTATACCGCCCCGACCGCCCTGCGCTCCCTGATGCGTGAAGGCCCCGAACCGTTGAAGGAAACTTCCCGCGCGAGCCTCAGATTACTCGGCACTGTCGGTGAGCCCATCAACCCGGAAGCGTGGGAGTGGTACTTCAATGCCGTCGGCGAACAGCGTTGTCCGATCGTCGATACCTGGTGGCAGACCGAAACCGGCGGCATCATGCTCAGCCCGCTGGTCAGCGCTCAACGGATCAAACCCGGTTGCGCCACGCAACCGATGTTCGGCGTGCAACCGGTGTTGCTCGACGAAGTGGGCAAGGAAATCAAAGGCGCCGGCAGCGGCGTGCTGGCGATCAAATCCAGCTGGCCGGCGCAGATCCGCAGCGTCTACGGCGACCCGCAACGAATGGTCGACACCTACTTCAAGCCCTACCCCGGTTACTATTTCACCGGCGACGGCGCCCGGCGCGATGAGGATGGCGATTACTGGATCACCGGGCGCATCGACGACGTGATCAACGTCTCCGGGCACCGCATCGGCACCGCGGAAGTGGAAAGCGCGCTCGTTCTGCACGACAGCATCGCCGAAGCGGCGGTGGTCGGTTACCCGCACGACGTCAAGGGTCAGGGCATCTATGCCTTCGTCACCCCCATGAACGGCACCGAGCCCAGTGACGAATTGAAGAAAGAATTGCTGGCTCACGTCAGCGAGGAAATCGGCAGCTTCGCCAAACCGGACCTGATCCAGTGGGCACCGGCCTTGCCGAAAACCCGTTCGGGCAAGATCATGCGGCGCATTCTGCGCAAGATCGCCTGCAACGAACTGGACAGCCTGGGCGACACCTCGACCCTGGCTGACCCGAGCGTGGTCCAGGAGTTGGTCGATAAACGCCTGAACCAGTAATCGCTTGTTTCAAAAGCCTGCGCGGCCGTTAATGGCCGCGCCTCCTTTTCCGCCACTGAGTCGCCATGGAATTCATTCGAACCCGCATCGAAACCCAGATCATGAGCCTGACCGGTCTGTCTCTGGGCAAGCTCGACCTGGAAAACCCCAAGGGTGATCCCGGCCTGTTCGGCCCCGATTCGGTGTGCTGGCAAGTGCATGGCGACTTCAGCAGCATGCTGATCGGCGGCATCAGCGCCCTGATGCTGCAAGCCCTGCATCCACTGGCCCTGGCCGGGGTATGGGACCATTCGAATTTCCGCGAGGACATGATCGGCCGACTGCGCCGCACCGGGCAGTTCATTTCCGGCACCACGTTCGGTTCGCGAAAGGACGCCGACTGGCTGATCGAGAAAGTCCGCACCATCCACCTGCAAGTGACCGGCACGGCACCGGACGGCCGGCCCTACGCCGCCAGCGATCCCGATCTGTTGACCTGGGTGCACGTGGCCGAAGTCAGCAACTTCCTCGCGGCCCATTTGCGTTACCGCAATCCGAACCTGTCCCTGGCGGATCAGGACCGTTACTACGCGGAAATCGCGTTGGTCGCCGAACGGCTCGGTGCCCGTAACGTGCCGCGTTCGCGGCAGGAAATTGCCGATTATCTTGAGCGCATTCGCCCACAGCTACTGTGCGATGAACGCAGTCGAGAGGTGTTACGGCTGTTGTTGAACGCCCCGTCCCCCAGCCGTTTGGCCAGACCTTTCGGCGGTTTGATGATGAAGGCCGGGATCGACCTGCTGCCGGACTGGGCCAGTGACATGCTGGGCGTCAGCCAGAGCCCGCTGCAACGCAAGCTGATCCGCGCCAGCGTCAATCGCAGCGTGCCAATGCTGCGCTGGGCGGTGCGTAACGGCTCGGTGCACCGCGCCAAACGACGGATGGGATTGTTGAGCTAAAGAGCTAAAGAGCTAAAAGCTTCGCGAGCAAGCCCGCTCCCACATTGGTTCTGTGTCGCACACAAAATAACCGATCAACAAAGAACCAATGTGGGAGCGGGCTTGCTCGCGAAGGCAGCCCCTCGGTTTGCTGCCAAGCTGTTAAACTCCCGCGCCAAATTCCCTCCTGCAAGGCGCCCAGCATGTCTTCCTTGAATCAGGCGCTGCGCGCCGCCCTCGATCGTCGTCAGGACCTGCTGGCCGAGCTGCATCAGCAAGGCACCGATTGCTATCGCCTGTTCCACGGTAGCCAGGAAGGCGCCGGCGGCCTGACGATCGACCGCTACGGCCCGCAATTGCTGGTGCAAAGCTTTCACCAGTCGCTGGAACGAGATGCGCTGCTGCAACTGCACGACACCATCAATCAGCACTTGGGCCTCGAAACGCTGCTGGTCTACAACGATCGCTCCCGGGGCAACTCGCGCATCGACCGTGAAGACACTGTCTACCGCGCCGACGAGGCCGCCCTGCAAGACTTGATCGGTCACGAATGGGGCTTGAATTACCGGATTCGCGGTCGCCACGCCGGCCAGGACCCGCTGCTGTTCCTCGACCTGCGCAATACACGCGGCTGGGTCAAGCAGCACAGCAAAAACAAAAGCGTGCTGAACCTGTTCGCCTACACCTGTGGCGTCGGCCTGAGTGCGGCGGCCGGCGGCGCGAGCGAAGTCTGCAACCTCGATTTCGCTGAGGGCAACCTGGCCGTCGGCCGTGAGAACGGCCTGCTCAATCCGCAGTTGCCGACCATGGACTTCATCCAGTCCGACTACTTCCCGGCCATCCGCCAGTTGGCCGGCCTGCCGATCAGCCAGCGCCGCGGGCAAAAACTGCCGAGCTATCAACGTCTGGAACAGCGTCAGTACGACCTGGTGCTGCTGGATCCGCCAGCCTGGGCCAAGAGCGCTTTCGGCACCGTCGACCTGCTGCGCGACTATCAGAGCCTGCTCAAGCCGGCACTGCTGACCACCGCCGACAATGGCGTTCTGATCTGTTGCAATAACCTGGCAAAAGTCAGCATGGACGACTGGCGCGAGCAAGTTTTGCGTTGTGCAGAGAAAGCCGGCCGACCGGTGCGCGAGTGGACAGTGATGAAACCGGGCGGCGATTTTCCGTCAATGGATGAACAGCCACCGCTGAAAACCCTGATTCTTCAGCTCTGAGATTCGTCCGAAAAATCAGATAAATCCTATAAAGCAAGATCACTTCGGAACCGGAAACGCATGCCATACTCCAACGCACTCCGATTCAGACAGATGAAGCCGCACATGCCCAAAGGATTGATTCGCGCTATTGGCGCTCTGTTGACCGCTCTAGCCCTCTACAGTCTGCTGGGGTTTCTGATTTTGCCGGGTATCGCGTTGCGGGTGGCCAATCAACAATTGGCCAGTTACGCGACGACGCCCGCAACGATCCAGCGTATCGAACTCAACCCCTTCAGCCTTGAAGTCACCCTGTGGGGCCTGATCATCGGCGAACCGGGCAAGGAGCAGGTCGGCTTCGAGCGCCTGTACGCCAACCTGCAGATCGACAGCCTCTGGACCAAGGCGCTGCACCTGTCCGATATCGAAATAGACAAACCCAAGACCGAAATCCTCTTCGGCAAGGACGGGAAGCTCAATCTGCTTGGCCTGTTCAAAATCCCCGCCAGTGAACCGACCCCGGCCGACCCGAACGCCAAACCGTTCCCGTTGCGCATCGAGCGGATCAAACTGGCCGGCGGTGCCGTGCATTTCCAGGATCAACGCCCCAGCGAACCCATTGAATTCCTCTACGACAAACTCGACTTCGAACTGAAAAACCTCAGTACCCTGCCTGAAGACAGTGCCGACATGACCTTGGTGGCCATCGGCCCGGCAGGTGGACAGATCGACTGGACCGGCAATTTCAGCCTGATCCCGATCACCTCCGAAGGTAAGCTGAAGATCACCAACGGCAAGATGAAATCCTTTTGGCCCTATGTGCGTGACGCGGTGCCACTGGTGCTTGAAGACGGCGTCCTCAGCCTGAGCACCGACTACAAACTCAACCTGTCCAAGGAAACCGAACTGCTGTTGAGCAACGTCGCCGTCAGCGTCGCGCCGTTCGCGATCAAAGCACCAGACGGTCGACCGCTGGCGAAACTCGAGCGGCTGGACATCAGCGAAACCACCGTCGACCTGGCCAAGCAACAAGTGGTTGTCGGCAAGATCCGCAGCCAGAAACTGGAAACCTGGGCCGCCCTCGAAGCCGACGGGCAACTTGATTGGCAGAAACTGTTCGCCAGCCAACCGTCCAAAGCAGCCGTCAAAGCCAAGGCCGAACCGGCCGCCACGCCAGCCGCCGCCGACTCACCGAAACCCGACCCGGCGCCCCCGAGCAAGCCATGGCAGGTGCTGCTCAAAGACGTGCAACTGCGCAATTACCAGGTGCATCTGGCTGACCGCAAGGCGCAACCGGCCGTGGCGCTGGATGTAGGCCCGCTGAACCTGGACCTGCAGAATTTCGACAGCCTCAATGGCGCGCCTTTTAACCTCAAGCTCGACACGGGCGTGGGCAAGCAAGGCAAGATCACGGCAGACGGTATCGTCAATCTCGCCCCGGTCAGCGCCAGGTTAAACGTACAAACCAAGGACATCGACCTGCGCGTCGCCCAGTCCTATATCACCCCGTTCATTCGCCTGGAACTGCGCAGCGGCATGCTCGGCAGTGATCTGGCGGTCGATCTGAAAAGCACCGAGCCGCTGGCATTCAGCGTCACCGGCCGTGCTCAAGTCGATCAACTGCATACCCTCGACACCCTCAAAACCCGCGACTTCCTCAAGTGGCAGCAGTTGGTGCTCGAAGGCCTGAACTATCAGCACGGCGACAGCCTGTCGGTCGACAAGGTCAACCTGTTCCAGCCTTATGCGCGCTTCATGATCAACGATGACCGCACCACCAACATCGACGACCTGCTGATTCCGCAACCGCCGGACTCCGGCGCCAAAACGGGCGCTGCCAAACCGGCCAGCCAGGAAAAGCCGCTGGGCATCCACATTGGCGGCATTGCCATCAATGACGGTTCGGCCAACTTCGCCGACTTCAGCCTGACCCCGAATTTCGCCACGGCCATTCAACAGCTCAACGGGCAAATCGGCACCATCGACAGCCGTCAGGCGAAACCGGCCAGCGTCGATATCAAAGGCAAGGTCGACCGTTATGCGCCGGTCACCATCAAGGGCTCGGTCAACCCGTTCGACCCGATGGCCAGCCTCGACATCGCCACCAGTTTCAAACGTGTTGAACTGACCACGCTCACGCCCTACTCCGGCAAGTTCGCCGGTTACCGCATCCGCAAGGGCCGACTCAATCTCGACCTGCATTACAAGATCACCAACGGCCAACTCCTGGCCGAAAACAAAGTGGTGGTCGAGCAGCTGCAACTGGGTGAAAAGGTCGACAGCCCAGACGCTGTGAGCCTGCCGCTGAAGCTGGCGATTGCCTTGCTCAAGGATGTCGACGGCAAGATTTCCATCGAGCTGCCGGTGAGCGGCGACCTGAACAACCCGCAATTCAGTGTCATGCCTATCATCTGGCAGACCCTGCGCAACCTGATCGTGAAGGCCGCCGCGGCGCCCTTCAAAATGATTGGCGGGCTGGTCAGTGGTGGCGGTTCGGAAGATTTGGGTACCGTGTCGTTTGCGCCGGGTTCGAGCGATCTGAGCAAGGAGGCCGAAGGTTCGCTGGTCAAACTGTCCCAGGCCCTCAAGGAACGTCCGGCCCTGCGCCTGGAAATCGAAGGCACGGCGGCCGCCAGCAGCGATGGCCCGCTGATCGCCGAGCAACGTCTGGAGCGGGAATACCAGTACAACTACTACAAAATGCTCCAGCGCCGCGGCGACAAGGTGCCGGCTCAGGCTTCATTGCTGGATGTACCGGATAACGAGAAAGGCCCGTTGCTGGAAGGGATCTACCGCACGCGCCTGAAGACCCAGCCGCCCGCCGAGTGGAAGGATTTGGGCAAGGAAGAACGCACGGCAAAAATGCGCGAAGGCATAATCAAGTTCTGGAGTTCCAGCGACGTGCTCTTACGCCAGCTGGGCCAGGAGCGCGCCAGCAGCATCAAGGACTATCTGGTCGACAAGGGTCAGTTGGCCGATGACCGCGTGTACTTCATCGACGCTAACCTCGGCGAAGCGGAAAGTGACGGTCGAGTGGTTACGCCGCTGCATCTGGACGCCGAATGATGGGCGCGAAATGGCTGATGAGCCTGGCTCTGGCGATGATCGCCAGTCACGCCTCGGCAGCCGACACCCTGCGCTGCGGCAGTCAATTGGTCAGTGTCGGGGACAGGTCCAGCGAAGTGCTGCAGAAATGCGGAGAACCGGTCAGCCGTGATCTGCTGGGCTACAAGCGCAGCGCTAACCGACGAGAAGAATTTCAAGTCGAGGAATGGACCTACGGGCCCAACGGCGGGATGTATCAGTACCTGCGTTTTGAAGGTAATCGGTTGAAGCAGATCACCAGCAAGCGCGGTAACTGAATCCAGCACACATTACAATTCGAACACCGTCAATGTGGGAGCGGGCTTGCTCGCGAAAACGGCCTGACAGCCAACATTTATGTTGAATGTTAAGCCCCCTTCGCGAGCAAGCCCGCTCCCACATTTGGTTTTGCATCGCTCACAAATAGAACAGGCCCCTGACACGAATGTCCGGGGCCTGTAATGGCCACATCCTTATGGCCTTCGCATGAACTCTCCTGAGGCGGCAGACGTATTGCTCGGCCCGTCTGTCGCACCTTCTCCCAGTCCAGGCGAGAAGCTTTGCCTTACTCGGCTTTCAGGCCGTCAGCGGAAACCGCTTTGACGCCTTTGATTTTCTTGGCGATCGCCACGGCGGTGGCTTTCTGAGCGTCAGTCACCGCAACGGTGGACGACAGGGACACTACGCCTTTGTTGGTTTCGACTTTGATGTCGGTACCAGGAATGCCTTTCTCGGTCACCAGGTCGGCTTTGACTTTAGTGGTGATCCAGGTATCGGAAGTAGCTTCTTTGGCTTTGGTGACTTCACCCGCCGCCAGAGTCATCGGAGCCTGGGTGGTTTGAGTGGTCTGTGCAAATGCAGCGTTGGCCATGGTCAGGGTCAGCGCGGTAGCAGTAGCGGCAGCGATAGCGAACTTCTTCATACGAGTAACTCCTGTTTTTCATAAAGTCTGCTGCGTGTCTTGTCAGCAGGGTTACTGGAGATAGTGCGAACGTTGTGCCAACTTTGATAAAGCCAATAAATCCATATAAATCAATAGCTTACAAAAACACCTGATTTTCGGAATCATGCAAAATGCATGACTTCCAAATTATCGACATGCAAGTTGCGGGTTTTACCGCAGGCCTAAGGCCATGAATTATCGGAAGTTTTCTCAATGACTCGATTTTTCCCGAACGGCGAACAAAAAATGCCCCGTCAAACAGACGAGGCATCAGCTCAAGCCACCGGATTACGCGCCACTGCCGGGACAGCCTTTTGGTGCGAAGTCAGCGTTGACATTGCTGGCACACGTCCAGGCACCCGCCGTGTTCCCTGATGAGCGAGTCAGTGTGATGGTCTTGCCCAACACCGGTCCTGGGGCATTAACCAGCGTACAAGTGATCGTCCCGGCACCTGTCGAAGCTGTGCCTGAAGCCGCCAATGTGCAATTGGAGGTTGTCGCCGCCGCGTTACCTGCCACCAATAGCAATGTAGGGTCGGTGCCTTGGTTGATGATGTCTTCGAAAGGCACTTTCAACGCGCTGATCTCAGCCAGGCCGGCCGTCACTTTGGCCCGGGCCTGATACTTGGAGTACTGAGGCAGCGCAAACGTCGCCAGAATCCCGATGATCGCCACCACAATCAGCAGCTCGATAAGCGTAAAACCTTTTTGAGTCTTCATAGACAAGCTCCATGCATGAGTCGAAATCTCATGATCTGAACTAGCCGCAGCACAGCCCATGCCAAGCCCTTCGCCCCGTGTTGGTGGGGCGTGCGATCGACAAAAAACCTTTTCCTACCCCCAGAATCCGCACTATCTGACACTTTTTGTCACCTCAACGCCGCTGGTTTGGTTCCTCCGCTTGACTAGGCTATAACTCATGAACTGTCTGCGTCCGGTATCCCAATGAATGACATCGCCCTTAGCGGTCTGGCCAAGCAATTGGTCCTGGCCGAGCTGCTCACTGACAAAAGCGCGCAACAGGCGTATCAGCAAGCCCAACGCAACAAAATCTCCCTGGTCAGTTATCTAGTGCAGAACAAACTGGTGAAGAGTCGCCAGGTCGCCGAAATCGCTTCGGAACACTTCGGCATGGCCTTGCTCGACCTCAACTGTCTGGACAAGGAAACCCAACCCAAGGGGCTGGTCAGCGAGAAGCTGATTCGCCAGCACCACGCCCTGCCCCTCTGGCGGCGCGGCAACAAGTTGTTCGTGGGTGTTTCGGACCCGACCAATCATCAAGCCATCAATGACATCCAGTTCAGCACCGGGCTGAATACCGAAGCCATCCTGGTGGAGGACGACAAGCTCAGCGACGCCATCGAAAAATTCTTCGATACCCAAGGCACCGGCCTGGACGACATGGCCGATGTCGACCTCGATGGCGTGGACATCGAGTCGATCGATGACAACAAGCAGGATTCCATTGGCGGACAAGACGCCGATGACGCGCCGGTGGTGCGCTTCGTGCACAAGATGTTGCTGGACGCGATCAAAAGCGGCTCTTCCGACCTGCATTTCGAACCCTACGAAAAAACCTACCGTGTGCGGATGCGCACCGACGGTATTTTGCGTGAAGTCGCCAAGCCACCGATTCAACTGGCCAATCGCATCGCCGCGCGGCTGAAAGTCATGGCCAGCCTCGACATCTCCGAACGGCGCCGGCCCCAGGACGGGCGGATCAAGATGCGCCTGTCCAAGAGCAAATCCATCGACTTTCGGGTCAACACCCTACCGACCCTGTGGGGCGAGAAAGTGGTGATCCGGATCCTCGACCCGTCCAGCGCCCAAATGGGCATCGACGCCCTCGGCTATGAGCCCGACCAGAAAGAACTGTACATGGCCGCCCTCAAGCAGCCGCAGGGGATGATTCTGGTGACCGGGCCCACCGGCTCGGGCAAGACGGTGTCGCTCTACACCGGGCTGAACATTCTCAACACCGTGGACATCAACATCTCCACCGCCGAAGACCCGGTGGAGATCAACATGGAAGGCATCAACCAGGTCAACGTCAATCCCAAGCAGGGAATGGACTTCGCCCAGGCGCTGCGCTCCTTTCTGCGACAGGACCCGGACGTGATCATGGTTGGCGAAATCCGCGACCTCGAAACCGCTGAAATCGCCATCAAAGCCGCCCAGACCGGTCATCTGGTGCTGTCGACCCTGCACACCAACAGCGCCGCCGAAACCCTGACGCGCCTGCACAACATGGGCATCCAGGGGTTCAACATTGCCACCTCGGTCAGCCTGATCATCGCCCAGCGCCTGGCGCGAAAATTGTGCAGCCATTGCAAGAAACCCATCGAGATTCCCCGGGAGGCGCTGCTCAAGGAAGGCTTCCCCGAGGAACGCATCGGCTCATTCACGATCTATGAGCCAGTCGGTTGCGATCACTGCAACAACGGCTACAAAGGGCGAGTCGGGATTTATGAAGTGGTGAAGAACACACAGGACCTGCAACGGCTGATCATGGCCGAAGGCAACTCACTGGAAATCGACATCCAGATGCGTAAAGACGGCTTCAACGACCTGCGCACGTCAGGCCTGATCAAGGCCATGCAAGGCATCACCAGCCTTGAAGAAATCAACCGGGTCACCAAGGACTGAATATGGCGGTCAAAGCAGCAAAAATCAGCGTCTACGCCTGGGAAGGCACAGACCGCAAAGGCACCAAAATGACGGGCGAGTTGAGCGGTCAGAATCCGGCATTGATCAAGGCCCAATTGCGCAAGCAGGGCATCAACCCCGGCAAGGTACGCAAGAAGTCCGCCTCGATTTTCAACCTGGGCAAGCGCATCAAGGCCCAGGACATCGCCCTGTTCACCCGGCAGATGGCGACCATGATGAAGGCCGGCGTACCGCTGTTGCAGTCCTTCGACATCATCGGTGAAGGCTTTGATAACCCGGCCATGCGCACACTGATTGACGAGGTGAAACAGGAAGTCGCAGCGGGTAACAGCTTCGCCGCCTCCCTGCGCAAAAAGCCTCAGTATTTCGATGAGCTCTACTGCAACCTGGTGGATGCTGGCGAGCAGGCCGGTGCCCTCGATACCCTGCTGGAGAGAGTGGCGACCTATAAGGAAAAAAGCGAAAGCCTCAAGGCCAAGATCAAGAAAGCCATGACCTACCCGCTGGCGGTGGTGTTCGTCGCGATCATTGTGACCGGGATTCTGCTGGTCAAAGTGGTGCCGCAGTTCGAATCGGTATTCAAAGGATTTGGCGCCGAATTGCCAGCTTTCACGGTGATGGTCATCGGCCTGTCGGAATTCATGCAGGACTGGTGGTGGGCGATGCTCGGCGTGCTGATCGCGGCCATCTTCGGCGTGCGCCACGCGTTTAAAACGTCGCAAGGCTTTCGGGACCGAATGGACACCTGGCTGCTGAAACTGCCGCTGATTGGCACGCTGATGTACAAGTCCGCCGTGGCCCGGTACGCCCGCACGCTGTCGACTACCTTTGCGGCGGGTGTGCCACTGGTGGAAGCGCTGGATTCGGTGGCCGGCGCCACCGGCAACATCGTGTTCAAACGCGCGGTGCTGCGCATCAAGCAGGACGTGGCGACCGGTATGCAGCTGAATTTTTCCATGCGCGCCTCCGGTATCTTTCCGAATATGGCGATCCAGATGACTGCGATTGGCGAAGAGTCCGGCGCGCTGGACGATATGCTCGACAAGGTCGCGAGCTTCTACGAGGACGAAGTGGACAACATGGTCGATAACCTCACCAGCCTGATGGAGCCGTTCATCATGGTGGTGCTGGGTGTTATCGTCGGGGGCCTGGTGGTTGCGATGTACCTGCCCATCTTCCAACTCGGCACAGCGATCTGACATGCCCTTGAACGACATTCCGACCCTCCACCCGTTGACCTTCGTGATTGCAGCCATGTTGGTCGGCCTGCTGATTGGCAGCTTTCTCAATGTGGTGGTCTGGCGCCTGCCAAAAATGCTTGACCGCGAATGGCGTGAGGAGGCTCGTGAAGTGCTGGGCTTGCCTGGCGAAACACCGCTGCCGACCTTCAACCTGATGCTGCCCCATTCCCAGTGCCCACATTGCGGCCATCGAATCCGCGCCTGGGAAAATATTCCGCTGCTCAGTTATCTGTTCTTACGGGGTCGATGCTCGAACTGCACCGCAGCCATCAGCAAACGCTACCCGCTGACCGAACTGGCCTGCGGTTTGCTCTCGGCGTTCATCGTTTGGCATTTCGGTTTCGGCTGGCAGGCCTGCATGGTGCTGCTTCTGAGCTGGGGGTTGCTGACGATGAGCCTGATCGACGCCGAGCACCAACTGCTGCCGGATGTGCTGGTGCTGCCGCTGATATGGCTGGGGCTGATCCTCAACAGTTTCACCTTGTTCGTGCCATTGCATGACGCATTGTGGGGCGCTGTGGCCGGCTATATGGCGTTGTGGTCGGTGTTCTGGCTGTTCAAGCTGATCACCGGCAAGGAAGGCATGGGCTACGGTGATTTCAAGTTGCTAGCGATGTTCGGCGCCTGGGGTGGCTGGCAGATCTTGCCGCTGACCATCCTGTTATCGTCGATGGTGGGCGCCGTTGTCGGCGTGATTTTGCTGCGTTTGCGCAACGCGAAAACCTCCACGCCGATCCCCTTCGGACCCTATCTGGCAATTGCCGGCTGGATTGCCTTGCTCTGGGGTGGTCAAATAACCGGCTTCTATTGGCAGTTTGTCGGTTTGAAATGAATACCCCTGTGGAAAAACCCTGGATTCTCGGCCTGACCGGCGGCATCGGCAGCGGCAAAAGCGCGGCTGCCCAGCACTTCATCGACTTGGGCGTGCACGTAGTGGACGCCGATCACGCGGCGCGTTGGGTGGTAGAGCCGGGGCGCCCGGCGCTGGCCAGGATCGCCGAACACTTCGGCCCCGACGTATTGCAAGCCGACGGGCAGCTGGATCGCGCGGCGTTGCGCAAACTGATCTTCGAAGTGCCAGAGGAACGCCGCTGGCTCGAAGCGTTGCTGCATCCGCTGATCGCCAAGGAAATCGCCGAGCATCTGGCCAAGGCACAATCGCCTTACGCGATTCTGGTTTCGCCGCTGCTGATCGAGTCCGGGCAATACGCCATGACCCAGCGAGTCCTGGTAATCGATGCCCCGGAACAACTACAGATCGAGCGCACCTTGCAGCGTGACCAGACCAGCGAGCAACAGGTCCAGGCGATCCTCAAGGCCCAATCCAGCCGACAGGACCGCGTGAGCCACGCCGACGATGTGGTGGTCAACGACCGCGACCTCGCCTGGCTGCACAGCGAGGTCGAACGCCTGCATCACTTTTACCTTACTTTGCGTGGAGGCCAGTCATGAGCCAGACCCCAACCGTCAATTGCCCAACCTGTGGCGCCCCTGTCGAATGGGTCGCCAGCAACGTCAACCGGCCGTTCTGCTCGGATCGCTGCAAATTGATCGACCTCGGGGCATGGGCCTCGGAAGAACACAAGATTCCGGTCAGCCCAGATGCCGAAGACGACCTGTTCAGCGAAGACTTCGAGCCGCGTCACTGATCTTCAAGGCCGCATAAAACCGTAGTCCTGGCTGTCATCGAGGTTTTCCGCAAGAAAACGCAACTCATCGGCCAGGTCTTCGACACTGCGCACTGCCTTGCTCTGTTGCACCACTGCACTGAGCAAGGCACGCAGGCTCAACCCCGGATCAAAACCCACTTCCTGCGCCCCATCCAGACTGTGACGCAACTCCTGCCTTGCCCATTCGTAGACACTCATTTCGATGCTCCTGAAGGTTTTCCAGAGCATGGATTCGTGAGCGATTTTTGCCTTTGATGTGGATCAAGATTTGGGATCGTCGTCTTTCCAGGGGGCCGAAAGGTAGCGCGTGCGATTGAACGTTTCCAGCCACTCGGGGCAAAACACCACTAGCGCACTGACCACCATGCCGTTGATGAACGCTTCCGGAAAAATCAGCAGCCACAGATAACCGACAAAATCTTCCAGCCAATACGGCATGGCGAAACGCTCGTCGAACCACAGCAGCCACAGCGCCAGCAGCAGGCACAGCAACGCCGACAGCGCCGCAGCAAAGAAACCGGACACGAAGATATACACAAAGGGATTACGCGGTTGCGCTCGCTCCACCAGGATGGCGCAGCATTCGGTGACCAGCACCGGCAGTAGAATCAGCAGCGCGCCGTTGACCCCCATCGCCGCCAGATCTTGCCGCCCGAGCAGCACCAGTCCCGCTTGCGCCACCAACCCGCCGACAATCGCCAGCGGCCAGTCGAGCAACAGGGTCACGGCGGTCATGCCGATAAAGTGGTAGGACACGCCGGTATCGAAGTCTTGTCGCACCAGCCAGAGCATGAACAGCGCGAACACCGTGCCGAACAACAGATGCTGGCGGCGACTGTCGCTGAACAGTTCGACCCACGGTGCTCGCGCAACGGCCCAGATCAGCACCGGCACATAGATCAACCACCCCGCCGTGAGGGTTTCAGGTGACAGTAACTCGGCGCCGATCATGGCTGGGCACACTCCCTTGTCTTGCCGAAAGAGAACAGGCCCTCAGTCTACACCGCCCCTTGTACACCCTTCGACTTCAGGCCCAATGCCGTGGATCGTTCATCACCGCCTCGTGTTCAGCGAACAGCTTGGGTAATTCGGCTTTGAGAAAGTCCACCCAGGTCCGAACCTTGGCATCGAGAAAACGCCGCGACGGGTACAGCGCATATACGTTGCGTTCACGGGGGCGCCAGGCCGGCAGCAAGCGCAACAACGTGCCATCGCTCAACGGACGCGTCGCGGTGTAGAACGGAATCAGGCTGATCCCCATGCCGGCCTCCGACGCCTTGACCATCGACTCGGCAACATTGCATTGAAAGGTCCTGGCCGGGCTGACGGCATGCTCTCCGACTTCGTCCCGGAACACCCATTCATCGCTGTACAAAGGGTCGAGCATGCGCAGGCACTGATGATCGTTCAGCGCCAGCGGTGTGCGCGGCACGCCACGACGTTGCAGGTAGTGCGGGGAGGCGCAGGGCACGCTGTAAATCTGCCCGATGGCCTGGGCGACCATTTGCGAATCGGCCAGTTCGTGGGCAATCGAAATCACCACGTCGTGCCCTTCCTCCATTGGATCGGGATTGCGCTGCGACAGGGTCAACTCGAACACCACGTCGGGGTAAAGCTCGCTGTAGCGGGCGATCAATGGTGTGATCAGCACGCCCAGGCCACTCATGCTGTGAACCCGCAGCCGTCCACTCGGTTTGAGATGGGCGCCGCGAGCCTCTGCCGTTGCCACCTCCATTTCTTCGAGTATTTGCCGACTGCGTACCAAAAAGCGCTCACCGGCCTCGGTCAGGCTCAACCGCCGCGTGGTGCGTTGCAGCAAGCGTGCTTGCACATGCTGCTCCAGATCCGCCACCAATCGGGACACTTGCGCGGTCGACAGTTCCAACGCGTCGGCGGCGGCCGTAAAGCTTGCGCACTCCACCACGCGGACGAACACCCGCAAGTTATTGAGCAGATCCATAAGCCCTCCACGGGCAGTGACTGTTACGTTTCATGTAAGGCTGCATCAGGCGCTGGCCCCTTTATCGGTCGCGGGCAAAGACTAGAATTCAGGTATCGAAATCAACACGGAGCACGGAAAAATGAAAACCCTGATCAGCCTGTTTCTGACCGTTGTCGCCACCTCAGCCTTGGCCGCCGGCAACGAACCCGCCGCCACCTCGTACAACCCGGCACAGCGGCTGGACATCGCCGAAGTGGTTTCAGTGTCGAACACCGCGACCGCCTGCGACGTCGTGCCAGCCACCATGGTCTACATCGATCATCAGGGCGAGACTCATCGCGTGACGTATCAAGTGATGGGTAACTGCATGAGCAATCTGTGATCCCTGCTTCATAGCAACGTCCAGGTGTAACTGAGGATCAGGCGGTTTTCGTCGATATCGCTGCGGTAGTTGGAGCGAGCCATCGCGTTGCGCACACGGATCCCGAGGCCTTTGAGGCTGCCGCTCTGCAGCACATAGCCGATGTCCAGATCACGCTCGCGGTCCTTGCCCTCGAACCCTTTGCCGGTGTCGACGTTGTTGCCGGTGATGTAGCGCACAGTGCTGGTCAGCCCCGGCACACCGAGGGCGGCGAAATCGTAGTCGTAACGCGCCTGCCAGGAGCGCTCATCGGTGTAGGCAAACTCATAGGTCGGCACCTCGTTACCCAGAGGGCTGATGTTGGCAAACACTCGCGGGAACGCGCTGTCGCCGAACATGCCCTGATAGCCGACATAGAACGTGTGGCCGCCACGCTTGGCCGACAGCAAGGAGAAGAACGCCTGGTTGTCGATATTGCCCAGCAGTTTTTTGCCGTCTTCGCGCGAATCGTAATACCCAACGTTGGCGCCCAGGGTCCAGTTACCGAGTGGCTCGCTGTGCTTGAGGCCGAGAAAGCGCTGGTTGTAGATATCTTCCAGTTGCCCGAACCAGGCGCTGACCGAGCTGCGTTTATCGTTGAAGGAATAATCGGCGCCGGCAAAGTTGAAACCATCACTACTGACCTGACGCTGCGGTACATGACCGAGCATGGCTTGCATCTTTTCGTCGCCGGCCTCGTTGCGCAGGCTGGTCGAACTCAAGTGACCACCTTGTAAGGTCAGGCCATTGATCTCGTTGGAGCTGATGCTTGCACCCTGATAGCTGGGCGGCAGCAAACGGATATCGCTGAAGGCCAGCACTGGCACGTTGGGTTGCAGTTCACCCACCTTCAGTTCGGTTTTGGAGAAACGCACCTTCAACGCGCCTTCCAGACGGCTGTATTCATTCGCCGCGCGCCCGTCACCCTGCACCGGTAGCAAACCGGTATTGACCCGATCCGGGCTGCTGTCGAGCTTGAGGCCGAGCAGGCCAATAACATCCACACCAAAACCGACGGGGCCCTGGGTGTAACCGGATTTGACGTTGAGGATGAAGCCCTGCGCCCACTCTTCGGCCTTCGATTGCTGGTTGGCCCCGACGATGTCGGAAAAGTCCCGGCTGAAGTAATAGTTGCGTGCTTGCAAGGTCGCCGTGGTGTCTTCGATGAAGCCACTCTCGGCCGCCATCGCACCGGCGGAGAAACTCGAGACGACCGCCATGGACAACACTGAACCGGTTGTTGGAAGAATCTGTTTCATTGTTTTTTCTCTTATTTTTATTGATCGACAGGTTGAAGTGCTTCAGCCGCAGCGGATTTGCGGCGGTGAACGGGACGACGGGCGTTCAACAACACGTGGGTGACCATGCCGAAAATCAGCCCCCAAAAAGCAGCGGACAAACCCAACAACGACATGCCCGACGCGGTGGTCAGAAAAGTCACCAGCGCGGCTTCGCGATCGCTCGGCACAGCCATTGCGCCGGCCAACGCCCCGGCAATTGCGGCGAACAGCGCCAGCCCGGCCAGGGCGGCGATCAGTTCTTTGGGGAACGCCGAAAACAGCGAAACCAGGGTGGCGCCGAAGATCCCCAGCACCAGGTAACACAGCCCGCCCACAACCCCGGCCACATAGCGTTTGCCGGGATTTTCATGGGCCTCGCGCCCGGTACAAATCGCCGCGGTGATGGCTGCCAGATTCAGCCCATGGCAACCGAACGGCGCCAACAGCGCCGTGCCCAGCGCACTGCTGGCGATGATTGGCCCGGCCGGTGTTGCGTAACCGCTGGCGCGCAGCACCGCCATGCCGGGAACAAACTGGCCGGTCAGCGCCACCATCACCAGCGGCAAGGCGATATTCAGGGTCGCGCTCAGGCTGAACGCGGGTGTGATCCACACCGGCGTGGCCAAACCGATCACCAATGCCTCGCTGCGCAAATCACCGAAGAGAAAAGCCATCGAGCAGCCCACCAGCAGCACCATCAACACCGCATACCGCGGCATCAGCCGTTTGCAGACCAGGTACGTGGCGAACATCGCCAGCACCAGCAACGGTTTGCCCTGCAACGAGACGAACAACCCCGTGCCGAAGCTGAACAGAATCCCCGCCAGCATCGCTGCCGCAATCGCCGCGGGCAGTTTGCCGATGATCCGGTCAAACGCTCCCGAGACCCCGACCAGAAAGATAATCAGGCTGCTGACCAGATACGCGCCTACCGCCTCCGGCATGGAGATCCCCGGCAACAGCGCCACCAGCAACGCCGACCCCGGCGCCGACCACGCGATGATCACCGGCACGCGGTAACGCAGGCTCAGACCGATGCCGAGCACGGCGCTGCCGATGGAAATCGCCCAGATCCAGGACGACAACACCTCCCGCGAGAGGTGTGCGGTCTCGGCGGCCTGAAAGATGATCACCAACGGGCCTGCGTAGGAAATCACCGTGGCGATAAAACCGGCGACGGCCGCAGACAGGGAAAAGTCCTGGAATAAGGTTTTCATGAAACCTCGCCAACAGCCCCGTCAGGCGATCCGTGGATGCCCGGCAACATTTGTTTGGCACTGCGCCGACTGCTCACGGCGAACACGGTCATGGCAATCGCGGCCACCGCACCGGGCAAGGCGAATGCCATGAAGTTCAGTTGCAGTGGCAGGCTGATCCCGAGCAAGGCACCGCCCAGCAGCGGTCCGACGATGGCACCGTTGCGCCCGATGCCCGAGGCCCAGCCCAAACCGGTGGAGCGAATGGTCATGGAGTAGAACTGCGCGGCGCAGGCGTACAACAGAATCTGCGAGCCAATGGTGGTGGCGCCGGCAATGGCGATCAGCAAATACAACAGCGGCATCGGGCTGTTGAAGCCCAGCAAGGTGATCGACACCGCAGCCACGGCGAAGAACACCGCCAACACCCGTGGCAGGTTGAGTTTGTCTCCCAGCACACCGCCGCCCACCGCGCCGAAAATGGCGCCGAAGTTGAGCACCAGCAGGAACGACAGACTTGAGCCCAGGCTGTAACCGGCGTTAGCCATCAGTTTTGGCAGCCAGGAACTCAAGGCGTAGACCATCAGCAAGCAGCAGAAAAACGCCAGCCACAACATCAGCGTGCGCAGCGCACGACCTTCGCGAAACAGTTGCAACACCGGCGTGCCGGTGCCCTTCACTTCGCTCATGTGCAGCTGATCGCTGGTTTGCGCGACGTACGCCGGGTCAATCCGCTGCAGGATGTTGCGCGCCTCTTCATTGCGCCCCTGACGCAGCATGAAACCCACCGACTCGGGCAGGAAGTACATGATCAACGGCAACAACAGCAACGGCAGCACCGCCACATAAAACACCGATTGCCAGCCAAAACTCGGGATCAGCACGATACCGAGCCCCGCCGAGAGCATGCCGCCTACCGAATAGCCGCTGAACATGATCGCCACCAGCGTGCTGCGGATTTTCTTCGGCGCGTACTCGTTCATCAGCGCCACGACATTGGGCATCACCCCGCCAATGCCAAGCCCGGCAATGAACCGGCAAAGCCCAAACTCGGTGGGGTTGCGGGCAAAACCATTGAGCACGGTGAAACCGCTGAACAGCATCACGCAGATCGTGATGGCTTTTTTGCGACCGATCCTGTCCGACAGCGGGCCGAAAAACAGCGCGCCGAACATCATGCCGAACAATGCATAACTGCCCAGTGCGCCCGCTTGCAGAGGACTGAGCCCCCACTCTTTCATCAGCATCGGCAGCACCACGCCGTAGATCACCAAATCGTAACCGTCGAAAATGATGATCAGGGCACACCAGAACAGCACCATCCAGTGAAAGCGATTGAATCGTGCGTTGTCGATAACCGCATGTACGTCGATCTTGCGCATGGCATTTATCTCTTGTTGTTATTTTTTTAAGAGCGTCGGCAACACGGCTAACGTCCGTACAGCCGAGGGTAGAGGCGCCAGGCGCGGGGCAATATCCGCTTTGCGCAGATCGCTATCCGTTTTGTGCAAGGCCCTGAACCGGGCGCGGGATGGGGAGTATTGCGGGGATGGCGGGCAGCAAATCCGGCAGATCGGAACCTCTGCGATGAACTGCCTTCATTGCGATCACATTTGAACGCTAAGCGCGGGCTGATGGACGATTGAGATGTCAGCGCCTGCGGTCACAGGCGCTTTGTGCGGATCAGGGCAGGGCTTTCTCCAGCGCCTCACGCAATTGCGCAGCCGTGGCGTATTCATGCTGAGCCACCAATCGACCGTCCTTGAGCTGCAGCCACAGCACTTTATCCACAGGCCCGGGATAGCGTGGCGCCACGCGACCATCGCGGTCGAGCATCACTCGATAGGGATAATCGCGCATGGCCGGTACAGCGAACATTTTCGCGATCAGTCGAGGCATGCGCTGGATGTCCGCGACAAATACCGCGTGCCGAGCCTCCAGGTAGCCCTTGGGCTGGTCCTGCAGAGCAGCGCCGACCAGTTTGGCGGCGTCCATGCTGCGCGCCACCAGCAACGTCTGAGTCTGATTATCAAGCGTGAAGGCCTGATCGAATTGATCGAGCAAGGTCCACGGCGCCAGCCGCTCACCCACCTCCAGTGCCTGCGCCCAAAGAGGCAGAAGACTGAGCAATAACACGGGCCAATATTTCACGTTCTACTCCTCGTTCAAGCTCATTTGAGTAATGGCCATCAGTCTACACCGCCCATTTCGAGCGCCCAGTCCCACTGTTTACCGTTTCACGCTTTCTGCTTGTCGCAAATGAACGCTAAGCTTGGGCCTATGGATGACTCAGATTATTTACGCCTGCTGACCATTGCGGCCGAGCAAGCCAACGCGTTCCTGTCCAATGCCCGCAAATGGGAGCGTGAGCGTTGGGTCTGCCAGCGCCTGCTGCAAGGCCTGAACATTCCCTATCGCGCCGACGAATTCGCCCCGGCCGGGGAGCCGCCGGACGTGCTGTTTCGTGACGCCAGTTTCGAAGTGTTTTTCGTGCTCGATGAAGGCCGACGCCTCAACGACGAATGGCGCGATGAACTGCAACGTCGGCGCAGCGCATTTTCCCTGAGTTCGCTGGTACGGCGCGAGGCCAAGCCCCGGCGCATTCCGGCCAATGAGTTTCTGCTGAGACTGGCGCCGACCTTGCGCAAAAAAGCGCACAACTACAAAGAACGCGGCATGGACCTGGGCGAACTGGACATCATCGCCTTCGCCAGCCTCAAGCGCGAAGTGCTGGACCTCAACAGCCATTTCCCGCCGCCTACCGAATACCTGCGTCAGGGCTGGCGCTCGTTGTCGCTGGTCGGCCCGACCTTCGCCCGTGTGCTGTTCGCTCACCCGGATGCGCCGGATTTCCTGCGCAGCAACCTGGGTCGCAGCATTGTTTTCGACGTCGGGATCAGCCTGTGAGTCCATTGCAGGCGCTGATTGCCGAAGTGCCGCAAACGGGTCGCGTTCGCTGGATCGGCGTGCGGCCGCAGTCACGCTCTCAAATGATCGAACTCGATGCCGTGGAGGCGCGGCTTGAAGCCGGTTTGACCGGTGATCACACGCGTCCCGGCGTACGCAATGCGCGGCAGGTAACGCTGATCCAATGGGAGCATCTGGCGGTGATCAATTCGCTGATGGGCCGCCCGGTGGATCAACCGGTGTTAGCGCAGGACTTGCGGCGCAACATCGTCGTCAGCGGCATCAATCTCTTCAGTCTCAAGGGCCGACGCTTCAGGATTGGCCAGGCGATTTTCGAAACCACTGGCTGGTGCCAACCCTGCGCCCGTCTCGAGAACAACCTCGGCCCCGGGACCTTTCAGGCCGTTCGAGGACATGGCGGAATCACCGCCCGGGTGTTACAAAGTGGAATCATTCGCCTGGACGATACGGTGAGCGTCGAGCCCATTCCTGCCAGCGGCTATGCTCCGTTCAACGTTCGTTAAATCCGCCTGTAGCTTCTACACACTCAGCAACGTCTACCCCCTGACGAGGCCCAATATGACCAGCCGCCTGAACCCAGACGACCAAAAGCATGTCGAAGAGTACCTGCAATTGTCCCAGCACCAAGTCGAGCGCCGGCCTTTCCGGCCGTGGATGCTCCTGGTGGTGGTGTTGGCAGTGACCATTGGTCTGGGCCTGTTGAGCCGACTTATCAGTTACCTGACGCTATGAGCAGCATCGCGCTCGCTCGGTTGACTGCACCGATTTCTTTTAGCCTTGCGAGATATCCCCATGACTCATCGTATTGTCATCGTTGGCGGCGGCGCCGGCGGTCTGGAGTTGGCTACCCGTCTGGGTAAGACTCTGGGCAAGCGCGGCACGGCCAGTGTGATGCTGGTCGACGCGAACCTGACCCACATCTGGAAACCGCTGTTGCACGAAGTGGCGGCAGGTTCCCTGAACTCTTCCGAAGACGAACTCAACTATGTTGCCCAGGCAAAATGGAACCACTTCGAGTTCCAGCTGGGGCGCATGAGCGGGCTTGATCGCGCGCAGAAGAAAATCCAGCTGGCGGCCACCTACGACGAAGCCGGCATTGAATTGGTCCCGGCACGCGAAGTGGGTTACGACTCGCTGGTGATCGCGGTCGGCAGCACCACCAACGATTTCGGCACTCAGGGCGCGGCGCAACACTGCCTGTTCCTCGACACCCGCAAACAGGCCGAGCGCTTCCACCAGCAATTGCTCAACCACTACCTGCGCGCCCATGCCGGGCAGACCGACAAGGTCGAGCAGATCAGCGTGGCCATCGTCGGCGCCGGTGCTACCGGTGTCGAACTGGCCGCCGAACTGCACAACGCCGCCCATGAACTGGCGGCTTACGGCCTGGACCGGATCAAACCGGAAAACATGCACATCACCTTGATCGAAGCCGGGCCACGGGTGTTGCCAGCGTTGCCCGAACGTATCGGCGGGCCGGTGCATAAAACCCTGGAGAAACTCGGGGTCAACGTCATGACCAATGCCGCCGTCAGTGAAGTGACGGTCGACAGCCTGATTACCGCCGATGGCAAAGTCATCAACGCCAGCCTGAAAGTCTGGGCGGCCGGGATTCGTGCACCAGGCTTCCTCAAGGACATCGATGGCCTGGAGACCAACCGGATCAATCAGCTGCAAGTGCTGCCGACCCTGCAAACCACCCGCGACGAGAATATCTTCGCCTTCGGTGACTGCGCGGCCTGCCCGCAGCCGGGCAGCGATCGCAACGTGCCGCCGCGCGCCCAGGCTGCGCATCAGCAAGCTTCGTTGCTGGCCAAATCGCTGAAACTGCGGATCGAAGGCAAGCCGCTGCCTGAGTACAAATACACCGACTACGGCTCGTTGATCTCGCTGTCGCGTTTTTCGGCTGTGGGTAACTTGATGGGCAACCTCACCGGCAGCGTGATGCTGGAAGGCTGGCTGGCGCGGATGTTTTACGTGTCGCTGTATCGCATGCACCAGATGGCGCTGTATGGCGCGTTTCGTACGGCGATGTTGATGTTGGGCAGCAAGATCGGGCGCGGGACTGAGCCGCGACTCAAACTTCACTGATAGAACACAATCCACTGTGGGAGCGGGCTTGCTCGCGAAGGCGGTGTAACAGTCAACAGAGATGTTGAATGTAATGACCCCTTCGCGAGCAAGCCCGCTCCCACATTTGTTCTGCATCGACTCTTAGATCTGTGTCTCACTGTATCTCCCCCGCCGTTTCATCCCCTTCGCTTACAAACTCCCCCCTTGCGCGACACAGTAGCGATACACCACGCCCGCTAAATGGCCACACCCGAGCAAGGCTCCCCGCCAGCTACGGTTATCGCCGCACTTGCGTGGCGTCCTTTATCGAACGGTTGTGTCGTGCAACCCAGGAGTATTGAAATGTCCCGTACCACCAAAAACACTATCGGTCTGCTCGGCGCTGTTTTGGCCGGTGGCATGATGTTGTCCGGCGCTGTGTTCGCCGCCCAACCCCTGACACAAGGCTACCTGCTGGCCTCGGCCGAACAGGTCGTGAAGACCCCTGAAGGTAAATGTGGCGAAGGCAAGTGTGGCGATGCCTCGATGGCAAAAACCGACACGGATGGCGACGGCAAGGTATCCCGTGCCGAATTCCTGAAAGTCGCGCCGAAGTCCAACTTCGACAAGATCGACACCAACCATGATGGCTTCATCGACGAGCAAGAGGCATTCGATAACGTGAAAGCCAACTACGAAGCCAATGGCAAGAAAATGCCAAAAGGCCTGTTCGAGCACTTGAAAGACCAAGACGGCGCCTAAGCTTCCGAAAACCAGGCCGCGCTTTTCCATCGAGAAGCGCGGCTTTTTTTGCGTCTGGAAAATTTAAAGCTGAAAGCGCCGCACCATGCCCTGCAAGGCATTGGCCAACTGAGACAGCTCCTGGCTGGACGCGCTGGTCTGATCCGCCCCGGCGGCAGATCGCACCGAAAGGTCACGGATATTCACCAGGTTGCGGTCGACTTCACGCGCCACCTGCGCCTGTTCTTCGGCAGCGCTGGCGATCACCAGATTGCGCTCGTGGATCTGATGAACCGACGCGGTGATGGTCTGCAACGCTTCACCTGCACGCTCGGCCAAGGCCAATGTGCTGGCCGCACGGCTTGTGCTGGCGTGCATGGAATCCAGCGCCTGAGTTGAGCCGTTGCGCATGCCCTGAACCATTTGCTCGATTTCCTGAGTCGATTGCTGCGTGCGATAGGCCAAAGCGCGAACTTCGTCGGCAACCACCGCGAATCCGCGACCGCTTTCCCCGGCGCGCGCCGCTTCAATGGCTGCGTTGAGGGCCAGCAAGTTGGTTTGCTCGGCAATCGCACGAATCACATCCAGTACCTTGCCGATGCCCTGAGACTGGTTGGCCAGGGACTGCACCAATCCACCGGTGATCTGTACATCGCTGGCCAGGGCGCCAATGGCCGTGACTGTTTCGCTGACCCGCGCCTGGCCGACATGCGCGGACTCACTGGATTGGCGCGTGGCGTCGGAGGTCGACACCGCGTTGCGAGCGACCTCCTCCACCGCGGTGGTCATTTCAGTGACAGCCGTCGCCGCTTGTTCGATCTCATTGTTCTGCTGTTGCAGGTTTTGCGTGCTGTCGAGGGTGACGGCATTCAACTCGTCAGCCGCTGTCGCCAATTGCGCGGCCGAGCCGCTGATACCTTGCAAGGTTTCGCGCAGGTTGCGCTGCATGGTCGCCAACGCCTTGAGCAAACGACTCACTTCATCGTTGCCATGGGTTTCGATGGGGCGCGTCAGGTCGCCTCGCGCCACGTTTTCCGCGGCATCCAACGCTTCGTTCAAAGGTTTGACGATGCTGCGGGTCAGCAGCATGGCCAGGCCGACGGTGGCCAATGCCGCCAATGCGATAAACAGGCTGACGATCATCCGCGATGTTTCGTAATGCGCTGCAGATTTCTGGCTCTCGGCGGCGACTTGTTTGGCGAACAGATCCGCCAAGTCAGTGAGCTGCTTGCCGGAACCATCGACCACGGTTTTCATGTCTACCAGTAGCAACTTGGTCAATTCGTCATGACGACCCTGTTCGGCCAGGGAAAAAGATAGGGCAATGCCGGCACGATAAGCCGCGAAGGTGGTTTTGAACTGGTCATACAAGGCTTTGCCTTCGACGGTGTTGACCAACCTGTCATATGCCGCAATCTTCTCGCTCAACTCTTTGTCGCGAGTGTCCATCTGGCCGCGGTAGACAGGGATGTTCTTCGGATCCTGATCCAGGGCCATGCGCAGGGAAATGGTACGGATGCGCAGCATGATTTCGCGGATCTCGTCACCGCCGCGAATGCTCGGTAGCCATTGTTTCTCCACGGCCACCTCGCTATCGCGAATGCTCGACATCTGCCCCAGGGCAAAAATCCCGAGCAACGCGACCAATACGGCAATCAAGGCAAACCCCAAGGCTGCCCGAGGAGCGATATTTAACTGTCGAAGCACCATAACGAACGCCTTTTTCTTGTAGTGGCCTGGATAAGGGGCGTTGTTTCGGCAGTACCCCGTCGCCTCGTTATCGGCAAGTTGTACGATGACTGAAGTGTTTTTTCTCGAAGACAAAAAATCGAAGACAAAAAAAATCCCCGTATCTTTCGATACGAGGATTTTTAATATGGTCGGGGTAAGGGGATTCGAACTCCTGACATCCTGCTCCCAAAGCAGGCGCGCTACCGGACTGCGCTATACCCCGGTAATAAAAAGGCGACCTTTAAAAAGTCGCCTTCTTCGATCAGTGCTTTTGGCCTCTGATCTTAAGATCTGATCCCAGTGTGAACTGGTTTCAAAAATGGTGGGTCGTGTGGGATTCGAACCTACGACCAATTGGTTAAAAGCCAACTGCTCTACCAACTGAGCTAACGACCCAAAAATGGTCGGGGTAAGGGGATTCGAACTCCTGACATCCTGCTCCCAAAGCAGGCGCGCTACCGGACTGCGCTATACCCCGGTTTGAAATTGGCTCCGTGACCAGGACTCGAACCTGGGACCCAATGATTAACAGTCATTTGCTCTACCGACTGAGCTATCACGGAACTACATATTTCAATTTACAACTGTGAAGCTTGCTTCACCTCTTCGACCCGTTCGCATCGCTGCGTTCGTGTGTCTGAGGCGCGCTATTCTACAATCTTAAGCACCTCTGTCAACCCCCTAAATTGCTTTCAAGTTAATGATTTGCAACTTATTTCAGATTCCTGCTTGGGGAGCTGGAACCCTTCAGGGCGACTTACTGCGGGGCGCACTTTACAAGCCTTTTCCTTTAAGTTCAACAGCCTGGCGAAAAAAAGGCCTCGCAATGCGAGGCCTCTTCAATTTTGCTGCCGTCGTGGATCAGACAAATACGATTTCGTCGTTCTCCACAACACCCTTGGCGGTATCGCCCGGCATGAAACGACCGGACAGAATCAGCTGCGCCAGCGGGTTCTCGATCCAGCGCTGGATCGCTCGTTTGAGCGGCCGTGCGCCGTAAACCGGGTCGTAACCCACCGCGATCAGCTTATCCATGGCCTCAGAGCTCAGTTCAAGCTTCAGCTCGCGTTCGGTCAGGCGACTGCGCAGGCGACCCAACTGGATCTCAGTAATGCCCGCGATCTGATCCCGAGCCAATGGCTCAAAGATCACCACTTCATCGACCCGGTTGATGAACTCCGGCCGGAAGTGCGTGGAAATCGCATCCATCACTGCCGCACGCTGCGCCTCACGATCACCGACCAATTCCTGGATCTGCACCGAACCGAGGTTGGAGGTCATGACAATCACGGTATTTTTGAAATCCACCGTGCGGCCATGACTGTCGGTCAGTCGGCCATCTTCCAGCACTTGCAGCAAGATGTTGAAGACGTCCGGGTGGGCCTTCTCGACCTCGTCCAGGAGGATCACCGAATAAGGCTTGCGACGCACCGCCTCGGTCAGGTAACCGCCCTCTTCATAGCCTACGTAGCCTGGTGGCGCACCGATCAGACGAGCCACGGAATGTTTCTCCATGAACTCGGACATGTCGATCCGCACCATCGCCTCTTCCGTATCGAAGAGGAACTCGGCCAGCGCCTTGCACAGCTCGGTTTTACCGACACCGGTCGGGCCGAGGAACATGAACGAACCGCTCGGGCGATTCGGATCGGACAACCCGGCACGGGAACGCCGCACAGCGTTGGAAACGGCAATCACCGCTTCGTCCTGGCCGATCACACGTTGGTGCAACAGGCTTTCCATCTTCATCAGCTTGTCGCGCTCACCCTCGAGCATTTTCGACACCGGAATGCCGGTCCACTTCGAAACGACTTCAGCGATCTCTTCTTCGGTCACCTTGCTGCGCAGCAACTGGTTTTCAGTTTTGCCGTGCTGGTCGACCATTTGCAGGCTGCGCTCCAGGTCCGGGATGATCCCGTACTGCAACTCGGCCATGCGGTTCAGGTCGCCTTTGCGGCGGGCCGTTTCCAGTTCCTGACGGGACTGTTCGATTTTCTGCTGGATCTGCGCAGAACCCTGGACTTCGGCTTTTTCCGCGTTCCAGATTTCCTCCAGGTCCGAGTACTCACGTTCGTGACGAACGATTTCTTCCTGGAGTTTTTCCAGACGTTTCTTCGCCGCGTCGTCGCTTTCTTTCTTCAGCGCCTGGGATTCCACCTTCAGCTGAATCAGACGACGCTCCAGACGGTCCAGCACTTCCGGCTTGGAGTCGATCTCCATGCGGATACGGCTGGCGGCTTCGTCGATCAGGTCGATGGCCTTGTCCGGCAGCTGACGATCGGTGATGTAGCGATGGCTGAGCTTGGCCGCGGCGATGATCGCGCCGTCGGTGATCGCCACCTTGTGGTGAACCTCGTAACGCTCTTTCAGGCCACGCAGGATGGCGATGGTGTCTTCTTCGCTCGGCTCATCCACCAGGACTTTCTGGAAGCGCCGCTCGAGGGCCGCATCCTTCTCTATATATTGGCGGTACTCGTTGAGCGTGGTCGCGCCGACGCAGTGCAGTTCACCACGGGCCAACGCAGGCTTGAGCATATTGCCCGCGTCCATCGAGCCTTCGCCTTTACCGGCGCCGACCATGGTGTGCAGTTCGTCGATGAACAGAATGATCTGCCCTTCCTGCTTCGACAGTTCGTTGAGCAAGGATTTGAGGCGTTCTTCGAACTCGCCACGATACTTGGCACCGGCAATCAGCGACCCCATGTCCAAGGACAGCAGGCGCTTGCCTTTCAGTCCATCCGGGACTTCGCCGTTGATAATGCGCTGGGCCAGGCCTTCGGCGATGGCGGTTTTACCCACGCCAGGTTCACCGATCAGCACCGGGTTGTTCTTGGTGCGGCGTTGCAGCACCTGAATGGTCCGGCGAATTTCGTCGTCACGGCCGATCACCGGATCGAGCTTGCCTTCTTCGGCACGCTTGGTCAGGTCGACGGTGTATTTATCCAGCGCCTGGCGCGACTCTTCATGGTTGGCGTCATTGACGGCCTCACCACCACGCAGGTTGGTGATTGCGTTTTCCAGGGCTTTCTTGCTGACGCCCTGACCGAGCAACAACTTGCCGAGTTTGCTGTTCTCGTCCATGGCGGCGAGCAACACCAACTCGCTGGAGATGAACTGATCGCCCTTCTGCTGGGCCAGGCGATCGGCCTGGTTGAGCAGACGCGCCAAATCCTGCGACATGTTGACGTCGCCGGTCGGGTTCTGGATTTTTGGTAGTTGGTCGAGCTCTTTGGTCAGCTCTTTACGCAGGCTGTTGACGTCGAAGCCCACCTGCATCAACAGGGGTTTGATCGAACCACCCTGCTGTTCAAGCATGGCTTGCATCAAGTGCGCCGGTTCAATGCCCGGATGATCGAGGCCAACGGCCAGGGATTGGGCGTCGGACAAGGCTAACTGCAACTTGCTGGTTAAACGGTCTATACGCATGGGTCACCTTCCTTTTGAGCAGGCCGGACCTATGAAACATCCTGAATGAAGAAACCTGCCAGATATCACTTAGATGTGGTCGATTCTGGGAGATTCAAGCGTCGTGATGTTGATGTAGATCAGAGAAGTCTAGCGTTCGAGCCAGACCAAGGAGGCAAACCGACCGGTACGTGGACTACGGCGGTAAGAAAAGAAGCGAGGATCGGTCACGGTACAGAAACCGCCACCATAAACAGCGGTGACACCGCGAGCCGCCAGACGCAAGCGCGCCAGCTCATAGATATCAGCCATGAATTTGCCAGCATTTGCACTCGGCACAAACGCTTTAGCGGCTTTGGGTAATTGTTCGACGAAGGTTTCGCGCACTTCAGGGCCGACTTCAAAGGCTTGCGGACCAATGGCCGGACCGAGCCAGACCAGCACTTCTTCTGGCGGCACGGCCAGACTGTCGAGGGTTGCTTCCAGCACACCCGCCGCCAACCCGCGCCATCCGGCATGAGCCGCCGCGACGCGAGTACCGGCACGGTCACAAAACAGCGCCGGCAGGCAATCCGCAGTCATTGCCGTGCAGGCAATACCGGGCGTTGCCGTCCAGCTGGCATCGGCAGTGGCCGTAAGGCTTGGGTCTGCGTGGGCCACGGCAATGCCGTGAACCTGCTTTAACCAGGCCGGCTGAATAGCGAAATGATCAGTGAGGCGACGGCGGTTTTCGACCACAGCTTCGGGGCTGTCATCGACGTGATCGCCGAGGTTGAGGCTGTCGAACGGCGCCAGACTGACGCCGCCCGCACGGGTGGTAACGCAGGCTTTCACCCCGGCAGGCGCAGGCCAGTCGGGAATCAGCCAGTCACTCATCCGATGAACGCCTCGCGGTCTTGCTTGAGCAGCGTCAGCAACCAGACGAAATCGTCCGGCAGTGGCGATTCCCAGCTCATGCGTTTACCGGTGGTCGGGTGATCCAGCTCCAGGAACCGCGCATGCAGCGCCTGACGCGGGAACGCCTTCAACGATTCGACCATGGTCACACTGGCTGCCGGCGGAATACGGAAGCGACCGCCGTAGGCAGGGTCTCCGACCAACGGGTAGTTGATGTGGGCCATGTGCACACGAATCTGGTGCGTACGACCGGTTTCCAGCTTCACCCGCACGTGCGTGTGGGAGCGGAAACGCTCGAGCACGCGGTAATGGCTGACGGCCTGCTTGCCACCTTCCATCACGGCCATGCGCTGGCGTTGCTGACCGTGACGACCGATCGGCGCGTTGATCTTGCCGCCGGCAGTCACCACGCCGATCACGATGCACTCGTAGATCCGGCTTACGCTGCGGCTCTGCAATTGCGTGACAAGCTGTGTCTGCGCCTGAATGGTCTTGGCCACCACCATCAGACCGGTGGTGTCCTTGTCCAGGCGATGCACGATACCGGCGCGGGGCACATTGATGATGTCCGGCACGTGGTGGAGCAAGGCGTTGAGCAAGGTGCCATCGGCGTGACCGGCGGCAGGATGCACCACCAGACCCGCGGGTTTGTTGATCACCAGGATGTCGTCGTCTTCATAGACGATGTCCAGCTCGATGTCTTGAGCGATCCATTCGCCCTGAGCTTCCTGCTCGGCAGTGAGTTCAAGAATGGCACCACCATGAACGATGTCTCGCGGGCGGATAACCGCCCCATCCACAGTCAGGCGGCCGTCTTTGATCCAGGCGGAAAGGCGCGAGCGCGAGTGCTCAGCGAATAATTGTGCGGCGACTTGATCGAGGCGTTGGCCGCCCAATTCGGACGGCACCTCTGCGCGAAGTTCAATTTTATCGGACATGCTCAGACTAGGCGTCGGCACAGCCTTTGGTTTCGGCTGCGCGCTTGTGGTTAAATACGGCGTCTTTTGCCCCGAGGCTATTCAACGGGGCGTTCATCATAACAGGACGGCCCCGCCCAAGACAGCGGCCGTCATAGGGACGCAAGCCGCCATGCAAGTGAAACACCTGCTGCTGATCGCCATCCTCGCATTGACCGCTGCTTGCTCATCGAAGGAAGTCGTAGACGAAAACCTGAGCGAGGTCGAGCTGTACCAGCAGGCTCAGCACGATCTGGACAACAATAGCTACACCGCCGCCACAGCCAAGCTGAAGGCGCTGGAGTCGCGTTATCCGTTCGGTCGCTACGCCGATCAGGCTCAACTCGAGCTCATTTACGCCAACTACAAGAACACCGAGCCTGAAGCGGCGAAGTCCGCCGCCGAGCGGTTCATTCGCCTGCACCCGCAGCACCCGAACGTGGATTACGCGTATTACCTCAAGGGTCTGACTTCTTTCGACCAGGACGTCGGCCTGTTGTCGCGTTTCCTGCCGCTGGACATGACCAAGCGTGACCCGGGTGCCGCTCGCGACTCCTACAACGAGTTCGCCCAGCTGACCAGCCGCTTCCCCAACAGCCGCTACTCGCCGGACGCCAAGCAGCGCATGATCTACCTGCGCAACCTGCTGGCGGCCTACGAGATTCACGTTGCCGACTACTACCTGACCCGTCAGGCCTATGTCGCCGCCGCGAACCGTGGTCGCTACGTGGTGGAAAACTTCCAGGAAACCCCTTCGGTCGGTGACGGCCTGGCGGTGATGACAGAGGCCTACCAGCGTCTGCACCTGGACGATCTGGCCGCTACCAGCCTCGAAACCCTGAAGCTCAACTACCCGAACCATCCAAGCCTGGTCGACGGTCAGTTCCAGCCTTCGGTGGCCGAAGCCGACAACCGCTCGTGGCTGAGCAAGGCGACCCTGGGCCTGATCGAATCCCGTCCACCACTGCCGCCGGGCGAAACCCGCGCCAACCAGGACGTGCAGAAGCAGTTCCAGGACGCCAAGGACGCAATTCCGAACGATCTCAAGCCTAAAGATGAAAAAGGCGACGTGATCGAAGAAGAGGAACACGACTCCGAAGCCAATAACAGCGACCGCTCGTGGTTCAGCTACATGACCTTCGGCGTGTTTGACTGACACATCGGGTTGTACGAAAAGGAGCCTTTCGAGGCTCCTTTTTTATGGGCTCGATGATTACGCTGTGCGCTGGTCATGTCCTTGGCTAAACTGGCTCTTCACTCGTCGAATAGCAGCTCATCATGCTTCGTTTACTGTTCTGGATCGCCCTGATTGCCGCTGCGGTATGGTTCTGGCGCAAGTTCAAGGGCCAGGCGTCCGTGCCCAGGTCCTCTGCCGAGCTGGAGGCGGCTCCGATGGTCCGTTGCGCCCATTGCGGCGTACACCTGCCACGCGACCGCGCGCTGAGACTTCAACAACAGTGGTATTGCAGCCAGGCTCATCTTGAGCAAGGCCCGGGCTCCAGTGATCGCTGAGACCTCCAGTCCCGGCAGCAAACAGGCCCAGCGACTGCTGCGCCTCTATCACCTCTACCGTTTGAGCATCGGCATCACCCTGGTGCTGTTGATCGCCAGCAACATGGACAACCAGCTGCTGACGTTCAGCAATGACGACCTGCTGCGCAGTGGTAGCTGGTTTTACCTGGTGCTGAACATCCTGCTGGTGGTATTCCTCGGGAACACCCGGCGCCCGGCGCAACTGTTCAGCCTGGCGCTGACCGACGTCCTGCTACTGTGCGGTCTGTTCTATGCCGCCGGTGGTGTGGCCAGCGCCATCGGCAACTTGCTGATCGTATCGGTAGCCATCAGCAACACTTTGTTGCGAGGGCGCATCGGCCTGCTGATTGCCGCCGTTGGCGCGCTCGGCATCGTCGGGCTGAGCTTCCTCCTGAGTTTCAGCCATCGCGCCACCCCCAACGATTACCTGCAAGTCGGCACGCTCGGCGCCTTGTGTTTTGCTGCTGCATTGCTGGTGCAAGGACTGATCCGACGCCTGGATGTCAGCGAAACCCTCGCCGAACAGCGGGCCAGCGAAGTTGTCAGCCTCGAAGCCCTCAACGCCCTGATCCTGCAACGCATGCGGACCGGCATCCTGGTACTCGACGACCAGCGGCGGGTTCAACTGGCCAATCACAGCGCCTTGAACCTGTTAGGCAGGGAAAATCTTGCAGGCCAGGTGATCGACGACTACTTGCCCAGCCTGGTCGAACGCCTGCAACTGTGGCGCAACAATCCGACGCTGCGCCCCCAGAGCCTGAAAGTCGCCAGCAGTGGTCTGGAGCTGCAACCGAGCTTCATTGCCCTGGACCAAAGCCCATACCACCAGACCCTGGTCTTTCTCGAAGACCTCGCGCAAATCGCTCAACAAGCCCAGCAATTGAAGCTCGCCGCCCTCGGTCGCCTGACCGCCGGTATCGCCCATGAAATCCGCAACCCACTGGGCGCCGTTAGTCATGCCGCGCAGCTATTGCAGGAATCAGAGGAACTGAACGGCGCGGACCGACGTCTGACACAGATTATTCAAGACCACTCTCAGCGAATGAATCGGGTAATCGAAAACGTCCTGCAACTGTCCCGCCGCCAGCAAACCATAGCGCAACGGCTTGATCTGAAGCCGTGGCTGGAACAGTTCGTCAACGAAACCCGCGAGAGGGCGACCGAGCATCAGCAGATTCATCTGCGCATCGGCTCAGGAGACTTCAAAACCCTGATGGATCCAGACCAACTGACCCAGATTCTCGACAATCTGTTGCGCAACGCCTGGCGCCATAGCGCCTTGAATCACGACCTGGCACAGGTCTGGCTCGAATTGTTTGTCGATTCGGACAGCCAGCTGCCGATCCTCGAGATCCTGGACGATGGCCCCGGCGTGACGCCAGAGCATCACGTGCACTTGTTCGAACCGTTCTTCACCACCAGCACCCGAGGCACCGGCCTGGGGCTTTATCTGTCCCGTGAGCTGTGCGAAAGCAACCAGGCCCGCCTAGACTTCAAACCACGCCAAGGCGGCGGCTGCTTTCGCATCACTTTTGCTCACGGACGGAAACAAAGTTGAACATGAGCCCACGGCAAAAAGTCCTGATCGTCGACGACGAACCGGATATCCGCGAACTCCTGGAAATCACCCTGGGACGGATGAAACTCGACACCTTCAGTGCCCGCAACCTCGGCGAAGCCCAGGCACTGCTGTCGCGAGAGTCATTCGATTTGTGCCTGACCGACATGCGCTTGCCGGACGGCACCGGCCTTGAGCTGGTGCAACACATCCAGCAACGCCACCCCCAAGTACCGGTGGCCATGATCACCGCTTATGGCAGCCTGGAAACGGCGATCAACGCCCTCAAAGCCGGCGCCTTCGACTTCCTGACCAAACCGGTGGACCTCACTCGCCTGCGGGAACTGGTCAGCAGTGCGCTTCGGTTGCCTGCGCCGGGCGGCACCGGCATTGCCATCGATCGCCGGCTGCTGGGTGATTCACCGCCCATGCGCGCCTTGCGCAAACACATCGACAAACTGGCCCGCAGCCAGGCGCCGGTGTACATCAGCGGCGAATCCGGCAGCGGCAAGGAATTGGTCGCGCGACTGATCCATGAGCAAGGGCCACGCGCCAACCAACCTTTTATTCCGGTCAATTGCGGGGCGATTCCGTCGGAATTGATGGAGAGCGAATTTTTCGGGCATCGCAAAGGCAGTTTCAGCGGTGCCATCGAAGACAAACCCGGACTGTTCCAGGCGGCCCATGGCGGCACCCTGTTCCTCGACGAAGTGGCTGATTTGCCGCTGGCGATGCAGGTCAAACTGCTACGGGCCATACAGGAAAAAGCCGTTCGCGGTGTCGGCGAGCAACAGGAAACCGTGGTCGATGTGCGTATCCTGTGCGCCACCCACAAAGACCTCGACGCCGAAGTTGCCGCCGAACGCTTTCGCCAGGATTTGTACTACCGGTTGAACGTGATCGAACTACGGGTGCCGCCCTTGCGCGAACGCCGTGACGACATCGAATCCCTCGCCAGCCATGTGCTCAAACGCCTGGCCACCAGCACTGGCCAACCCGTCGCAAAACTCCACCCCCAAGCCCTCGACGCGCTGAAAAGCTATCGCTTCCCCGGCAATGTGCGGGAACTGGAAAACGTCCTCGAACGGGCGCACACGTTGTGCGAAAACAAACAAATTGAAGCCAGCGATCTGCGACTGGCCGAAGGCAACTGCAACCCGGAAGGCGGTGTGCCGGACCTGACGCAGATCGACAACCTGGAAGACTACCTGGAAAACGTCGAACGCAACCTTATCCTCCAGGCCCTGGAAGAAACCCGCTGGAACCGCACGGCGGCGGCTCAGCGGTTAAATCTTTCATTCCGGTCGATGCGCTACAGGCTCAAAAAATTAGGGTTGGATTGAGGGCCTCTTCGCGAGCAAGCCCGCTCCCACATTCGATTGCGTTCTTTCTGGTAGAACTCGTTTAAATGTGGGAGCGGGCTCGCTCGCGAAGGCGATCTGACAGGCGCCGAAAATCCCGCGACTAAATCCGCCCGATCGGTGCATACGGCGCCGGATCAATGATCGGCTCACGCCCCAGCATCACATCCGCAAACAACTGACACGATGCGGGCGCCAGCACCAAGCCATTACGGTAATGCCCGCAATTCAGCCAAAGCCCTTCGAACCCTGGCACCCGACCGATGTAGGGAATACCTTCCGGCGAACCCGGTCGCAACCCGGCCCAGTGCCCCACGACCTCGGCATCCGCCAGTGCAGGAATCAACTCCACCGCCGACGCCTTCAGGCTCTCCAGGGCGGATTCGGTTAGCGTCTTGTCGAAGCCTTCATGCTCCAGCGTACTGCCAATCAGAATGTGCCCATCGCGCCGAGGGATCGCATAACGCCCCTTGGCCAGAACCATGCTCGGCAGAAAGTCCGCCGCGCATTTGTACAGAATCATCTGACCTTTCACCGGTTCGACCGGCAGCTCCAGATCCAGGCTCTTGAGTAAATCACCGCTCCAGGCACCGGCGGTCAGAACCACCTGATCGCCATGAATCGCTCCCGCCGAGGTCTGCACCCCGACCACCGTAGCGCCTTCACGGATAAACCCGCTGACTTCACACTGTTCATGAATCCTCACATTCGGCAGCGCCAGCAACGCGGCCTTGAGGGACTTCACCAGCCGCGGATTACGCACATTGGCCACATCTGCCATGTAGATCGCCCGGGAAAAACTGTTCCCCAACACAGGCACTGCGTCGTGAGCCGCCGAGATATCCACAGCCCGCAACGGACGATTTTCCCGCTCGGCCCAGGCCAGCGCCTCAGCCTCATCATCCAGATCCAGCCAGTACAACCCGGTGGTATGCACCTCGGGATCGACACCGGTGGCGGCAAACAGTCGCTCACCCAGCTGTGGATAAAAATCCTGGGACCAATGCGCCAACGCGGTGACCGCCGGGCTGTAGCGCCACGGGTAGAGCGGCGAAACGATGCCGCCACCGGCCCAGGACGACTCCTGACCGACGTTCGAGCGATCCAGCAGCACAACTTTTTCCACTTCGGACGCGAGATTGAACGCTGTCAGCAGGCCAATCACGCCGCCGCCGACAATCACCACTTGCTGTTGCCTGGTCATGTTCTGATCCAACCGTTAAAAAGACAGGGGCACAAAAGGCACCCAAAAAAAGAACTTAGCGCCCCCAGCAATCCTTGGTCGCGGCCGTCGCATTGACCATGCTTCTGACGCCAGTGTTGGTGATGGTGAAATCACCGCACTTGTCAGCTGCCATGGCCTTGCCAGGCTTGCGCACCGCCGTCAGCAGGAAGGTCTGATCGGTCAGGGTCGGGGTGATGGTGTAGAAGTCATTACCGGCGCTCAGGCCGGTGGCATTGGTGTAGACATTATTCTTCGAATAGAAGCGTTCAAGGATCTGTGCTTGTTCGGAGAGCAGGCCGGCGACTTCAGTGCGGCGGCCCTTGTTCACATACTCGGTGAGGCTCGGGTAGCCAATGGTGATGACGATCCCGATGATCGCAATCACGATCATGATTTCGATCAGGGTAAAACCTCGGTTGGATCTGCGCATGCCTCAACTCTCACTTACTGTATTTGTCGCCACATGATGCGACGGCTACCGCCGCTGCCGGGCTTTTCCACCAGGGAGCTGATGCCACCGCTGGAGTCGTTCATAATCTTGCGGGACGCATTGTTGACGATCGCGTTCAGCGTCGGAATACCACCGGTGAAAACCACCCCGCTGGAGATCGAATCCTTGATGTCGACCAACCCGTCGCCATTGCTGTCGAGCACCGCGTAATTGAGCATCTTACCGCTGAATGCATCCAGCTCGACCAGTTTGCCGGTGCCGAAACTGGCGCAAGGGTCGGTGGTGTCCACGCTGGCCGTGGTGAATACGATCCGGCCGGCCACCAGACTGGCCTGATTGATTACCCGCTCGCCGGTCAACACGTTGTTGTAAACCAATGGCAGATACCAGCCCTTCTCTGCCGGATAGGTCACGTCGTTCTGGCTGGTGGTGATGAATTGCCCACTGCTACCCGAGAACACGCCAGTCACCGCCTGCGCCTGCAAACTGGACGTTGTGATTTGCCCGGAGCCACCTTCCGCATCCCACACGGCATAGAACGCCTGGAGGTCTTTGTTGGTCTTGTCGGCAGTCTCGTTGAATTTACCGGTGCCGAAAAACACTTCCTTGCCGCCCAATGCGTGATCGGCCAGCAACGGTTGCGCGGTAATCGGCTGGGTCGCGCCACCTGCAGTGGTGAACAACGGCTTGCCGGAAAATGCCACGCCCCAGGTATCGGAGGCAGTGCCACTCAAATCGAACTTCCACAACCGCCCTTTCAGATCGCCCCCATAGGCGGCCTGCACCACATTTTGCGAGTCGACCCTGAGCTTCACCGACGACAGGCCGTTGGTGGTTTCTGTACTGTCGACCACGATTTTCTTGATCAGCGAGCCGTCGCGGATATCCACCACATACAGCGCTGCCACCCCGGAGTTGCTGCCATAACCGTTGGAGATGAATGCCGCCCAGCGACCATCGGCCAAGCGTGCCACTTCGGGATGTGCATAGGCATAACCCAGATCATTGAAAACGTTCGCCGTATTTGCTGTGGCCGGTGCACTGATCTCCCACAACGCGTTAGTCACGTTACCGGCCGACGCGTCGAACAGTTGCAGTGCATAAAAGGTTTTGCCGCCCGCCCCTGTTCCTCCAATCGCCAGGGTTTTCCAGGCGCTGCCGAGTTGGGCATCGAACACACCGACCTGACCGTCGACCAGATATTTGTGGCTCACACCATTGATGTAAGTGGGGTCAGCGATGTAGCGCAATGATGACAGCACACTGGAGGGCATATAGCCGTAGCGTCTGGCACCGTTGGTCGAGCTAATGACGTTTACAAAACCGTCGTTGGCGTTCACCACCAGGCTGGAGTTCATGTTGGCGGCTTTGGTGGCGAGGTAGGTGCTGTAAGTGGTATCACCCACCAGATCGGACGCGGTTTTGTTCGTGGGCGCGGCCAGCACGAGAGGCGAATTGATGATATCGCCGAGCAATACACTGCGCGTTCTCAACCCGGTTTTGTTGGTGCCCTTGCTCCACTCCACCAGATCGCTGCCGGTGATGCCAGTGGGCAGGCTCTGGCTGAGGAAGGACTGCTGGGCTGGGGAAAAATTGCTGTAGGCCAGGGTAACAACGGCGTTGGTCAGGGTATTCCAGGACTGGTAGGTCGGCGCGGTAGCACCGGGCACGATGGCAGTATCGGTCGTCCACAGTACCGCGGCCGTGTTCACCGCGCCCGTCGATGTGAAGCCAAAGGACTTAATGGTGCCGCGCCAGTCCTTGGGATCGTAGCTGGTCTGAAAGTAACTCGAACCGCTGGACAGCGTCGTGCCGCTGGCAACACCGCTGCCGCCGGAGCCGGCCTTGGAGGTGATATCGCTCAGGGCTGAAGACAGTGAGCTGTTGAGCTCGGCGCCGTCAGTCGCCTGGTAGTACTTGCCCTGCCCGTAGGTCGCGGCGTCCGCCAGCATTTGGTTTGCCGCGGCGAACCCCACGGTGTAGGTATTCATGTTCTGCCCGGGAAAATCCGGGGCGTCCCAGCTTTTACCCGCGGCATCGACTCCCGTGGAGCGCATGTCGATATCGAAGGCGAACTTGGCGATGTCATCCAGGTACAGGGTGTCGCCCTCGTCGTCGCCAAAGCGGTTGGCACCATCGTTACTGCTGATCCCGTCCCAGTTCGGTAAGCGGCTGCCACCCAGCGGATCGTCAGTCGGAAAGGTTTGGTCGTAGGTGGGCAGACCATCGGTGATCACCACCCCGTAATTTCTCTGGCAGCGATACTGAATCGGGCTGGTGTAGGTGGTGGGTGTCGAGTTGTTGTACGGCGCCATGCCACGGAAATAGCGGGTGATCTCGTAATAGGCTTCAGCCAGCGGCGTATTGGCCTGCGCGCTCAGTTCGTCGATTCCGGCGATCAATTCGTTGTAGTTGGTATCGGCCTGAGCCTGCGTCACGGTGCCGCTGACTGCCGACAAATCACTGATCGAGCGGGCGATGTAACCGCCGTCATTCTTATGGTTTCCGACCGCCAGGTTGAACGTCGTCAGACCGATACGCAGCGAGCGGTTGCCGGCCACCAACGCCTTGGAAACGTTGCGCGCCACATTCATCCGGTAATCATTGGGAATCGAGCCATCGGTGAAATCCCGGTCGGAATTGTTGGCAAGGCTTACCAGATACGACAAGTATTTCGCCGAATAGCGAGTGTCCTCACCCCCTACCGGATCGGGAAGCTTCAGGCAAAGCGAATCCAGACCGAAAAAGCTGTTGTTATAAAAACCGTACCAATCCTTCGAACATGTTCCTCGAGTCAAACTCGACAAGGAGATATTGCTGTCGGTCATATCAAGTTCCCGCCCTTTCAAGCACGAACCATTCGAGAGGCAAATAGTCACCTGAGTGCGCGTGATCGTCGGGTCGAAGTCTGCCGCCCAGATAATGCTGTTCATACTCCCCGAGTCATCGAGTAACAGCATCACATTGGGGGCCACGGCGGCGGCATTCAACAGCGGCGAATCCGAGGGCGTGAAGGCGTAAGTCGGCGCGGCCAGATAAAGGCTCAACGCCGCGCCGCAGAACCACTGCAACAACCAACGGCGCCAGCCTGTGCGAGCCTCAGTATTTCGCATAGATACTCTCCACCACACTGCGCGAGTTGCCCGCGATGCCGACGGCGGTCACCCGGTACAGCGTTGTCGAGGTGTTGCTCGGCACATTCACGGCGGTCAGGGTGGTGCCGATGTTTTGTACCCCGTAAAAACCGCTGCCGGAGGCGATCCAGGTCACCCCCGAGGTGGAATTGAAGCCAGCGCCGGTGATTGTCGACGACTCGGCCGGTGGCGCGCATTGGGTAGTGCCGCTGCAGACCGGCAACGAATAGGTATCCATTTGTACCGCGCTTTCACCTACGCGCAACGCCGATTCGGCGCCCTGGAACGACTGATTGCGCAAGGTCACGCTGGCGGCCATTTTTTCCTGCAGGGTGGCGTTTTGCATGGATGAAAGGCCGATCAGTGTCAGCAACAGAAGAAACACCAGGCTGACCAGCAGCGCCATGCCCCGCTGGGCGGGAGGGGTCACGGGAGAAATACTCATCGGCCCTCTCCTCATGGCAAGCGGTTGCGCAGCGCGGCAACCACGTTGAAGGTTTGATTGCCTACCCGGTTGTTCGGGTCGGTGAGGGTCAATGTCAGGCGAACACTACGGATGCGCGCCGGATCAGTGGGGTTGTTGCTGTAACTGGAGGCGGCCACATCAGTGGCGGAACTGGCGAGGCCGAAGCTTACGTTGAAGGCACTGACGTTGTTCACCAGCACCGCCTGAGCCGGCGTGCCGCTGCCGACACCCATGAGCAGTTGATTGTTGCTGAAGCTGTAGATCAAGCGCCGGATCGGAAACGCCAGCTCTCCCGACCCCGGAACCCGGACGCCGGTGTAGGCCGTTGCATTGTTCCGGCAATCGGAAACCACCGTCCAGGTCGGTACCCCGCCACTGCTGCCGACATCCGCTGTCACCAGGGTCAGTTTGAGGTTGGCGTTATCCCAATTGATGGGCGTTGTCTGGCTGGCATTGAAGTCACCCGCCGAGCTTGAATCGGTGACCGCCCCCAGACATCCGAACATCCCGACCATGCGAATTTCCTGAATCATCTTGCTCAGCACGAAACGCGCATCTTCCTGCATGGCGGCAGCGGTGTTCTGGCTGACATAAGTATTCTTGGCCGCGATGAAAATCTGCGCCACACCCAGGACCACGACCAGACTCAACGCCAGGGCGATCAGTAACTCGATCAGGCCGAAACCTCTGTTGGTCTGGTTCATGGCGTCGACACCGGATCAAGGGTGGCGCGACTGGTCAGGACGAAACTACGGCGTGAATTGGCAGTGTTGGCCGCCCGTGAGTCATCCCAGGTGATGGTGATGGTGTACACCCGCTGATTGAGCGCAACGCTTCCGGTGGCAGTGGCGCCGCCGAAATTGACAATGTTGGTGGTGAAGTCGTAGAGATCCTGATCCCGAGCGACGCTCAGGTTGCCCGAGGTCGGAGGCGTGACGGTGTAGTCGGCACCGGAGTTGGCGCGAATGCGGTCCATCATGTCGTAGGCGATAAAACTCGCCTGGCTGGTCATCCGCGCGCTGTCCGTGTACTTCAGCGCATTAAGCTGAATCGCTGCCGCCCCCAACAGCCCCACACTCAGAATCAACAACGCAACCAAGACTTCGATCAGCGTCATGCCCTCCTGTGCACGCTTGCTCCATCCCCTCATCCGCAGCTTCCACCCAATAGAATTCGTCCGTTCAAACACACATTCAGTGTCCTGCTTTCCGCCCCCCGTACGTAGCTGATCACCACCGCCGTGGACGGTGCCGACAACCCGCCAAGGTTGTTGAAATCGATGGCGGTCACTCCTGAGGTTAGCGTCAGAGTCGCGCCGCTGCTCATCGCTGGAACAACCCGCAATACATTGGCCGGATTGCCAGTACCGTCAAAGACCGTTAATTCTCCGCTCCAGACGCTGCCGCCGGCCGTCGGGCGCAGCCGGGTGGTGACACCACGATCGATTGCCTCCAGTCGGGCGAAATTGAGTCCGCGTTGCAGATCGCCGATTTCGGTGTCGGCCTTGGTGATTTGCACCGAACGGGTAAACGCCGGTACGACCAGCGTGATCAGGACCAGAAACACCGCGAGCGCGACCAGCAACTCGATCAGCGTGAAACCTTTTGTACGATGATCCATCGGTGCCCTCCGTTGCCGTCGGCTATACCTGCTTCTACACGCTAGAACATTCGACCGGCAGATGTTCGGTTGTTTTGCCATTACTCGCGCAGGGATCGCGCGGGCCGCAGCACTCCAGGGAGGGAGATGACATGCATCAGCGAGGTTTCAGCCTGATCGAACTGCTCATGGGACTGACAATTGTCGGGATTGTTCTGCTGTTGGTCAGTCCGGCGTTTGCTGCACTGACTGAATCGAACCATCGCGAGCAGATGGCAGAGTCGCTTATCAGCGGTATACGCAACGCCAGAACCGTTGCCATCACACGCAACCAGAGCGTCGTGATTCACGGCATCAACGGCGACTGGAGTCAGGGCTGGCGGATCATTCTGGATATCAGTGGCAAAGGAGCGGAGGACAACAGCAATCCGCTGCTGATTGAGCGCGCGAGTGGCACTGAGGTGCCGATTGTCGGCAATTGGCCGGTCAGGCGATACATACGCTTCAACAGTATCGGTGAGCCACAGATGCCCGGACGGGCCTTTCAAGCGGGGACACTGCACATTTGCGCCGCCCGCGAACCGGTCTCTCAGCTCCAGGTGGTGCTGGCCGCGACCGGTCGCGTCAGCCTGCGCAGCCATAAGGCTGAGCAGGCGCTGTGCCCGAGGGGCAAGAGCGTTAAAGCAGGGAGCGGACGCGCAACTCTTTAGGCATGGAGAAGGTAATGTTCTCCTCGCGACCGGCCAATTCATCGGCGCCAGTAGCGCCCCACGCCTGCAACTGCTGGATCACGCCACGCACCAGCACTTCCGGTGCGGAGGCGCCAGCGGTGATGCCGATTCGCTCGACACCGTCGAACCAGCTCTTTTGCAGGTCTTCGGCACCGTCGATCAGGTAGGCAGGGGTGGCCATGCGCTCAGCCAGTTCACGCAGGCGATTGGAGTTGGAGCTGTTCGGGCTGCCGACCACCAGAACCACGTCGCATTCATCGGCGAGTTGCTTGACCGCGTCCTGACGGTTTTGCGTGGCGTAGCAGATGTCATCCTTGCGTGGACCACCGATCGCCGGGAAGCGTGTACGCAGAGCGTCGATGACGCGGCTGGTATCGTCCATGGACAGGGTGGTCTGGGTCACGAACGCCAGTCTTTCAGGGTTGTTCACCTGCAATTCGGCGACGTCTTTCTCGTCTTCGACCAGATAGATCGCGCCACCATTGCTGCCATCGTACTGGCCCATGGTGCCTTCAACTTCCGGATGACCGGCGTGGCCGATGAGGATGCATTCACGGCCGTCGCGGCTGTAGCGGGCCACTTCGATGTGTACCTTGGTCACCAGCGGGCAAGTGGCGTCGAACACCTTCAGGCCACGACCGGCGGCTTCGGTGCGCACGGCCTGGGAAACACCGTGGGCACTGAAGATCACGATGACGTCGTCCGGCACCTGATCCAGTTCTTCGACGAAGATCGCCCCACGAGCACGCAGGTCTTCGACGACGAATTTATTGTGGACCACTTCGTGGCGCACATAGATCGGCGGCCCGAAGACTTCCAGGGCGCGGTTGACGATTTCGATTGCCCGGTCCACACCGGCGCAGAAGCCACGGGGGTTGGCGAGTTTGATTTGCATGCTGTGCCTCGTGTCTTGCGCGCAAGAAATAGCGAAAACAGTGAAAAACTTCTTACTGTGGGAGCGGGCTTGTGTGGCGAGGGGATTTATCCCCGTTCGATTGCGAAGCAATCGTAAACCAGGCCGCGTGTTCTTATTCAAGACCGCGGTGATTGGATTCAGGGGCGCTTCGCACCCCAACGGGGATAAATCCCCTCACCACAAAGGCTCGCTCCCACATTTTTGACCGTGTCCGGTCAGTTACAGCGATTTGACGTTGATGATCTCGACGTCAAAGGTCAATGTCTTGCCGGCCAGCGGGTGGTTGAAGTCGATGGTCACTTGCTCGTCATCGAATGTCTTCACTACACCAGGCAGCTCAGTATTGGCCGCATCGTTAAAGATCACCAGCAAGCCAGGCGACAGTTCCATGTCCTTGAACTGCGAGCGCGGGATGATCTGTACGTTCTGCGGGTTGGGTTGGCCAAAAGCGTTTTCCGGCTGAATTGTCAGCGTACGCTTGTCGCCAGCCTTGAAGCCGAACAGTGCTGCTTCGAACCCTGGCAACAAGTTGCCGTCACCGACCTTGAAGGTCGCCGGGGCTTTGTCGAAGGTGCTGTCGACCGTGTCGCCGTTCTCCAGGCGCAGTGCAAAGTGCAAGGTGACTTCCGTGTTCTGGCGGATGCGTTGCTCAGCCAATACCTGTTCAGTCATGAACGGCTTCTCCGGTTTTCTTACTTTTGAACATGTCTAGCGCAAGCATTACGGCACCGACAGAGATTGCACTGTCGGCAAAGTTGAACGCCGGAAAATACCAGCGGTTCTGCCAATGCACCAGAATGAAATCGATCACATGGCCCAGGGCGATACGGTCATACAGATTACCCAGCGCGCCACCCAGCACCAGCGCCAAAGCGACGGCCAGCCAGGTTTCGTTGCGCCCCAGACGTTTGAGCCACACGACCAGCACCGCACTGACCACGACCGCGATCAGGGCAAACAACCAGCGCTGCCAGCCGGAGCTGTCGGCCAGGAAGCTGAATGCCGCACCCGTGTTATAGGCCAGGGTCCAGCTGAACAAATCGGGGATCACCACGATTTGCTGGAACATCTCGAGCTTGCCTTCGAAGTAGAACTTGCTGGCCTGGTCGATGACCAGGACCAGCAAACTCAACCAGAGCCAGCTCAGCCGTCCGAAACGGCCAGCCGCATTAGGCATAGTGACGAACCTCGCCAGCGCCGCTGATGTTGTCGACGCAACGACCGCAGATTTCCGGATGCTCCGGGTTCACGCCGACGTCTTCACGGCAGTGCCAGCAACGGGCGCACTTGGCGTGACTCGACTTGACCACTTGCAGTTTCAAACCACTGACTTCGGTGACCACGGCATCGGCCGGCGCCTGAACGAACGGTGCAACGGTCGCGGTCGAGGTGATCAGTACGAAGCGCAGTTCGTTGCTCAGCTTGGCCAGGTCGGCGCTCAGCGCCTCTTCGGCGAACAGCGTCACTTCGGCTTGCAGGTTGCCACCGACGGCCTTGGCCGCGCGCTGGATTTCCATTTCCTTGTTGACCGCGACCTTCACCGCCATGATCCGCTCCCAGTAGGCGCGGTCCAGCTCGACGTTTTCCGGCAACTCGGTCAGGCCTTCGTACCAGGTATTGAGCATTACCGATTCGTTACGCTCGCCCGGCAGGTATTCCCACAGTTCGTCAGCGGTGAACGCCAGGATCGGCGCGATCCAGCGCACCAGCGCTTCGGAGATGTGGTACAGCGCGGTTTGCGCCGAACGGCGGGCCTTGCTGTTGGCGCCAGTGGTGTACTGACGGTCCTTGATGATGTCGAGGTAGAAACCGCCCAACTCCTGCACGCAGAAGTTGTGGATCTTGGAGTAGACGTTCCAGAAGCGGTATTCACCGTAGTGCTCTTGCAGCTCGCGTTGCAGCAGCAGGGTGCGGTCCACGGCCCAACGGTCCAGCGCCAGCATTTCTTCGGCCGGCAGGATGTCGGTGGCCGGGTTGAAACCGGTCAGGTTGGAGAGCAGGAAGCGCGCGGTGTTACGGATCCGCCGGTAAGCGTCCGCACTGCGCTGCAGGATCTGCTCGGAAACCGCCATTTCACCCGAGTAATCGGTGGAAGCCACCCACAGACGCATGATGTCGGCGCCCAGGGTGTCGTTGACCTTTTGCGGCGCGATCACGTTGCCCAAGGACTTGGACATCTTGCGGCCGGACTCGTCGACGGTGAAGCCATGAGTCAGCAGCTCGCGGTATGGCGCGTGGTTGTCGATGGCGCAACCGGTCAGCAACGACGAGTGGAACCAGCCACGGTGTTGGTCCGAACCTTCCAGGTACAGGTCGGCACGTGGACCGGTTTCGTGGCCCATCGGGTGCGAACCGCGCAGAACGTGCCAGTGCGTGGTGCCCGAATCGAACCAGACGTCCAGGGTGTCGCTGATCTTGTCGTACTGCGGCGCTTCGTCACCGAGCAACTCGGCGGCGTCCATCTTGAACCAGGCTTCGATGCCTTCGACTTCGACGCGCTTGGCGACTTCTTCCATCAGCTCGGCGGTACGTGGGTGCAGCTCGCCGCTTTCCTTGTTCAGGAAGAACGGGATCGGCACGCCCCAGTTGCGCTGACGGGAGATGCACCAGTCCGGACGGTTGGCGATCATCGAGTGCAGGCGCGCCTGGCCCCAGGCCGGGACGAACTTGGTCTCTTCGATGGCTTTGATCGCCCGCTTGCGCAGGGTGTCGCCGGTCACAGGTTCTTTGTCCATGCCGATGAACCACTGCGCTGTGGCGCGGTAGATTAGCGGGGTCTTGTGACGCCAGCAGTGCATGTAGCTGTGTTCGATGATGCTGGTGTGCAGCAGCGCACCGACTTCGGTCAATTTGTCGACGATGGCCGGGTTGGCCTTCCAGATGAACTGGCCGCCGAAGAATTCCAGCGACGGTACGTAAACGCCGTTGCTTTGAACCGGGTTGATGATGTCATCGTTGACCATGCCGTACTTCTTGCAGGTCACGAAGTCGTCTACGCCGTAGGCCGGCGAAGAGTGAACCACGCCGGTGCCAGCGCCCAGTTCGACGTAGTCGGCCAGGTAAACCGGCGACAGACGATCGTAGAACGGGTGACGGAAGTTGATCAGCTCCAGCGCTTTACCGGTGGTGGTCGCGATGACCGAGCCTTCCAGGTTGTAACGGGCCAGGCACGATTCGACCAGCTCTTCAGCCAGCACCAGCAGTTTGTCGCCGACATCGACCAGGGCGTAGTTGAATTCCGGGTGAACGTTCAACGCCTGGTTGGCCGGGATGGTCCACGGGGTGGTGGTCCAGATCACGATAGAAGCAGGTTTACCCAGCGACGGCAGACCGAAAGCGGCAGCCAGTTTGGCTTCGTCGGCAATCGGGAACGCCACGTCGATGGTCGAGGACTTTTTGTTCTCGTACTCGACTTCTGCTTCAGCCAGGGCCGAACCGCAATCGAAGCACCAGTTCACAGGCTTCAGGCCCTTGAACACGAAACCGCCCTTGACGATTTCAGCCAAGGCACGGATTTCACCGGCCTCGTTTTTGAAGTCCATGGTCTTGTACGGGTTGGCAAAGTCGCCCAACACGCCCAGACGGATGAATTCGGACTTCTGGCCTTCGATCTGCTCGGTGGCGTAGGCACGGCACAGTTCGCGGGTCTTGTCCGCGCCCAGGTTTTTACCGTGGGTCACTTCGACTTTGTGCTCGATCGGCAGACCGTGGCAGTCCCAGCCCGGAACATAAGGCGCGTCGAAACCCGACAGGGTTTTCGAGCGGATGATCATGTCCTTGAGAATCTTGTTCAGCGCATGACCGATGTGAATCGTGCCGTTGGCGTACGGAGGACCGTCGTGAAGTACGAACTTCGGACGATCCTTGCCAATCTCGCGCAACTTACCGTACAGGCCAATGCTGTCCCAGCGCTGCAGAATCTGCGGTTCGCGCTGAGGCAGGCCGGCCTTCATTGGGAAGGCGGTGTCCGGAAGGTTTAGCGTGGCTTTATAGTCGGTCATTTAAGGCTCTTCATTAGCGATTGGCGCTAGGTGCGACAGGGCACGGGCGGCGGCAACATCCGCATTGATCGCCGTCTTAAGCGCCTCCAGAGAGGCGAAACGCTGCTCTTCACGCAGCTTGTGGTGGAAAACCACCGTCAAACGCCGGTCATACAGATCGCCGGCAAAATCTAAAAGATGCACTTCGAGGTGGGCTTTGCCATCACCTTGAACGGTTGGCCGCACGCCAATGTTGGCGACGCCTGGCCAGGTCTTGCCGTCGATGTCGACGTTGACCAGGTAAACCCCGGTCAGCGGCACGCGACGACGCTTGAGTTGTATGTTGGCCGTCGGCGTACCCAACTGGCGCGCCAGCTTCTGGCCATGCAGGACCCGTCCGGCAATCCGGAACGGACGACCGAGCAGTCGCTCGGCCAAGGCAAAATCGGCAGCCGCCAGAGCATTGCGGACCTGGGTGCTGCTGACGCGAATACCGTCCAGCTCGACCGTCTGCGCCGCTTCGACGGTAAAGTCCTGAAGGACGCCAGCCTGTTGCAGGAAATCGAAATCCCCTACCCGGTCACAGCCAAAACGGAAATCGTCGCCGACCTCAAGATGTTGCACACCGAGGCCGTCCACCAGAATGGTATCGACGAATTCGGCGGCGCTGAGCTTGCTCAGGCGCTGGTTGAAGGCCAGGCACAGGACCCGGTCGACACCTTCTTCGGCCAGCAGCTGCAGTTTGTCCCGCAGCCGGGCCAGACGGGCCGGAGCCGTGTCCGGCGCGAAGAACTCTCGCGGCTGCGGCTCAAAAATCACCACGCAGCTGGGCACGCCCAACTCGAGCGCACGCTCACGGAGCCTCGCCAGGATAGCCTGGTGGCCACGGTGAACACCGTCAAAGTTGCCAATAGTGGCGACACAGCCCCGATGCTGGGGGCGCAGGTTGTGGAGGCCTCGAACCAGCTGCATAACGCGCTTCTTGCTCATAAAGTGGTCGATTATAACCACACCCGGCGGCCGACGACAGGCAACACCGTAACCCAAAGTGATCGAGCCGACAAAACTGTCGATTCGCCCGTGTTTATCGAGGTCGTGACCTCAGCTCAGCGCCTTGCGATTGAAGTCTCGCAAACGGAAGCCCATCAACAGCAACATGCCGAAATAAGCCGCCACACCGGCAACGACCAATGCGCCCAGACGCAGGAACCTCTCCAGCATATGCCCCTGATCCCAGGCTGGCATGAAATGCATTCCAAGCAGCAATACAGCAGACATCACCAACACGGCTATCACCAGCTTGAAGCCGAACTTCGCCCAACCCGGTTGCGGCTCATACATCTGCTGCTTGCGCAGCTGATAGAACAGCAGGCCGGCGTTAATGCACGCGCCGATGCTGATGGCCAGCGCCAGACCGGCGTGGGCCAGCGGACCGATCAACACCAGGTTGAACAACTGGGTAACGATCAGGGTAAAAATCGCGATTTTTACCGGTGTGCGGATGTTTTGTTGCGCATAAAAGCCCGGCGCCAGCACTTTGATCACAATAATCCCGAGCAAACCGACCGAATAAGCGATCAGCGCCCGCTGGGTCATGGTGGCGTCAAACGCGCTGAACTGGCCGTACTGGAACAAAGAAACCGTCAACGGCTCGGCGAGAATCCCCAGTGCCAGGGAGCAAGGCAACACCAACATGAAGCACAGGCGCAGACCCCAATCGAGGATCCGTGAATATTCCTCGCGATCCTTGCTGGCGTAAGTCTTGGCCAGGGTGGGCAGGAGAATCGTGCCCAGTGCCACGCCCAGAACACCGGACGGTAACTCCATCAAACGGTCGGCGTAGTACATCCAGGACACGGAACCGGCGACCAGGAACGAAGCGAAAATGGTGTTGATGATCAGCGAAATCTGGCTCACGGACACACCAAGAATCGCCGGCAGCATTTGTTTCATGACCCGCCAGACGCCGCTGTCACGCAGGTTCAGGCGTGGCAACACCAGCAGGCCGAGCTTTTTCAGGTGCGGCAGCTGATAGAGCAATTGCGCCAGACCACCCACCAGTACTGCCCAGCCCAGCGCCATGACCGGTGGATCGAAGTACGGCGTCAGAAACACCGAAAAGATGATCATGCTGACGTTGAGCAGCGTCGGCACAAAGGCCGGCACCGAGAAGCGGTTATAGGTATTGAGGATTGCCCCGGCCAATGAAGACAGGGAGATCAGCAATATATAAGGGAAGGTCACGCGCAACAGGCTGGCGGTCAGCTCGAATTTTTCCGGCGTATCGGTGAAACCCGGCGCGGTCGCCCAGATGACCCACGGCGCAGCGATCATGCCCAAGGCGGTGACCAACGCCAGCACCAGCGTCAGCAGGCCCGAGACGTAGGCAATGAAGGTTCGCGTCGCCTCCTCGCCCTTCTGGCTTTTATATTCCGCAAGAATCGGCACGAATGCCTGGGAAAAAGCCCCCTCGGCGAAGATCCGTCGCAGCAGATTGGGCAATTTGAAGGCGATAAAGAAGGCGTCGGTCGCCATCCCGGCGCCAAATGTGCGTGCAATGAGAGTGTCACGAACGAACCCCAGAATCCGGGAAAGCATCGTGATAGAGCTGACGGCGGCTAACGATTTGAGCAGATTCATTGAAAGAGTTTGTGCCTGTCGATAAACAGCAGGCGAACAAAGCGCCTACTTATGCGATACTCCGCGCCGCAGCAGCACAGAGCCAAAGCTCGCGAGTTTACAGGTCAAGCGCCGGAAATAAATATCCCGCCTCTTTATACCTACCACTTAGCGGAACGTCTCAACCGCCCTTGACAAGACATCAACTCATCGGCATGATTCGCGGCCTATTTTGTTTGCTATTTCCTAAAAAGTCTTTCGAGGAGCTCGACGGTGGCCAACACACCTTCCGCCAAAAAACGTGCAAAACAGGCTGAGAAGCGTCGCAGCCACAACGCCAGCCTGCGTTCCATGGTTCGTACCTACATCAAGAATGTAGTTAAAGCCATCGACGCAAAAGACGCTGAAAAAGCTCAAGCTGCTTACGTTCTGGCCGTGCCAGTTATCGACCGTATGGCCGATAAAGGCATCATCCACAAGAACAAGGCTGCTCGTCATAAGAGCCGCCTGAACGGTCACGTCAAGGCTCTGAACCTTGCTGTTGCCGCATAAGCGATAAGCTTGTTAAAAAACCGACCCTAGGGTCGGTTTTTTATTGCCTGCGATTTAATAAATCTGCACAAAAAAATGTGGGAGCGGGCTTGCTCGCGAAGGCGGTGTAACAGTCAACGATGATGTTGAATGTCATGGCCTCTTCGCGAGCAAGTCGAAACGTCGCACCGCCGCTCCCACATTTCGATTTGTGTCAGATTACTGGGCGCTCGCCCACGGCAGGATTGGGATGGCGGTGACCGCATTCTGCGGACTGCCTTCGATCACACGATCGCTATAGACCAGGTACACCAGCGTATTGCGCTTCTTGTCGAGGAATCGCACCACCTGCATGGTCTTGAACACCAGCGACGTGCGCTCCTTGAATACCTCGTCACCATCCTTCAACTCGCCTTTGAAGCGGATCGGCCCGACCTGACGACAAGCGATAGACGCTTCCGCACGATCTTCAGCCAATCCCAAACCACCCTTCACGCCACCTGTCTTGGCTCGCGACAGGTAGCAAGTCACACCCTCAACCTTTGGATCATCAAACGCTTCGACGACGATGCGGTCGTTCGGACCGACAAACTTGAACACCGTCGACACCTGACCAATCTCCTCGGCCGAGGCCAGCAGCGGCATCGCCAACAGCAGACCCAACAATCCTTTTGCCACGCGCATTCAGGTATTCCCTCAGACCAGGATCAGGTTATCGCGATGAACCAGTTCCGGCTCCGCCATGTAACCCAACAGACCGACAATCGCCTCAGACGACTGACCGATGATTTTTTGTGCTTCCAGCGCGCTGTAGTTGGCCAGGCCTCGGGCGATTTCACGACCATCCGGCGCCACGCAAACCACCATCTCGCCACGACGGAAGCTGCCCTGGACCCGCTTGACACCCACAGGCAGCAAACTTTTGTTGCCTTTTGACAGCGCCATCACCGCACCAGCATCCAGCACGAGCGTGCCGCGGGTTTGCAGGTGCCCGGCCAGCCATTGCTTGCGCGCCGCCAACAGGCCGCGCTCAGGCGACAGCAAGGTGCCGATGCGCTCACCTGCCTTGAGACGATCCAGCACACGATCAATACGCCCACCGACGATGATGGTATGCGCACCGGAGCGAGCCGCCAGCCGCGCAGCACGCAATTTGGTCTGCATGCCGCCACGACCCAGCGCCCCACCCGTACCGCCCGCCACCGCATCCAGCGCCGGATCATCAGCGCGTGCTTCGTAAATCAGATTGGCGTCAGGGTTGTTGCGCGGATCGGCGTCGAACATGCCATCGCGATCGGTAAGGATCACCAGCAAGTCAGCTTCGACAAGGTTGGCTACCAGCGCCGCCAGGGTGTCGTTGTCACCGAAACGGATTTCGTCAGTGACCACGGTGTCGTTCTCGTTGATCACCGGAATAACTTTCAGCTCGACCAGCGCGCGCAAGGTGCTGCGGGCATTCAGGTAGCGCTTGCGGTCGGACAAGTCGTCATGGGTCAGGAGAATCTGCGCGGTATGTCGGCCATGCTCGGCAAAGCTCGACTCCCAGGCCTGCACCAACCCCATCTGACCGATGGCGGCAGCGGCCTGCAACTCGTGCATCGCACTGGGTCGTACGGTCCAGCCCAAGCGGCTCATGCCGGCCGCCACCGCCCCGGAGGACACCAGCACCAGCTCGACGCCTGCCTCATGCAAAGCCACCATCTGCTCGACCCAAACACTCATTGCCGCGCGATCCAGGCCCTTGCCGTCCGCTGTCAGCAAAGCGCTGCCGATCTTCACGACCCAACGCTGCGCACCTGTCACCTTGCTCCGCATCATCTTCAACCTTAGCTTGAGGGCAGCGCGACCTGGCACTGCCCGTAACATTATTCGTGGTTATTCGTGACCAACTATCGATTTCCAGATACTAAAACGCCGCTCTAGAGAGCGGCGTTTAAGTTTATCGCAACGAATCAGTCACGCACGTAAATGATTTCCGGACCGTCTTCGTCATCCACATCTTCTTCGTCCCAATCATCGTCACCGATGTCGTGGACCGACTTCACGCCGCTACGGCGCAGGGCACGCTGGTCATCCAGGGCCTGCAGCTGAGCACGGGCTTCGTCTTCGATGCGCTGATCGAGTTCGGCCAACTCTTCTTTGTACGCCGGATCGGCAGCCAGACGATCGGCACGATCTTCCAGATAACGCATGATGTCGTGGCACAGACGCTCGGTACCCAACTTAGAGATCGCAGAGATCACATAGACAGGACCGGTCCACTCCAGGCGATCTACGATTTCCTTGACGCGCTCGTCGTGCTCTTCCTCAAGAATCTGGTCGCACTTGTTCAGCACCAACCAACGATCACGTTCAGCCAGGGACGGGCTGAACTTGGTCAGTTCGCTGACGATCACTTCTGCAGCATCCGGAGCACTGGTGTCATCCAGCGGCGCCATGTCCACGAGGTGCAGCAACAGACGGGTACGCGACAAGTGCTTGAGGAAGCGAATCCCCAGGCCTGCGCCGTCGGAAGCACCTTCGATCAGGCCCGGAATATCCGCGACCACGAAGCTTTTCCAGCGATCGACACTGACCACACCCAGATTCGGCACCAGCGTCGTGAACGGGTAGTCGGCGACTTTCGGCTTGGCGGCCGATACAGCGCGGATCAGGGTACTTTTACCGGCGTTCGGCAAGCCCAGCAGGCCGACGTCAGCCAACACCTTCATTTCCAGCTTCAGGTCACGCGCCTCACCCGGTTTACCCGGAGTGGTCTGGCGCGGAGCACGATTAGTACTGGATTTGAAACGGGTGTTACCCAGACCGTGCCAGCCGCCATGTGCCACCAGCAGACGCTGGCCAGCCTTGGTCAGGTCGCCAATCACTTCCTGAGTCGCGGAGTCGATAACGGTCGTACCGACCGGAACACGCAGCACCAGCTCTTCACCTTTCTTGCCGGTGCAGTCAGTGCTGCCGCCGTTGGAACCACGCTCGGCATCAAAGTGCCGGGTGTAACGGTAGTCCACCAGGGTGTTGAGGTTTTCGTCGGCGATCATGTAGACCGAGCCGCCATCACCACCATCACCGCCGTTCGGGCCGCCGTTTTCAATGAATTTTTCGCGACGGAAGCTCATGCAACCGTTGCCGCCGTCACCGGCCTTTACTCGAATCGATACTTCATCAACAAACTTCATAACAAAACGCCTCTCGTCATACGGACGAGCCGAAAAACACTAAGACATAAGACTCTTGCAAAAATGAGCGCAGCGACCTCAATCAACGACCGCAAATCCAGCGCTGGAGCCCATCACAAACAGCTTTGCAAGAGACTCACCCCACAAACGAAAAAGCCCCGTCGCGAGACAGGGCTTTTCCAGCAACTACGCAATTATGCCGCGACGACTTCAGTCTTCGGGACAATGCTTACGTAACGACGACCGAAGGCGCCCTTTACTTCGAACTTGATCACGCCGTCGATTTTAGCGAACAGAGTGTGATCTTTACCCATGCCAACACCGTAACCGGCGTGGAATTGGGTGCCGCGCTGACGCACGATGATGTTGCCCGGAATGATAACCTGGCCGCCATACATCTTCACGCCAAGGCGTTTGGCTTCTGAGTCGCGACCGTTACGGGTACTACCACCAGCTTTTTTGTGTGCCATGAGTCAATTCTCCTAGTGAGGAATTAGGCTGAAATTAAGCCTGAATACCGGTGATTTTGATCTCGGTGTACCACTGGCGGTGGCCCATACGCTTCATGTGGTGCTTACGACGACGGAACTTGATGATGCGGACTTTATCGTGACGACCTTGGGAGATCACTTCAGCCACAACGGTAGCGCCAGCAACAACTGGAGCGCCGATGTTCACGTCATCGCCATTGGCGACCAACAGAACGCGATCAAAAGTAACGGATTCGCCGGTAGCGATTTCCAGTTTTTCGATCTTCAGGTATTCACCTGGGGCGACCTTGTATTGCTTGCCACCAGTAACAATTACTGCGTACGACATGGTATTTCTCCGATAATCCTGCTCACCCAGCTCTTTATAAGAAGAGGTATTGGCTGGCATGGCTGCATTGGGCTGGAAGGCCTGTTTGCAATTGCGTAAGGCAGGTGCTGCCCAGGAAGTTCAGGGTGCGCGATTGTACGCAAGCTGCCAGGGCGATGCAAGAGGCCGTCCATCGTACCTTGACACCCGCCGACGTGGGTCCTAGCATGCCGCGCAACCCTTCTGGAGCAACTGTCGCTGATGCAACCCCAAGCTTTCTACCGCGCGGTGGCGGACGATTTTAGCGCCGTCGACGGCATCATCAAGAAGCAGCTGACTTCCCGAGTGCCGCTGGTATCGAAAATCGGCGATTACATTACCTCGGCTGGCGGTAAACGCCTGCGCCCCCTATTGGTTTTGCTGTGTGGCAAGGCGCTGGGGCGCGAAGGCGATGACCTGCGCCTGCTGGCGGCGACCATCGAGTTCCTGCACACCGCAACCCTGCTGCATGACGACGTGGTCGACATGTCCGGCATGCGCCGTGGCCGCTCGACCGCCAACGCCATGTGGGGCAACGCCCCTAGCGTGCTGGTGGGCGACTTCCTGTATTCGCGGTCCTTCGAAATGATGGTCGAGCTGGGCTCCATGCCGGTGATGAAAATCCTTTCGCAAGCCACGCGCATCATCGCCGAAGGCGAAGTGTTGCAGCTGTCGAAGGTTCGTGACGCCAGCACCACCGAAGAAACCTACATGGAAGTCATCCGCGGCAAGACTGCGATGCTCTTCGAGGCCTCGACACACAGTGCTGCAGCGCTGTGCGAAGCGACATCGGAACAGTCGGAAGCCCTGCGTACATTTGGCGATCACCTGGGCGTGGCGTTCCAATTGGTCGACGACCTGCTGGACTACAAAGGCGACGCCGAAACCCTGGGCAAGAACGTCGGTGACGACCTGGCTGAAGGCAAACCGACCCTGCCGCTGATCTACACCATGCGCGAAGGCACGCCGGAGCAGGCTGCCCTGGTGCGCAAGGCGATCCAGAAAGGCGGCATCGAAGACCTGGAAAGCATCCGCGAAGCCGTGGAAGCCTCAGGTTCGCTGGATTACACCGCGCAACTGGCCCGTGACTACGTGGCCCGAGCGATCAAATGCCTCGATGCGCTGCCTGCCAGCGAATACCGCGATGCTCTGGTCGAGTTGAGTGAATTTGCGGTCGCCCGCACGCACTGATTCATCCCCTGTGGGAGCGGGCTTGCTCGCGAAGGCGGCGTAACAGTCGACATCAATGTTGAATGTTAGTCAGCCTTCGCGAGCAAGCCCGCTCCCACAGGTTATTTAGCGCCACGCCCTCTTCCGCCTAAAACCCTATATAATGTGCGCTTTTTAGCGATCCTCAATCCAAGGAGCTTTAGTGAGCACGTTGCCACCCTGCCCAAAATGCAATTCCGAATACACCTACGAAGACGGCGCCCAGTTGATCTGCCCTGAGTGCGCCCACGAGTGGTCCGCCAGCGGCGAAGCCGAAGCAGTGTCCGATGACACCGTGAAAAAGGATTCGGTCGGCAACGTCCTGCAGGACGGCGACACCATCACCGTGATCAAGGACCTCAAGGTCAAAGGCACGTCGCTGGTGGTCAAGGTCGGCACCAAGGTCAAGAACATCCGCCTGTGCGATGGTGATCACGACATCGACTGCAAGATCGACGGCATCGGCCCGATGAAGCTCAAATCCGAGTTCGTCAGAAAAGTCTGAGCCTGCCGTATTCCATCCCGCGTCCTGCGTGGGATGGTGCTTCACCCTCCCCCGCTTCGCCCAACAATCCCTCGCAATAGCCAAACGCCAGCCGTTTTGACCTTACGCAACCTTTATCCCTAAAAAAACCCAAACCGCCAATAGGTCCTTGCTATTTAATGAATAGGAATTATTCTCATTGAAGCCCATCAAAGGAGATGAGACCCATGACTTATTTGATCGATGCCTGGCTGGACCGCCCACACCCTTACCTCAGGATCCTGCATCGGGAAACCGGGGAAGTCTGTGCGGTGCTTGAAGAAGAAGCCTTGAACGAGCTGCAGGATCAGGGGGATCTGGACGTCAACGGCTTGAGTTCCAGCGAGCCGGTGGTGCTCAAGGAACTGGTGCGCAATCTGTTTCTGTTCTGCTATGCCCGGGCATTGCGCCCGTCTCATGATCTCAATACAAAGTTCGAGGTATGAAGATCACTGCAAAAACTGTGGGAGCGAGCCTGCTCGCGAAGGCTGACTAGCATTCAACACTTCTGTCGATTGTTATGCCGCTATCGCGAGCAGGCTCGCTCCCACATTAGCCCGATGTGATATCGAGCCAGGTATTACAGAACGTCGAGCAGCTCGACGTCGAATACCAGTACGCTGTGCGGCGGAATGCTGCCAACGCCTTGAGCGCCGTAAGCCAGTTCGCTCGGCACGTACAGACGCCATTTGCTGCCGGCGTTCATCAGTTGCAGGGCTTCGGTCCAGCCAGCGATCACGCCGCCAACCGGGAATTCTGCAGGCTGACCACGATCGTAGGAGCTGTCGAACACAGTGCCGTCGATCAGGGTGCCGTGGTAGTGAGTGCGCACTTGATCTTCACGGGTTGGCTTGGCGCCTTCACCTTGAGTCAGCACTTCGAATTGCAGGCCGGAAGCCAGGGTGGTGATGCCATCACGCTTGGCGTTTTCAGCCAGGAATGCCAGGCCTTCGCCAGCAGCGGCTTCAGCTTTGGCTGCTGCTTCAGCTTGCATGATTTCGCGAATGACCTTGAAGCTCGCGGACATTTCTTCCTGACCTACACGGCTTTCCTTGCCGGCGAAAGCGTCGGTCAGACCTGCCAGGATCGCGTCCAGGTTAACGCCCGGTGGCGGGTTGTCGCGCAGTTGATCGCCCAGCTGACGGCCAATACCGTAGCTGACGCGGGTTTCGTCGGTGGACAGATTTACTTCGGACATGACACTGCTCCGCTGTGCGGACGCCCCTGGAACTAGCCGTGCGTACACAGCGCGTCCCGGAGCGCCCGGAACCAAAAGGGCCAGCAGACTAGCACAGATGCTATCGCGTTGATGAGGGGCGTCAGTGGTGCCACGCAATCGGTACCTTCAGGCTCACCTCGGAGCTGGCACCGAGCCCACACATCTCGTCATGAACCGAAACATGTACAAGGTTGAACGGCAAGCTGGGAAAGGCATGAAGCACTTCACGGGCATGCTCGACCGAACGCAAATGAAACATCTGGCCATGGGCATCGCTCAACGGGTACGCCGCGCCATGCATCCGCGCTTCCAACAGGTAGATCCCACCTTCCATTGAAATCAGGTTGAGCTCATCGATCTTCCCGGCGATGGCATAAGCATTCAACTCTTTCAGGTCCATGAACACACCTCACGCAATGGCGAGCCAAGATCATTACAGGCATAGGCCTCGGCGCATCAAAGTACAAGCCACAAACGACACCGCCCGTCTGTTTCGCAACCCTGTGGGAGCGTGGCTTGCCCGCGATGGCATCACCGCGGTTTATCGTTTGACCGAGTTGATGCCATCGCGGGCAAGCCACGCTCCCACAAAAGAGGCTGAAATCAGTGCTTGGTCAGCTTATCCAGATAACCCATGGCAAACGCCGAAATCACGAAGGTCATGTGGATAATCACGTACCACTTCAAATGCTCGGGATCGACGTTCTTGGCGTCCATGAAAATCCGCAGCAGGTGGATGGAAGAAATGGCCACGATGGAAGCGGCCACCTTCATCTTCAATGAAGAGGAATCCATGGTGCCCAGCCAGTTGAGCTTTTCCTTGTCGTCGTCGATGTCCAGTTGGGAAACGAAGTTCTCGTAACCGGAAATCATCACCATCACCAGCAAACCGCCTACCAGCGCCATGTCGATCAGTGACAGCAGCACCAGAATCAGATCCGACTCGGCCATCGAGAACACGTTAGGGATGACGTGGAACACTTCCTGGAAGAATTTCAGCGCCAGGGCCAGCAGCCCAAGGGACAGACCGAAGTAGATCGGCGCCAGCAGCCAGCGGCTGGCGTACATTGCATTTTCGATAAAGCGTTCCATCAAATCTCACACAAGGCCTGGAAATGGCCGCGAGTATAACAGCCGCCTGTCACACCCAGAAACCGTTGGGAAATCCGCAACCTGCGCGTGTGTGACAAGGTTTTTCTGCTAGTGTCCAAAGGATTGACAGCTCAGCGACATCGGACAGGAAGACGGGAAATGGATGTGCGATTGCCTTTGACGAGCGCCGGCATTTGCCTGGCTTTGCTGATGAGCGCCTGCTCACCCAGCGATGAGAAGCGCCAGGTCAGCCTCGAGGAAAAGACGGCGCAGTTCGAGAAGTCTCTGGATGCGATTCAGGACCCGAAACTCAAGGATGCCGTGGCTGAACTCGGCGGCTCACTGTTGCTGCTTGAGCGTGCCCAGCTCAAGCTCGACAGCAAACCGGTGGAAACAGAATATGGCGAAGACGCCCTCGCCGTCCTCAAGCACTACCCCACTCCACAAGCCTTGGTCGACACCTACATCAACGGCCTGTTCGTGCTGCATAAAGATTCCGGTTCCGACTACCTTACCGACCTGCAACCGGTGTTCCCCTTCAACTTCAACATTCCGGTCGCGTTTCTCTTTCCTCATAGTCTTGAATGGCAATCGGTGACTTTGAGCAACAAACGCGTCATCCCGTTTCAGCCGGAATGGTCAGAAACCGATCCTGGAATTCAACTGAGCCCATCGAGTTCAAACCTGACCAACCCCGACGACCTGACGGTGACCTACCCCTTCATCGATGGCCTGGATGTTGAAAACAAGAACCAGCCACAACCGGTGAGCCTGCAAGGCAAGGTGGAAGTCATCGCGCCGCGCCGGCTCTACAGCTTCGACCTGACGAAAAAGGACGTTGGCCAGACTCGCACCAACGACAACCTCAGCGTCACCCTGCTGAACCTTGCAAACAACTACGCCGAAATCGAATTCAACAACAGCGCGCCACTGGCCCCCGAGGTCAGCGAAACACCGCTGAACCCGCTGATCGTCCAGGCCAAGGACAGCACCGGGCAATTTCTCTCGCGCTCAGGCTCGATCAACGAAACCTCCGCACAAATAGCCTTCTATCAAAAGCAACTGGCGAAAATGCAACAGCAGAAAGCCTGGAGCGAGAGCTTCGAGAAACAGATCGAAGAAGAACAGCGCGCCTTTGAGAAGCAACAGAGCCACCATTATTCCAAGGTGTACTTCAACGGGCCGATCGAAACGCTTGAGGTCAGCGTGCTGGACTTTTCAACCGCCACGGTGACCCGCAAGGACCTGAACCTGCCGGTACGTCGCTTCGACCCACACACCACGCAAAAGACCATCCAGCCACTGACGCTGCCGGTGGTGGTGTACGACGACCAGGCCCCGATCTGGCTCAAGGGCGCCACACTGGGCGAGGAACAACTGAAAAAAAGCGTCCGCATCAGTCAGTCGGTCGAAGACCTCAGCGCTGCGCGCATCGAGTTCGATCACCCCAGAAGCTTCAATGACGAGCTGCTCGGCACCTCCTTCACCCCCGGCGAAAGCCCGGTCAGTTTCTTTACCGAGGACAGTAACGGCAAGCGTGATGAGCCGATCGAATTGCCGCCTGAGGCTTACCAGGTCGATCCCTTGCGCGGCATCATCACCTACGACTTGAACCTCTTTCCGGAAACGCCGGCTTATGCGGTGGGCTCCATGCCGCTGTTTCTCGCCACCATCGAAAAGAAAACCATCGACGCCCACCAGTTGCCCAAAGGCCTGGCGTTTAAAGGCAATGCGCTGGTGATTGATCTGAAGCTGTTTCCCGCCCAGGACTGGCGTTTCTTCGCCAAGGACGACAGCGGCAATTATCTGAAGGAGATTCTTTCGGTCAGCCACGATGCGAGCGCAGAAGGCCCCGCATTATTGGGGGTGCATTACTTCTACGGGCAGCCAACCCGTCTGGAAACCTATCAACGAACCGATCTCTCCACCGTGCAATATGGCTTCGAGGTCAAACTCGACAAGGCGGACACGTCCAGCCTTGCTCAATAGCCTGTTCAGTGCTCGGGCCGAAACTCGAAACCTCCAGTGTTGCGGCAGCGGCCACCATTGATTTCGCGCAGCTGAGCTTGCAGGTGCAGGCACCAGATTTGCGGATCATCGGCCAGTTCATAGCCGTGCAAGGTGAGACTTTCAACGATGGTGTCGAGAATCGACTCAGCCACAAAGGGGCCATGAAACGGGCCCTGGGCTTTAATGGCAGAAGGTTGTTCGCCAGCCATTCCGGCGGCGAAGAGTAAGGTCCACATGCCCGTATCCCCCGCCAATGGGCGGATGGCACACTCGATACGGGTCACAAGGCCCAGGCATTGACGGGTGAGGCAGAGGTTGCGCGACATGGCGGCGACCCTCGGTAGATCCGGTATTCAGCCCCCACGGGAGGGCTGTCTCGATCCAGTGATTACTGTCGATATCCTTGACCTGAGAATAGAGGAAAAGTCTGACTAGCACGTCAAGTGAGACCAGAAGGCGCCGAATGGTCATTGTGTGAATATTGACGCCAGACTGATGACACTTTTTTGAGTACGACGCCGTTAGACATGTGGGAGCGGGCTTGCTCGCGAATGCGGTGGGTCAGCCAACATATCTGTTGAATGAAAACCATATTCGCGAGCAAGCCCGCTCCCACAGGGGGTTGAGGAGACCTCAGGTTTGTGTCAGGCCGGTTTGGCCTCGACCAGTGCTTCCTGTGCAGCTTCTTTCTCGGCTTCCTTGAGGTCTTCTTCGCTGATCATTTCTGCGATGACCCGCAAGCGTTCCACCACTCGCGCGTTAACGCTGCCTTCAGGGAACTGGCCATCAGCGTCCGGCGCACCGGCCGGCTCGCCGACCAACAGGCTCAGGGCTTCATCAGCCTGGCGCACGGCGTAGACGTGGAACTGCCCCGCGCGCACCGCCGTCAGCACTTTCTCGTCGAGCATCAGCGTGGCAACGTTGGCGTGGGGAATGATTGCGCCCTGCTCACCGGTCAGCCCGCGCGCTTCGCAGAGTCGGAAGAAGCCTTCGATCTTCTCGTTGACCCCACCCACCGCCTGCACTTCACCGAACTGGTTGATCGAACCGGTGATCGCAAAGCACTGCTTGAGCGGGGTTTTCGACAGCGCCGAAATCAGCGTGCAAGCCTCGCCCAACGATGCACTATCACCATCGACGTAACCGTAGGATTGCTCAAGGGCGATACTCGCGGAAATCGCCAGCGGGAATTCCTGAGCGTAACGACTGCCCAGATACCCCGTGAGGATCATCACGCCTTTGGAGTGAATCGGCTGACCGAGGTTAACCTCGCGCTCGATGTCGACGATGCCGCTACCGCCCGGATAGACGGTTGCGGAGATCCGCGCCGGTATACCGAACGCCGAGTCACCGACCTCCAGCACTGTCAGCCCGTTGCACTTGCCGACCGCCGCGCCAGCGGTGTCGATCAGGATGATTCCTGCCAGCATGTCATCGAGAATCCGCGCCGAGACGCGCCCGGTACGCGTGGCCTTGGCCTTGAGCGCACGTTCGATGTGCCCGGCGTCGGTCATTTCGTCACTGGCCAGTTGGCGAATGAAATCCGCCTCGCTGACCAGTTGGAACAGATCACCGATCCGCGCCGACAAACGCCCCTGGTGCTCAGCCAGGCGAGCACTGTAAGTCGCCAGACGCGCCACCGCATCGGCGGTCAGCGGCGCCATGCCTTCTTCGGAAGTGCGGGTCTTGAGCAACTGGGCGAACTGCTCCAGGCTCTCGTCGACCATCGGGATGTCTTCGTCGAAGTCCACCAGGACGCGGAACATCTCCTGGAAGTCCGGATCGAGGTCCTGCAGCGTGTAGTAGAGCTGTCGGGCGCCGATGATGACCACTTTGACCTGCAACGGAATATGTTGCGGAGTCAGGGTCACGGTGGCGAAACGGCCCATCTCGCCCAGCGGCGATTCCATTTTCAGTTTGCGCGATTGCAGCGCGCGTTTGAGCGCATCCCACACGAACGGCTCGCTGAGCATTTTTTCCGCTTCAAGAATCAGGAAGCCGCCGTTGGCGCGGTGCAGCGCACCCGGACGCAACTGTCGATACGTGGTGTAGAGCGCGCCTTGATCGGTGGTGTACTCGATGCGGCCGAACAGGTTTTCGTACGTCGGGTGCGGCTCAAAGACCACTGGCGCACCGCCGCTGAACGGATGGCCGACCACCAGGCTCGGCGCGTATTGCTCTTCCAGCAGCTTGCGGGCGATGGCGTCTGTCTTGCTGTCGTCCACCAGTTGCTCGACCACGGTCTTGAGCAGGTACACCTGCATCGCTTGCAGGTAACCGCAGACCGCCGCGTTTTCCGCATATTTCTCCGATAACGGAGAAAGCAATGGCTGCAAGGCCAGGGTGATGGTTTCTTCGTTGAGCTGGCGCAGTAGATTGCTCGACTCACGCTTCCATTGCGGCAGGCTGGCGAGTTCTTCGTTCAGCCGCTCTTCCAGCCATGCAATGTCGTCGTGAAAACGCTCGCGATCGGCTTCCGGCAACTGGGCAAATTCGGCCTCGTCCACGGCCTTGCCTTCGCTCATCGGTGTGAAGGCGATATTGGTGCTGTCGCGGTACAGCGCAACGTCCTTCTCCAGCGCCAGGCGCTCGATCACGTCCAGCGCCTTGTCGTAACGCTGGTTGAAGGCGCGGTCGATGGCGCTTTTCTTTTGCTGGTAGGACGGGTGCTCGAACACGGCCGGAAAAGTCGCCAGCAGGTTGTCGATCAAGCCGTTGATGTCATCGATAAAGGCGCCGGCGGTGCCCGACGGCAACTCCAGTGCGCGAGGCTCGCGAGGATCATCGAAATTGTTGACGTAGACCCAGTCCGCCGGGGTCTGCAGGCGTTTGCCTTCGGCTTTCAGGTAGCGTTTGACGAACGAAAACCGGCCGGTGCCGGGCTCGCCCATGACGAATACGTTGTAACCGGGGCGTGGCATTGCCACACCGAACTGCAAGGCTTCGACCGCACGTTCCTGGCCAAGCACACCGCGGAAGGGCTCCAAATCATTGGTGGTAGAGAAGCTGAACTGTTCAGCGGAAAACGGACGGGTCAGCGCTTCAGGCGCTAGACGCAAGCTGGCAGCAACAGGATCAGGCATCGGGCTTCCTTACATCAGGCGGGGCAGATAGCGGCATTCTGGCGCTGCCCATACCTCACTTGCAAGGCGCGCCTCTAGCCAAAGCATAGACAAAGCGGTATCGCCAAGCGGGCCGGGTCTAAATCAATGTTTTCAACGAATGTTTCGCAAAAAATCACGGAACCCCAGGAACGTGCCTAAACTCCAAACTGCGCGGCTGGAACAATAACCGGCCCACTGGCGCCAGATCGGGCCAGACCCCTTGTCCATTGGTATGCACATAAAGAGAACAAAGCTATGAAACGGATTCTTCTCGGTACTCTCTTCACCGTTGTATCCCTCAATGCCATGGCTCAGGCGCCAGGCGGCCCGGATTGCGGTTGGGGCAACATGCTGTTCGAAGGTCAGCGTGGCACCCCGGCTCACTTCCTGGCATCCACCACCAACGGCACTTCCGGCAACGCAACGTTCGGTATGACCTCGGGTACCAACGGTTGCTCGACCAATGCGTCGCTGACCTATGGCGGCAAATCCTGGATTGCCATGAATGGCATGATGAACGAGCTGTCCGAAGACATGGCTAAAGGTCAGGGCGAAGCGCTGACCACTTACGCTGTGGTACTGGGCGTGGCGCCGGAAGACCGTGCGCATTTCGCTGCTGTCACTCATGAGCACTTCCAGCAGATCTTCAGCAAGGCTGACGTGACCGCTGACGACGTGCATACCAACACCCTGGCCGTTCTGAAGAGCGATCCGCGTCTGGCCAAGTACGCCACTCAAGCTTAAGCTCGACCCGCCCGCTCCTTTTCGGGGCGGGTTTTATTTTTTGAACCTGGCCCTTTTGGCCTGCCCCTTTGGGTCTTTGTTTCTTCCGACTTAAGTTGCCCACTATGCTCAAACGCCTTGCCTGGCTGGCGCTCTGTGTCTGCGGCCCGCTGTCTGCCACGCCCAAAATCGACAATCAACGTTTGCAGCAACTGGCCAATGATCCCTTCTGGATTTCCCTGGGTCACTACGAAACCGCCAAACTCGGCGGCTGGCGCAGCTACGTCAGCGACAAGAAATTCTTCCTCGCCGCCGACGGCAATGAACATCCCGACCGCGAGCTGGCGGCGACCGTGCAAGCGCTGTACGCCCCGGCCAGTGCTGGCGAGAAACATGCGCAATGCGTCTACCCGGCCCGCACCCGCTGGCTCAAGGCACAGCTCAACCTGACCGATCTGCCGACGCTTCCCTGTACTGAATTCAAGCAATGGTTCAAGGATGTTTCGCCCCACAGTGCGGTGATGATTTTCCCGGCGGCGTATCTGAACAGTCCGTCATCGATGTTCGGCCACACGTTGCTGCGTATCGACCAGGCCAATGTGCAGAGCGATCAAACCGCCCTGCTCAGTTATGCAATCAACTTCGGCGCGTACATCGAGGGTTCGGACAACAGCATCCTGTATGCCTGGAAAGGCTTGATGGGCGGCTATCCCGGCTTGTTTGCCCTGGTGCCCTATCAAGAAAAACTCTCGGAGTACCGCAGCCTCGAGAATCGCGATCTGTGGGAGTACCGCCTCAATCTGACCCAGGCAGAAACCGAACGCATGGTCGAGCACGTCTGGGAGCTCAAGCAGATCCAGTTCGACTATTTTTTCTTCGACGAAAACTGCTCTTATCGCCTGCTGGAATTGCTGCAAGTCGCCCGTCCGAGCCTGCGACTGACCGAACAATTCCCGCTCACCGCAATTCCTACCGACACCGTCAAAGCGGTGAAAGAAGCAGGACTGGTGGAATCCATTCAGTATCGACCGTCTCGCGAACGTGAACTGCTGAGCCGCGCCGAACCATTGACCACTGAAGAACAGGATTGGGTGCTGAAAGTCAGTGCCGACCAGAAGCAACTGCAAGACCCGGCGTTCAAGGCTCAACCCAAGGATCGTCAGGCGCTGATCATCGACGCCGCCTACCGCCTGGAGCGCTACCGAGCCAACGGCCAAGAGCGTGATCCGCAACGGGCCCAGCGCAGTTTCGAACTGCTGCGGGCGATCAACCAGAACCCGGCACCGGAACTGGACATCCCGCAACCCGGCCTGCCTGAAGATGGCCATGAATCGCGTACCTGGCAGGCCGGTATCGGCACTCGAGGCGACAAGGCGTTTGGCGAGTATGGCTTGCGCATGGCGTATCACGACCTCAACGACAACGCCGAGAGCTTCCCCCTCGGCGCGCAAATTGAAATCCTGCAAATGAAACTGCGCCAGTACGAAGGCAATCACTGGCAGTTGCAGCAATTGGACCTGGCGACCATCCGTTCCCTGACCCCCCGCAATGAATTGCTGCAGCCACTCTCGTGGCAAGTTACCGGCGGCCTGGAGCGCGTGCCGGGTAAGCATGACGACGAAACCCTGGTCAGCCACGTCAATGGAGGCGGCGGCGGGACCTGGCAACTGGGCGACGACATGCTCGGCTTTGCATTGGGCACCGTGCGCCTTGAACACAACAACGACTTTGCCGGTTTCATCGCGCCAGCGGCGGGCTTCAACAGCGGTGTGCTGTGGAAAAATCCGCTGGGCAACTTCAGCCTGGAAGCCAAGGGCGACTTCTTCACCAATGGCGAAGTGCGCCGTAGCGTGAGTCTGAATCAGCAGTGGGAATTGTCGCGCAACCTGGGTTTACGCCTGAGTGCCCAGCGCGATTTCAGCCACCTGGCTTCGCCCGAGAACGAAGTGATGCTTGAGATGAAGTGGTATCACTATTGACCTGACACACCACCATCCCTGTGGGAGCGGGCTTGCTCGCGAAGGCGGTGTGTCAGTTGGCATAAGTGTCGACTGGCACACCGCCTTCGCGAGCAAGCCCGCTCCCACATTTGATTTGCGTTGCCCAATAGATTTTTCACACCCCTTCCACAATTGCCTCACGAATCCACTCCTAGACTTCTCTTATAGGCCGTTGACGGTCTGGGAGTCTGAGATGTGGCGTTGCGTGGGTGTGGTGGGTTTGCTGATATTGATCGCGGGTTGCCAGACGACCCACGAGGATCTGATCGCCAAGGGTTATCCACCGGCATTCGCCGATGGCTTCGATGACGGTTGCAGCAGTGGCCGGCAAGCGGCAGGGGCAATCACCGGAGAGTTTCGTAAAAACGTTCCGCGTTACCTCAAGGACAAGCAATACGCCGAGGGCTGGAGCGATGGCTTCCGTCAGTGTCAGGCGATGCGCGAAAGCGAGGACCGTGAGGATTATCGCAGCCACCATTGGGGCGAGCGCGAAAAAGCCTGGCAGCAGCAGAAGGATCAGGACGCCGCTCGTGCTTTTCGCTCGCAATAAGTCGCTGACAGATATCTGTCGAAACTAAAAGCCTGCGACCATGGCCCAAACCCTATAACGGGAGAAAACCATGAGTCGCGCCTTCGTCAATGAAGATAACGCCGCCGCGCAAGCCGATCAGCCCGTCGAACGGCAGGTCAGTGCGCAGCCCAATTACGTCACGCCCACGGGGCTGGCCCAGTTGCAGGTGAAAGTCGCCGAATTGCAACACCTGCACAGCGAGCAATCCGCCAAAGGGGAGCACGCCGACAAGCAGCGCCTGGCGGACCTTGAACGGGATTTGCGGTATTTCAAGCAGCGTCTGCAAAGCGCTCAGGTCGTGACCGCCGCCAACTCAAGGCAAAAAGTGCAGATCGGCAGCCGTGTGACCTTCGCCGACGAACACAACACCGAGCAAACCGTGCAACTGGTCGGTGAAGATCAGGCCGACGCGTCGGCGGGCCTGATTAACTGGGGTTCACCGCTGGGCCGGGCGCTGCTCGGGGCGCAACTCGGCGACGAGGTGCTGTGGCAACGTCCGGCTGGCGATCAGTTGATCGAGATCATCCGTATCGAACCGGCTTAAACCACGCCTTGGGCGAGCATCGCGTCGGCAACTTTGACGAAGCCGGCGATGTTCGCGCCTTTGACGTAATTGATCCGGCCATTCTCTTCGCCGTAATGCACGCAAGCGTGGTGGATCGACTGCATGATCGCGTGAAGTTTGCTGTCCACTTCACCACCGGTCCACAGCGGGCGCATGGCGTTCTGCAACATCTCCAGCCCGCTCACCGCGACACCACCGGCATTGAAAGCCTTGCCTGGCGCGAACAGAATCCCCGCCTCGATAAACAAATCTACGGCTTCAAGAGTGGTCGGCATGTTCGCGCCTTCCGCCACGCAGAGGCAGCCGTTGCGCAATAACGTGCGGGCCGCCTCGGCATCCAGTTCGTTTTGTGTCGCACATGGCAGCGCGATGTCGCAACTCAGCGCCCATGGGTGCTGGCCGGCCTTGAACTCCAGGCCAAAACGGCCGGCCAGTTCACTGATGCGCCCGCGCTGGACGTTTTTCAGCTCCAGTACCGCCAGCCACTGCTCTTCGGTCAAACCGCTTTCGCAGTACAGCGTGCCTTCGGAGTCGGACAACGAAATCACTTGGCCGCCCAGGTCCATGACCTTGCGCGCCGCGTATTGCGCGACGTTGCCGGAACCCGAAATGGCCACGCGCTTGCCTTCGACGGTTTCACCGCTGCGCTTGAGCATTTCTTCAGCGAAGTACACACAGCCGAAACCGGTGGCTTCCGGGCGAATCAGGCTGCCGCCATAGCTCGGACCCTTGCCGGTCAACACGCTGGTGAACTGGTTGCGCACCCGATTTGGGATTATCAGATCCAGGCTTGCACTGATTTGGGAATCGCCATCGCGAGCAGGCTCGCTCCCACAGTAGATCTCCATTGGATTGAAGATTTCGGCCCGGTTAAATCCCATGTGGGAGCGAGCCTGCTCGCGATAGCCGCGCTGCGCGTCTATCTGAAACCCCAAAAAAAACGGAGCCCCGAAGGCTCCGTTTTTTCATGCAACCAACCTGAAATCAGGCCAGTTTCTTGTGCCGTACACGGTGCGGCTGAGTCGCCGCTTCGCCCAGGCGTTTGCGGCGATCGGCTTCGTACTCGGTGTAGTTGCCTTCGAAGAACACCGCTTGCGAGTCGTCTTCGTACGCCAGGATGTGAGTCGCGACGCGGTCAAGGAACCACCGATCGTGAGAGATCACAATGGCAGCGCCCGGGAAGTCCAGCAGGGCTTCTTCCAGGGAACGCAGGGTTTCAACGTCGAGGTCGTTGGACGGTTCGTCGAGCAGCAGGACGTTGCCGCCCTCTTTCAGGGTCAGGGCCAGGTGCAAGCGACCGCGCTCACCACCGGACAGGTCCTTGACGAACTTCTGCTGATCGCCGCCCTTGAAGTTGAAGCGACCGACGTAGGTGCGCGACGGGATCTCGTAGTTGCCGATGCGGATCTGATCCGAACCGTCGGAGATTTGCTGGAACACAGTCTTGCTGCCGTCCAGGTCTTCGCGGCTCTGATCGACGCACGCCAGTTGCACGGTTTCGCCGACTTCGATGGTGCCCGAATCCGGTGTTTCCTTGCCCATCAGCATGCGGAACAGGGTCGATTTACCGGCACCGTTACCACCGATCACGCCAACGATGGCGCCTTTAGGCATGGAGAACGACAGGTTGTCGATCAGCACGCGATCGCCATACCCCTTGGAAACGTTCTTGAATTCGATGACCTTGTCGCCCAGGCGTGGACCGGCCGGGATGTAGATCTCGTTGGTTTCGCTGCGCTTCTGGAATTCCTGCGATTGCATTTCTTCGAAGCGTTGCAGACGAGCCTTGGATTTGGACTGGCGGGCCTTGGCGCCTTTGCGCACCCACTCCAGTTCTTCCTTCATGGCTTTTTCGTGGGCCGACTGCTGCTTGGATTCGGCAGCCAGACGATCGGACTTGGCTTCGAGCCAACCCGAATAGTTGCCCTCGTACGGGATACCGGCGCCGCGGTCGAGCTCGAGGATCCAGCCGGCAACGTTGTCCAGGAAGTAACGGTCGTGCGTGATCGCAACCACGGTGCCCGGGAAATCGTGCAGGAAGTGCTCCAGCCAGGCAACGGAATCGGCGTCCAGGTGGTTGGTCGGTTCGTCGAGCAGCAGCATGTCGGGGGCGGACAGCAGCAGGCGGCACAGGGCCACACGACGCTTCTCACCACCGGACAGGAATTCGACCTTGGCATCCCAGGCCGGCAGACGCAGCGCATCGGCGGCGACTTCCAGTTGGCGATCCAGGTTGTGACCGTCGCTGGCCTGCAGGATGGCTTCGAGCTTGGCCTGTTCGGCGGCCAGTTTGTCGAAGTCGGCATCTTCATCGGCGTAAGCCGCGTAGACCTCGTCCAGGCGAGCCTGGGCGTTCTTGATCACGCTGACCGCTTCCTCGACCACTTCACGCACGGTCTTGGTCGGGTCCAGGATCGGTTCTTGCGGCAGGTAGCCGATGTTCAGCTCTGGCATCGGACGGGCTTCGCCTTCGAACTCGGTGTCGACGCCCGCCATGATTTTCAACAGCGTGGACTTACCCGAACCGTTGAGGCCGAGCACGCCAATCTTGGCGCCAGGGAAGAACGACAGCGAAATGTTTTTCAGGATTTCCCGCTTCGGCGGAACAACTTTACCCAGCCGATGCATGGTGAATACGTATTGAGCCATGGAGAACCTAGGGTCAGTGAACGATGAATGATTGGGGCGCGGGCGATGCCCGTCCAGGTTGTGCGCGTCGACGATTGATAGCTACCAATGTTGCGCGCTGAAAAAACCTGATTCTAGGAGCTGGAACGCTCCCGCGTAACCGGCAAAGCTACCTGATTGACGGAAGGCAGTCCAGCCGAGCGGGACTGGCACTTTGCCACAAGTCAGGGCATGCTAGCCGCCCTCCGGGCGTCCGGCTTATAGTGCACGTCGCGCCAGTCCAGCCAAACCGCAGGATTACAGTTTGTCTAATGTCACCCCACCTTCTTCCGTGAGCGCACTCAATCCTGCGACCGGCTCACCCCTGCGTGGGTCCCTGAAGGGCGCGCTGGCGGCGCTCGCGCTGATGTTGCTCGCGCTGCTGTTTTGGCAATTGCTGGATCAGCTTCGCGAAACCCAGAAAAACCAGCGTCAGTACACCATCGACTACACCGCCGATCTGGCCTCGCAAGTCAGCCTGAACATGGCGCTCAACGCCCAGATCGCCCTCAACCTGCTACCGATCGTCGAACAACCGCAAAGCGCCGACGAACAGCAGGCGCTGTTTCGCAAACTGCAGAAATCCTTGCCCGACCTGCGTAGCCTCGCGTTGCTCAGCCCTTCCGGGAAAGTCCTCACCGACAGCGCCGACAACAGCGATGACGCCGACTACCTGAGCGAACTGGTTCGGCGCAGTCGCGCCCAGGCCCATTATTTCAGCAACGCCAATGACGGTTCGGTGGTGCATCTGCTGCTGCATCAAGCCAGCGGCAGCACCCGCGGCTACTGGGCTCTGCGCCTGACGCCGACATTTTTCTCTTCGCTGACCAATCAAAACGAAACTGGCATTCGCCCGCTGTGGGTGGTGGAAAACCGCGTCAATCACCAGATCATCAGCCGCGACGATGGGCAGCCCTCGGCCACGCCGGCGGTGATAACACCGGATGAGCTGGCCAACAGCGTGCTGACCGTGCCCCTGAGCAGCAGCGACTGGCAACTGCGCGGGTTGTTCGACCGGCAACGGGTGATCGAACACCTGCTGCCGGCGTTCATTGGCAAATGCCTTCTGGGCCTGGCCTTCTCGCTCCTGCCGTTTATCGCCCTGCTGAACATGCGCCGTCGCCAACGCCAGGTGCACGAAGGCCGTCGACGCTACCAGGATATTTTCGAAGGCACCGGCGTCGCCTTGTGCGTACTCGACGTGTCCGGGCTCAAAAGCGTCTTCGACAATGCTCAGCTGCACAGCAGCGAGCAACTGAAGGCCTGGCTCGAAACACCGCAACAGCGCCAGCACCTGCTGCAGGAATTGCGCATCACAGAAGTCAACCTGGTCGCCCTGCAACTGCTCAACGTCAACACCTGCGATCAAGCCTGGAAACTGCTGATCGACGGTAACCCGCAGGACGGCACCGCCATCGGCAATCAAGTGCTCGACGCAGTGCTCAACCAGCAGAAACAGCTTGAACTGGAAATCAAACTGCAAGACGCCAATGGCCGCGACCAGCACTTGTGGCTGGTGCTGCGTCTGCCGGAAGACCAGGACGACTATAAAGCGGTGATCCTGAGCATCACCGACATCACCAGTCGCAAGCTCGTCGAGCTGTCGCTGTTGGAGCGTGAAGGATTCTGGTCCGACGTGGTGCGCACCGTGCCGGACCATCTGTACGTGCAGGACGTGGTCAGCCAGCGAATGATTTTCAGCAACCACCACCTGGGCCAGACGCTCGGTTACAACCGTACCGAACTGCACCAGATGGGCGAGTATTTCTGGGAAATTCTGCTGCACCCCGAAGATGCCGACTTCTACCACCGCTCGCGCCAGACCCAGCGCCAGGCCGGTTACCGACAACTGATGCAATGCCAGCTGCGCTTCCGCCACCGGGACGGTAAATGGCGGCGCTTCGACATCCGCGAACAGGCGCTGGCGCGGGACAAGCACGATCAGGTCACGCGAATCATCGGCGTGGCCAAGGACATCACCGATCAGATTGAGGCCAGTGAGTCCCTGCGCGACAGCGAGCAGCGCTACCGGATGCTCGCCGAAAGCATCAGCGACGTGATTTTCTCAACCGACAGCAAGATGGCGCTCAACTACGTCAGCCCGTCGGTGCAAGCCGTGCTGGGCTACGACGCCGACTGGATTTTCCAGAACGGCTGGCAATCGACCATCGCCAACCCACAACAGCTGACCGGCATTTATCAACTGATGGACCGGGTCAGCAAAGCGCTGAATAAACCCGAGCAACTGGCGCTGTTGCGCAGCCAGGTGCAGACCCAACTGTTTTTGTTCGATTGCCTGCGGGCCGACGGGCGCAAGATTCCGATCGAACTGCGGCTGGTGCTGGTCTGGGACGAACACGGTGCATTCGAAGGCGTGCTGGGCGTCGGTCGCGACATCAGCCAGCAACGCCGGGCCGAAAAAGACCTGCGCATGGCCGCGACCGTATTTGAGCACTCGACTTCTGCGATCCTGATCACCGACCCGGCCGGCTACATCGTCCAGGCTAACGAAGCCTTCAGCCGTGTCAGCGGTTATGCGGTGGAACAGGTGCTCGACCAGTTGCCGAACATGCTGACCGTCGACGAGCAGCAGGAAGCCCATCTGCGTTATGTGCTCAAGCAATTGCATCAGCACAGCACGTGGGAAGGCGAAGTCTGGCTCAAACGACGCAATGGCGAGCATTACCCGGCCTGGGTCGGGATCACGGCGGTGCTGGATGACGAAGGCGATCTGGCCAGCTACGTGTGCTTCTTCAGCGACATCAGCGAACGCAAGGCCAGTGAGCAGCGGATTCACCGCCTCGCCTATTACGACGCCCTGACCCACCTGCCCAACCGCACGCTGTTCCAGGATCGTCTGCACTCGGCGCTGCAATCGGCCGAACGGCAGAAGTCCTGGGTGGTGCTGATGTTCCTCGACCTGGACCGCTTCAAACCGATCAACGACTCCCTGGGCCACGCCGCCGGTGATCGCATGCTCAAGGAAATGGCCACGCGCCTGCTCGGCTGTGTCGATGATGACGACACCGTGGCGCGCATGGGCGGCGATGAGTTCACCTTGCTGCTGCAACCGCGGGCCAACCGTGAAATTGCCTTGAACCGGGCGATTCATGTGGCCGAACAGATTCTCGCCAGCCTGGTGAAACCGTTTGTGCTTGAAGGCCGCGAGTTTTTCGTCACCGCCAGTATCGGCATCGCCCTGAGCCCTCAGGACGGTAACGAACTCAGCCAGCTGATGAAAAACGCCGACACCGCGATGTATCACGCCAAGGAGCGTGGCAAGAACAACTTCCAGTTCTATCAAGCCGACATGAACGCCAGCGCCCTGGAGCGTCTGGAGCTGGAAAGCGACTTGCGTCACGCCCTGGAGCAGAACGAATTCGTCCTCTACTACCAACCGCAGTTCAGCGGCGATGGCAAACGCCTGACCGGCGCCGAAGCCTTGCTGCGCTGGCGCCATCCGCGACGCGGCCTGGTGCCGCCGGGAGACTTCATTCCGGTGCTCGAAGAGCTCGGCCTGGTGGTGGATGTCGGCGACTGGGTGATCAGCGAGGCCTGCCGTCAGCTCAAGACCTGGCATCAGGCCAAGGTCCGGGTGCCGAAGGTGTCGGTGAACATTTCGGCCCGGCAGTTCTCCGACGGCCAACTCGGGACGCGGATCGCCACCATCCTCAAGGAAACCGGCCTGCCGCCGGCGTGCCTGGAACTGGAACTGACCGAAAGTATCCTGATGCGCGAAGTCAGCGAAGCGATGCAGATTCTCGCCGGGTTGAAAAATCTCGGCCTGAGCATTGCGGTCGACGACTTCGGCACCGGTTACTCATCGCTCAACTACCTCAAGCAGTTCCCGATCGACGTGCTGAAAATCGACCGCACATTCGTCGACGGCCTGCCGTCGGGTGAGCAGGATGCACAGATTGCCCGCGCGATCATCGCCATGGCCCACAGTCTCAATCTGGCGGTGATCGCCGAGGGCGTGGAAACCCACGAGCAACTCGACTTCCTGCGTGAGCATGGTTGCGACGAGGTTCAGGGGTATCTGTTCGGGCGGCCGATGCCGGCGAACCGGTTTGAAGCGCAGTTCAGCAATGATGCGTTGTTCATGTTCGACTGAGGCCTTGTGGTGTTGCGGGCGGCCCCTTCGCGAGCAAGCCCGCTCCCACATTTTGAAATGCACTCCCCTGTGGGAGCGGGCTTGCTCGCGAAGAGGCCCTCCGATGCACCGCATATCTGGTCATGAAGCCCACTTGTCTGCGACATGATGTCCTTTCATATGCCATCTAAAACCCATTGGGTTAGAATGCCCCCCTTTTCTGCCCCGATCCCTGAGGACCGCCATGTTCAGCCGTGATTTGACTATTGCCAAGTACGACGCCGATCTCTTTGCCGCCATGGAGCAAGAAGCTCAGCGCCAGGAAGAGCACATTGAGCTGATCGCTTCGGAAAACTACACCAGCCCTGCGGTCATGGAAGCTCAAGGCTCGGTACTGACCAACAAGTACGCCGAAGGCTACCCGGGCAAGCGCTACTACGGTGGTTGCGAGTTCGTCGACGTGGTCGAGCAACTGGCCATCGACCGTGCAAAAGAACTGTTCGGCGCTGATTACGCCAACGTTCAACCGCACGCCGGTTCGCAAGCTAACAGCGCCGTTTACCTGGCTCTGCTGCAAGCGGGCGACACCATCCTGGGCATGAGCCTGGCGCACGGCGGTCACTTGACCCACGGTGCCAGCGTTTCCTCCTCCGGCAAGCTGTACAACGCCGTTCAATACGGTATCGACAGCAACGGCCTGATCGACTACGACGAAGTCGAGCGTCTGGCGGTTGAGCACAAGCCGAAAATGATCGTGGCCGGTTTCTCTGCCTACTCGCAGATTCTGGACTTCCCGCGTTTCCGCGAAATCGCCGACAAGGTTGGCGCCTACCTGTTCGTCGACATGGCCCACGTGGCCGGTCTGGTCGCCGCTGGCGTCTACCCGAACCCGGTGCCTTTCGCTGACGTCGTGACCACCACCACGCACAAGACCCTGCGCGGTCCACGTGGCGGCCTGATCCTGGCTCGCGCCAACGCCGACATCGAGAAGAAGCTGAACTCCGCGGTATTCCCGGGCGCCCAGGGTGGCCCGCTGGAGCACGTGATCGCCGCTAAAGCGATCTGCTTCAAAGAAGCGCTGCAACCTGAGTTCAAGACTTACCAGCAACAAGTGGTGAAAAACGCCCAGGCCATGGCCGGCGTGTTCATCGAGCGCGGTTACGACGTAGTGTCGGGCGGTACTCAGAACCACCTGTTCCTGCTGTCGCTGATCAAGCAGGAAATCTCCGGTAAAGACGCCGACGCCGCTCTGGGCAAAGCGTTCATCACCGTGAACAAGAACTCCGTGCCAAACGATCCACGCTCCCCGTTCGTCACCTCCGGTCTGCGCTTCGGTACTCCGGCTGTGACCACTCGTGGCTTCAAGGAAGCAGAGTGCAAAGAACTGGCCGGCTGGATCTGCGACATCCTGGCGGACCTGAACAACGAAGCGGTGATCGATGCCGTTCGTGAGAAGGTCAAGGCCATCTGCAAGAAGCTGCCGGTATACGGCGCCTAATCAGCCCGCTAAACCGCAGCAATGAAAAAACCGGCCAGTGATGGCCGGTTTTTTTTCGTCCGCAATTTTTTCAAACCGCGAAAAGGCTCAAGGTCGGGGCATTGCGCCCAACTGGTAAGACCGGTCATGCCAATTACTCAAAATTTGCTTGCGAACACCCAAAAACAGCGCCTAGACTGCGCCTGCACTGGACATACCGGTAAGACCACAATAATTAAGTCCTGAATCTGATGCGCGAAGCGCACGGCAGCCAGGACACCGACCAGGATTCCTCCCATGCTCAGATGGTGCTCGCGTTCAATCTTCCTCCAAGTGGTTCTCGGACTGGTGCTCGGCATCGTCTGTGGGCTGACCCTTCCTGAATACTCCGCCCAGCTCAAACCGCTCGGCGATGGCTTCATCAAACTGATCAAGATGCTTATCGGTCTGATCGTGTTCTGCGTGGTGGTCAGCGGCATCAGCGGTGCCGGCGACCTGAAGAAGGTCGGACGCATCGGCCTGAAATCGGTGATCTACTTTGAAGTCCTGACCACCATCGCCCTGGTGATTGGTCTGGTGTTCGCTTTCAGCACCGGCATCGGCAGCGGCGCGAACATTCATCTGGATCAGCTTTCCGCTGCCGACATGGGCGACATCGCCCAGCGCGGTCAGCACATGCACACCACCACACAATTCCTGATGGACCTGATCCCGACCTCGGTGATCGGCGCCTTCGCGGAGAACAACATTCTGCAAGTCCTGCTGTTTTCAGTGCTGTTCGGCAGCGCCCTGAATCTGGTGGGTGAAGCGGCCTCCGGTATTTCCCGGTTGATCAACGAACTCAGCCACGTGATCTTCCGCATCATGGGCATGATCGTGCGTCTGGCGCCGATCGGCGTGTTCGGCGCCATCGCTTTCACCACCAGCAAATATGGCCTGGATTCGCTGCAGCACCTGGGCAGCCTGGTCGGCCTGTTTTACCTGACCTGTTTCGCGTTTGTGTCATTGATTCTCGGCCTGGTGATGCGCCTTTCGGGCCTGAAGATGTGGCCATTGCTCAAGTACCTGCGCGAAGAACTGCTGATCGTCATGGGCACCGCCTCCTCCGACGCCGTGCTGCCACAAATCATGCGCAAGCTTGAGCATCTGGGCATCGGCAGTTCGACGGTCGGGCTGGTGATTCCTACCGGTTACTCGTTCAACCTGGACGGTTTCTCGATCTACCTGACCCTCGCCATCGTGTTCATCGCCAATGCCACCGGTACGCCGCTGGCCATTACCGACCTGCTGACCATCCTGCTGGTGTCGTTGATCACCTCCAAAGGTGCCCACGGGATTCCCGGCTCGGCACTGGTGATTCTCGCGGCGACCCTGACGGCGATCCCGGCGATTCCGGTGGTCGGCCTGGTGCTGGTGTTGGCAGTGGACTGGTTCATGGGCATCGGCCGGGCGCTGACCAACCTGATCGGCAACTGCGTCGCCACCGTGGCCATCGCGCGCTGGGAAAAGGACATCGATATCCAACGGGCGAACAAAGTACTTTCTGGCCAGGTGGGTTATACCTTCCAGCCGAGAAAGCCCGTCGGCCCTGCGCATCAGCAGGAATTCTGAATAATCGCCGTGCCTGCCCACGGGCAGGCACGGTCATCAATCGTTTTGGATGCTCATGGAGCGAACAGTGATCACCTCGTCGACCGTTGTGAATTCAGTAGTAGAAAAACTCCGGGCCGCGTTGGCCCGTGGTCAGTGGCGCTCCGGCGAGATGCTGCCAGGGCAGCGCGAGCTGGCTGAGCAACTGGGCATCAGCCGCCCGAGCCTGCGTGAAGCCGTCATCGTGCTGGAAACCCTTGGGCTGGTGCGTTCCATGCCGGGTAAAGGCGTGGTGGTGCTGGAGGCCAACCTCAGCGACAGTCAAAGCCACGACAGCGCAGTCGCCGGTGCGAGCCTGGAAGACGTGCTGCAACTGCGCTACACCCTCGAGCCGTTCATTGTCGGCCTGGTGGCGCAGTCGATCAGCAGCAAGGAAGTCGGGCAACTGCGCTTGACCCTGATGGACATGCGCGAGGCGCTGGAAGCCAACGACAGCGAAGCCGGGGTGAACGCCTACATCGCGTTCCACGAAGAGCTGTTCACGCTGACCTCGAACCCGATCTTCCAGAGTGTGGTGCAACAGACCAGCAACGCCCTCAAGCAAAGCGCCGACGTGCTGCGCAACTCCCCGGAGCATTTGGCTGAGCGCCTTGAGGAGAACGAAGCCGTGGTGCGCGCTATTCGCAGCAAAAACAGCGCCCAGGCCAGCGCCGAGATGCGTCGGCACATCCTTCGGGAAGGCCAGCGGATGGGCATCGAATTGAATATTCCGGACGACAATCTGGGCAAATAGCCGTACTGAAAAAAACCTATTGGCAACCGGACTGGAGACAGGCCATGAGCGCCTACGCCTTGAAGATTCCCGTTTTCTCGAATTCCACCGCCCTGCCCTTGCGCCACCAGAGCGACAAGAAGCATGGCGTCGACGACATCTATCCGCAAATTTTCGACGCCATTCTCGAACAACGCATTGCCCCGGGGAGCCGTTTGACCGAAGCAAGCCTTGGCCAGGCATTCGGTGTCAGCCGCAGTATCATCCGCCAGGTACTGGCGCGATTGTCGCATCAGAAGGTCATCATTCTGCGGCCCAATCATCGCCCGCAAGTCGCGACCCCCGATGCCGAACAAACTCGTCAAATTCTCCATGCCCGCCGGCTCACCGAAACCACTCTGGTGCGACTGGCCTGCCAGCAACCAGCTCCCCGGCACCTGCCGCAGTTACGCCAATTGATAGAGCGCGAACGCCACTATATCGAGCAAAACCAACGCGGGCCGGCTATTCGTCTGTCGGGCGAGTTCCACCTGCAACTGGCGCAACTCGCAGGCAACGTCCCGTTGGCACAATTTCTCGGCAGCCTCGTGCCGCTGACCTCATTGGCCATCGCCTACTACGAAGAACAAGTGCGCAGTGACTGCTCGTGGCAAGAACATGCGGTGATCGTCGAGGCGGTGGAGTGTGGAGATGCCAAAGTTGCCGAGGGCTTGATGACCCGACTTCTGGAGCATTTAGAGGTGAGGTTGCTGAACCCATAATCGAGTTTTATAACGGCTTGCGTACAACATTTTCTGACCGTCCCGATACCCGGCTCCTTAGCCGTTTTTTAACTTGAAACTATTTAAACCTGATGCCACCCCACAATCTCACGCTTTTAACTGCCAACTATTGCTTTAGACCTCCCACATAAAAACCTCATTTACACCTCCAACTTCCTGAAACAAAGGAACGAGCACAACCAGTAAAAAATAATTTAATCTCTGGTTCGAGCTTTACTGAGACCAAGCAATCAACATAAACATACACCATGACTTCACAATCATTGCACTGCATCGAAACCTTAACAGCCGCTACTCACTTGAGGCGTTTGATGGCGACAATAAAGTTGCGAAAAACAGGAGTCTCCAGGGCACCACTGTCAGACCAAGTTCTGGACTTATGTATACAAGAAGGCTTCGCCCAGCCGACTGAACAAAAAACAAACCTCAATTTATTATCAAGGAAGATAAAACTATGACCGCTGAACAATCCTTTATTGCAGAACTGACCAGTGATCACGGCCACCTGCATTTCCCTCGCCTGACACACGGCCGCGAAGTCACGATCCCTGTCACGGGCTTCTTCGACTTCTCCCCCACTCATACATTCGTTTCAGATACTTTATTTGCCAATAGAGACCTGCATCGTGCTCCCTTGCAGTTCTACTTCCTGAATATTGGAGGTTTTGTCTATCGCATGTTTGTTATCACGCCTGGCCCGCTCTTTGGCAGACTAGTCGGCATTGACGAAAATGACTGTCTCACCGCGATGGATGGTCCGAATGCAGGCCCAAAGAAATCCGCCATGTTTCATTTTTCAGACAAGAACGGCAACCTTGCTTCTCTCGACGACCCCAAATCAAACACTCTGTCCGTAACAATTCATGCTAACAACTACTCGCTAAAGCGCCGAAAGAATACAAGCGAAGGATTTATTATCTATACAGGCGCGGGAGTCCAGATAAACTTCACACTGAAAATCATCAAGCGCAACGTAGACTCGAGCATTCTGACCGTTTAATCATTTCAGGACCTGCCTTTTCATATAACAAGAAAAGGCAGGACAAACTTACCATCGAGCAAATACCTCGGCAGTTATGCTTCTACGCGAGAAAAGCTTTCACGAATCCTCTCTTCCGGCAAATCATCGGCGATGAACACGATCACGCTTTCACGCGTTTCATCGTCAGCCCACTCCGTGTCCCAATCGAATCCGTATAACTTCAACACCCCCTGAAACACCATGCGCCGCGGCTCGCCAAGGATGTTCAACACGCCTTTGTAGCGCAGCAATTGCTTGCCATGATCTTCCAGCAGTTCGTTCATGAACTCGCTGAGCTTGTCGATATCCAGCGGCTTGTCGGTGCGCAGCACCAGGCTCGAAATGCGGTCGATGGACGGCGCTTTGCTCACCGGGCGCAGGCTGACACCGCCGCCAAGGTCGGCATTGAGGTTGAAACCGCGCACGTCGAGCAATTCGGCCAGATCGATCTTGCCGTGCTCGACCACACGGATCGGTGCGCGACGGTTGATGCGGGTCAAGCGCTCGCTCAGCGCGGTAAAGGTCGCCTCGTCCACCAGATCGCGCTTGCTCACCAGTAACCGGTCGGCGAAACCGATCTGCGCCTGGGCGATGGTTTGAGTCAGGTGAGTGTCGGCGTGCGCCGCATCGACCAGGGTAATGATGCCGTCGAGGATGTAGCGCTCGCGCAGCTCTTCATCGATGAAAAAGGTTTGGGCCACCGGTGCCGGGTCGGCCAGGCCGGTGCATTCGATCACCAGACGGTCGAAGGCGATTTCGCCGCTGTCCAGGCGTTCGAGCAGCAGGTACAAGGCCTTTGTCAGATCGGTGTGGATGGTGCAGCAAACGCAGCCGTTGGACAGCGTCATCACTTGCACCGGTTCGTCGCCCAACAGTTGGGTGTCGATACCGGCGTCGCTGAATTCGTTCTCGATCACAGCGATTTTCAGGCCGTGTTCGGCTTTGAGCAGGTAGCGCAACAGCGTGGTTTTCCCCGCGCCGAGAAAGCCGCTGAGGATCGTGACGGGGATGGGAGAGGACAAACGGGTTCTCCTGTTTCACAAAATTAGAAAACAACACTAAAAAATTGTGGGAGCGGGCTTGCTCGCGAAAGCGGTGTCTCAGTCGACATTAATGTTGAATGACACACCGCTTTCGCGAGCAAGCCCGCTCCCACAGGGACTGCATCAGCCTGGCTGTTGCATCAACAGCACTTCGGCCCACCCTTGCCACCGTAACGAGCCTCTTGGCGTTCCCGGAAGAACATCTCGTAGGTCATCACCGGTTTGTCCGGGTGTTTGGTTTGCATGTGCTCGACGTAATTGTCGTAGTCGGGCATGCCGACCATCAGGCGCGCGGCCTGACCGAGGTATTTACCGAGGCGACTCAGGTCATTGAACATACTGCAATCCTCGATCAAGCATCCGGCAGAGCCTGGAATGGCGCTTCTTTATCCGTACGTTGTTTGCTGCCCCAGGCGGAAATGCCGACCTTGAGCGCATAGAACAGGATACTGAATACCACGAACAGGAACAGCGCCGTCAGCGTTGCGTTGGTGTAGGCGTTGAAGATCACGTGCTGCATCTGCGTAATGTCCTTGGCCGGGGCGAGGATCTGACCGTTGGCCAGCGCATCGCTGTACTTCTTGGCCAGCGACAGGAAGCCGATCGCCGGGTTGGCATCGAACAGCTTGATGAAGCCGGCGGTGGTGGTGCAGATCAGCAGCCACACGGCAGGTAGCATGGTGACCCAGACATAGCGCTGGCGTTTCATTTTGATCAGCACAACGGTGCCGAGCATCAGCGCGATACCGGCGAGCATCTGGTTGGAGATACCAAACAGCGGCCACAAGGTGTTGATACCACCCAGCGGATCGATCACGCCCTGGTACAGCAACCAACCCCACATCGCCACGCAACCAGCGGTTGCGATCAGGTTGGCGGTCCAGGATTCGGTGCGTTTCAGCGCCGGCACGAAGGAACCCAGCAAGTCCTGCAGCATGAACCGTCCGGCACGGGTACCGGCGTCCACAGCCGTCAGGATGAACAGCGCTTCGAACAGGATTGCGAAGTGGTACCAGAATGCCATGGTGTTTTCACCCGGCAGGACACTGTGCAGGATCTGCGCAATACCAACCGCCAGGGTCGGCGCACCGCCGGCACGGGCCAGGACCGTGGTTTCACCGATGTCCTTGGCCACCGCTTGCAACGCTTCCGGGGTGATTGCAAAACCCCAGCTGCTGACGGTTTGTGCCACGGCCACCACGTCACCGCCGACGACTGCCGCCGGGCTGTTCATGGCGAAATACACGCCCGGCTCAATCACCGACGCGGCAACCATGGCCATGATGGCGACGAAGGATTCCATCAGCATGGCGCCGTAACCGATGTAACGGGCGTTGACCTCGTTATCCAGCAGTTTCGGCGTGGTGCCAGAGGAGATCAGCGCGTGGAAACCCGAGACCGCGCCACAGGCGATGGTGATGAACAGGAACGGGAACAGACCGCCCTTCCACACCGGCCCGGTACCGTCGACGAACTGGGTCAGCGCTGGCATTTTCAGCTCGGGCATGGTGATCAGGATGCCGATCGCCAGGGCCACGATGGTGCCGATTTTGAGGAAGGTCGACAGGTAGTCACGCGGGGCCAGAATCAGCCACACCGGTAACGAGGCGGCCACGAAACCGTAACCGACCAGCATCCAGGTAATCTGCACGCCGTTGAAGCTGAACGCCTTGGCCCAGAACGGATCAGCGGCAATCTGCCCGCCCAGCCAGATCGAACCGAGCAGCAACAGCACGCCGACCACGGAGATTTCACCGATGCGGCCCGGACGGATGTAGCGCATGTAAATGCCCATGAACATCGCGATCGGGATGGTCGCCATCACCGTGAAAATGCCCCATGGGCTTTCGGCCAGGGCTTTCACAACGATCAGCGCCAGCACCGCGAGGATGATGATCATGATCAGGAAGCAGCCAAACAGCGCGATGGTCCCGGGGATGCGGCCCATTTCCTCACGAACCATGTCGCCCAGGGAACGGCCGTTGCGGCGGGTGGACATGAACAGGACCATGAAGTCCTGAACGGCACCGGCCAGCACCACGCCGGCAATCAGCCACAGCGTCCCGGGCAGGTAACCCATCTGCGCCGCCAGGACCGGACCGACCAGCGGCCCTGCGCCAGCGATGGCTGCGAAGTGGTGGCCGAAGAGGATGTGTTTGTTGGTCGGCACGTAGTCCAGACCGTCATTGTTGAGCACGGCGGGGGTGGCCCGTCGCGGGTCGAGCTGCATCACATTGTTAGCGATGAACAGACTGTAGTAACGATACGCAACCAGATAGATGGCCACGGCAGCGACCACAATCCACAAGGCGTTGATTGCCTCGCCTCGGCGCAATGCCACTACACCCAGGGCGCACGCCCCTACGGTTGCCAGCAGCAGCCAGGGTAGGTGGCGTAGCAGGCTATTATTATTTTTCATTTTATGATTCCAGCCAGGGTGGACAAGAAAGACAGTCATCCCGAGTTTAGCGCTAACGGCCGCAAAGGCCATCCCCCGACATGGGTTGAGCCATCACTTTGCTGGCAACCTGTGACAATGCGGGTCTATAGTCAGCGAACATTTACGAGGATTGCCTCATGAGCGAGCACCCTGCCGATCGCCGCCGCTTCAAACGTATTGCGTTCGATGCCCGAACCGAGCTGAGCCAAGGGGAATTCATCTGGCCGGTGAAGTTGATCGATCTGTCACTGAAGGGACTGTTGATCGAAAAGCCCGAACCGTGGCTGGGAAATCGGGAGTGGCATTTCCTGGTCGATGTTCATCTCAACGAGGACGTCGCCATCAAGATGGATGTGCAACTGACCCACGATGATCATGGTCAGCTCGGCTTCGTCTGCAAACACATCAGCCTGGAATCCATCGAACGCCTGCGGCGGTTGGTTGAGCTCAACCTTGGCGATCCGCAACAGCTTGAGCGCGAACTGGGCGCTCTGATCGAAATCTAAAGACTGGCGTCATTCCAATGTGGGAGCGGGCTTGCTCCGGGCGGCGTTCCGACGAAAGCGGTGTGTCAGGTGCCATTGATGGCAACTGACACTCCCTCTTCGCGAGCAAGCCCGCTCCCACAGGGTTTGTGTTCTGTCTGGAAAGTTAATCGAACAGGGCGTCGAGCGCCTGTTCCAGGCGCGTTACGGCAATAATCTGCAACCCCGGCGGCGCTTCTTTAGGCGCATTGCCCTTAGGCACGATGGCGCGTTTGAAGCCGTGCTTGGCGGCTTCTTTCAAGCGTTCCTGGCCGCTCGGCACCGGGCGTACTTCGCCGGAAAGCCCGACCTCGCCGAACACCAACAGATCGTGGGGCAGTGGCCGGTTGCGCAAACTGGACATGACCGCCGCCATCAGCGCCAGATCGGAGGCCGTTTCCAGCACCTTCACCCCGCCAACCACGTTGAGAAACACATCCTGATCGTGGGTCGGAATGCCGCCGTGACGGTGCAACACCGCCAGCAACATCGCCAGCCGATTCTGATCCAGACCCAGCGTTACCCGACGTGGATTGGCCAGATGGCTGTCGTCAACCAGCGCCTGGACTTCCACCAGCATCGGCCGCGTCCCTTCCCACGTCGCCATGACCACACTGCCCGGCACTTCTTCCTGCGCACGGGTGAGAAAAATCGCCGAAGGGTTGGAGACTTCTTTCAGCCCCTTGTCGGTCATACCGAATACGCCCAGTTCGTTGACGGCGCCGAAACGGTTTTTCACCGCCCGCAGCAAACGCAAACGCCCATCGGATTCGCCTTCGAAATACAGCACCGTGTCGACCATGTGCTCCAGCACCCGTGGCCCCGCCAAAGCGCCTTCCTTGGTCACGTGGCCGACCAGGAAAATGGCCGTGCCGCTCTGCTTCGCATAGCGCACCAGCAACGCCGCGCTTTCCCTGACCTGGGACACGCCACCCGGTGCCGACTGCAGTTGCTCGGTGAAGATCGTCTGGATCGAGTCGATCACCATTACCTTGGGCTTTTCCTGCCGGGCGGTGGCGATGATGGTTTCGATGCAGGTTTCGGTCATCACCCGCAGTTGATCCTGAGGCAAACCGAGACGGCGCGCGCGCATGGCCACTTGCTGCTGGGATTCTTCGCCGGTGACGTACAGCGCCGGCATGACTTTGGCGAGGTTGCACAGGGTTTGCAGCAGAATGGTCGATTTGCCGATGCCAGGATCACCGCCGATCAGCACCACCGAACCGTCCACCAGACCACCGCCCAACACCCGATCGAGCTCGCTGGACGCTGTGGAAAAACGCGGGATTTCTTCAACGCTGACTTCGGCCAGGGTCTTGATCTGTGCCTGTTGACCAGTCCAGCCGGTGCGACCGCTGGGGGCTGCTGCGCCACCGCTCTCCACCATGGTTTCGGTCAGGGTGTTCCAGGCCCCGCACTCGCCGCATTGGCCAGCCCACTTGGGGAAGGTTGAGCCGCACTCGGTGCAGCCGTACATGCGCTTGGCCTTGGCCATCTGAACTCCCGGCAAAAACCGCGATGATAGCTCAGCTGGAGTGGGTCACGCGCGGCGAAGTTACCCAGCGCCCCCCTGGCAGCAACTTGTTCAGTCTTTTGAATACATCCACTGCATTACTAACGGTGAAAACTGTACAACTTTCTCAGAAATTACTTTACACAATAGTTGTCTCGCTCAATAAAACAAAAACCAGAACCTGTACAGGCCTTCATCATTTACAACTTGAATGTACAATCCAGCCGTTAAGCAAACTTTACAATACGAACAACCAAGCCAGTGGCAATATAATGGCATTCTCCGCATCAAATATCAGATGGGACTGTTTAAGGTACGAGTCCATACATCCTGTAAACCATTCACATTAAACGACATATACCGCAGCTTATCCTTGCATCGAACGAGTGATACTAAAGCCCCTACTTTTTATGTTTGTTTCTGCACTCCCTCCACTCAGCAGAGCTGAGCGATCGAGGGAGAAAATGCCCACGGGCGCCCGGGACGCCCAACATTAAAGCGGCTACCCCGAACACGGTGGCCGGCAAGCGCTATACACAGTTGTTTCAAGCACGAAGCACCATGCTGATTTACACTGCGTTCACCAACCTCATCTGTAACAAGGAATAACCTATGGGCGTGATAAGTGAGTTCAAGGCCTTCGCGGTCAAAGGTAACGTGGTCGACATGGCGGTCGGTATCATCATCGGCGCCGCCTTCGGCAAGATCGTTTCATCGTTCGTCGGCGACGTGGTAATGCCACCGATTGGCCTGCTGATCGGAGGGGTGGACTTCAGTGATCTGGCCGTAACGCTCAAGGCAGCCAACGGCGATGTCCCCGCGGTAGTGCTGGCGTATGGCAAATTCATCCAGAGCCTGATTGACTTCATCATCGTCGCTTTCGCGATCTTCATGGGCGTCAAAGCCATCAACCGCCTGAAACGCGAAGAGGCCGTAGCGCCAACGCTGCCGCCGGTTCCGACCAAGGAAGAAGAGCTACTGGAAGAGATCCGCGATTTGCTCAAGGCTCAGAACAATCGGCCCTGAAGACGTTAGTCAAACAATCAACGGCGCCCCTTGAGGCGCCGTTTTTTTACCAGTAGTTTTCCACCGCCACCTGCCCGGGCCGGCGACTGAGGCTCAAGTGCATGTGGCGTTGTTTGAGCAATTTGCGCGTGTCATCGATCATCTGCGGGTTGCCGCAGAGCATGACCCTTGAGTGCTCGGCTGTCAGCGCCAGGCCTGCCGCCCGCTCCAGCTCGCCATTTTCGATCAGCGCAGTGATCCGGCCGCTCAGAGCGCCAGCATGTTGCTCCCGGGTGACGGTAGTGATGAACTGCAGTTTGTGCGCAAACTCCGCTAAATAGTCGCGCTCGGCCAACCCGCTGACGAGGTCCTGATAAGCCAGTTCCCGGGCTTCACGCACGCTGTAGACCAGGATGATTCGTTCGAATTTCTCCCAGACCTCGAAGTCCTGCAGGATCGACAGAAACGGCGCCAGGCCGGTGCCTGTGGATAACAGCCAGAGATCACGGCCGTCGACAAAGCGATCGAGCGTCAAGTAACCAAAGGCCTGACGCTCGACCAGCAGCGTATCGCCGACTCCCAGCCGACTCAGCTCACTGGTGAACTCCCCCCCTGGCACCACAATGGAAAAGAATTCGAGGAACTCGTCATAGGGCGACGACACCATGGAATAGGCGCGCCATACGGTGCTGCCGTCAGCCTTGGTAACGCCCAGCCGGGCGAATTGTCCTGCACGAAAACGAAAACCCGGGTCCCGGGTGGTCCGCAGGGTGAACAGACTGGGGGTCAGCGACTGGACGTCGAGCAAGGTCTGGCGAGTGAATTTTTCTGCGCTGGCGGTCATGGGGTGCTCCATTCAACAGATAGCCACAGTGTCCCGCAAAGCGGACAGCTTAAACACCGGTGATTTGTAGTGGCTTTAGCCAGGACCTCATTTACATTAAGTTCATAGTACGACTTAAACATTAACCACGCGGTTAACGAGCCTGATTACAATAAGCCCGACATGCCCTTATCTACTCTAATTTCCTGACGTTAGAACCAGATATTTGTTTAAAAATCTCAAACCAAGCTAAAAAGTCTCACACAGACTTAGGAAACATCCTACACTCGCCTTCGTGCCAGATCTTGGATCCAAAATGGCACCCCCAAGTATCAACATCTGGAGAGACACAATGGAGAGGTGGAAGGAATCACAACTCAATCAATTATCACAGGCAACGGAGATTGAGACTGCCTACCGGATTTCACTCGGCTTTGCGAAAAACATTGGCTTTAAATTTTTCGCTTTTTCAACAACATACCAAACAAAAACTGACCACTTTAATACAGTCCAACTCAACAACTACCCGACGGATTGGAACATTGAATATGAACAAAAAAATTTCAACGCAATAGACCCGGTAGTGGCTCACTGCAATCACTCCAGATTGCCTGTCCTATGGAGCGAAGAACTTTTTTCCAAGACTCCCTGGTTGTGGGATGCGCTTGAGAAGCAAGGATTGCAGCATGGCTGGTCACAATCGGTCCATGACGAGGACAATGGTGTTTGCAGCATTCTGAGCCTGGCCAGAAGCCATTGCCCGATCACTGCATTTGAGCTGTATGAAAATCTCGGTTTCTCGGTGTTCATCGGGCGCCACCTGCACGGGTTGGTCACACAGACACTGCCCAAGAAAGCGGCGAAGCCGGTCGTGCCGCATTTGTCTCCCCGCGAAATCGATGTATTGAGGCTGGCGGCTGATGGCAAGACTGCCTATGAGAGTGCCAGAATCCTCAATCTCAGCGCACGCACGGTCAATTTTCATGTGCAAAGCGCGATTCTGAAACTGGGAGTCAATAACAAGATTTCCGCAGTCATCGCCGCAACCAAGGACGGTATTCTCAACAGCAGCGCGATTCGCTGAGCCAAAAAACCTGCAAGTAATCCAAAAGAAAAAAACGTACCATTTGCGGTCCTTCTTGAGTGATGACGTGTAAACCTTCACGGCGCAGTACACTCGGACGGTCTCGCCCGCTACAACGCCCTTGGGCCGCGGGACACCTGTTGATGACCCCCGTTGATTACCCAGAGCCCCGCCTCATGCCCTTGCTCGAAACACCCTTCGCCCGACTCGACCTGATCCGCCAGCCCGAACAGCAGAACGAACCGCTGCAGGCGTTTGACGCCGCAGACGAATACCTGCTAACCCATCTGGCCGACCAACAGCCCTCGGCCGACACTCGGGTTTTGGTGCTCAACGACAGCTTTGGCGCATTGGCCGCCAGCCTGGTGGGCAAGGTTCAAGTGACCAGCAGCGGCGACTCGTTCCTGGCCTTTCAGGGACTGGAAAAAAATCTGATCCGTAACGGCCTGGCATTTGATGCGGTGCCAAGCGTACCTGCCAGTGAAGCCTTTTCAGGCCCCTTTGACCGGGTACTGATCCGGGTCCCGAAAACCCTCGCCTTGCTGGAAGAACAATTGATTCGCTTGCAAGGCCAACTGGCGCCGGGAGCCCAGGTGATTGCGGCGGCGATGATCAAGCATTTGCCCCGCGCTGCGGGCGATCTGCTGGAACTCTACATCGGCCCGGTGCAAGCCTCGTTGGCGGTGAAGAAGGCTCGGCTATTGATCGCGACCGCTGAAGTCAAAGCACCCGTCGTGTCCCCCTACCCGACCCGCTATCGACTCGACGCCCCTGAGATCGAACTGCTGAATCACGCCAATGTGTTCTGCCGCGAAGGGTTGGATATCGGCACGCGAGCGTTCTTGCCGCACCTGCCAAAGAACCTTGGCTCCGCGCGGGTGGCCGACCTCGGTTGTGGCAACGGCGTTTTGGCCATCGCCAGTGCCCTGCAAAACCCAGACGCCCACTACACGCTCGTGGATGAATCGTTCATGGCCGTGCAATCGGCGGCCGAAAACTGGCGCGCGGCACTGGGTGACCGGGAAGTGGTGGTACGTGCCGGCGATGGTTTGGCGGGCCAGGAACCACAGTCTCTGGACGTCGTACTGTGCAACCCGCCGTTTCACCAACAACAAGTCGTCGGCGACTTCCTGGCCTGGCGCATGTTCCAGCAGGCCCGAGAGGCGCTGGTCGTCGGTGGCGCGCTGTACATCGTCGGCAACCGTCACCTGGGTTATCACAGCAAGCTCGCGCGGCTGTTCCGCGGTGTCGAGCAAGTGGCGGCCACACCCAAGTTCGTGATCCTTAAAGCCCGAAAATAATCCCGGGTAAAAAAAACCCTCCAGCCAAGGAGGGTTGTGAATCCGTGCCGCAAGGCAACGGGATGGGATCTGCTGCAAAAAATCAGTGGGTCGTCAGCCCCGCGGCATTCATGAACATGCGCATCAGACTGGCCACGATGAACAGCGCCACAACGCTACCGGTCCAGATCATCGCCAGCCAGCCGAGTCGCTGCCAAAGCGGCTTTTTCTCTGCTGCTTCGATTTCCTGCAAGGAATGTTTACCCGCCATCATCGCAATCTCCTCTGAAGAAACGGCGCAGGTATCAGCCCTGCGCCACAGTCGCGCGTTCTAGTGATAGCCATCTTCGTGGGTGACCTTGCCGCGGAACACGTAGTAGCTCCAGAAGGTGTAACCCAGGATGAACGGGATGATGAACAGCGTGCCCACCAGCATGAAGCCCTGGCTTTGCGGTGGTGCGGCAGCGTCCCAGATCGAGATCGACGGCGGCACGATGTTCGGCCACAGGCTGATACCCAAACCGCTGTAGCCGAGGAAGATCAGCACCAGCGTCAGCAGGAATGGCGTGTAGTGCGCATTGCGAGCCACTGCACGGATCAGACCGTACATGGTCACCAGCACCAGAATCGGCACCGGCAGGAACCAGAACAGATTCGGCAGGGTGAACCAGCGAGCGGCAATCTCGGCATGGGCCAGCGGGGTCCAGATGCTGACAATACCAATCACCGCCAGTACCACAAAAGCCAGTGGCCGAGCCAGGTCATGCATCTGTTCCTGCAACTTGCCTTCGGTCTTCATGATCAGCCAGGTGCAACCGAGCAGCGCATAAGCCACCACCAGCGCCACGCCGCAGAACAGGGTGAACGGCGTCAACCAGTCCAGTGAGCCACCGGCAAATTGGCGATTGACCACCGGCAACCCATCAATGAATGCACCCAACGCAACGCCCTGGAAAAAGGTGGCGGCAACCGAGCCACCGATGAACGCCTTGTCCCAGAGATGGCGCTTGTCGTCCTTGGCCTTGAAGCGAAACTCGAAGGCCACGCCGCGAAAGATCAGCCCGATCAGCATGAAAATCAGCGGCAGGTACAACGCCGAGAGCACCACCGAATAGGCCAGCGGAAAGGCACCGAACAACGCTGCACCGCCCAGTACCAACCAGGTTTCGTTACCGTCCCAGACCGGCGCGACGGTGTTCATCATCACGTCACGATCGGTCTTGCCCGGAATGAACGGGAAGAGAATCCCGATCCCCAAATCGAAACCGTCCATGACCACATACATCATGATGCCGAAGATGATGATCACGGCCCAGATCAGCGGAAGATCAATACCCATGAGTCAAATCTCCTTGGTCAGGCTGGGGCGGTGGTCGTCGTCACCGTTGTCATCGGCGGCGGACAGCGGACGGGCCGGCGTGCGTTTCTGGCCAGGACCACCCTCGTTGGTTTCCTTGCCTTCGTCGATCTTCGGCCCTTTGCGCACCAGGCGCATCATGTAGCCCAGACCGGCACCGAACAGCGCGAAATAGACCACGACGAACATGATCAACGTGATGCTCATCTGCATGAAGCTGTGATTGGAGGACGCGTCTGCCGTGCGCATCAGGCCGTAGACCACCCACGGCTGACGGCCGATTTCAGTGGTGAACCAACCCGCGAGGATCGCGATCAGGCCGGACGGCCCCATCCACAACGCCAGGTACAGGAACGGTCGCGAGGTATACAGCTTGTCGCGTTTACGCAGCCACAGGCTCCACAGACCCGTGAAGATCATCAGCATGCCCAGGCCCACCATGATCCGGAACGACCAGAACACGATGGTTGAATTCGGCCGGTCTTCCGGCGGGAATTCCTTGAGTGCCGGGACCTGTTTGTCCAGCGAGTGCGTGAGGATCAGGCTGCCCAGGTACGGGATCTCTACCGCGAATTTGGTCCGTTCTTCTTTCATGTCCGGCCAGCCGAACAGGATCAGCGGGGTCGGCTCATCGCCGTGGTTTTCCCAGTGACCTTCAATCGCGGCGATTTTCGCCGGCTGATGCTCAAGCGTGTTCAGCCCGTGGAAGTCACCGATGACCGCCTGAATCGGCGCCACGATCAAGGCCATCCACATGGCCATCGAGAGCATGGTGCGGATCGCCGGGTTGTCCTTGCCTCGCAGCAAATGCCAGGCCGCCGAGGAACCGACGAAGAAGGCGGTCGCAACGAACGCTGCCGTGGCCATGTGCATCAGGCGGTACGGGAACGACGGGTTGAAGATCACCGCCAGCCAGTCCACCGGAATGACCTGGCCATTGACGATTTCGTAGCCTTGCGGCGTCTGCATCCAGCTGTTGGACGCGAGAATCCAGAAGGTCGAGATCAGTGTGCCGATGGCGACCATGACCGTGGCGAAGAAGTGCAGATTGCGCCCGACCTTGTTCCAGCCGAACAGCATGACCCCGAGGAAACCGGCTTCGAGGAAGAAAGCGGTGAGTACTTCGTACGTCAGCAGTGGCCCGGTCACGGAGCCGGCGAAGTCCGAGAAGCGGCTCCAGTTGGTGCCGAACTGATAGGCCATGACGAGTCCGGAGACCACGCCCATGCCGAAGTTGACCGCAAAGATCTTCGACCAGAAGTGGTACAGATCGCGGTACGTGTCGTTATGGGTTTTCAGCCACAGACCTTCGAGCACCGCCAGGTAACTCGCCAGGCCAATGGTGATGGCGGGAAATAGAATGTGAAACGAAATGGTGAACGCGAACTGAATCCGGGCGAGATCAAGTGCCTCCAAACCGAACATAAGTCTTCCTCTGTCAGGTAATACCGGCTGAAGGCTTGCGGCCTACACCCACTGCCCCCACGGATATGGAGTGTGGCGAATTTGAATTCGTTCTTTTTCTACAAACATCACAACGTAGGGAGTCTGGCCATCTGGCCGCCGGATCAATTCCACGAGCGGTCTTGATCTGGATCAAGCAACGTTGAAAGAGTAGTCCCATTTTTGACGATGGACGGTGTGGTCTTTTGCCGCGTGACAGGTTGCCTCAGCGCTACGGTCATAGGCAGAAACATATTCCCTGTGGGAGCGGGCTTTCTGCGTTTTCGAGATCGGTGTCTAGCTAACTAAATTTCCCTGCCCTGCAACTTTTGGTTACAGCTTGGTGATAATCTCGACCCTCCCCTCGCTCAAGACCTGCCCTCAGATGCCCAGCCAAGCGCCTTTGCTGTTACGTCATCACCGCCCTTTTATCGCGTTCTGGCTGGCTCGGGTGTTTACCGCCAGCGGTTTCCAGATGCTCACCGTGGCCATTGGCTGGAACCTCTACCAATTGACCGGCAATGTGCTCGATCTGGGCCTCGTCGGTCTGGTGGAATTCGCCCCGCGGGTGCTGTTCATGCTGCACACCGGGCACGTCGCGGACCGTTATGACCGGCGCAAGGTCGCGGCAATCTGTCAGTCCGTGCAAGCGTTGATCGCCCTGTCGCTGGCCATCGGTAGCGCGACCGACAATGTCACCCGGGAGATGATCTTCATCCTCGCGTTCCTGCTCGGTGCCGCCCGCTCCTTCGAAATGCCGACCACTCAAGCCTTGTTGCCGAGCATCGTGCCCAGCGCGCTGTTCCCCCGCGCCGTCGCCGCCGCCCAATCCGCACAGCAATCGGCGACTATCGTTGCCCCGGCCCTCGGAGGATTGCTTTACGCCTTCGGCAGCGTCTGGGTCTATGGCCCGACGGTGATCCTCTACCTCATCGCCTGCCTGCTGATGCTCAACTTGCCTGCACGGCAGACACCGCTGAACAAGGGCAAGGCGACGCTGGATTCACTGCTGGCGGGTATCCGCTTCATTCGTAGTCGTCCGGACATTCTCGGGGCGATTTCTCTGGATCTGTTTGCCGTCCTGCTCGGTGGCGCAACGGCGTTGCTGCCGGTGTTCGCCAAGGACATCCTGCTGACCGGCCCTTGGGGCCTGGGCCTGCTGCGTTCAGCGCCGGCAGTCGGTGCGCTGCTGATGTCGCTGTACCTGGCGAGATTTGCCGTGGAGCGCAACGTCGGACGGGTCATGTTCACCGCAGTGGGTGTGTTCGGCGTCGCGACCATTGCGTTCGGCCTGTCGACCTCGTTCTGGTTTTCCCTGGCGGTGTTGGTGGTGCTGGGCGCGGCGGACATGATCAGCATGGTGATCCGCGCCTCCTTCGTGCAACTGGAAACCCCGGACGAAATGCGCGGTCGGGTCAGTGCCGTGAACGGCCTGTTCATCGGTGCTTCGAACCAGTTGGGCGAGTTTGAATCCGGCTTGACCGCCCACTGGTTCGGCACCGTACCGGCCGTGGTCATGGGCGGTATTGGCACATTGGTGGTGACCGGGGCGTGGATCAAACTGTTCCCGACCCTGGCTAAGCGCGACCGCATGCATGTGCCGGTGGAAGAAGTGAAGGTCTGAAGCAGTTTGTCCGGGGCACGTTCTAGACCACCAACTCCCCCGCCACCGCCGCTCGCGTGGCCTTACCGCAGAGTTGCTCCACCAGCGTCAGGGCGAATTGCAATGCCGCCCCTGAACCCTGCGCGGTGATGCAGTTGCCATCGACCACCACCGGTTGATCGACGAAGTTGCACCCCAACAGTTGATGGCTGGCCGAGGGCAGGCAGGTCATGCGCCGCTGACGCAGTACGCCAAAGGCTTGCAACGCCAGCGCCGGGGCCTCGGCGATGCCGGCGAACAGGCGCCCGGCCGCTGCCTGATCCTTGATCAATTGTTGCAGGGGTTGATGCGCCGCCAGATGTTGCGCCCCCACGTCACCACCGGGCAGGACGATCAGGTCGAACGGCTGTGCCAGCACGTCCACCAGCATCGCATCGGACGTCACTCGGGTGCCGCGCGCGCAGGTGAGCATGCGCCGTCCCTCGACGCTGGCCACCACCACTTCAACCTTGGCACGGCGTAGCACATCGATCAGGGTCACTGATTGCAGGTCATCGATGCCCTCGGCGAGGGTAATCAGAGCTCTAAAGGTCATGGGCGCAGTCCACTGGATGATCTTTAAAGCGTAGTCAGCTTTCCCGCCCCTTGTTCGAGCCTGCCGTTACTTGATGTAAAGCTGCGTCGACAATGTATTGCCTGGCGCGTTGATCGACGTGTTGCTGAAGGTGAACGTGCCTTCCTGTTTACCCGCCAGATCGAAGACGTACAGATAGCCGACGGTTTTTTTCCCGACGGTGCACTCAGTCAGGTTGCCATTATCAAACGCACAGACCGGGGTCCGGGTGCCGTTCACTTCAAAACCGTCCACCCCGACATGCGCGCTACGACCGTAACCGACTTCCAGCACGTAGACCTTGATGTTCGGTCCGCTGTGATTGCAGCGGGTTTGCTCTTGCCCCTGCGCAATGTCTTCAAAACCACAGCTCGGCGACTCGACCTTGAGTACCTTCACCTGACTCAACGGCGCCGCCGATGCAGCCGAGGCGGTGTGTGCCCCCAGGAACAAGGCGATCGACACTCCGAATACGGCAATCAGACGTTTATTCATGCAATACATAAGTACCCCCAAAACCAGCGCGCAGTATGGCGCACTTGGCTTTACCGCAAAACATCGACGACGATCGCAGCCATAAGCAGCCATAACCCCACGCTGCTGGTATGATGCGCGGCTTTTTCCGACCCACAGAAAATTACCAGGCGCCAGCAGCGGTCTGTGCTTTGCTGTTGAGGTCGATACATTCACGGCGCCTGGCGCGCCACGGGGAGCAGACATGCTGGAAAGGCTGTTTCAACTCAAGGCACACAACACCAACGTGCGGACCGAGATTCTGGCGGGCTTCACGACCTTTTTGGCCATGGCCTACATTCTGTTCGTCAACCCGAGCATCCTCGGCGAGACCGGCATGGACAAGGGCGCGGTGTTCGTCGCCACGTGTCTGGCAGCCGCCATCGGTTCGACGGTGATGGGCCTGATCGCCAACTACCCGATCGCGCTCGCGCCGGGCATGGGCCTGAACGCCTTCTTTACCTACACCGTGGTCCTGCACATGGGCCACACCTGGCAAGTAGCGCTGGGGGCGGTGTTCATTTCGGCAGTGCTGTTCTTCCTGCTGTCGATCTTCCGCATCCGCGAATGGATCATCAACAGTATCCCGTTGCCGCTGCGCTCGGCGATTGCCGCCGGTATCGGCCTGTTCCTGGCCCTGATCGCCCTGCATAACGCAGGCATCGTGGTGAGCAACCCGGCAACCATGGTCGGCCTCGGCGATTTGAAACAACCGGCCCCGATCCTCGCGACCCTCGGCTTTGCCCTGATCGTGGCCCTTGAAGCACTGAAAGTACGCGGCGCAGTACTGATCGGCATTCTGGCAGTGACCATCGCTTCGATCGTGATGGGCTTCACCCCGTTCGGCGGCGTGATGTCGATGCCGCCGTCCCTGGCCCCGACCTTCCTGCAACTGGACATCAAGGGCGCCCTGGACATCGGGCTGGTCAGCGTGATCTTCGCCTTCCTGTTCGTCGACCTGTTCGACAACTCCGGCACCCTGATCGGCGTCGCCAAGCGCGCGGGCCTGATGGGCAAGGACGGCCACATGCCGAAAATGGGTCGCGCCCTGATTGCCGACAGTACCGCGGCCATGGCCGGTTCGCTGCTGGGCACCTCGACCACCACCAGTTACATCGAATCCGCAGCCGGCGTGAGTGCCGGTGGCCGCACTGGCCTGACCGCCGTTGTCGTGGCGATTCTGTTCCTGCTGGCGCTGTTCTTCTCGCCGTTGGCGGCCAGCGTTCCACCCTTTGCTACCGCACCTGCGCTGCTGTTCGTCGCGGTACTGATGACATCCGGCCTGGCCGAAATAGACTGGGACGACATCACCGTCGCCGCACCGGTCGTGGTCACTGCTCTGGCCATGCCGTTCACTTATTCCATCGCCAATGGCATCGCCTTCGGTTTCATCTCCTGGACCGCGATCAAGTTGCTGTCAGGCCGCGGCCGTGAGCTGAACTCGGCACTGGTGATTCTGTCGATTCTGTTCGTGATCAAGCTGGGTTGGTTCAACGCATGACTTTTGATTCCAAGGCTTACGCCGTTCAGCTCGAAGAGAAGGTCACGCGCCTGCGTGACCTGTTGGCCCCGTTCGGTGCGCCAGAACCTGTGGTGTTCGACTCGCCGCTGAAAAACTTCCGCCTGCGCGCCGAATTCCGCCTGTGGCGCGAAGCCGGTGATCGTCACTACGCGATGTTTTCCCAGGAAGACAAGCGCACGCCGATCCTGATCGAAGAATTTCCGATCGCCAGCCTGCGCATCAACGAATTGATGCCGCAGCTGAAAGCAGCGTGGCAAGCCAGTGCGGCCCTGAGCAACAAGCTGTTTCAGGTGGAGTTCCTGACCACCCTGGCCGGCGATGCGATGATCACCTTGTGCTATCACCGCCCGCTGGACGAGCATTGGCACGCGGCGGCGTCGAAACTGGCAGCCGATTTGAACGTCAGCATCATCGGCCGTTCCAAGGGCAAACGCGAAGTGATCGGTCACGATTACGTGGTCGAGCAGATGGACGTCGGCGGTCGCACCTTCAGCTATCGCCAGCCGGAAGGCGCGTTCACCCAGCCCAACGGCACCGTGAACCAGAAGATGCTCAACTGGGCTTACGACTCACTCGGTGATCGCTCCGACGATTTGCTGGAGCTGTATTGCGGCAACGGCAACTTCACCTTGCCGCTCGCGACGCGCGTGCGCAAAGTGCTGGCCACCGAAATCAGCAAGGCGTCGGTCAATGCCGCGTTGAGCAATCTCAGCGAAAACGCTGTGGGTAACGTCACCCTGGTGCGCTTGTCCGCCGAGGAGCTGACCGAAGCCCTGAACGAAGTTCGTCCGTTCCGTCGTCTGCACGGTATCGATCTGAAGAGCTACGAGTTCGGTAGCGTCTTCGTCGATCCGCCTCGCGCCGGCATGGATCCGGACACCTGCGAGCTGACCCGTCGCTTCGACAACATCCTCTACATCTCCTGCAACCCGGAAACCCTGGCGGCCAACATCGCCCAGTTGCACGACACCCATCGCATCACCCGATGCGCAATGTTCGACCAGTTCCCGTGGACCCATCACATGGAATCCGGGGTGTTGTTGACCCGCCGGTAATTGCCGACGCCAGATACAAATCAGCCGTCATCACGACGGCTTTTTTGTGCGTGCTTAAAGGGTGATATCTGTCTTGCGCGGGCGCCCGCCCTTACGGCCATTCGCCCGCGCAGCCTCTGCTTTGGCAGCGCTGCTTTGGCGACCATTACGCGAGGCGATGACCGACGCAGCCATCTCCATCAGCGGCTTGCTGGCCGAAATCATCCCGGCGATGGAGACTTGCAGATCCTTGCCCTCGTGGCAAAGGGCAGTCCCGGAAAAGCCGACTTTCAGGTCTGCGAAATCCTCGACGTCGAAATCATCGAACTCCGGATAGTGCTGCACGGGCAACAGCACGCCACTGCCATCAATGAAATTGACCGCCAGGCACGGTTCCACAAAGGTCACCGAAGTCGCCCGCAGACCGCCTTTGTGGCGCAGCTGGCCACGCTGGATGGCTTCATCCAGCACGGCTTCGGTTACGGGCCGATCCACCAACATTTTTGCTGTTATCGTTTTCATAGTTCGATCTCCACGCCCTCCGGAACGCCTATCAGCGCCAGCAGGGTCTTGTTCGTCTCGGGCTCATAGCAAGCCGAGCCAATCATGCAGGTCGTACTGGCGACCCTTTTTACCACCACGACTTCGCTGGTTTGCCAGTCCCATATCTGATGATCGAGGCAGACCGTGTGCAGCTTGTCCCACCAGATGCACCGAGCGCGGCGCAAATGAGCGGGTTGTCCGAGCGCGTGACGCAACCCTTCCAACACCGCTACAGGTGGCCTTCGAGAATGAGGAACCACGTCCCACAGCTCGACACTGTTGTGCCAGAAGCTGAATTTGAAGCGCGCACTCCAGGTTCCGGCATCCACATGTGCATGCGGCGGGCAGTGCTCATCGCGCAACATAATCACCATTGAAAACCCTTTGTAGCTGAATAATCGCATGCTAACCCATCCGTTAGGTTAATGAGCCCGAAGACCCGACATTCCCTGGAAAATCCGATAACTGGCACAGTGCTGAATCATCACTGCGACTTTTGAGACTAGCGCCAAGGCTCGGCTCGGGCCGGTGGATAACACCGCAAAATGGTAAGCAATCCTTTCCTCGCGCCTACAAAAAAGCCGTCCCGAGGACGGCTGTCTTGGCTTGTCAGGAAATCAACCCGACGGGTTTGTTCATCACGAACGCCCTGTATCTGTGTGCAGACATCTGATAAACACTGACTCACACACTTCATTTGATCCCCGGTGTAATCAATCATGCAGCGACAATTCGACGATCTTCAACTGGGCAGCATCGAGCTGTTTTGCCTGGCCGCCGAGGCCGGCAGCTTTACCGCTGCCGCACTGGTGGCTGGCGTGACGCCCGCAGCCGTGAGCCGTTCGGTGTCGCGCATGGAAGAACGCCTGGGCGTGCAGTTGTTCGCCCGCACCACTCGCAGCGTCAAGCTGACCGACAGTGGTCGCCGGTATTACGAAGAATGTCGCCAGGCGCTGGCGCAACTGGTCGAGGCCCAGCGTGAGGTCATGGGCCAGCAGCAACAGCCTTCCGGCACCCTGCGCATCAGCATTCCCACCACCTATGCCCATCACCGGATTCTGCCGTTGTTGCCGGCTTTCCGGGCGCGCTTTCCAGCGGTGAAGGTCGAGTCGCACATCAGTAATCGCAACATCGATTTCGTCGGTGAAGGCTATGACATGGCGATCCGCGTGCGGGCGATTCCGGATTCCGGCCTGATAGCCCGACAGTTGGAAGACGCCGCGCTGGTGATGATTGCCAGTCCTGACTACCTCAAGCACGCGGGCATTCCACAAACGCTGGATGATCTTAAACAGCACGAGTGCATCCAGTACGAATTGCCCAGCAGCGGTCGGCGGATTGCCTGGCTGTTCAACGACAATGGCGTGCACCGGGAGATTCTGGCCGAGGGCAACCTCAGTTGTTCCGATGATGTGCTGGGCGGCGTGACCCTGGCCAAACATGGCGCGGGACTGTTCCAGACCTATCGCTTCATCGTCGAAAACGAACTGGCCGATGGCTCGCTGGTGGAAGTGCTCAAGCCCTATGGCGGGCGCTCGCGGCCGTTCACCCTGCTCTACCCGCAAACGCGCCATATGCCGTTGCGTTTAAGGGCGTTTATCGATTTCCTGGTTGAGCATCTGCCCCGCTGAAAAGCCGAAACCGTCCGATCACCGCACACATTAACCTTGAGAACCGCCTCTTCAATTGACCAAATTAACCATCTAGTACAATTTATCTCCACAGGCTGAAACCCTCGGCCAATGCCAAAAACAATAAGTGGAGAGACCCCGATGTCCCCTATCGTTCTGGTGCTCAACGGCCCGAATCTGAACCTGCTCGGCACCCGTGAGCCGGCGACTTACGGCCACGAAACTCTGGCCGACATCTCTGCGTTGTGCGGTCGTGCCGCCGAAGAGTTCGGCCTGGCGGTGGAGTTTCGCCAGACCAATCATGAAGGCGAACTGCTCGACTGGATTCACGCCGCTCGCGGCCGTTGTGCCGGGATCGTCATCAACCCGGCCGCCTGGACCCACACCTCGGTCGCGATCCGCGATGCCCTGGTCGCCAGCGAATTGCCGGTTATCGAAGTCCACCTGTCCAACGTTCATGCCCGCGAGCCCTTCCGCCATCACTCTTTTGTGTCGGCCATCGCCACGGCGGTGATGGCCGGTTTCGGCAGCCACGGCTATCGCCTGGCGCTGGAGCATTTCAGCCAACGTTTAAAGGGATGAAGACCGTGACTCAGAACAACGCGGTACTGGCCGGACTGATCGGCGCCGGCATCCAGGCCTCTCGCACCCCCGCCCTGCACGAGCATGAAGGCGATGCCCAGGGTTTGCGTTACCTCTATCGCCTGATCGATCTGGACCCGTTGAAACTCGACAGCAGCGCCCTGCCCGACCTGCTGATCGCCGCCGAGCGGATGAACTTCACCGGCCTGAACATCACCTTTCCGTGCAAGCAGACGATCATCCCGCTGCTCGACGAATTGTCACCGGAAGCCCGCGGCATTGGGGCGGTGAACACAGTTGTGCTGAAGGACGGCAAACGCATCGGCCACAACACCGATTGCCTGGGCTTCGCCGAAGGTTTCCGTCGTGGCTTGCAGGGCGTTGCCCTAGAGCGCGTCGTGCAAATGGGCGCCGGTGGCGCCGGCGCGGCAGTGGCCCATGCACTCTTGAGTGAAGGCGTACAGCTGCTGAGCATTTTCGACGTGGAGACCAGCCGCGCCCAGAGCCTGGCGGACAACCTCAATCAACATTTCGGCAGCGGCCGGGCTGTTGCGGGCCATGACTTGTCGAGCACCCTGTCCCAGGCTGACGGTCTGGTAAACACCACCCCCATGGGCATGAAAAAACTGCCGGGCATGCCAGTGCCGGTGGAGCTGCTTCGAGGTGAGTTATGGGTGGCGGAGATCGTTTACTTCCCGCTGGAAACCGAACTGCTGCGCAACGCCCGCGCGTTGGGTTGCCGCACGCTGGATGGCGGCAACATGGCGGTGTTTCAAGCGGTGAAGGCGTTTGAGTTGTTCAGCGGCGTGGTGCCGGATGCGCAGCGAATGCTCGAGCATTTTCAGAGCATGAATGGCTGAAAAGCGAAGGCGTCAGGCCTGCAGATAGCGCAAAACCGACTCGCAGATCATCGCCCGATGACGTTGCTTGATGCTTTCTTCCGGCAGGTCGATCTGAAAAATCTCACTTAAGGTATGGCGGTTCGACACGCGATAGAAGCAGAACGAGCTGATCAGCAGATGCACATCCAACGGCTCGAGCCCCGCGCGGAACACACCTTCCTCAGCACCGCGACGCAAAATCTCGCCCAGTGAATCGAGGATGGTGTTGTTCATCGCCTTGATCGCATCGGAGCGCTTCACGTATTCAGCGTTGTGAATGTTCTCGATGCTGACGATACGCACGAAGTCGACATTACGATCATGGTGGTCGAAAGTGAACTCCACCAGCCGCCGAATCGCCTCCACCGGAGCCAGTTCCGTCAGGTGCAGACGATTTTCGGTGCTGCGGATATCGCCGTAGAGTTTCTCCAGCACCTCGACGTAGAGCTGTTCCTTACTGCCGAAGTAGTAATAGATCATGCGTTTTGAGGTGTGGATGCGCTCGGCAATCGCATCGACGCGAGCGCCGGAAAGCCCCTGCTGGACGAACTCGACAATCGCCTCTTGAAGGATATTCTCGCGGGTCTTTTCCGGGTTGTTCTTGCGACTCTTGCGCGGCTCGACAATCGGCTCGTCGGACGCTGCGGAGAGTTCTGAAGTTATCGTCATTGCGGGCTCACGGCCATCACTGCACAGGTTGGCGATTATGGGCCGCGCCGCACAGTGAAGGAAGCCGCGCGGCGGCGGTTTGTACCCATGTTTACGATTTTCCTACAACTTTGCCTGACGTACGGCACCGCTTCGAGACTTGGCCATGGCCGCCAGTCGCACCGCGACGTTGGCTGCGCCGTAACCTGCGTAACCGTTCTTGCGCTGGATGATTTCGAAGAAGAAGCGTCCTTCGAACGGTTCGGTATACACATGGAACAGCTCGCCACCTTGGGCATCGCGGTCATAGAGCACGTTGTAATAGGCCAGTTCACTGAGGAATTCGTCGTCGAAATCGAACCGTGCGGCGAGGTCATCGTAGTAATTGAGCGGGATATCCAGCAGCGGTACGCCCGCCTCCTTGGCCCGGCTGACTTCGGCAAAAATATCGTCGCAATCGAAGGCGATGTGATGCACGCCGGAGCCGCGATAACTCGACAGTGCATGTGAGATCGCGGTGTTGCGGTTCTCGGAAATGTTCAGCGGCAAGCGGATCGAACTGTCCCGGCTGCGCAGCGCACGACTCTTTACCAAGCCGTACGGGTCAGGCAGCACCACTTCATCATCGGCTTCAAAATCCAGCAGGCTTTTATAGAACAGCACCCAACTGTCGAGGCTGTCGGCCGGCAGCGCCATCGCCATATGGTCAATGCGCTTGAGGCCGCCGCTGGCCACGGCGGTGGGTTGCAGATTGAAGTCGGTGCCGTAGACATCGGCGTCCTGGTCCACCAGATAAATCAGGCTGCCATCCGGCGCGCGCACCGCGGCGAGCTCCAGTTCATTGGGGCCGACCAGCCCGCGATACGGCTGACCTTTATATGCCACGGCCCGAGCCAGCGCACTGGCGCTGTCCTTGACCCGCACGGCGGTGGCGCACAGCGAGGGGCCATGTGCCTCAAAAAAACTGTGGGCGAACGAGTAAGGCTCGGAATTGAGGATCAGGTTGATATCACCCTGACGCAGCAAGCTCACACTCTTGGAACGATGCTGGCCGGCTTTGACAAAACCCAGCCGCTCCAGCCAATGGGACAGCTTGGCGCCAAGGCTTTCGTCCACGGCGAATTCAAGAAACTCGATGCCGTTGTACTCGCTGGCCTGGGGCGTCTCGAACAGAATGTCGACAGTGGCCGGTGGCATGGCTTCCTGCGCCAGACGCTCGCGGGTTTTCTCTTCCAGGTACAGCAACGAGCGCAAACCATCAGCGGCATTGGCCCGTGGCGGCGCGGCGCGGAAGCCGTCGTTGAAGATCTCCAGCGACAACGGCCCGGTGTAACCGCTCTTGATGATTGGCGCGAGAAAACCCGGCAGATCGAATTCGCCCTGGCCCGGGAAACAGCGAAAATGCCGGCTCCACTCCAGCACGTCCATGGCCAGGATCGGCGCGTCGGCCATTTGCACGAAGAAAATCTTGTCGCCGGGAATCTCGGCGATCGCGCTCGGATCACCCTTGAGCGACAGCGTGTGAAAACTGTCCAGCAACACGCCGAGGCTCGGGTGATCGGCCTGACGGACGATGTTCCACACCTGTTGATAAGTGTTCACGTGGCGGCCCCAGGCCAGCGCTTCGTAGCCGATCCGCAAGCCACGAGCACCAGCGCGTTCGGCCAGCAAGCGTAAATCGTCGATCAGAATCTGTTCGTCACCGATGGCGTCGGCCGAAGCGTTGCTGCATACCAGCACCAGGTCGGTGCCCAGTTCCTGCATCAGGTCGAACTTGCGCTCGGCCCGTTCCAGGTTGCGCGGCAGACGGTCGCGGCGGCAGCCCTCGAAATCCCGGAAAGGTTGAAACAGCGTGATCGCGATCCCGAGATCGGCGCACATCTGTTTAATTTCCCGCGGACTGCCGTCGTAGTAGAGAAGGTCATTCTCGAAAATTTCCACCCCGTCGAAACCGGCGGCGGCGATGGCTTCAAGTTTTTCCGGCAGGGTACCGCTCAAGGACACGGTGGCAATGGAACGCTGCATATTTCGACTCCCGGTGGTGGAGACAATCTTGTTATCAATCGCACGCTTCGAGTAGGAGCACGGCTTGCCGGCGATGGCGATTTCGAGGACGCCATCGCCGGCAAGCCGGGCTCCTACAGGGATGGCGTTTAACTTGGGATGGATTATTGGCCGGTCGAATCGACACAGCAATTCAAAGTGTACTACCCAGTTAGTTTTGCGTGCGATTATCGAACACAATGGCCCTTGGCGAATTGACGATTTTTCGTCCACTGCGCAACATCAACGCCACATTGGGGGCCGTCATCAACCACGGCCCCCGGTGACCAAAGACCCAGAACACCACATAAAAATAATCGGTGGCCTACATGACTCCTTCTGAAAGCTCTTCCATGGAGCGCTCCTCCATGACTCCTGCCACCAGCGGCATCGGCGACAAGATCCGCGGTGCGATGGCGGTCGGCAAAACCCGTTGGGGCATGCTGGCGCTGGTGTTCTTCGCCACCACCCTGAACTACATCGACCGCGCCGCACTGGGCGTGATGCAGCCTATTCTCGCCAAGGAAATGAGCTGGACGGCGATGGACTACGCCAACATCAACTTCTGGTTCCAGGTCGGCTACGCCATCGGTTTCGTGCTGCAAGGCCGGTTGATCGATCGGGTCGGCGTCAAGCGCGTGTTCTTCTTCGCCGTGCTGCTCTGGAGCCTGGCGACCGGCGCCCACGGCCTGGCCACTTCGGCCGTCGGCTTCATGGTCTGCCGATTCATTCTGGGTCTGACGGAGGCCGCCAACTACCCGGCGTGCGTGAAGACCACCCGGTTGTGGTTCCCGGCCGGCGAACGCGCCGTGGCCACCGGCATCTTCAACGCCGGGACCAACGTCGGCGCGATGTTCACCCCCATGTTATTGCCGCTGATCCTGCATGTATGGGGCTGGCAGGCCGCATTCCTGTGCATGTCGGCACTGGGCGGGATCTGGTTGTTGTTCTGGGGCTTGAAGTACTACAACCCGGAAGAACATCCGAGCGTCAAACAATCGGAACTGGACTACATCCAGAAGGAAGTCGAACCGGAACAATCCCGCGTACCGTTCTCGAAAATCCTGCGCATGCGTGGCACTTGGGCCTTCGCCCTGGCTTATGCGATCACCGCGCCGGTGTTCTGGTTCTACCTCTACTGGCTGCCGCCGTTCCTCAATCAGCAATACAACCTGGGGATCAACGTGACCCAGATGGGTATCCCGCTGATCATCATCTACCTCACTGCCGATTTCGGCAGCGTCGGCGGCGGGATCCTGTCCTCGTTCCTGATCGGCCGTGGCGTCAACCCGATCAAGGCGCGGCTGATGTCCATGTTCCTGTTCGCCTGCTGCATCGTCGGCGTGATCATGGCGGCGGGTTCGAGCAGTCTGTGGGTCGCGGTGTTCGCCATCTCCCTGGCCATCGGTGCGCACCAGGCCTGGACCGCGAACATCTGGAGCCTGGTGATGGACTACACGCCTAAACACATGATGAGTACGGTGTTCGGCTTCGGTGGCATGTGCGCGGCCATCGGCGGGATGTTCATGACCCAGTTGGTCGGCCACATTCTGACGATCACCAACAACAACTACACCGTGCTGTTCACTATGATTCCGGCGATGTACTTCATCGCGCTGATCTGGATGTACTTCATGGCGCCGCGCAAGATTCCTACAGTCACCCCGTAAAACCCCTCCCCCGGCAGGCCTGATTCCAGGCCTGCCCTGCTGCTCTCACTGACGACTCTGCTGCCAGGCGGCTGCCAACCCGCTGCAACAAATCACCGCGATCCCGACCACGGTGGTCAGGGTCGGCGTGTGAGAAAACAGCAACCAGCCCAGCAAGCCGGCAAAGACAATCTGGCAATAACCGAACGGCGCCAACAACGCCGGGGCCGCGTGGCGGAAGGCTTGCGTCAGAAACAGGTGAGCCGTCATCCCGCAGGCGCCCAACGCCACCATCATGAATCCATGGCCCAGGCTGGGGACTTGCCAGAAGAAAGGCACCAGTGCGCTCATTACCAGGGTGTTGCACAGCCCGGCGAAGAAGTTGCTGGTGGTCGGGCTGTCGATATTGCTGAGCTTGCGGGTGAGCAACTGATAGAAGCAGAAAAACAGCGCCGAGCAGAGCGGCAGCAACACCGCCGGGGTAAAGAGTTCTCCGCCGGGATGGACGATGATCAACACGCCGATGAAGCCGCAAATCACCGCAATCCACTGGCCACGCGTGACGTGCTCGCGCAGCAGTGGCACCGACAGCGCAGTCACCAGAACCGGCGCAAGAAAGTTGACCGCCGTAGCTTCGGCCAAGGGGATGTACTGCAAGCCAGTGGTGAAAAACAGACTGGTGCCCAACAGGCACAACGCCCGCAACAGCTGAAGTAACGGCCGTTTGGTTCGTAGGACACCCAGCCCGGATTGCGGCAGAAAAATCCCGGCCATCAGTAAGGTGTGAACCAGATAACGGGCCCACACCACCATGACGATCGGGTAGAAGCCCGAGAGGTATTTCGACAAGGCGTCGTGACTGGAAAACAGGAAGGTCGCAACGACGATCAGCAAAATCCCTTTGAAGGGTTGGTTTACGCCGGAGAGCGGAGTGCTGACGGTCATTCGATATCCCTTGTGTAGTGCATCAACTATTTAAAAGCATCCCTTACAGGAAAGACGAACATAATTAATCTAGAACCTTGTTCCAGATTCCTACACAAGCAAACCGAAAAAGTGTGCGAACAACGCACGGTTTCTGTAGGAGCAAAGCTTGCTCGCGATGCAGGCACCGCGGTGTTTCAGACAGACCGCGTCATCGTTCATCGCGAGCAAGCTTTGCTCCTACAGGGGTGGTGGTCAGCTGAACAACTCCGACGCCAGACTGGCCGCTGACAGCTCATCGGCAAACTTCAACAACAGCGGCGCCAACTCATGCAATCGCGCCCCCGGCATCCGCGCACTCGGCCCGGCGATGCTCAGCACACCGATGACTCGACCATCACTCGGATGTCGCACCACCGCAGCAATCGCCGAGGTGCCCACCGCCGAACTTTCCTCAACCCAGGCATAACCCTGCTCCCGCGCCATACGCAGGCGCTCCAGCAATTCGATGTTGGAGCGTGGTGCATTCGGCCCGAGGTCTTTCGGCCGCTCACCACCCTGCCGTTCGACCAGGGACAACGCCTCGGCATCGCTCATACACGCCAGCCACGCATGCCCCGACGCGGTGTAAAACAAAGGCGCATCGCGGCCCATGTCCGGGTCGTAGCGCAGGCCGGAACGGGCGCCCTGGGATTTGGCGATCCAGATCTGCCGCTCACCTTCAATCACCCCAAGACGCACCAGCTCACCGGTTTCCTCGGCGAGGCGATCAAGCACCGGCTGCACAATATCGGCGCCGCTGCCCGACAAATAACGGAAACCCATGGCCACCAGTTTGGTTGACAGGTGATACCGCAGGTTCTCCGGATTCTGCCGCACATAACCCAGCCGAATCAGCTCGGCGAGCAACCGGTGAGTCGCGCTTTTGGGAATATCCAATTGCTCCGCCAGCGTCTGCATCGGCAGGCCACGAGGGTCACTGGTGAGGCTTTCAAGCACGCTGAAAACACGTTCAATCTGACTGCCGGCCATGGGAGGTTCCACACAAAATTTGTCCGATTCTAGAAGACAACCGACCGAATGCGAAATCTGGAACCAACTGTCCGATAACGATGCAGGCGGTCGCCTGCTCGATAAAAACCCGTCGCCTGAAGGAATTAGATGGGTTGTCCGTGTTCAATACGAGTCTGGAAGACGCCCGGCCACCCACCACAGGTTGCCGGGACGGCTGCTGTGCGCAACAAAAGATGGACGACCGGACTGGCGCCGCTCCCGCTCAGCAGCAACACTCATCCCCACGGACAATCAGAGGATTCCCACATGCTATGGAAAAAAGGCCGACGCAGCGACAACGTGGTCGATGCCCGTGGAGATGATGTCGGCAGTGGCGGTGGCGGGATGCGTTTCGGTGGCGGCAAGGGCCTGAGCCTGACGGCGATTATCCTGATCGTCGGGATCGGCTGGATGACCGGCCAGGACCCGCTGCAAATCCTCGGGCAACTGACCGGGCAGATGAGCGAGCAATCTGCACCGGCACCGACTCAAACCCGCAAGGCGCCACCGGCCACTGATGAAGGAGCCGAGTTCGTGCGCTCGATCCTCGGCGATACCGAAGACACCTGGGGTCAGATTTTCCAGCAGGCCGGTCGTCAATATAAGGACCCGACCCTGGTGCTGTTCAGTGGCCGCGTCAACTCGGCCTGCGGTCTGGCCAGTTCGGCGACCGGTCCGTTCTATTGCCCGGCGGACCAGAAGGTCTACCTGGACATGAGTTTCTTCCAGGAAATGTCCCAACGCTTTTCCGCCGCTGGCGACTTCGCCCAGGCCTACGTGATCGCTCACGAAGTCGGACACCATGTGCAGACCTTGCTCGGTGTGTCGGCGAAAATTCAGACCGCCCGCCAACAGGGTCGGCAGATGGAAGGTGACGGCGGTTTGCTGGTACGCCAGGAACTGCAGGCCGATTGCCTGGCCGGAGTCTGGGCCAACAACGCGCAGAAACGGCTGAACTGGCTGGAACCCGGTGACATCGAAGAAGCCTTGAACGCCGCCAATGCCATCGGCGATGACCGCTTGCAACAGCAAGGTCAGGGTCGTGTGGTGCCGGACTCGTTTACTCATGGTACGTCGGCGCAAAGGGTGCGCTGGTTCAAAACCGGATTCGCGCAAGGCCAGGTCGGCCAGTGCGATACCTTTGCAGCGAAAAACCTATAAATGAATAAGTGGCTGTTAGCTCTACTGATCACCTGCGCAAGCGCCCAGGCTGCCGAGCATGCGGTCAAAGAGGTCAGCTCCGGACGCCTGCTGCTGACTGCAGGTGAAATCGCGGTGGGCATCGGCACGGCGCCGACGAAAATCGAACGCGTGCTGATCATCATCCATGGTCGATTGCGCAATGCCGATACCTATCGCCAGAGCGCCGTGCACGCGGCCGAACAGGCCGGGCAAACCGCGAGCACCTTGGTGATCGCCCCGCAATTTCTCAATGAAACCGACGTCGCGGCCCATCCCGTGGCTGACAGCGTATTGCGTTGGCAGGGCAATGACTGGATGGCGGGCGGTGAATCCAGCGCTCCGTTTTCCATGAGTTCCTACGCGGCGCTCGACGAAATCATCGCCCGAATCGGCGATCGAAAACAGTTTCCGGACGTGAAGCAAATCGTCATCGCCGGTCACTCCGGCGGCGCTCAGGTGGTGCAGCGATACGCGTTGCTGGGCCACGATCAGCCAGCGCTCAAGGCGGCCGACATTCAGGTGCGTTACGTCATTGCCAACCCGTCGTCTTATGCGTACTTCGATGAACGACGGCCGGTGGCGTTCAAACACGCCGGTTGCCCGAATTTCAATCGCTGGAAATATGGACTGGTGGATTTACCCGCCTATGCCAAAGGGCAAACCGCCAAGCAGCTGGAAGAAAACTACGTCAAGCGCGATGTCGTTTACCTGCTCGGGCAGCAGGACAACGACCCGAATCAGCCGGCGCTGGATAAAAGCTGTGAGGCCCAGGCTCAGGGCGCCAATCGATTGGCTCGCGGGCGTAATTATTTTGCTTATCTGAAGCGGCTGCATCCTCAAGGTTTGAGTCAGCAACTGATTGAAGTACCCGGGGTCGGGCATGACGGGGATGGGATGTTCAACTCGCCGCAGGGTCAGAAGGCGTTGTTTGGTCACTGAGTTTTGTGGTGCCTGATCAGACGCCTTCGCGAGCAAGCCCGCTCCCACAGGTTTTGTGTTGGACAAAGTATTGTGATCAACACAAAACCTTGTGGGAGCGGGCTTGCCCGCGAAGGGGCCTTCAAGCGAACAACATTTGCCGCAACGCCACGCAATCCGCGGCATGCCAATCCGTCAACTCCGGCCAGGGATTATCCGGCAGGTTCACCAACACCGTCCGCGCCCCTGCCGCCCGACCGCAATCCAGATCAAAACGGTAGTCACCGACCATCACCATCTCACTGGCCGGGACATTCCAGGCCTGGGCCAACTTCAGCAAACCACCGGGATGCGGCTTTGGCGGTGCTTCATCACGGCCCAACACATCCTCCACCGCGAAGCAGTCGGCCAGGCCGATCGCCTCCAGCGTGACATGCGCCAGTTCGCGCGCATTGCGCGTGAGAATGCCCAGGTGATAACCGCGCCCGGCCAGCTCGCGCACCAGTTCTACCGCACCCGGTGCCGCTTTCGAACCGAGCGCCAGATCCCGTTCGTGTTCCAGCAACCACGCATGTTTGGCGGCGGCTTCATCGGCCGGCAGCGCGGCGAGGTGGGTCAGGATGTCGTGTTCGGCAGGAATCGCCAACGCCACGCGGATCGCCGCGAAGTCATGCACGGCCACCGTCAGGGTGCCGTCCATGTCGAACACCCAGTGCCGCACCTCGGCCAGGCTCATGCCCAATCCTTGCGGTGACGAATCAGGCCTTCCTGCGTGACCGACGCCACCAGTTGCCCGGCACGGTTGAACACGCTACCACGGCAGAAACCGCGCGAGTTGCCCGCCCAAGGACTGTCCATCGCATACAGCAACCAATCATCGGCGCGCAGATCCTGATGGAACCACAGTGCGTGATCGAGGCTGGCAACCTGCATGTCTTTCTGCCAGACCGATTTGCCGTGAGGCTGCATCGACGTAGTCAGCAGACCGAAGTCCGAGGCGTAGGCCAGCAAGTATTTATGTAGCGCCGGAGAATCGGCCAAGGCACCGTCGGCGCGAAACCAGACGTACTTGATCGGATCGGACGGCTGCGGGTTGTAGGGATCTTTCTCGGTGATCGGGCGGAACTCGATCGGTTTCGGGCACAGAAATTTTTCGCGCATGTGCTCGGGGATCAGGTGCGCGCGCTGCTGAGTGAGTTCCAGCTCCGACGGCAGGTTCTCCGGGCCGACCACAACCGGCATCTCGGCCTGGTGCTGGAAGCCTTCTTCGTCGTACTGGAACGACGCACTGCAGGTGAAGATCGGGTTGCCCTTCTGGATCGCCGTCACCCGGCGCGTGCTGAAACTGCCACCGTCGCGCACCCGATCAACCTGATAAACCACAGGCAATGCGGAATCGCCGGGACGCAGGAAATAACCGTGCATCGAATGCACATGGCGCGCTTCTTCGACCGTCTGACTGGCCGCCGACAGGGACTGACCGATCACCTGACCACCGAACAGCTGACGAAAACCCAGGTCCTGGCTGCGGCCACGGAACAGGTTTTCTTCGATCGGTTCCAGGGTCAGCAGGTCAACCAGATCATCCAACACTTGGCTCATTCAGACTCTCCTCACACAACGCATGCCGCGCAGTCATGGCTGCGACGGTCGATTCAATTTCTGGCCAGGGCCCATGGGAGCCATTGTAAACGTCCGTGCCGGCTTATCCATGCAAGGTTTGCAGCCATTGTTCACGGGTGATGCGGTACAGCGCATGGTGACGCAGGGGATGATCGACCGCGAGCATCGGGTGGTCGAAATCATCGGCTGAATCATGGTGCATGCCGATGGCCTGCATGACTTTCTGCGACGGCGTGTTGGTTTCGGTGGTGAAGGACACCACTTCTTTCAGCGCCAACCGGTCAAACCCGCAGCGCAGAGCGGTCCACGCTGCTTCACTGGCGTAGCCAAGGCCCCAGTGCTCGCGGGCCAGGCGCCAGCCGATTTCGGTGGCCGGGGTAAAGCATGCGTCGAAGCCGACCTCGGCGAGCCCGGTAAAACCGATAAATGCCCCGGTGTCCTTGCGCTCCAGCGCCCAGAGACCGAAACCATGTTCGGCAAAATGACCACGAATCCGTCCGATCAGCGAGGCACTTTCCAGACGACTCAAAGGCGCCGGAAAATATCGCATCACCTGTGGATCGGCGCACATCACCGCAAACTCCGGCAAATCTTCATCGCTCCACTGCCGTAACAGCAGTCGCGCGCTCTCGAGTTCCAGTATCGGTTCCATCATCTCCCCCTTTCCATGCCGCAAGTCTACAACGCTGGTAGGATCCGTCCTTCATTCCTACGTTAATTCGTCATGCCCCTGCCCCTGATCTATCACGAAGACTACAGTCCCGAGTTCCCGGCGGATCACCGCTTCCCCATGGACAAGTTTCGCCTGCTGCGCGATCACCTGGTGGACAGCGGACTGACTCGCGACGCCGACCTGCTGCGCCCCGACCTCTGCCCGCCAGAGATTCTCGCGCTCGCACATGACCCTGCGTATATCGAACGCTACATGGGCGGCGAGTTGTCCCGCGAAGACCAACGGCGCCTCGGCCTGCCCTGGAGCGAAGCCTTGGCCCGGCGCACGGTGCGGGCGGTTGGCGGCTCGCTGCTGGCGGCCGAGCAGGCGCTGGAACATGGTTTGGCCTGTCACTTGGCCGGCGGCACCCATCACGCGCATTACGACCATCCTGCCGGGTTCTGCATCTTCAATGACCTGGCCGTGATCAGCCATTTCCTGCTGGAAAGCGGTCGGGTGAATCGGGTGCTGATCTTCGACTGCGATGTACATCAGGGCGACGGGACTGCACGGATCCTGCACAACACCCCGGAGGCGGTGACCGTTTCCCTGCACTGCGAGAAGAACTTTCCTGCACGCAAAGCCGAAAGTGACTGGGACATTCCACTGCCCAAGGGCATGGGCGATGCCGATTACCTGAAGGTGGTGGACGATGCGCTCAATTATTTGCTGCCGCTCTACCAACCTGACTTGGTGTTGTACGACGCCGGCGTCGATGTGCATAAAGATGACGCGCTCGGCTACCTGAAGCTGACAGACGAAGGCGTCGCCGCTCGCGATGAAAGCGTGATGCGCCACTGCCTGGGCCGGGATATCCCGGTGGTCGGGGTCATCGGCGGCGGCTACAGCAAGGACCGCAAGGCATTGGCGCGCCGTCATGGAATCCTGCATCACAGTGCACAACGGGTCTGGCAGTCATCAGGTTGTCATTGAGGTGTGGGTCTTTACCCACAATGCCTGTGGAACTGCCTGTGGATAACCTGAGTGAAAGGTCCTACAGACCAGACCGCATATAGGTCACAGAGAGGCGGTTGTTTTTTAACCAGCTTTCGAATCCACCTACGGTCCCTGTGGGAGCGGGCTTGCCCGCGAAGAGGCCGGCAAATTCAATATCTTTGGTGGCTGACAGTCCGCTATCGCGGGCAAGCCCGCTCCCACAGTTATTGTGTACTGCTAGAATGCGCGGCTTATTCCGCCATCCCGCAGCGCATCCCATGACCCAGCCCTCGCCCTCCTCCCCTCACGTCGCAATTATCGGCGGCGGCCCCGCCGGTCTGATGGCCGCCGAAGTGCTGAGCCAGGCCGGGATCAAGGTCGACCTGTACGACGGCATGCCTTCAGTAGGACGAAAATTCCTGCTGGCCGGTGTGGGTGGCATGAACATCACCCATTCCGAAGCCTACCCGGCATTTCTCTCACGCTACGCCGAACGCGCGCCGCAGATTGCGCCCCTGCTGCGTGGCTTCGGTGCCGATGCGCTGTGCCAATGGATTCATGACCTGGGCATCGAAACCTTTGTCGGCAGTTCCGGCCGAGTCTTTCCTACAGACATGAAAGCCGCCCCCCTGTTGCGTGTATGGCTCAAACGCCTGCGAGACAGCGGCGTCGTTATCCACACCCGTCACCGCTGGCTCGGCTGGGATGACAGCGGTGGATTGCGCATCAACAGCCCCGAAGGCGAAAAAACCGTCAAACCTGACGCCACCTTGCTGGCCCTCGGCGGCGGCAGCTGGTCGCGGCTCGGCTCGGACGGCGCCTGGATGCTGCCACTGGAACAACACGGCGTAGGACTCGCGCCGCTGCAACCGAGTAATTGCGGCTTCGAGGTGCAGGCCTGGAGCGAGTTGATGGTCAGCAAATTCGCCGGCGCCCCGCTGAAAAACATCGCCATTGGCCTCAATGACGACGTGCCGCGGCTCGGGGAATGTGTGATCACGGCGACCGGGATTGAAGGCAGCTTGATCTACGCCTTGTCGGCGCCGATCCGCGAAGCCATCAATCAGCACGGCTCGGCAACCATTCACCTCGACCTGCTGCCGGGCAGACCTGTGGATAAAGTGCGGGCTGCGCTGAGCAAACCGCGCGGTTCACGCTCAATGTCGAAACACCTGCACAGTCAGCTCGGCATTGATGGCGTGAAAGCGGCTCTGCTGCGCGAACTGACGCCGGCCGAATACTTCGCCGATCCGGCGCTGCTGGCCAAAGCGATCAAGGCGCTTCCACTGACACTGGTGAAAACACGCCCACTGGACGAGGCCATCAGCAGCGCCGGTGGCGTGATGTTCGAAGCGATGGATGAGCGTTTGATGCTCAAGCAACTGCCCGGCGTGTTCTGCGCGGGGGAAATGCTGGATTGGGAAGCACCGACCGGCGGCTATCTGCTGACCGCGTGTTTCGCCAGTGGGCGAGCGGCGGGGTTGGGGATGGTGGAGTGGTTGAAGCACAAGGCTTGAAACCGAGTTGACCCCTTCGCGAGCAAGCCCGCTCCCACAGGGGATTTGTGGACGACACAGATCCAGTGTGGGAGCGGGCTTGCTCGCGAAGGCGGCTTAAGTTACGCCGCAGCTATTAAGGCTTCTTCTTACGCGGTCCGGTATTAAACACCGGCACCTTGCGCACAGGCTTGATCGAAGGCTCCGGCGCCGACGCATCACCGCTCTCAACCCACTTACCCAGATTGCGTTTACCGCCACCGGAGGTCTTTGGCTTCTTCGGTTTTTTCGGCTTCTTGACGACCTGACCGCTGGCATCGGTATCCGGTACCCGGTGCTCAGGCTCGAAGTCATGTTCCATCTGGCGAGGCAATGTCTGACGGGTCAACGTCTCGATGGCCGACAGCAGATTCACTTCATCAGCGCAGACCAGCGAAATCGCCTGCCCGGTTGCACCCGCGCGACCGGTACGACCGATCCGGTGGATGTAGTCCTCCGCCACGATCGGCAGGTCAAAGTTGACCACCAATGGCAAATCTTCGATATCCAGACCACGGGCCGCGACGTCGGTGGCCACCAGAATCTGCACTTCACTGGCCTTGAAGCGGTCTAGCGCACGCTGACGGGTTGCCTGCGGTTTGTCGCCGTGGATGCCGTCGGCATTGACGCCCAGTCCCTGGAGTTTTTCCACCAGCGCGTCCACGCCGTTGCGGGTCTTGGCGAACACCAGCACCTGCTTCCACTTGCCCTTGCGCAACAAGTGGATGAACAGCTCCGGCTTGCGCTTCTTGTCCACCGTCACCACCCATTGCTTGACGGTGTTGGCAGCCACGTTGCGCGGGCTGACTTCGATGCTCAACGGATCGTTGAGCATTTGTCCGGCCAGCAAACGGATCGCGTCGGAGAACGTCGCGGAGAACAGCAGCGTCTGACGTTGCTTGGGCAGCACGCGGTAGATATTCCCCAGTTCCTCGGAGAAACCCAGATCAAGCATGCGATCGGCTTCGTCCAGGATCAGGGTTTGCAGCTGATTGAACTTGAGGGCCTTCTGGCGATACAGGTCGAGCAAACGGCCCGGCGTCGCCACCAGCACGTCAACACCCTTGCGCAGCTTCATCATTTGCGGGTTGATGCTGACGCCGCCGTACACCGCGTAAGTGCTCAACGGCAGGTTCTCGGCGTACTGACGCACGGCTTCGTGAACCTGTTCGGCCAATTCGCGGGTCGGCACCAGAATCAGTGCGCGCACCGAGTTTGACGCCACTTTCGGCCCTTCCATGGCCAGCAATTGCAAGAGCGGCAGCGCGAAGCCGGCGGTCTTGCCTGTCCCGGTCTGGGCGGCGGCCATCAGGTCGCGACCGGCCAGCACCGCCGGAATGGCTTGCGCCTGAACCGGCGTCGGGGTCTGGTAGCCGAGCGTCTCGAGAGAGCGCAGCAAGGGTTCGATCAGGCCAAGGGAGGCGAAAGTCATGGGATTACCGTAGGAAAATTCAGCGCGGGTGTGCAATGGCGCGCAGTTTACCCTAATTCACGCTCGATTCTGTCTGCACCACGGCAGCGGGTCGTTCCGGCATCCGGCGCCACTGCGGCAAACCGATCAACACCACGGCGCTGATGATCACCAGCATGGCCAGCGCTTCTTCGATCCCGATGGTCTCGCCGACAAACACGATCCCCAACAACACCGCCACCGCCGGGTTGACGTAGGCATAACTGGTGGCCGCCGCCGGACGCACGTTTTTCAACAGGTACATATAAGCGTTGAAAGCGATGATCGAACCGAAGAAGGTCAGGTAGGCCAGGGCCGCCCAGCCTTCGATTGGCGGCATGGCATCCAGATGCTCACCACTCAGCGCACTGCCGATCAGCAGCGCTACACCGCCGACCAACATTTCCACGGCACTGGCCATCGCGCCTTGGGGCAGCGGCAAGTGTTTGCTCCACACCGAACCGAAGGCCCAGGACGCTGCCGCGAATATCAGCAAGGCGGCGCCCAGCGGGCTCGATTGCAAGTTGGAACCAAGATTGAGCATGGCAATGCCGATCAGCCCGAGCACAATCCCGGCCCATTCGAGACGGGTATTACGCGCGCCCCAGAAATATCCGCAGAGCAAGGTAAACAGCGGCACAGTCGCCACCGCCAACGCAGCCACACCCGAGGCGACGCCCATGTGTTCGGCCACGCTCACCCCGCCGTTACCGCACGCCAGCAGCAAAATCCCGATGATCCCGGCGGCTTTCCACTGCGCCCAGGTCGGTGCCGGCGCCCCGCGCCAACGCAGGAACGCGTACATCAACGTCCCTGCGATCACGAAGCGGATACCGGCGAGCAGCAGCGGCGGCCAGTACGCCACGCCGATGCGAATCACCAGGTAAGTCGAGCCCCAAATCACGTACAACGCGAAAAAGGCAGCGATCAACGGTAAGGGAAAACGACGTAAGCCAGGCATGGGGCAGCTCGTAGGCAAGACAAGTGAGCAGCTATTCTAGAAAGGCCAGCGGCGTAAAATAAGTTACAAAACCTGTTTATAGCGCCGGTACACTTTTCAAAACACGGAGATCACCGCTATAAACCGTGTTTTCGAAAGTCAGTCATTTTTCAGGAGTCCGACGATGGACAAATACGACCGCATGCTCCTCAGCGCCCTGCTGGAAAACGGTCGTGCGTCCTACGCCGACCTGGCGCGCAAAGTGAACCTGTCCGCTCCGGCCGTGGCCGAGCGCGTGGCCAAACTCGAAGCCTGCGGGGTGATCACCGGTTACCAGGCGAAGGTCGACATGTCGAAAATCGGTCTGCCGATCCAGTGCGTCATCGAACTGCGCCTGAACCAGCACGGCAACCAAAAGGCCTACGACGACCTGATCAAAATCCCGCAATTGACCGAGTGCCATCGGGTGACGGGTGATCCGTGCGTGATCATGCAAGCGGCGGTGGGTTCGATGCCGGAGCTGGAAGAGTTGATCAACCGGATCGCCAAGTTCGGATTCAGCAAGACCTCGATTGTGCTATCGAGCGCGATAGAGAAGCGCGTGCCGCTGGGACAGCTGGAAGGAAAGCCAATCTAATGCCACAGGAGGTCTAATGTGGGAGCGGGCTTGCTCGCGAAGGCGGTGTGTCAGACAACATCAATGTTGAAAGATAAATCGCTTTCGCGAGCAAGCCCGCTCCCACAGGGGATTTGCGGTGTGATCAGAATCCGCGAACGCCGCTATATCCGGCGCCCAACAAACACGGCATATCTTTTAAACGAACCCAGGGCTCTGTCCGCCAATGCAGCAGGCTTAACGTGCCTCCTGCCCATTCCATCAAGCGCAAACTCGGCGCCTGATTCGAAGCAACCCCGCCACCGTCCCGCAGCATCGGCACCACCTGATGGGTCAGCCAACGCCGCAGATTCCGGTTCTCCGGGCAGTAGTGATAGACCAGCATCGCGTATACGCCGGACTCACTCAGCATCAATGTCTCTTGAGGTTCGTCGCTTCCGGACAAACACATCATCCGGCGCTGATCGGCGTCGAGCTTGAGGGCTTGTCGGCCGTTTATATCCACGCCCATTAACCGGCCGATATCCCGGGCACAGAACCAGGCTTCTGCGTGCAGCAAAAGTGCTCGCAATTGGATGTGATGGCGGATGAAGGTTTGGGGGATGAAAGGAACAGGGGGATTAGGGATAACTTTATTCATGGCAGTCTCATATAGAAAGTTAGAGCTGCCAGCATCACTTGCAGATGATGGGTGGCAGCTGTGCGCGGGTCTGCAAGACCGAGTTGAGACCAATCCCGGCAGACCCGAAGGTCTCCCGCACACAGCTACCATAAATCAACGTTCGCTAATTAAAGCGGCGCGATTATAGGGGCGCATGTGGTCTCGTAACAAACTCTCGGCGGGCTTGCAGTCCCGATCGCTGAATTGGCAGCGACGTCCCAGAGGTTATCGATGCCCTAGATGAGGGGCAAGACGGACAATCCCTTAAGTTCGGTAGGAGCGATCGTCGAATTTGAGGCGTGATTAAACACAAGAACAACATCAGACACCGACCCTGTGGGAGCGAGCCTGCTCGCGATGGCGGAGTGTCAGTCAACATCACGGTTGAAGGTGAACCGCTATCGCGAGCAGGCTCGCTCCTACAGGGGATTTGTGGTGTGTCAGCTAGAACCCGCGATGGCGCTTCAGATGCTCATTGATCTTCGCCGCCGGCACTTTCTGCAAGCTCACCAGCAGATCATGGGACAACTCGCGCAATCCGTGCTTCTGCCGCAACTCCTGGGCCAAATGCGCCGTCAGGTTGGCCGCCATCTCGGCATCGGCCATGGCCCGGTGAGCTTTACCGGTGTCAGGCAGGCTGGCGAAGGTGGTGAGGGTGCCGAGTTTGTGGTTCGGCGCGGCGGGCATCAAACGGCGGGCGAGTAGCAGCGAGCAGGCAAAGTTCTGCAAGCGTGTGCGTTTGATACGCCCCAGCTCAAAGTCCCAGAACTTCTGGTCGAACGCGGCGTTGTGCGCCAGTAGCGGTGTGATGCCGACGAATTCGTTGACTTCGTTCATCACCTGCTCCGCCGATGGCGCGGTGCGGAGCATGGCGTTGCTGATGCCGGTGAGTTGTTCGATGAAGGCCGGGACGCGCACACCGGCATTCATCAGGCTTTGGTAACGCTCGACGATGCGCCCCTGTTCAAGGATCACCACGGCAATTTCCGTGGCCCGGCAGCTGCTGCTCGGGGAGATCCCGGTGGTTTCAAAGTCGATGACTGCTATGCGTTCCAAACCTGTTTCAACTCCGTAAAAATCAATTCTTGAGCAGCAACGCGCCTTCGATCGGCACGTAGCGGCTGGCGGCGCGGATCAGCGAGTTGGCCGTCAGGCCCGGCACGCCGTAGGCCACGGCTTGCACCCCGTGCTTGGTGATGATGCGCTCCAGCAGCATGTCGAAATCACCGTCACCGGAGGCCAGCACCACTTCGTCGACATGATCGGCGGCGTCCATGATGTCGAGGGTGATGCCCACGTCCCAGTCGCCTTTGGCCGAGCCATCGCTGCGCTGGATGTAGGGCTTGAGCTTCACGACAAAGCCGAGGTTGCGCAGGATCTGCTGGAATTGCTGCTGTTTGCTGTCGCCGCGATCGATGGCGTAGGCATAGGCCTCGACGATCTCGCCCTGTTTGCTGATATCAGCCCACAGCGCGGCATAGTTGAAATGGCAACCATAGGCCTGACGCACGGTGTAATAGAGGTTCTGGACATCGGCGAACACTGCGATTTTTTTCACCGGTCATCCTCGTTGGCGCGCCGCAGCGCAGGCAGGATCAGGCACCAGGCCCGAAAAGTTGCCCAGTATGCCAGCCTGAAGGATTGTTCCGCGAATAATCAGCCCGAAGCGCCGCAGCGCTCCGGACGAATGGCGTATCAGACGAAGGAATCGTCGTCGCCGCCGAAGAACGATGAGCTGTCATCGCTGTAGTCGGCGTCGGTAAAGCCGCCCTGATCACTGGAGTTGTCAGCCACGCGCTGATCATCTCTCCAGCCGTTATCGCCGCTCTGATCATTGACCTGAGCCGGTTCTGCCTTGATGACTTCAACCACTTCCGGCTGCTGATTGTGATGGAACAGGCTGCTGATGCCTTGCGCCAGCATCACACCACCGGCCACACCGGCGGCGGTTTTCAGCGCACCACCGAGGAAACCACTGCCGGCAGGCTGTTGCGGGGCGTAATTCTGCTGAGGCGGCGCTGCACCGAAGTTCTGTTGTGGTGGCTGCGAGTTGAACGACGGCCGCGCCGGTTCACGCCAGCCGCCACCACCCGATGCGGGTGGACTTTGGGTGGGCGCTGGCTGCGGATCACGGGAACCGCCACCAAAAATGCTCGACAGGAAACCACCGCTGCTCGGTGCAGCTGCAGCCGGCTGCGCCTTGGCCGATTGCAGTTCGGCCTGCAATTGCTGGACTTGCTGGGCGAGTTGTTTGTTCTGTTCGTCGAGGCTTTTGAGGGCGGCCTCTTGCACCAGAATCGCCTGGGTCATGAAATAGCCTGCCGCGGGCTGGCGAGTCAGGTGTTCCTTGATCCGCGCCTCGGCCTGGGCATCGCGCGGGGCTGAGTCCGTTTCGGCCTGTTGCAGCCGGGAAAACAGTCCATCGATCAGGGTTTGTTCTTCGCTGTTCATGGCGACCTCGTAGATTGCCGGGAATATCGTTGCCCTTATCCACTGTGGATAAGGTACTTATCCGTAATGGAGGCTGATACAGGATGTTTCAATGGTCTTTACCGAACGTTTACGTTTGCGCCCCAAAGCGCTTCATCGGTTAAAGTGGGCCACTGCTTCCAACCTGCGATACCGACTGATGAATTCGTTCGATGTACTGCGTGACTCACTGTATTTCTTCAAGCGCAATCTGGGCCAGATCGTGCGGCTGTGCCTGCCGCTGGTGATTCTGGAGGCGCTTTTGCAACAAGTGGTCGACCATTCCACGGAGCCGGACAGTTTTCCCGGCATCAGCGTGATGGTCGGCTTGTTGATTTACCCGCTGTACACCGCCGCGCTGATCCTGTTTCTCGATGCCCGCAGCCGTGGCGAATCGCCGCGTAACCGTGACCTGCTGTCGAGGTCCGCCTACCTATGGCCGCGTTTTGCCGTGCTGACGGCACTCAATACGCTGCTGATTCTGATCGGCCTGTCGCTGTATTTCCTGCCGGGCATCTGGCTAATGGTGACCCTCGCGTTTGGCGAGTATTTGCTGGTGCTGCGCGGCATGGCACCGCTGGCGGCAATGAAAGAAAGCCTGCGCCTGACCCGCGGCCATTTCCTGCGCATCCTGGTGTGCATTCTCTGTGTAATGGGCCCGTTGTGGGTGCTCAAGGGCGCGACCCTGGCGGTCTATCCCGAACCGCAGAACCCGGTGATTTCCCTGCTGATCGACAGCGCTCACAGCTTCCTGCAACTGTTCGTCAGCGTGGTGCTGTTCCGCTTGTTCATGTTGATCGACAAGGTGCCGGAAAAGATTGATCGACCTCTTTAAAGAACAACGCGCCCCTTGTAGCACTGCCTGTTTGCACCGGGGACATGGAGGACTGTGGCGAGGGGATTTATCCCCTCACCACAAGGCCGCGGCTACAAAAGGTGTGTGTTTCGGCTAATTGCCGGGCATTCCGTTTCGCCCTTGGGATTAAACCCGACGCTCGGTTATGCTCAGGGTCAACTTTTGTAACGCTATAAGCCGAGCCATGACCCGTCTACTGCGCTACACCCTGCTGGGCCTGTTGATCGTGACCGGCCTGATTGCCTTGCTGATCTACAACCTGACCTGGCGCCCCGAAGCCAAGGAAGCCTTACCGGTCAGTTGCAACGCCCAGGCACCGACGCTGGTGCCCGGTCAGGCGCTGAAGGTGATGACCTGGAACGTCCAGTACCTGGCGGGAAAACGCTACGTGTTCTGGAATGACCTGGCCGCTGGCAATGACGAAAAACCCACGCCCGAAGACATGGCTTTCAGCCTCGATGAAGTGGCGCGGGTGATCCGCGACGAGCAACCGGACGTCGTGCTGTTGCAGGAGCTCGATGACGACGCCAAGGCCAGCGATTACCAAAACCAGTTCAAGCTGCTTCAGGAGCGAGTCGCGGACCTGTATCCGTGCAGCACTCACGCCTTCGACTGGAAAGCCGACTTCGTGCCTGAACCGCACATCTTTGGCAGCGTCGGCCGGCAGTTGGCCACCCTCAGCCGCTACCAGATCGAACACGCCGAACGCCTGCAATTACCGGTCGCGCCGGCCAATTTCATCACCCGCCAGTTCAAACCGAAAAATGCCTTATTGGTCACGTATCTGCCGTTGAGCGACGGCGGTCAGATAGCGGTGCTCAACACCCATCTGGACCGCGTCATCCAGCCCGACGAAACGCTGCAATCCCAGGTGACGGCCATGGTCAAAGTCCTCGACAAGTTCGAAAGCCGCGGCACGCCGTGGTTGATCGGCGGGGACTTCAACCTGTTGCCGCTGGGGCAATATCGACGCCTGCCCGACGAGCAACGCACGCCCTACTCCGCCGACAGTGCGCTGCATGTGCTGTGGGACAAATACCCGATGATCCCGACCAACAACGAAGCCAGCGGCATTGACCGGGCGCAGTGGTTGACCCATTACCCGAATGATCCGGGCTTGAACGGCCCGGACCGGACTGTCGACTACCTGTTCTACAGTCCGCGGATCAAACGGGTCGAGGCGATGGTGAGACAGGACGATACCTTGCGGATCTCCGATCACTTGCCGGTGATTGCGCGGTTCCTCCTGCCGGCAGCGCCCTAACCTCCGCTTAATGCAAAACCTGTGGGAGCGGGCTTGCTCGCGAAGGCGATTTATCATTCAACATTGATGTCGGCTGACCCACCGCTTTCGCGAGCAAGCCCGCTCCCACAAGGATTGTGCGGGCTCAATGCCCCTCCTCCAGCTCATCATGCAATAGCCCGAAGATCTTGCGCTTCATGTCGATAAACGAGCGTTCCATGACCATGTCCAACGTCCGTGGGCGTTCGATCGGCACGTCCAGAATCTGTTTGATCCGCCCAGGCCTGGCGCCCATCACGTAGACCCGGTCGCCCAGCAGAATCGCCTCGTCGATATCGTGGGTCACAAACAACACGGTCTTCTTGCTGTTGCCCCAGACCCGCAATAACAGCTGCTGCATTTGCAGGCGCGTCTGGCTGTCGAGTGCACCGAAGGGCTCGTCCATGAGCAAGATTTGCGGATCGTTGGCCAGCGCCCGAGCAATGGCGACACGCTGCATCATGCCGCCGGACAGTTGCTTGGCATAGTTGTCGGCAAACCCGGTCAAGCCCACTTCGTTGACGTAGTAGTCGACAATCTCCTTGCGCTGGGCGGCGGCCATACCGCGACGCTTGAGGCCGAACTCGACGTTCTGCCTCACCGTCAGCCACGGGAACAGCGTATAGCTCTGGAACACCATGCCGCGATCCGCACCCGGCCCTTGAACTTGCTGGCCACCGACGTAGATCTCGCCTTCCGTGGGCTCATTCAAACCCGCCGTGAGGTACAGCAGACTCGACTTGCCGCAGCCCGAAGGCCCCACCAGCACGGCGAATTGCTGATCCGGCACTTCGAACGACACCTGATCCAGCGCGGTGAACACGCCACCGTCAGGCTTTTGATAGCGAAGACTGACCTTGTCCACTTGCAACCGTGGCGCGGCATGCACCGGGGCGGCCTGTGACGTGACGAAACGAGGGTTGACTGCGCTTACTGAGCCCATGCGGCGATCCTCAGACGGAGAAAACGGAACAGTTGATCGGTGACCAGGCCCAGCAGGCCGATGATCGCGATTGCCAGGAAAATCACATCCACTTGAAAGCCGCGCATGGCTTTAAGGCTCAAGTAGCCCAGGCCGCTGGAGGCCGCGACCAGCTCGGCAACCACCAGGTAAGTCCAGGCCCAGCCCATGGTCACGCGCAAGGTGTCGAGCACACCCGGCAACGACGCCGGGGCGATCACATGCAGCACCGCATCGCGGCGGTTCGAACCCAAGGTGTAAGACGCGTTGATCAGGTCCTTGGAGATGCCTTTGGACACGTCCGCGATCATCACCAGTTGCTGGAAGAACACGCCGAAGATGATCACCGAAACCCGCTGCTCCAGACCGATGCCGATCCACAGAATGAACAGCGGCACGAACGAAGTGACCGGCAGGTAGCGGATGAAATTGACCATCGGCTCAAGGAACGCCTGAACGATACGGAAGCTGCCCATCAGCAACCCCAGAGGCACGGCCACCAGCGACGACACGATGAAGCCGACCACCACCACTTCGAGGCTGGCCCACACATGCAGACCGAGCGTGCCGTCGCGGCCCAGGCGCACAGCGGCCTCGACCACCGCGCCCGGTGTCGGCAGAAACATGCCCGGCACCACGCCGCCATAAGACAACCCGGCCCACAGGCCGACCAACAACACCCAGGCCAGACCGCTCGCGCTCCAGATCACCGACACCGGAAGGCCGGTCTTGGGCGTGATGCAGCGGCTCAGCCATGAATTGCGCTTGAACATGCGAACCTCCTAGAGCGGGCTGACGAAGCGGTTGTCGATCAGGTCGTCATTGCTGACGTTGTAGGGTTTGCCCTGCAATTCACTGGCGGTCTCGTTGGCCAGTTTGATCAGCGGTTCGCTGTCGCCCGGATTGCCCGGCGAGCCCAGGAGTTTTTCGCTCATGGCCTGATCGTAGAAGCGTACGCCCTGCGCGGCAGCGGCCAGTTCCTTCGGATCGGCGAGGTAACCGCCGACGCCTTTGGCCATGATTTTGTAAGCTTCTTGCGGATGGTCCTTGGTGTACTGCACCGCTTTGTACAAACCGGCCACCAACGCCTTGACGTCTTCCGGCTGCTTCTCGATAACCGTGCAGTTGAGCGCGACCACGTCGACAATCACTCCCGGCGTACTGCTGCTGTCGATCAGCACCTTGCCTTGTTGCTTGCTGCGAACCATCGACAGGTGCGGTTCCCAGGTCACGGCGGCGGGCACGCGACCGGCGATGAACGCGGTGGCTGCGTCGTCAGCCGTCATGTTCTGCACGGTGATGTCGCTCATTTTCATGCCGTGCTTTTTCAGCAAATAAGACAACCAGAACTGCGAGGTCGAACCTTCGTTCACCGCCACGGCCTTGCCTTTCAACTCCTGCAAACTCTTGACGTCCTTGCCGACCAGAACACCGTCGCCACCATGGCTGTCATCCAGTGCAGCTACAGCCTTGAAGCAGAATTGCGGGCGGTACTTGAGCACTTCGTCGATGGTCGACGCCGAGCCCGACAACTCGCCCGAGGCTTGCGCGGCCATGTACATCGAGGCCTCTTCGACGACGGGCAATTCGACGGTCAAACCGTTTTCCTTGAAATAACCCAGGTCCTGAGCCAGGTAGAGCGTGCCGTAACCGACCCACGTGGTGTGGCCGATAGAGAGGGTGCCGGCCTGGGCGCTGGTAGCGACCGTCGCGGCGATGGCGGTGACCGCCAGTGGATGAGTGATGCAGTTCAGCAAGGACTTGATCATGGAGCACTCCCAAAGCTGTTGATTTAGTTTTGTCATGGGCAGTACGGCCAGCGGCCTTGGAGAAATGCTGCTACCTGAGGTCTCTGATGGACCTTTCGGTGAACAGTGTTTGGCTGACTGGCGAGGTCGATGTTGGACCAAGGCCGGGAGAAGGAAAATCAGGAAATATGTCGTTGGGAGTGATGAAAAAACTGGGTAGCGTGCGCCGTAAAAGGGCGGGATTGGCGGGGGTGCACGGGGTGGATGCAAAACATCAGAAGTGTGGTGAATCGACCATAGCTTTCGCGAGCAAGCCCGCTCCCACAGGGGATTTGTGATCAACACAGATCCCCTGTGGGAGCGGGCTTGCTCGCGAAGAGGCCCGCAAGAACGCTACAAGATTAAAGCCGACCGTATTCCTGCGCCGTACGATCAACAGCTTTCAGGGTTTTGCCAACCAGTTCATCAACCTCTTCCCGACTGGCAATCAACGCCGGCGCCATGATCATCCGCCCCAATGTCGAGCGAATAATCACCCCCTCTTCAAAGCCAATCGTGCGGCAACGCCAGGCAATGTCGTTCTCATTGGCAAAGCGCTTGCGACTGGTTTTATCCTCAGCCAATTGCAGCGCCGCCACCATGCCGACACCCTGAATATCGCCCACCAACGGGTGATTGCCGAATACCTCGCGCAAGCACTGTTGCAGGTACGGCCCGATGTCATCCTTGACCCGTGCCACCACCCCTTCATCACGCAATGCCGTGAGGTTGGCGATGGCCACTGCGGCCGCCACCGGGTGCCCGGAGTAGGTCAAGCCGTGGGCAAACACCCCGCCCTGCTCCACCAGCACCTGAGCCATTTTCTTCGACAGAATCAGACCGCCCATGGGGATGTAACCCGAGGTCAAACCCTTGGCGATCGACAGCGTGTCCGGCTCGAAACCGAAGTACTCGTGGGCAAACCATTCGCCGGTGCGACCGAAGCCGCCGATCACTTCGTCAGCGCACAACAGCACATCGTACTTACGGCAGATCCGCTGAATTTCCGGCCAGTAACTCTCGGGTGGAAAGATCATCCCACCAGCGCCCTGGAACGGTTCGGCGATAAACCCGGCGACCTTGTCCGCGCCGAGCTCGAGAATCTTCGCTTCCAATTGCTGCGCCGCCCGCAGGCCAAATTCAGCCGGGGTCAGGTTGCCCTCGTAGGCGAAAAAGTACGGCTCATCGATGTGTTCGATGTCGGGAATCATGCCGCCCATTTCGTGCATGAATTTCATGCCACCGAGCGCCGTCGCCGCCAGGGTCGAGCCGTGGTAACCGTTCCAGCGACCGATCATGATTTTCTTCTCGGGCTTGCCGAGAATCGTCCAGTAACGACGCACGGTGCGGATCAGCACCTCGTTGGCCTCGGAGCCGGAGTTGGTGTAGATCGCGTGGCTGTAGTGGCCCGGCAACAGGCTGAACAGCAGCTCCGAAAGCTCGATCACCTGCGGGTGGGTGGTGTGGAAAAACATGTTGTAGTACGGCAACTGCTCCAGTTGCCGGGTCGCGGCGGCGGCCAGGTCCTTGCGGCCGTAACCGAGGTTGGTGCACCACAGCCCGGACATGCCGTCGAGGTAACGCCGACCATCGTTGTCCCACAGGTGCAGACGCTCGCCACGGACCATCACCCGGGGGCCTTCATCGTTGAGCGCTTTTTGATCGACGAATGCGTGGATGTGGTGCGCAGCGTCGGCGGCCTGGTAGTCGCGGGTTTCACGTGGTGTGGTCATCGCCAGTTCTCCGTTTTTTTATTAGCGGCTGTTATGAGCGCAGCTGAAACCAGGTGGTCTTCAACTGGGTGTATTTATCGAATGAATGCAGCGACAGGTCGCGGCCGAAACCGGATTGTTTACCGCCACCGAAAGGCACAGTCACATCCAGCGCATCGACGCTGTTGACCGACACCGTGCCGGCTCGCAATTGCCGCGCCACGCGGTGGGCGCGATTGAGGTCGTCGGTCCACAGCGACGCGGCCAAACCGTAGACGCTGTCGTTGGCCAGTTGCAAGGCGTGAGCCTCATCATCGAACGCCGTGACCGCCAGCACCGGCCCGAACACCTCATCGCGAAACAGCGGCATGTCCGGGCTCACGCCGGTAAAAATCGTCGGCTGAATGAAGTTGTCGGAGCCGTTGAAAATCGACTGTCGACCGCCACAGAGTTTCGTCGCTCCTTGGCGTTCGGCCTGCTGGATGAACTTCATGATGCGTGACGTCTGGCGGCTGTCGACAATCGCCCCGGCGCGGCTCGACGGGTCCAATGGATCACCCGGCTGCCAACGTTCGGCCTGCACTTTGAGACGCTCGACGAACTCATCATGAATCGAACGCTCCACCAACAACCGCGAGTTGGCCGAGCACACTTCCCCCTGATTGAAGAAGATCCCGAACGCCGCTTTCTCTGCAGCGAGGTCGAGGTCCTGACAATCAGCAAACACCAGATTGGCGCTCTTGCCGCCACACTCCAGCCACACCTGCTTCAGGTTCGATTGCGCCGAGTACTGCATGAAATATTTGCCGACTTCGGTGGAGCCGGTGAACACCAGACAATCGACATCCGGGTGCAGACCGAGGGCTTTTCCGGTCTGTTCACCGAGCCCCGGCAGCACGTTCAGCACGCCGGCTGGCAGGCCGGCTTCCAGCGCCAGCTCGGACAGACGCAGGGAAGAAAACGGTGATTGCTCGGCGGGTTTGAGGATCACCGAATTACCCGCCGCCAACGCGGGGGCGAGTTTCCATGCAGCCATGTCCAGCGGGAAATTCCAGGGCACCACGGCAGCGACCACGCCCAGTGCTTCGCGGGTGATGGTCGCCAGCACGTTCTGCGCGCTCGGGGCGATCTGGTCGTAGAGTTTGTCGAGGCTTTCGGCGTACCAGCGAAACACCCCGGCGGCGCCTGGCACGTCGATGTTGTAGGCGTCCATCACCGGTTTGCCCATGTTCAGCGAATCGAGCAGCGCCAGTTCTTCGCGGTGGGTCATGATCAGATCGGCCAGGCGCAACAGCACCTGCTTGCGCTCACTCGGCGAACGCGCCGACCAGGTGCCGGCCTCGAACACCTGCCGCGCATTGCGCACCGCGGCGTCTACATCTTCTTTGCCGCACGCAACCACGTTGGCCAGGCACTGGCCGGTGGCGGGGTTGACCGCAGCGAAGGTCTGCCCCGACTGCGCCGCACGGGGTTTGCCGTCGATCACGGCTTGATCGGGAAACCGCTGCGCAGCAGCTTTTTTTTGCCAGTCTGTAAGCTCGAACACGTTCAGATGCTCCATGGGCTTTTCTTGTGAATTGGATGGTGGCCCAGGCCTGTGTCGAGGAAAAATAGTAAAAATGTCTTCGCAGACCATGAAAAAACTGGGCAGCCGATCTCCCCGGTGGCGCGGTATGTGGTTATTGTTCAGGCACAACAACACCGTCGTCAGAACGGATGCAGTCGGCGCGAAAATTGCCTGGATGTCGACATCATCCACCCCGAGGTTTGCCGTGGCTGCCTACAACCTGCGTCAATTGAAGTACTTCATCACCACCGTCGAATGCGGCAGCGTCGCCGAGGCGTCGCGCAAGCTGTACATCGCCCAACCGGCGATTTCCACGGCGATCAAAGGCCTGGAGGACAGCTTCGGCGTGCAACTGCTGATCCGTCATCACGCCCAGGGCGTGTCCTTGACCCCCAGCGGCGCACGCTTCTACCGCAAGGCCCAGGAACTGCTGCGCATGGCCAAGGAGTTCGAACAGAACGCCCTCGCCGACAACGACGTGGTGGCCGGGCAAATCGATATCGGTTGCTTCGAAACGGTCGCGCCGCTATACCTGCCGCAGTTGATTGCCGGGTTTTCGGCGCTGTATCCGGGGGTGAAAATCCGTATCCGCGACGGCGAACAGCAAGAGCTGGTGCAAGGCCTGACCTCGGGCACCTTCGACCTGGCGATCCTGTATGAACACGACCTCGACGCCACCATCCAGACCGAACCCCTGATGCCGGCGCAACGGCCTTATGCGCTGCTGCCGGCGGATCACCGCTTTGCTCAGCTCAAGCAAGTGTCGCTGCGTGACCTGTGCCTGGAGCCGATGATTTTGCTGGACGTGCAACCGAGCCGGACCTACTTCGTCAGCCTGTTCGAAGAGTTGGGGCTGACACCGAACATTGCCTTCAGCTCACCGTCGATCGAGATGGTCCGGGGCATGGTCGGGCAAGGCTTCGGCTTCTCGATCCTGGTCACCCGGCCGCATTCGGAATGCACCTATGACGGCCAGAAAGTGGTGTGCGTGGACATCGTCGAAGACATCACCGGCTCAGGGCTGGTGGCGGCATGGTTGAAGCGCGGGCAGTTGACCAAACCGGCGCAGTTGTTTGCCGACTATTGCCGCGAACAACTCACCGCGAAGGCCGGGACCAGAACATGAGCCTGGTGAACCCCTGTGGCGAGGGAGCTTGCTCCCGCTCGACTGCGCAGCAGTCGCAAAACAATTGCATGCGGTGTATCTGACACACCTAGGTGGCCGATTATGGGGCCGCTTCGCGCCCCAGCGGGAGCAAGCTCCCTCGCCACAGGTTTTGTGTTCGGTCATAGGGATTATTTACGGGGTTTGATTCGAGCGGTCGCTTCGGCGACCAGCGGGTCATCCGGCCAATAGTGCTTCGGGTAGCGTCCCTTCAAATCTTTCTTCACTTCGGCGTAAGTACTGCGCCAGAAGTTCGCCAGATCCTGGGTCACCTGCACCGGCCGTCGCGCCGGGGACAGCAGATGCAGTTTGACCACCTGCCGGCCACCGGCAATCCGCGGGGTTTCGGCCAGACCGAACAACTCCTGCAATCGCACCGCCAGAATCGGCGGCTGTTCGCTGTAGTCCAGACGAATCGATGAACCCGAAGGCACGCTTAAATGATGCGGCGCCAGCTCATCGAGCCGTTGTGGCAGCGGCCATGGCAACAGGTTATGGACGATGCTCGACAGGTCCAGATTGGCGAAATGACTGAGCCGCGAGACTTTGCCCAGATACGGCATCAGCCAATGTTCGAGGCTTTTGAGCAAGGCGGCGTCGCTGACATCCGGCCATTCGCTCTGCTCTTTACTGCTGAGGTCCAGCTGCCGCAACAACGCCACTCGCGCCTGCCATTGACGCAGCTCCGGAGTCCACGGCAGCAGCTCCAGACCTTTGCGCCGCACCAGATTCACCAATGCCTGACTGCGGGCAGTTTCATCGAGCCCGGTCAGGGGTTCACGGCTGAGGATCAATTCACCGACCTTGCGCTGACGCTCGGCGCGCAACACGCCTTCGCGCTCATCCCAATCCAGTTGATCGACCACGCGCACTTGCTCGGCCAGCACCGAATCGAACAGCGCCGGATCGAAATCCGCCGCCAGATAAATCCGTTCTTCACGCTGGCCCTGACGACTGCCGAGATCGGCGATCACCAGCCACGGCTGCTTCATCAAACTGTCGGCTTCGGCGAACAACGCCGCACGGCCGTTGGCCAGACGATACTCCGCACCACCGGCACGACGCTGCTGGGCAACGCGGTCGGGATAGGCCAACGCCAACAGCGCGCCGAGCCAACGCGGATGATCTGGATCGCTGACCGGTTCCGACGCTTTACCCCGCAGGTAACCGCGATACTGCCGCGCCAGTTGCCGGGCACGTTGCACGCCACCCTGAGCGCCGCGTGCGGCCCGTTCTTCGCCGGACAACAGCACCAATCGGCTGTGCAGATCCGCCCCGGCGCCACGCAAGATATCCCGCTCGCCGAGCAAGGCCGCGAGATCGCAGGCCATGTTGGCCAAGCCGAGCGCCTGACCGCGCAACAGCAAATGCGCAATACGTGGATGTGCCGGCAGTTCGGCCATGGCCTGACCGTGGCGGGTCAGCGCTTCGCCGTCCAATGCGCCCAGGCGCTCAAGCAAGTCCTGAGCCTGTGCATAAGCGGCGGCGGGCGGTACGTCGAGCCACACCAATTGCCCCGGTGTCACGCCCCAACGACCGAGCTGCAAGGCTAATCCGGCAAGGTCCGCCGAGAGGATTTCCGCACTGGCGTAGGCCGCCAGTTGCTCGTGCTGATCCTGCGACCACAAGCGATAACACACGCCCGGTTCCAACCGCCCGGCCCGGCCCGCGCGCTGAGTGGCGCTGGCTTTGGAAATACGCTGAGTATCGAGGCGGGCCATGCCGCTGCCCGGGTCGAAACGCGGTACCCGCGCCAACCCGGCATCGATTACCACGCGCACGCCGTTGATGGTCAGGCTGGTCTCGGCGATGTTGGTCGCCAGCACCACTTTGCGTTTGCCGGTGGGGGCAGGATCGATCGCGGCGCGTTGCGCGGCCAGATCCAGCTCACCGTGCAATGGGCAGAGCAAAACTTGCGTGCTCTCGCCCAGTGCATCGGCGAGTTGCTGATGCACCCGACGGATTTCCGCCTGCCCCGGCAGAAACACCAACACGCTGCCGGTTTCATCATTCAAGGCTTCGAGAATGGTTTGCACCAGACGCGGCTCGATGAATTCACCGGGCTGGAACGGCCGGCCCCAGCGCATCGCCACCGGGTACATGCGGCCTTCGCTGCGCAGGATCGGCGCGTCATCGAGCAACCCGGCCAGGCGTTCGCCTTCCAGGGTTGCCGACATCAACAGGATTTTCAGCGGCTGATCGTCACGAAACAGCTCGCGGCCATTCAGGCTCAAGGCCAGCGCCAGATCGGCGTCGAGGCTGCGCTCGTGGAATTCGTCGAAGATCAGCAGGCCCACGCCTTCGAGCGCCGGGTCGTCCTGCAAGCGTCGGGTCAGAATCCCTTCGGTGACCACTTCAATGCGGGTGTTGGGGCCGACTTTGCTGTCGAGACGAATGCGATAACCGACGGTTTCGCCGACCTTCTCGCCCAGCTCACTGGCCAGCCGCTCCGCTGCCGCGCGTGCGGCCAAGCGCCGCGGTTCGAGCATCAGAATGGTCTGCCCGGCCAACCAGGGTTCGTTGAGCAAGGCCAGCGGCACGCGGGTGGTTTTACCGGCGCCGGGCGGTGCTTCGAGCACGGCTTCGTGGCGTGTAGCCAAGGCTTCACGCAGGGCGGGTAAAACTTCATCAATCGGCAAAGAAATCATGCTGGCTCCAAAACAGAGGGCCGAGTATAACGGCGAACTGCCTGGCGTTCGTCGTGGTCCTAATTCATAACGGCTACGCTTCGTTTTCCAGATGACTCAGGAGATTTCATATGCGTGTTCCCTTTCGTTTGATTGGCGGTGTATTGGTCGCGACGTTGCTGACCCAGGTCACCGCTTGCGGGTCGATTTTCTACCCTGACCGTCGCGGTCAGATTGACGGCAAGATCGACCCGGCCATCGCCGCGCTGGATGCCGTGGGTCTGCTGTTCTACATCATCCCCGGGCTGATCGCGTTTGCGGTCGACTTCGCCACTGGCGCGATTTACTACGCGCCCGGCGAGACCGCACAGGTGGCCCCGGAAAAACTCAAGGAAGCCATCGGCGCCGACGGCAAGGTCGATAATCACAAGTTGCAGACTATTCTTGAAACTGAACTGGGCCGCAGCTTCCCGCTGGATGACCCACGCTTGATCCAGCACAAGGGCAGCGCCCAGCAACTGGCCATGTTCGGCCTGCAACCTGCGGCGTAACCCGTGCACATAAAGGAATAGCCGCACTTATGATTTCCAGCTCCGAACACGCCCGCCTGCTGCGGCTGGCGACCCGTGCCTCGGTGGCGGTGGCGTGCACGCTGATCGTCGCCAAAGCCATCGCCTGGTGGTTGAGTGGCTCAGTGAGCATGCTCGCCGGGTTGACTGATTCGACCCTCGACGGCGTCACCTCGCTGCTCAACCTGCTCGCGGTGCATTACGCCTTGCGCCCGGCCGACGATGATCACCGTTACGGCCATGGCAAGGCCGAGTCGCTGGCGGGCATGGCCCAGGCGTTGTTCATTGGCGGCAGTGCGGTGCTGATTGCCTTGCAGGCGATCGATCGACTGAAACACCCGGAACCGGTGGGGGCGCCCTGGATCAGTATCGGGGTGATTGTGTTTTCCCTGGTGCTGACCGTCGCCCTGCTGATGTTGCAACATCGGGTCGTCAAGGCGACCGGCTCCAACGCGGTGCGCGCCGACTCCCTGCATTACCGCTCGGACTTGCTGCTCAACGGCAGCATTCTGGTGGCGCTGGTGCTCGCCGAGTATGGCTGGCATCAGGTCGACCCGTGGTTCGGGCTAGGGATTGCCGCGTACATTCTCTGGAGCGCGATTCAGATCGCCCGGGAAAGTTTTACGGTGCTGATGGATGAAGCGCTGCCAACGGACGTCAGCCGGCACATGCTCGAACTGGCCTGCAGCGTACCGGGAGTATTGGGGGCGCACGACCTGCGTACGCGGGTTTCCGGCAACCAGTGGTTCGTGCAGTTGCACCTGGAGTTGCCGGGGGATTTGACCCTGTCAGTCGCTCACGGCATCAGCGATCAAGCCGCCGATGCGATTCACGCAGCTTATCCGCGAGCCGAAGTGCTGGTGCACGCCGACCCGCAGGAAGTGGCACTGGCAGGCAGGACTCAGAAAGAAACCTGATAGCCGCGACTGCTCAGGCAGTTGCCCTGGGCCTGACGGTAGGCTTGTACCACCGACGGGGCCGGCTGGTAGGTGGCCGTTCGCGGATCGAAGCCACTCTGCTGCACTGCGTATTGATAGCACTCGTAACCGTCCTGGTTGACCTGCTCTGGCGACTGACCGTTGGCCGGATACGCCACCACGTCATAACCATTGTTGACCGGTTGCGGCTGCGGTTGTACGGGGGGCTCGACCACGACGTAATCCTGAGTGCTTTCCTGATAGGCGTAATAAGCACCGGCCGCCAGGAACAACAGCGCCCCGCCGATCCACACTTCGCGCGCGTAATCGGGCAAGTAGCTGACGCGAATCCCGCGTGGCGGCTGCACCACCACGTAGCGCGGGCCTTGTGGGCGATACCAGTAGCCGCCGGAGTAGAAATAATCCTGACCACGGTACGGCACACGGTATTCACGGTCGGGGAAGCGATCGATCACATGACCGGGACGGTACTGCGGGCCAGGTCCCCAGCCATTGCCATGCCCGTCCGGGCGACCGGCCCAGCGATGGTCATCGGGACGCGGACCGTTGTTCTGCCAATGCTGATTGTTATCGTTGCGCCGCGGCACGTCCTGGTAGTAACCACGCTGTGGCTGCTGGGTCTGGCGCACGGTGTCGGGCCGGCCCTGGATCGGCAGGTCATTGGCCGGTGGCGGCGGTGGTCGAACCGGATTGTTGTAGTCGTGCGGCGCACGGTTTTGCCATTGACCGTCGTTCTGATTCTGGCCGTTGTGCTCGAACTGGCGACTGTTGTCGCCACGAATGATCTCGTTATTCTGCACACGTGGCTGGTTTTGCTGCGGATTGTTCTGCGGGCGCGGCTGGTAATTGCCGCCGTGGCCCTGATTGTTTCCCTGATGGCCATCCGAGCCGCGCTGCCCGCCATCGGGGCCACGGTCTTGCGGCTCATCGGCCAGCGACTGCGCAGTGACACTCACACACAGCAAACCAACACCGGCCAAACGCCAGATGCGCGACTTCATGCTTTTCCTCACTGCGGGTTAGGGCCTGTACGTAAGACTGGGAAAGCACAGGCCGGTTCTGCAACAGGTTATCAGTCGCGCAACTTATTTATTGAGGGCAGTCGGCAAATTCCGGGCAAAAGAAAAGGGAGACCCGTCGGCCTCCCTTTGAGAACTTCGTCCGTGCTCGACGCTTTTGACGTCGGCTCACCTCACGCCGTCTTCTGGACAGTGTGTAGCTCGGGGGTCGGCTCATCCCCGGTGGGGGTGGCGACCGCAGCTGGCCTGATTGGGCGAGCCGCACTGGACTGTTTGTCCGAGCAGTGATTCTGGTGATAAGAATAGGCTCGCGGCGCCGGCAGAGGATTGCGAAGATTGCTCAAATAAACATCACTTGCGCAATTTTTAACCCTGGATAGATAATCCACCGCAATAGTTATGACAAAGGCCTGATTGATGAGCAAACTCGACCGATACGACCTGAGCATTTTGGCGGAATTGCAGCGTGACGCGCGCATCTCCAACCAGGAGCTGGCCGAACGCATCGGCCTGTCCCCCTCGCCATGCTCGCGGCGGGTCAAGCAGCTGGAAGATGACGGCTACATCGCCCGCCAGGTGGCCCTGCTGGACCGCAAGATGCTCGGTCTGAGCCTGACGGCTTACGTGTTGATCGGCATGGACCGCCATACGCCAGAACGGTTCGAAAACTTCGAAGCGGCGATTCGTACGTTACCGCAGGTGCTGGAATGCAGCTTGGTGACCGGGATGGATGCCGACTACCAGCTCAAGGTCGTCGTGCCGGACATGGACCATTATCAAAAATTGCTGCTGGGACACCTCACCCGGATTGAAGGGGTGACGAGTGTGCGGTCGAGTTTTGTGCTTAATCAGGTGCTCAACAGTACCGAGTTGCCGCTGACTCATCTGCGCAGCTGAGGGCGCCTTCGCGAGCAAGCCCGCTCCCACATTTGGAATGCATTCCCCCCGTGGGAGCGGGCTTGCTCGCGAAGACGCCGGCACAAGCGACGAATGACTGCGACACACCGACGCAGGTCAATACTCCGCCAATTCGCCGTGGCGTATACTTCAGCGCCTTTTAGCCCCGCCCGCGCTGGAGATGTACGATGGATCCTGCAGTACTCGAAGAGTGGATGATGACCGGACTGGTCAGCATCCTGATCATTTTCATGGGTTTCATCGTCTGGGATCTGGCGAAGAAGTCCAAGGCCGGACGCTTTGGTTCGTTCATCCTGTTCTTCGTACTCGGCCTGGGCGTGGCCGCGTTCGTGATCAAAAGCGTGGTCATCGGCCTGATCGAATCCGGCACGTTATAAACGCGCCGGCACTTCCTTCCACTGGCCCTGATCGAGCCCTTCGATCGACCAGTCGCCGATTCTGACCCGCACCAGACGCAACGTCGGCAAGCCGACCGCCGCGGTCATGCGCCGTACCTGACGGTTGCGCCCTTCGCGAATCACCAATTCCAGCCAGCTCGTTGGCACGCTTTTGCGAAAGCGTACGGGCGGGTTGCGTGGCCACAGTTCAGGTTCTTCCAGCTGCCGCGCTTCAGCGGGTAGCGTCATGCCATCGTTCAGCTCCACACCTTCACGCAAGCGCCGCAATTGCTCGGCACTCGGCTCACCTTCCACCTGCACCCAATAGGTCTTGGCCAATTTGTGTTTCGGGTCGGCAATCCGCGCCTGAAGCTGGCCATCGTTGGTCAACAGCAGCAAACCTTCACTGTCGCGGTCCAGCCGTCCTGCCGGGTAAATCCCGGGAATCTCGATGTAGTCCTTGAGCGTCGCCCGCCCTTCGCCGTCGCTGAATTGCGTCAGCACATCAAACGGTTTGTTGAACAGAATCAGCTTCGGCTCGGCCGGCGGCGCTTTGGCGACACGGCGCGGGGCTGAGGACGATGGCGCAGGCTTCACGCCAGGGCGGCGGGAAACGGGACGTTGAGGACGGGACATGGGAAAAGGAACATCTAACGGTCAGGGCTGCTAATGCTAGTGCCCTGACCGCTAAATAACCATCTCGCAATCAGCGGAACGGCGGCTCGTCGAAGCTGCGCAGTTTGCGCGAGTGCAGCGAGTTGAGTTCGGTGCGCAACAAATCCACCGCCTCGATGCCGATCTTCAAATGCTGGCTGACCGCGCGCTCATAGAAGGCGTTGGCCGAACCCGGCAGTTTGATTTCGCTGTGCAACGGTTTGTCCGACACACAGAGCAACGTACCGTACGGAACCCGCAAGCGATAACCTTGGGCCGCGATGGTGCCGCTCTCCATGTCCACCGCCACGGCGCGAGACAGGTTGATCAGCGGACGTTCCTGAGCCCAGCGCAATTCCCAGTTACGGTCGTCGTAGGTCAGTACGGTGCCGGTGCGCAGGCGTTTTTTCAGTTCGTCGCCCTTCTCACCGGTGATATTGGCCGCCGCTTGCTGCAACGCCATTTGCACTTCGGCCAGGGCCGGAATCGGAATATTCGGCGGTACGACCCGATCGAGAATCCCGTCGCGGCGCATGTAAGCGTGCGCCAGCACGTAATCGCCAATCGTCTGCGACTGACGCAAGCCGCCGCAGTGACCGATCATCAGCCAGCAATGCGGACGCAGCACCGCCAGGTGGTCGGTGATGTTCTTGGCGTTGGACGGGCCGACGCCGATGTTCACCAGGGTCACGCCGTGGCCGTCGCTGGCGATCAGGTGATAGGCCGGCATCTGATAGCGGTGCCAGACCACACCGGCGGCAATCGCCGAGGCTTCGCCGTGGTCCATGCTCTTTTCGATGATCACGTTGCCCGGCAAGACCATACGCACGAAACGCGGATCGCTGCGCAACTGTTCCAGGCCATGGACGATGAACTGGTCAACGTAGCGGTGGTAGTTGGTCAGCAGAATCCATGGCTGCACATGACGCCAGTCGCTGCCGGTGTAATGCACCAGCCGGCGCAGGGAGAAATCCACCCGCGCGGCGTCGAACAAGGCCAATGGCAGCGGGTCGGTGTTTTCCCAATCGTACAAACCGTCGGCGATGCCATCGGTCGCGGCAGACAAATCCGTACTCGGGAACACCCGCGCCAGCACGGCAGCGGTAACGCCGGAGCCGGCCAGTTCATCGCCCTGCTCGACCACGTACGGATAAGGAATGTTTTGCTGACTGATGCCGACTTCTACCGTCACGGTGAAGTCGTGCATCAGTGGCACCAGCTGTTCCAGCAGGTATTTACGGAAGGCGGCGGGATGAGTGACGGTGACGCTGTAAGTCCCCGGCAGTTGAACCTTGGCGTAGGCGCGAGTGGTCTGTGGGACTTCGCCCTGGCAAAGGTAGGTCAGACGCAGTTCGGGATAACGAAACATCGCACGCTGTTCGGCGTCCGGTTCGACTCGATCCTTGAGGTAACGCTTGAGCGCCTGATTCAGCGCGGTGGTTGCACGATTGTGCAAGAGCGCAAGCCGGTCCACGGCTTGCTCGGCGGTTTGAACGACAATAAAAGCTTCGGTCACGATCAGCATCCTGTGTTCTGACTTGCAGGCCTTCATCTTGCCTGCATCGTCGCTTCACGGGAACAGCGGTTGTTACACAAATGCCAAGTCCACCCTAGATCCAATGTGGGAGCGGGCTTGCTCGCGAAGGCGGACTGTCAGCTAACATAGCTGTTGAATGTTGAACCGCTTTCGCGAGCAAGCCCGCTCCCACATTGGTTCAGTACCGTTCACGCGAGCGAGGTCAAAATCCCTGAGGGGTCGACCGGGCGACAATCGCTTCCACCTCCACCCCTCGTGGCAACGCGCCGTACACCCGACCGGCGGAACCGAGGCGGCTGGCAATGAAAGCGTCACTCACGGCCGCGTTACCCGCCTCCAGCAACAGCTTGGCCTGAAGGCCCAGCGCGATGTCTTCGGTCAACTGCCGCGCACGGTACTGAATGTCGCGGGTGTCCTTGAACGCTGCCTGCAATTGAGTGATGTGTGCAGCCAGGCGCTTGTCGCCATGACCATCGCCCAACTCGCTGAACAGTACGTCGAGCACACCCGGTTCCTTGGACAACGCTCGCAATACGTCGAGGCATTGCACGTTGCCGGAACCTTCCCACGTCGAATTGACCGGTGCCTCACGGTACAACCGCGGCAGGATGCTGTCTTCGACATAACCGGCGCCGCCCATGCATTCGGCGGCTTCGTTGATCATCCCGGGTGCGCGTTTGCAGATCCAGTATTTGCCCACCGCCGTGACCAGCCGGGCGAACTTGGCCTCATGCTCGTCATCCAGATGATCCAGCGCCCGGCCCATGCGCAGGCTCAAGGCCAGGGCGGCTTCACTTTCCAGGGCCAGGTCGGCCAGTACGTTCTGCATCAAGGGTTGCTCGCTGAGCAATTTGCCGCCGACCTTGCGGTGAGCGCAGTGATGGCTGGCCTGGGTCAGGGCCTGGCGCATCAGCGAACTGGAGCCGACCATGCAATCGAAGCGGGTCATGGCGACCATTTCGATGATGGTCGGAACGCCCCGTCCCTCCTCGCCGACCATCCACGCCAGCGCACCACGGAACTCCACTTCGCTGGACGCGTTGGAGCAATTGCCGAGTTTGTTCTTCAGGCGCTGTATGTAGAACTGATTGCGCGTGTCGTCCGGGCGATGGCGCGGCAGCAGGAAACAGGTCAAGCCCTTGTCAGTCTGAGCCAGGGTGAGGAAGGCATCGCACATCGGCGCCGAACAGAACCACTTGTGGCCCACCAGTTCATACGCCTGGCCCGGACCACTGGCACCGACCGGAAAAGCCTTGGTGGTGTTGGCCCGCACGTCGGTGCCGCCCTGTTTCTCGGTCATCGCCATGCCGATGGTAACCCCGGCCTTGTGGGCCATGCCGACGTTGCGCGGGTCGTATTCGGTGGAGAGGATTTTCGGCAGCCATTGCTCCGCCAGATCCGCTTGCAGGCGCATCGCCGGGACGCTGGCGAAGGTCATGGTCAGCGGGCAACCACTACCGGCTTCGGCCTGGCTGTGCAGGTAGGTCATGGAGGCACGGGCGACGTGGGCGCCGGACTGCGGATGTGCCCAGGGCAACGACGTCAAACCGTGCTCGATCGCCGTGCGCATCAACTCGTGATACGCCGGGTGAAATTCCACCAGGTCGATGCGATGGCCGTAACGGTCATGGCTGCTGAAAACCGGCTTGTTCTGATTGGCCAGGAACCCCGCTTCCATCAGCGGCCCGCCGGCCAGGGCGCCATAAGCGTCGATCCGCGACTCGGCCCAGCCGGCCCCGAAACGCCGCGACCACTCCTGCAACGGCAGGTCGATGCGATACAGGTTGGCGCCATCCAGCGACGGTGGCTGGTTGGTGACTTCGTGGGTTTCGGCGAACTGATGCAGGTTCATGACGGGGCTCCTTTGGTCAGCCAAGGAACTTCAGTTAAGCACCGCCCCCCGGCCGAACAAAGTGTCATATCTGCCTAACTGCCGGCGCTTTCACCCTGTCTTGGACACAGTACCCGGCGATAGAGCGCTGCCTGCAGGTCCTCGAATTTCACCGGTTTACTCAGATAATCGATCAAGGCACCGGTCGGGCAGCGCTCCCGATCAATGCTCAAGGCAATCACGAACACCGGCAGTTCGGCGCAGCCCGGCAACGCGCGGATCTGGCAACAGAGAGACGTACCGTCCAGCGGTGGAAGCTGGCAGTCGAGCAATACCGCATCGAAGGTTTCGCGCTGCAAGTGATCGATCGCGGCATCCCCGTTGTCGGCGGAGCGCACCCGGAACCCAAGTTTGAGCAACATGCCGCGCATCACCAACTGATTGATGCTGTTGTCATCAACCAGCAGTACGGTGCAGTCCTGAGGCAGTCGCAGGCGAGGAAACTCCCGGTTCATCAGGGGCACTGGCGGCCGCTCCACCACGGGCAGTTCGAACTCGACGTCGAGCTGGAAGCGGCTGCCACGACCAGGCTCGGAGCGGTGGGTCAGTTTTCCACCGAGCAGTTCGACCAGTTGCCGACAGATCGCCAGGCCGACGCCCAGACCGCCGTACTCACGGGTCATCGAGCCATCGAGCTGGAAGAACCGCTGATACAGTGTCGCCTCCCCCAGATCGGTGAAGCCGATGCCGGTATCGATCACCGCAAAGGACAGCGCCAGTCGGTCGGGCGCCACGGGTTTACCCGTCACCCGCAACGCCAGTCCGCCGATCCGCGTGAACTTGATCGCGTTATCCAGCAGGCATTCCAGGCATTGTGCCAACTTGGCGCTGTCGCCGTGCAAGCGATCCGGCAGTCCCGGCGTGACCTCGACTTTGAAGTCCAGCGACTTGCTGAGCGCGTTGCCCTCGAACTGCAGGCGCAAAGCCTCGACCACGCCGCGCAAACTGAAAACCGCCGGATAGGTCTTGAGCTTGCCAGCCTGCAACTCGGTCAGGGTGAGGATGCCGTTGACCATGCGCATCATGTCTCGCGCGGAACCGGCGGCCGTTTGCTGATATTGCTCCAGCTCCGGGTCCATCTCGACGGTCTGCATCAGCTCAAGCGAACCGATCACACCGTTCATGGGCGTGCGCAGTTCGTGGGTCAGGGTGGCGAGAAATTCGTCCTTGAGCTTGTTACTGCGAGCCAGTTGCTGGTTGAGCACTTCAAGCGTTTGACCGGCATCGAACAGGGTCTGCGCCTGTTGCTCGCGCATGGAATTAATGCGATCGGCCAGCGCCAGGGACAGCAGCGCCACTTCAATCGCCGAGCCGATCTGGCTGGAATACATGGTCAGGAACACGTTTGGCAGGTAACCCAGCACCATCAGGGTGTTGACAATGCCGCCGAGCAAAAACGCCGACCAGGCAATGATGAAATAACGCGCCACTCGCAGGCCACGCAGCCAGGCGAAAATCCCTGCGGCAAAAATCACGACGGTGAAGATCAGTGCCAGCGCCGTCGCCAGGCGCAGGGCCAGGGCGTAACTGGTCATCAACGACAACCCGACCACCACTGCGCTAAACGCGATCAACGCCAGCAATAAGCGGTCGAGCCAGCGACTGTAGGTCGCCGTCTGCAAGAAGCTGCGCGCGAACTGGCTGCCGAACAGGCCTGCGCAACCGATGAAAAAAGGCGTCGCCGCGTTGGCCCACCAAGGATTGTTCGGCCAGAAATACTCCACGGCCGCTCCGTTCACGGACAGCTGATACAAACCGAACGAGGCGATATAGAAGATGTAATAGAGGTAGCTGGTATCGCGCACGCTGAGATAGATGAACAGGTTGTACACCAGCATCCCCAGCAATACGCCGTAGATCAGCCCCAGCACATACAGTCGGATCGGTTGCTCTTCCAGGTAGGCCGTGCTCGACCATAGGGTGACCGGCGCCTGGATCGACCCTTCACTTTGCAGGCGCAGGTACAGGGTTTGTGCTTGATCAGCGGTGAAGTTCAGATCGAACAAATAGTTGTTCTGGCGGATCTCACGACTGTCGAACGGCAAGGCATCGCCGGTCTGACGTGCCAATTGATAGCCACCGGCCGCATCGGGCAAATAGAGATCAATGTGATCAAGGGGCGGATAGGCCAGTTCGAGCAACCAGGTGCGTTGCACCGCGGGGTTGTTGGGGTGGTAATGCAGGTCGATTTTCAGCCAGAACACTGAACGCGAGTAACCGGCGTTGAGGGTGGCTTTATCGTGGGGCTTGAAGTTTCCAGCCGCGGCCTGCGCACGGACATCGTCGATGGTCGCCTGACCGCCCGCGTCTTCGAACACTTGCAAGGTTCGGCCCAGGGGAAGGCTTTGAGTGAATTCGTCGAATTCGACTGCACTCGCCATGAGGGGCAAGCACAACAGCAACATCAGCAAATAGCGCATTTAAGCCCCAGCGTGGCCTGTCCGGTTATCTCAGGAAGCCCCTCATTCCTTTTGAGTAGACGTAAAACCGGTATTACCTGTTATTGGTTTGGATCCACTCTAGCATAGCCGTTGGTGGCCATTGAACACCATTGAAATTTTTCCTACAAAGGCTCTAGCACGGGCGTTCCAGCTCATTGCATTGGGCTAGAGCTGTTTCGCCGGTCAGATTGTGACAATGCCCACTCCGTGTAGCAGCCGGACGCAGACTTCGCCAGCTGCTACAAAGTCCGTGTCATGACTCGCTGGTCGACTGGTGGTAAGCTCGCGCACCATGAATATCTACAGCTCTCGCCCCGTTGTCCTCTGTCTCTCCGGCCACGACCCAAGTGGTGGCGCCGGCTTGCAGGCAGATATCGAAGCCCTGCTCGCTCAGGGTTGTCATGCGGCCCCGGCCGTCACCGCCCTGACCGTGCAAGACACGGTCAACGTCACTGACTTCCGCGTCCTCGACCGTGAGTGGGTGTTGGCCCAGGCCAATGCCGTGCTCAACGATTCGACGGTCGCGGCGGTGAAACTGGGCATGCTCGGTTCCCTGGAAATGGTCGACACCGTCGTCGAACTGTTATCAGCGCACCCGCATTTGCCGGTGGTCTGCGACCCGGTGCTGCGCGCCGGTGGCGGCGGACGCCTGGGCAAGGACGAAGTCGGCTACGCCATGCGCGAGCGCCTGCTGCCTCTGTCGATCATCGCCACCCCAAACCTTCCCGAAGCCCGCATCCTCGCCGAACTGCCCGAAGGCACCGCGGACGAGTGCGCTGAAAAACTCCTGCCATTCGTCAAACACCTGCTGATCACTGGCGGCCATGGCGATGAGCACGAAATCCACAATCGCCTGTACAGCCGCGACGGTCACCGCGAAACCTTCACCTGCCAGCGCTTGCCCGGCAGTTATCACGGTTCCGGATGCACGCTGGCCAGTGCCCTCGCCGGTCGTCTGGCCCTCGGCGAAAATCTCGCCAGTGCCGTGCAGACCGCGCTTAACTACACGTGGCGCACCCTGCGTGATGCGGAGCAGTTGGGCAAAGGCCAGTTCGTACCGCGCCGCCTGCCGCTGGATTTCTGTTCGTAACTGTCCATGCGTAAAGCAAAAAGGATTGCCCGATGAAGCTACGTGGCCTGTACGCCATTACCGATAGCCAACTGCTGGCCGGTAAATTTCTTTCGTACGTGGAGGCGGCGCTGGAAGGCGGCGTCACCCTGCTGCAATACCGCGACAAGAGCAGCGACGAGGCCCGCCGCCTGCGCGAGGCCCAAGCCCTGCGCGATCTGTGCGAACGCTACAAGACCCAGCTGATCATCAATGACGATGCCGAACTCGCTGCACGCCTGAACGTCGGCGTGCACCTGGGCCAGACCGATGGCCCGCTGACCCCGGCCCGCGCATTGCTCGGTCGCCAGGCGATCATCGGTTCGACCTGCCATGCGCAACTCGAACTCGCCGAGCAAGCGGCCAAGGAAGGCGCCAGTTACGTCGCCTTCGGTCGCTTCTTCAACTCCAACACCAAACCCGGCGCACCGACCTGCAGCCTCGAACTGCTCGACCAGGCCCGCAGCAAACTGCACCTGCCGATCTGCGCGATTGGCGGCATCACCCTGGAAAATGCCGCCCCGCTGGTGGCCCACGGGGTCGATCTGCTGGCGGTGGTCCACGGCCTGTTTGGCGCCGAGAGCACGGCAGAAGTGACACGCCGCGCCCGCGCATTCAATGAATTACTAAAAATCTGATTTGAGAGCCCGATCATGTCTCGTTCCGAAACGCTGTTTGCCAATGCCCAGAAACACATTCCCGGTGGCGTGAACTCGCCTGTTCGCGCATTCAAAAGCGTGGGCGGCACGCCGTTGTTCTTCAAACACGCGGAAGGCGCCTACGTCACCGACGAAGACAACAAGCGTTATGTGGATTACGTCGGTTCCTGGGGGCCGATGATTCTCGGCCACAGCCACCCGGACGTGCTGGACGCCGTGCGCAAACAGCTTGAGCACGGATTGTCCTACGGCGCGCCGACCGAGATGGAAACCCAGATGGCGGATCTGGTCTGCTCGATCGTGCCGTCGATGGAAATGGTGCGCATGGTCAGCTCCGGCACCGAAGCGACCATGAGTGCTATCCGTCTGGCCCGTGGTTTCACCGGCCGCGACAGCATCATCAAGTTCGAAGGCTGCTACCACGGTCACTCCGACAGTCTACTGGTCAAGGCCGGCTCCGGCGCCCTGACCCAAGGCGTGCCGAGCTCGGCCGGTGTGCCGGCGGCCTTCGCCAAGCACACCCTGACCCTGCCGTTCAACGACATCGATGCGGTTGAAACCATGCTCGCCGAAGTCGGCCAGGAAGTGGCCTGCATCATCGTCGAGCCAGTGGCCGGCAACATGAACTGCGTACCGCCCGCGCCAGGTTTCCTCGAAGGCCTGCGCACCCTGTGCGACAAACATGGCGTGGTGCTGATTTTCGACGAAGTGATGACCGGTTTCCGCGTTGCCCTCGGCGGTGCACAAGCCCACTATGGCGTGACACCAGACCTGACCACCTTCGGCAAAATCATCGGTGGCGGCATGCCGGTTGGCTGCTTCGGCGGCAAGCGCGAAATCATGTCGCACATCGCACCATTGGGCCCGGTCTATCAGGCGGGTACCTTGTCGGGCAACCCGTTGGCCATGGCTGCCGGCCTGACGACCCTGCGCCTGATCAGCCGCCCGGGCTTCCACGCAGAGTTGACTGACTACACCAGTCGCCTGCTCGACGGCCTGCAACAACGCGCGGATGCCGCGGGCATTCCATTCGTGACCACCCAGGCCGGCGGCATGTTCGGTCTGTACTTCAGCGGCGCCGACGACATCGTGACCTTCGATGACGTGATGGCCAGCGACGCCGCCCTGTTCGGGCGCTTCTTCCACCTGATGCTCGAAGGCGGCGTGTACCTGGCGCCGAGCGCCTTCGAAGCCGGCTTCACTTCGATCGCCCACGGCGAAACCGAGCTGAAACTGACGCTGGATGCCGCCGAGCGCGCATTTGCTGCATTGAAATAACGCTGTGTCGCTGACGTTGGCGGTTGCCAGCGTCAGCTTTCACCTGCATTCGCGCCCTTATTCCTTCGCTTCTGCTCAAATACCCAGCAAAGTGGCCGATATATTCCCCGCGCAGCAGAAAAACGAGTAAAGACTTTGTAAGGTTGGCCCTGCTTATTTCATAATGCGCGCTTATTGGATCCCTCGATGGGTCCGCGCGCCCCTCAGAGGTAAGTCGATTCCCATGAACCGCACCGGCCGCGCCCTTGCACTGGGCTGCCTGTTGCTCCTTCAGCCCCTGCTCGCGCTCGCACAAGCAGGCGGCAACTCGTTGTTAATCCCAGCGATGGGTCGTTGCACCCTCAATACTCAGCCGCAAGACCTGGCACAGGCGCTCGCCGCCTGCCAGAAAGCGTCGGATGAAGGGGATGCGCAAGCGCAATACGAGTTGGGTGAGTTCTACTACGACGGCAAAAATACGCCGCGCGACCTCAAAAAAGCCCTGAGCTACTTCGAAAAGGCCTCGCTGCAAGGCCATGCTCAGGCGCAATTCAAACTCGGCACCATGTTCTTCCACGGCGAAGGCGTACCGGCCAATAACGTTCAGGCGTATATCGTGCTGAAAATGGCGGCGGTCAATGGCGCTGAAGAAGCCTTGGACACCGCCGACGAAGTCGCCGAGAAAATGCCCCGCGAAGAACTGGAAGTCGCTACCCAGGTGCTAGGGCAAATCTTCCGCAAGTACTTGATGGAATTGCAGAGCGCCGATGGGCGTACGCCGTTCTCGCCACTGCCCTGAGTTCTGCATAGTTCTGACTGACCCCTTCGCGAGCAAGCCCGCTCCCACATTTAACCGCGTTCTACCTAAGGACACGGTCTACTGTGGGAGCGGGCTTGCTCGCGAATGGGGCGACTCGGTCTTGAGGCCTACTTCTCAGGCATCGGCATCGGAAACGGCATGACATTGCCGACCGCGCCGCGGGCTTCGCTGATTTTCGGTGTGCCGAGGCGCTCGACCTCGTCGATCCGCACGATCGAATGCATCGGCACAAAGCTGCGCACAACGCCTTCGAATTGAGCCTTGAGCTTCTCTTCGCTCGGATCGACGACCACTTGCGTACGCTCGCCAAAGACGAACTCTTCCACTTCCAGGAAGCCCCACAGATCACTTTGATAGATCTGCTTGGCATACATTTCGTACACCTGGCCCTGGTTGAGGAAAATCACCTTGTAGATTGGAGCTTCACGTTTGGTCATGGTGGGCGAGCAACACATCGGGGATAAAAATGAGGGCGCGAACTATAGCATAGCCGCCGGACGCGCAACGGTAGGAACCTTGGAACATGTTCCCTATAATGCGCGGTTCTTTGAATCACGTGAGACTGGGGTCCATGGCCAAGAAGCTTTACATCGAAACCCACGGTTGCCAGATGAACGAGTACGACAGCTCGCGCATGGTCGATCTGCTGGGCGAACATCAGGCCCTGGAAGTCACCGCTCGCGCTGAAGATGCCGACGTGATCCTGCTCAACACCTGCTCGATCCGTGAACGCGCCCAGGACCGGGTGTATTCCCAGCTCGGCCGCTGGCGCGAATTGAAACTGGCCAACCCGGACATGGTGATTGCCGTTGGCGGCTGTGTGGCCAGCCAGGAAGGCGCAGCCATTCGCGATCGCGCCCCTTACGTGGACGTGGTCTTCGGTCCGCAGACCCTGCACCGCCTGCCGGAAATGATCGACGCCGCCCGCGCTACCAAGCTGCCGCAAGTCGACGTCTCGTTTCCGGAAATCGAAAAATTCGACCACTTGCCCGAACCGCGCGTCGATGGCCCAAGCGCTTATGTGTCGGTCATGGAAGGCTGCAGCAAGTACTGCACCTTCTGCGTGGTGCCTTACACCCGTGGCGAAGAAGTCAGCCGGCCGTTCGATGACGTGATCGCCGAGATCATCCACCTGGCCGAAAACGGCGTGCGCGAAGTGACCCTGCTGGGGCAGAACGTCAATGGCTATCGCGGGACCACTCATGACGGCCGTTTGGCTGACCTGGCCGAACTGATCCGCGTCGTCGCTGCCGTCGATGGCATCGACCGCATCCGCTACACCACCTCACACCCGCTGGAGTTCTCCGACAGCCTGATCCAGGCCCACGCCGACGTGCCGGAACTGGTCAAACACCTGCACTTGCCGGTGCAATCGGGCTCGGACCGAATCCTGGCAGCAATGAAGCGCAACCACACCGCGCTGGAATACAAATCCAAACTGCGCAAGCTGCGCGCTGCCGTGCCGGGGATTTGCATCAGCTCTGACTTCATCGTTGGTTTCCCGGGCGAGACCGAAAAAGACTTCGAACAGACCATGAAGCTGATCGAAGACGTCGGTTTCGACTTCTCCTACTCGTTCGTCTATAGCCAGCGCCCGGGCACTCCGGCTGCCGATCTGGCCGACGACACGCCGGAAGCGCTGAAAAAAGAACGCCTGAACGCCCTGCAACATCGCCTGAACCAACAAGGCTTCGAGATCAGCCGACAAATGGTGGGCTCCATTCAGCGGATTCTGGTGACCGATTATTCGAAAAAAGACCCCGGCGAACTGCAAGGCCGGACCGAGAATAACCGCATCGTCAATTTCCGCTGCGACAATCCGACGTTGATTGGGCAGTTCGCCGATGTGCATATCGACGCCGCACAACCGCACTCGCTGCGGGGCTCGCTGATCCAATAACACCGCCGATCCGTGTGGGAGCGGGCTTGCTCGCGAAGGCGGTGTGTCAGCTACATTAATGTCGTCTGACACTCCCTCTTCGCGAGCAAGCCCGCTCCCACAGGGACCGTGCCAGACGCCCGATTCAGATTGGTCTGTATAAGACCTTTCGCACCCAGGCCTCTGGCGTTATCCTTGATTTCATCTTAATTGCCCCAGGGCGGCTAAATACGACCTTGAACGCACCCATAGAACCACATCGTTTTATCCTCGAGCCTTTTGAAGCTCGCCGCTTCGCCAATCTGTGCGGGCAATTCGACGAGCATCTGCGCTTGATCGAACAGCGCCTGAATATCGAGATCCGCAACCGCGGAGACCAGTTCGAACTGATCGGCGAACCCAAGCACACCACCTCCGCGGAAAACCTCCTGCGCCGCCTGTACCGGGAAACCAAGGGTACCGAGCTGTCGCCGGACATGGTTCACCTGTTCCTGCAGGAATCGGCCGTCGAAGAGCTGGACAACGTCTCCCCCTCCGAACCTTCCGTCGCCTTGCGCACCAAAAAAGGCATGATTCGCCCTCGCGGCTTGAATCAGTTGCGCTACGTGAAGGAAATCCTCGGTAACGACATCAACTTCGGCATCGGCCCGGCCGGTACCGGCAAGACCTATCTGGCCGTTGCCTGCGCGGTAGATGCGCTGGAACGCGAGCAGATTCGCCGCATCCTGCTGGTGCGTCCGGCGGTTGAAGCGGGCGAAAAGCTCGGTTTCCTGCCCGGCGACCTGTCGCAGAAGATCGACCCGTACCTGCGCCCGCTCTACGACGCACTCTACGAAATGCTCGGCTTCGAATACGTCGCCAAGCTGATCGAGCGTCAGGTGATCGAAGTTGCGCCGCTGGCCTACATGCGCGGTCGCACCTTGAACAACAGTTTCATCATCCTCGACGAAAGCCAGAACACCACCGTCGAACAGATGAAGATGTTCCTGACCCGGATCGGCTTCGGCTCTACCGCCGTCATTACCGGTGACATCACCCAGGTCGACCTGCCGAAAGGCACCAAATCCGGGCTGCACCATGTGATCGAAGTGCTCAAGGACGTACCGGGTATCAGCTTCACCCATTTCATGCCCAAAGACGTCGTGCGCCATCCACTGGTGCAGCGCATTGTCGAAGCTTACGAGCGCTTCGAGAATCGCGTGGCCGACGAACCGGCGAAGATCTCGTCCAAGGACAATCGCCACGATGCTTGAGCTTGATCTGCAACTGGCTACCGAAGCGCCAGCCCCAAGCGAAGCCGAGTTCCGCCAATGGTGCGAACTGGCGCTGCGCCAGCGCACCGCCGACTCCGAAATGACCATCCGTTTGGTCGATGAAGCGGAAGGTCGCGAGCTGAACCACACCTGGCGGCAAAAGGATTACGCCACTAACGTCTTGTCGTTTCCTGCCGATGTGCCCGACGAGTTTCTCGATATCCCGCTGCTGGGCGATCTGGTGATCTGCGTGGCGGTGGTCGAGCGCGAAGCCGCCGAACAAGACAAGGCACTCAAGGCCCATTGGGCTCATCTGGTCATTCACGGCTGCTTGCATCTATTGGGTTACGACCATATAGATGACGATGAAGCCGAAGAAATGGAAGCACTGGAACGAACGTTGCTTGCAGAGTTGGGCTATCCCGACCCGTATGCGGACGACGAAACAGACACATCCCCTATCGTTACAACAAAGGATTCAGAGTAATCGCTATGAGCGAAGATCGATCGAGCAACGGGCAAAAGTCATGGCTGGGTAAGCTCACCCAGGCTTTTGCCCACGAGCCGAAGAACCGCCAGGAGCTGCTGGAGCTGCTGCGCGACGCACACCAAAACAAGTTGCTGGACAGCGAAGCGCTGGCCATCGTCGAAGGCGCCATCCAGGTTGCTGACCTGCAAGTACGGGACATCATGGTCCCGCGCTCGCAGATGATCAGCATCAAGGCGACCCAGACACCCCGCGAGTTCCTGCCTGCCGTGGTCGACTCGGCCCACTCCCGCTACCCGGTGATCGGCGAAAGCCACGATGACGTGATGGGCGTGTTGCTGGCCAAGGACTTGCTGCCGTTGATCCTCAAGGAGAACGGCGACAGCTTCAACATCAAGGACTTGCTGCGCCCGGCCACTTTCGTGCCCGAGTCCAAGCGCCTGAATGTGCTGCTGCGCGAGTTTCGTGCCAACCACAATCACATGGCCATCGTCATCGACGAATACGGCGGTGTGGCGGGCCTGGTGACCATCGAAGACGTGCTGGAGCAGATCGTCGGCGACATCGAAGACGAGCATGACGTCGAAGAAGACAGCTACATCAAACCGCTGCCCAGCGGTGACTTCCTGATCAAGGCCCTGACGCCGATCGAGAACTTCAACGAGTTTTTCGACAGCCAATTCTCCGATGACGAATTCGACACTGTCGGCGGCTTGGTGATGAGCGCGTTCGGGCACCTGCCAAAACGCAACGAAATCACTGAAATCGGCCCTTATCGCTTCCGCATCCTGAACGCCGACAGCCGTCGGATTCACTTGCTTCGCCTGACGCCTATTGCTCGGTAAAAACTAAGGATAGAAATGCGCTGGATAACCCGCCCCGGCTGGCCCGGTAACCTGCTGGCCGTGGCGGCCGGTGCACTCACCACCCTGGCCCTGGCGCCGTTCGATATCTGGCCGTTGGCATTGCTGGCGGTCGGTTTCTTCTATGCCGGCTTACGCGAGCTGAACCCACGCCAGGCCTTGGGCCGTGGCTGGTGTTTCGGTTTTGGCCTGTTTGGCGCGGGCACCAGTTGGATCTACTACAGCATTCACCACTTCGGCGGCGCTTCGGTGCTGCTGGCCGGTTTCCTGATGCTGATCTTCACGGCGGCGATTGCCTGGTTCTTCGCCCTGCCCGCCTGGATCTGGGCGCGCTGGCTGCGCCGTAACGAAGCACCGCTGGCCGACGCCCTGGCGTTTGCAGCGTTGTGGGTCGGTCAGGAAGCCTTTCGCGGCTGGTTCCTGACGGGTTTTCCCTGGCTTTATTCCGGTTACAGTCAGCTCGACGGCCCGTTGGCCGGGCTTGCACCGCTCGGCGGGATGTGGCTGATTTCCTTCACCCTGGCCCTGACGGCAGCGCTGATCTATAACGCGTTGCGTCTGGTGCGCACCGGCCGCAAAGGTTTCATCGCCGCGGGTGTGTTGCTGCTGGTCGGCCCTTGGGTGGCCGGCATGGCGCTCAAGGAACACGCCTGGACAACCCCGGCGGGCGCTCCGCTGAGTGTCGCGGCGATTCAGGGCAACATCGAACAGAGCATGAAGTGGGACCCGGCGCAGCTCAACGCGCAGTTGGCGCTGTACCGCGATATGAGTTTCAGTTCGAAACGGGTCGACTTGCTGATCTGGCCGGAAACGGCCATCCCGGTGCTCAAGGAGTCCGCCGAGGGCTACCTGAACATGATGGGAAGCTTCGCAGCAGAGCGTAAGTCCGCACTGATTACCGGTGTGCCGATTCGCGAGGAAGTCCATCACCAGAAGCATTTCTACAACGGCATCACCGTCGTGGGCGAAGGCGATGGCACCTACCTCAAACAGAAGCTGGTGCCGTTTGGCGAGTATGTTCCGTTGCAGGAAGTGCTGCGCGGGCTGATCGCCTTCTTCGACCTGCCGATGTCGGACTTTGCCCGCGGTCCCGCCGATCAGCCGATGCTGCAAGCCAAGGGCTATCAGATTGCGCCGTTCATCTGCTACGAAGTGGTTTACCCGGAATTCGCCGCCAGCCTTGCGGCGCGTAGCGAACTGCTGCTGACCATCAGTAATGACACCTGGTTCGGCACGTCCATCGGCCCGCTGCAACATTTACAGATGGCGCAGATGCGCGCACTGGAGGCTGGTCGCTGGATGATCCGCGCCACCAACAACGGCGTGACCGGTTTAATCAACCCGTTCGGTCAGATCACCGCGCAGATCCCTCAGTTCGAGCGTGGCATTTTGTACGGTGAAGTGGTGCCCATGCACAACCTGACGCCCTATCTGGAATGGCGTTCGTGGCCGCTGATCATTGTTTGCGTGCTGTTGTTTGGCTGGGCGCTGGTGGCGAGCCGGATGGCAAAAACCGTCTAAGTCAGCTTTTGTGGCGAGGGGATAAATCCCCTCGCCACAGGTCATCAGTAAAACATTGAGTAACCGATCTGCCCCACCGCCTCATTCAACAGCTGCCCGCTCTGCCAGATCGACTTGAATTCCGGCATCCAGCCACCCAGTGGCCGGGCGTTGTCCACGCCTAAAAACCCCATCGGCGCTGGCACCACTTCAAAACCTGCTTTTTTGAAACTCCAGACGGCTCGCGGCATGTGCCAGGCCTGAGTCACGATCACCACACGCTTGATCCCTTGCGGCAACAACACCTCGGCGCTGAACTGCGCGTTCTCCCAGGTCGTGCGGCTGCGCCCTTCCTGCCAACGCACGGGGACGCCGAAATCATCTTGCAACGAGTCGGCCATCAACCGGGCTTCAGTCGGTGGCGTGTCGTAATGCAGGCCGCCACTGGTCAGGACCGGCAAGCCCGACGCCTTGGCCAGCCGCGCCGTATACCGCTCGCGCTGCAGCGCCACACCCGTTGGCTGGTCGTCGCCCCAGGCCAGATCGCCACGTTCACGCCCCGCGCCCAGCACTACAATCGCGTCGGCGTGCTGCGCCAATGTTGCCCATTCATCGCGAGCCAGCGGCGCTTCACGCTCCAGCGCCTTGGCGCCCCACTGCACCACCACCGGCAAGCTCATCAGCCAGAAGCCGCCCACGCCCAGCGCAAAGCACAACCCGGCAAGGCGCGGTCTTGAGCGTCGCAACCACCAGGCAAGCACCAACAGCAGCAAAAGAATGCCGGGCGGTAACAGGAGTTGTTTAACGAAATATCGAAAAGGCATCGAGCATCTCCAAAAAGATGCCCGAAGCCTAAGTGGGTTGACGCAAGGCGACAACAAATACGGAAGGAATATGCTTCACAAATACATCAGACATTGCTTCCAGTGTCCTTACTTGAATTGCAAAGACCGGACCTTTACCGCGTCCCTGCCGGGAACCTTGTCCTTGAGCCAGATGATCTTGGCCGAACGTGGTGCGTCGAGTTGCTTCACTGCTTCTGACAAGCATCCGTGTGTCTCACGTTCACTGCGATCGAGATACGCCTTGACCAGTGCAAACTCTGCGGGGCTCAAGCCACGCAATTCCAGTTCCACCGGACGCTCATCGCGTAACCGGTCAGCGGTTTTTGCCGCGTCCAGGGCGATTCCCAGACGATCGATCAGTCTCTCGTACAGCTCCGGTTTTGTAACTTTTTGCCGTGACTCAACCATCCATCACCTCATTGAAGATAAGACTCACTCCCCATTTAGAGCTTAGCTTCCATCAACAAACCGGCTGAGTGCTGCGACCAACGGCCCTCGCAGCGGTTTTTGGGCGACCCGCAGCAGTAATCAGGGTTTCCCTCGGTAGAGTGCGGTCATGTATGCTACGGCGCTTCCTGTAACTCCACTTCCAGCTCGTCTGGGCACCGAAACGCCGATTTGGCGTGATCACCGTCCAGCGTTGCATTGAAGAGGATTAGGCCACCCCTATTCAGTTCAAAAGTAGCCATGCACGAACAATATCAGCCCCGTGAAATCGAAGCCGCCGCCCAGTCGTTCTGGGACGAGCAAAAGTCCTTTGAAGTCAGTGAACAGCCAGGCAAGGAGACTTTCTACTGCCTGTCGATGTTCCCTTACCCCAGCGGCAAGCTACACATGGGGCACGTGCGCAACTACACCATCGGCGACGTGATCTCCCGCTACCAGCGCATGCAAGGCAAGAACGTCCTGCAACCCATGGGTTGGGACGCCTTCGGCATGCCGGCGGAAAACGCCGCGATGAAGAACAACGTAGCGCCCGCCAAGTGGACCTACGAAAACATCGCCTACATGAAAACCCAGCTGCGCAGCCTGGGCCTCGCGGTGGACTGGTCCCGCGAAGTCACCACCTGCAAGCCTGATTACTACCGCTGGGAACAATGGCTGTTCACTCGCCTGTTCGAAAAAGGCGTGATCTACAAAAAAAGCGGCACCGTGAACTGGGACCCGGTCGATCAGACCGTTCTGGCCAACGAACAGGTGATCGACGGTCGCGGCTGGCGTTCCGGCGCGCTGATCGAAAAGCGCGAAATTCCGATGTACTACTTCAAGATCACCGCCTACGCGGATGAGTTGCTGTCGAGCCTCGACGATCTGCCGGGCTGGCCTGAACAGGTCAAGACCATGCAGCGCAACTGGATCGGCAAATCCCGCGGCATGGAAGTGCAGTTCCCGTATGACGTCTCCTCAATCGGTGAAACCGGCGCGCTGAAAGTATTCACTACCCGTCCGGACACCCTGATGGGCGCAACCTACGTTGCGGTGGCCGCCGAACACCATTTGGCTACCCTGGCTGCGCAGAACAACCCTGAGCTGCAAGCGTTCATCGCTGAATGCAAGGGCGGCAGCGTTGCCGAAGCCGACGTCGCCACTCAAGAGAAAAAAGGCCTGCGCACTTCGCTGTTCGTCGAGCATCCACTGACCGGTGAGAAGCTCCCGGTGTGGGTCGCCAACTATGTGCTGATGCACTACGGCGATGGCGCGGTCATGGCTGTACCGGCTCACGACGAACGCGATTTTGAGTTCGCCACCAAGTACAACCTGCCGATCAAGTCAGTGGTGCGCACCAGTTCCGGTGACACCAACCCGGCTCCGTGGCAAGACGCTTACGGCGAGCACGGCACATTGATCAATTCCGGCGAGTTTGACGGCCTCGACTTCGCGGGCGCTTTTGACGCCATCGAAGTCGCGCTGATCAAGAAGAACCTCGGCGCCTCGCGTACCCAGTTCCGCCTGCGTGACTGGGGCATCAGCCGTCAGCGCTACTGGGGTTGCCCGATCCCGATCATCCACTGCAACACCTGCGGTGATGTGCCGGTCCCGGAAGATCAGTTGCCAGTCGTGCTGCCGGAAGACGTCGTGCCGGACGGCGCCGGTTCGCCATTGGCGCGCATGCCCGAGTTCTACGAATGCAGCTGCCCGAAATGCGGCGCACCGGCCAAGCGTGAAACCGACACCATGGACACCTTCGTCGAGTCCTCGTGGTACTACGCCCGTTACGCCTCCCCGCACTATGAAGGCGGTCTGGTGGAAAAATCGGCCGCCGACCATTGGTTGCCGGTTGATCAGTACATCGGCGGTATCGAACACGCCATTCTCCACCTGCTCTACGCGCGCTTCTTCCACAAGCTGATGCGCGACGAAGGCCTGGTGAGTTCCAATGAGCCGTTCAAGAACCTGCTGACCCAGGGCATGGTGATCGCCGAGACTTACTATCGTCGTGAAGCCAACGGTGCTTACACCTGGTTCAACCCGGCGGACGTCGAACTCGAACGCGACAGCAAAGCCAAAGTCATTAGCGCCAAGCTGATCGCGGACGGCCTGCCGGTGGAAATCGGTGGCACCGAGAAGATGGCCAAGTCGAAGAACAACGGCGTCGACCCACAGTCGATGATCGACCAGTTCGGCGCAGACACCTGCCGGCTGTTCATGATGTTCGCCTCACCACCCGACATGAGCGCGGAATGGTCCGACTCCGGAGTCGAAGGTTCGCACCGCTTCCTCAAGCGTGTCTGGCGCCTGGCTCAAGCCCACGTCACTCAGGGCCTGCCGGGCAAACTGGACGTCGCCAGCCTGAATGACGAGCAGAAAGCCATTCGTCGCTCGATCCACCAGGCGATCAAGCAGGCCAGCCACGACGTCGGCCAGAACCACAAATTCAACACCGCCATCGCTCAGGTGATGACGCTGATGAACGTGCTGGAAAAAGCCCCGCAAGGCACCGAACAGGATCGCGCGCTGGTTCACGAAGGTCTGGAAGCCGTCACTCTGCTCCTGGCCCCGATCACCCCGCACATCAGCCACGAGCTGTGGCATCGCCTGGGCCACGCTGACCCGGTGATCGACGCCGCTTGGCCGGTGCTGGACGAAAGCGCATTGGTGCAGGACAGCCTGCAACTGGTCATCCAGGTCAACGGCAAGCTGCGCGGCCACATCGAAATGCCCGCCAGCGCCAGCCGCGAAGAAGTCGAAGCCGCCGCACGGGCCAACGAGAACGTGCTGCGCTTTGTTGACGGTCTGACCATTCGTAAAGTGATCGTAGTGCCCGGGAAACTGGTCAATATCGTCGCCAGCTAATTGGATCAGGCGCCAGGTCATGCCTGGCGCCGAATAAAACCTTTCGGGCCGCAAGATCGGCCCACATGGTTTCAAGGGGAGCAACAAGATGATCAAACGCAATTTGCTGGTGATGGGCCTTGCGGTCCTGTTGAGCGCCTGCGGTTTCCAGCTGCGCGGCACCGGCACCACTGAACTGGCGATCAAGGAACTCGACCTGAGTGCCCGTAACGCCTACGGCGAAACGGTGACGCAACTGCGTCAGGTGCTGGAAAGCAGCGGCGTCAAGGTCTACAGCGGCGCACCTTACAAGCTGGTGCTGACCGATGAGCAGGAAAGCCAGCGCATCCTCAGCTACGCAGGTGCCGGTCGTACTGGCGAGTATCAGGTGACTACAGTGCTGAACTACGATATCCGTGGTGGGCGCGACCTGTCGCTGCTGAGTGACAAGCTCGAAGTGCAGAAAGTCTTCATGCACGACGGCAACAACCTGGTGGGTTCCGACCAGGAAGGCAACGACGCCCGCAAGGAAACCCGTCGTGAACTGGTTCAACGGATGATGCTGCGCCTGCAACAGCTCACGCCGACCCAGCTGGATCAGCTGCAACAGACCGCCGAAGCCAGAGCCAAGGCTGAAGCCGATGCACTGGAAGCGGCGCAGAAGGCTGAAGCGAACACTCCGCGTCAGTCGCCAATCCAACTGCCGCAGCAGTAAGACTTACGGGGCGCCCAGGCGCCCCGTTCGCCCTCTCCTATGAAACTCGCCCCCGCCCAACTCGCCAAACACCTGCAAGGTGCCCTCGCGCCGGTCTATATCATCAGTGGCGATGACCCACTGCTGTGTCAGGAAGCCGCCGACGCCATTCGTGCCGCCGCCCGCCAACAGGGATTCGACGAGCGCCAGGTCTTCGCCGCCGACGCCAGTTTTGACTGGGGAACGTTGCTGCAAGCCGGCGCGAGCATGTCGCTGTTCGCTGAAAAGCGCCTGCTGGAACTGCGTCTGCCGTCCGGCAAACCCGGTGACAAAGGCGCTGCCGCGTTTATCGAGTACTGCTCACGGCCCGCCGAAGACACGGTGTTGCTGATCAGCCTACCGAAACTTGACGGCAGTGCGCAGAAAACCAAGTGGGGCAAGGCACTGGTCGAAGGCCAGCAGACGCAGTTCGTGCAAATCTGGCCGATAGAGGCCAACCAGTTGCCGAGCTGGATCCGTCAACGGTTGTCCCAGGCCGGGCTTTCCGCCAGCCAGGACGCCGTCGAACTGATCGCCGCACGGGTCGAGGGCAACCTGCTCGCGGCTGCCCAGGAAATCGAAAAGCTCAAGCTGATGGCCGAAGGCGGTCAGATCACCGTCGAAACCGTGCAAGCGGCCGTCGCTGACAGTGCGCGCTTCGATGTCTTTGGACTGACCGACGCGATTCTCAACGGCGAAGCGGCTCATGCCCTGCGCATGCTCGAAGGGCTGCGCGGTGAAGGCGTCGAACCACCGGTGATTCTCTGGGCGCTGGCCCGGGAGCTGCGTCTGCTGGCCAACCTGTCGCTGCAGTACAGCCAGGGCGTGCCACTGGACAAAGCCTTCAGCTCTGCCCGACCGCCAGTCTGGGACAAACGCAAACCATTGATGAGCAAAGCCTTGCAACGCTACTCGGCGCAACGCTGGGCGCAGCTATTGCTGGAAGCTCAGCGCATCGACGCGCAGATCAAAGGCCAGGCGGCCGGTTCGCCGTGGATGAGTTTGAGTCGGTTGTCGTTGTTGATGGCCGGCCAGCGGCTGAACTTGCCTGCCGAGTAAACACAACCTCTGTAGCTGCTACAGAGGTTTCCTACACTACTCACATCCATTTGCCCTATAGACAGAATCTCAACTTCGGCAGATTATTTCCCCCGCAAAACCCACTCAATCGAGAGATCCGCTCATGAGCAAAAAGCCATCCAAAAATGGCCCCAACAAGGCCAAATCCATTATCGCCCAGCCACTGTTCCGCAGCCGTCAGGAACCAGCCGGCAAGGGCAAAGGCAGCTACCGCCGCGAAGCCTTCCAGCCTAATAGCTGGGAGGCTTCTTACTTTCTGGCGGCCTGAAAGGCAAGCGCTCGCTCAACATGTTAAGGTCTGCACCTGATTCGTACTCCCTGGACCCGTGCATGCCCCTTTGTATTTCCCGTCGTTGGCCCCTGCGCCAACTGATCGCTGCCTCCAGCCTCGTTTTGCTAGTCGCCTGCGCGGAAAAACCGACCGCCGCCGACGCCCAACCGCTTCAGACCCTCCCCGTTGCGACAGCCCCTGCGGTCATTCCGCCCGTGGTTCCGACCGGTGAAGACCTCGACATCCAGCCCACCCAGACCTTCGCCGAATGGCAGGCGGGGTTCCGCAAGGACGCTCTGGCCGCCGGTATCCGCGCCGACCTGTTCGACCGCGCCTTTGCCAATGTCAGCCTCGACACCAGCGTCATCCGCGCCGACCGCAGCCAGCCGGAATTTGCCCGTCCGGTGTGGGAATACCTCGACGGAGCCCTTTCGCCGCTGCGGGTACGCAAAGGCCAGGCGCTGGTCAGCCAGTACGCCGACATCCTGCAAAGCATCGAACAGCGCTACGGCGTCGATCGTCAGGCACTGGTCTCGGTGTGGGGCATGGAAAGTAACTTCGGGCAGTTCCAGGGCAACAAGTCGGTGATTAATTCCCTGGCGACTTTGGCCTATGAAGGTCGGCGTCCCGGATTTGCCCACGCGCAACTGATCGCCGCCCTGCAGATCCTGCAACAGGGTGATATCGAGCCTGAGAAAATGCTTGGCTCCTGGGCCGGCGCCATGGGCCAGACCCAGTTCATCCCAACCACCTACAACACCCACGCCGTGGACTTCGATGGCGATGGTCGCCGCGACATCTGGGGCAGCCCGGCCGACGCGCTGGCCTCGACGGCGCATTACCTGCAAAGCTCAGGCTGGCAGAAAGGCCAGCCATGGGGCTTCGAGGTGCAGCTACCGGGCAGTTTCAACTACGTCCTGGCCGATGGCACGATTCGCAAGAGCGTCGCTGAATGGCTGCAACTGGGTGTCACCCTGCCCAATGGCGGTCGGGTTCCGCCAGGCTCCGAACAGCTGTCAGCCGCCCTGCTGCTGCCGGCCGGTTACCGTGGCCCGGCGTTCCTGGTCCTCGACAACTTCCGCGCGATCCTCAAGTACAACAACTCGTCGTCTTATGCCCTGGCCGTTAGCCTGTTGTCCGAGCGTTTCAATGGCGCCGGCCTGATCAACGGCACATGGCCGAAAGATGATTTGCCGCTGAGCCGTACCGAGCGGATCGAACTGCAAAGCCTGTTGAGCGCTCAGAACTACGACGCGGGCACCGCCGACGGCATCATCGGCGCCAACACCCGCAAGGCGATCCGCAGCGCCCAGCAGTCGTTTGGCTGGCCGGCGGATGGGTATCCGACGCACAAGTTGCTCGAAGGCCTTCGTAACCGATAGTCAGCCGTATGGTGAATGCCGCCTTCGCGAGCAAGCCCGCTCCCACATTCGACCGTATTCCTATGAGAGAACTCGGTCACCTGTGGGAGCGGGCTTGCTCGCGAAGGCGGACTGTCAGGCGATGACCATCTAAGCCTTGATCACCACATCCTGCTCCAACACCAATTCCTTGCTCCCCGCATCCAATCTGACCAGCGCGCCCATTGGCAGCGTCAAATTCGGATCACAATGCCCGCTGCGCCACCCTGCCAACACCGGTATCCGCAAAGGCGCAAAGGTCTGCTTGAGCAAGCGCTCCAACGCAACCGTATCAACCCCCGCCACATCCCCCACCAAAACCCCGCGCAGCTTGTGCAGCGTGCCGGCCAGGCGCAGATGGGTCAGCAGCCGGTCGATGCGATACAGCGGCTCGTTAATGTCCTCGATGAACAGGATGACGCCCTCGGCATCCAACTCATACGGCGTACCCATGGTCGCCGCAATCAGCGACAGATTGCCCCCCAGCAAGCGTCCGTGAGCGATACCAGGCTCAATCGTCGTCAACGGGTAGGCGACCGGGTGCGCCAACACGCTGCCCGCCTTCACCTGCCCTCTGAGCATGTTGAAGAATGAAGACTCGGTAGGTTTTTGCTTGTCACCCAGCAGGTCGGCGTTGAGCATCGGGCCATGAAAGGTCACGAAACCCGCATAACGGCTGATCGCCAAGTGCAGCGCGGTGATGTCGCTGTAGCCGATGAACGGCTTGGCATTGTTGCGCAGCAGTTCAAAGTCGATACGATCGAGTAACCGCGGCGTACCGTACCCCCCACGCAAGCAAATGATCGCGTCGACCTCACTGTCGGCGAACGCGGCGTGCAGGTCATTGAGCCGTACATCATCACTGCCGGCTAAATAATCATCTTTCTCGTACACGCCAGGGAAAACCCGCAGTGAGTATCCGCGAGCGCGCATCCAGGCGATGGCATTGTCGGTGTCCAGCGCTGCGGGACCGGCAGGCGCAATAACGCCGATCAGCCCTTGCGACGGCAAGGCCGGAACGGGTGCGTGAGGACAAAGGGTGTGAGTCGGTCGAACGGTCATCCATGAATCTCCCTGCGTGAATGCGTCAAACACACAGTAGTCAGGAACGGGGACAAACAGAAGAGGGTCAGTCGCGCCGAAAGTTGCAGGAAAAGTCTGCCATTGCCGTGGGCAGGCAAAAAAACGCCCGCGAGGCTGAATGCCTGCGGGCGTTTTTCATGTCTGGCAGCCGATCAGGACGACATCAGCTCGGCTTTAACCAGTTTCGCCTGCTCGTCGGCGTGGTACGAGGAACGCACCAGTGGGCCGGAAGCGACGTTCTTGAAGCCCATCTTGTAACCTTCCTCGGCGAACCAGGCGAACACGTCCGGGTGCACGAAACGCTGGACCGGCAAGTGGCTGCGGGACGGCTGCAGGTACTGGCCCAGAGTCAGCATGTCGATGTCGTGTTCGCGCATGCGCTTCATGACTTCGATCACTTCTTCGTCGGTCTCGCCCAGACCCAGCATCAGGCCGGACTTGGTCGGAATGTGCGGCATCATCTGCTTGAAGCGTTGCAGCAGGGTCAGCGACCACTGGTAATCCGAACCAGGACGCGCAGCCTTGTACAGGCGCGGTACGGTTTCCAGGTTGTGGTTGAACACATCCGGCGGCTCGGCAGCGGTGATTTCCAGCGCAACGTCCATGCGGCCACGGTAATCCGGGACCAGGGTTTCGAGCTGCACGTTCGGCGACAGCTTGCGGATCTCGCGGATGCAATCGGCAAAGTGCTGTGCACCGCCGTCGCGCAGGTCGTCGCGGTCGACCGAGGTGATCACCACGTACTTGAGTTTCAGGTCAGCGATGGCGATGGCCAGGCTTTCCGGCTCATTGGTATCCAGTGGCTTCGGACGACCGTGGCCAACGTCGCAGAACGGGCAGCGACGGGTGCAGATGTCGCCCATGATCATGAAAGTCGCGGTGCCGCCGGAGAAGCATTCGCCCAGGTTCGGGCAGGACGCCTCTTCGCAGACACTGTGCAGCTTGTGTTTGCGCAGCAGGGCCTTGATGCGGTCGACTTCCGGGGAAACCGGGATACGCACGCGAATCCAGTCAGGTTTCTTCGGCAGTTCGGTGGTCGGAATGATCTTCACCGGGATACGTGCAACCTTCTCGGCGCCGCGCAGCTTCACGCCGGCTTCAACCTTGGCACGCGGGGCCGGACGCTCGGTGACATCCAGCGTCGGGATCATGGTTTGCACTGCATCAGTAGTCATATCAGTCGATTCCGCCCGTTAGGGTCGTCTGCTCAGCATAGTCGAGGTGTTTGACGAGCTGCGCGCGCAGCCGGGCACTTACCTCGGCAAATTCAATCGATCCTGCGTGATCGCTCAGCTGGGTCATCGCCAGCCCGGCGTAGCCGCAGGGATTAATCCGTCGAAACGGTTCCAGGTTCATGTCCACATTCAGGGCCAGGCCATGAAAGGAGCAACCGTGGCGGATCCGCAGACCCAGAGAAGCGATTTTCGCCCCATTGACGTAAACACCCGGAGCATCCGGCTTGGCCACGGCGGTCACGCCATAGCTGGCCAGCAACTCGATCAGGCATTGTTCCATGCGGCTGACCAGGTCACGCACGCCGAAACCCAGCTTGCGTACGTCGAGCAACAGGTAGGCCACCAATTGGCCGGGACCGTGATAAGTCACTTGACCACCGCGATCAACCTTTACCACCGGAATATCTCCCGGGAGTAACAAATGCTCAGCCTTGCCGGCCTGCCCCTGGGTGAACACCGGTGGGTGCTCGACCAGCCAGATCTCGTCCGCGGCATCGCTGCCGCGTTCGTTGGTGAAGCGCTGCATGGCGTGCCAGACCGGCTCGTAAGCCATCTGGCCTAGCTCGCGAAAGCCCACCGCGGCAGACATCACAGCACCATGTGCACGAAACCGGTAGCCCGCAACTCGCTGTTGATGTCGTACAGCTGTTCCTGACCGGTGGCGATGATGTGCAACTGGATGGTCGTGTACTTGCCGTTGGTACTCTGGCGCTCGGCCAGGGTCTGGTGGTCAACGGTCGCGTGTTTCTCAAGGATCGCGATGATCTTGTCCTTGAAACCCACGCCGGTGTCGCCGATCACCTTGATCGGGTAATCCGCGCAGGGGAATTCGATTTTTGGCGCCTTTACTTCGGTGTCTGTCATGGCGTAACGGCCTCGTAAGCCGTGGCAACGGACATGGCCCCGTTCCGGATTGGAACAGGGCCATGCAGGTCCACACTAATTCAGTTGAACAAGCCGTAGAAGAATAGACGGATGCTATCCCACATGCGGCGGAAGATACCACCCTCGTCGACCGCGTCCAGAGCGATCAGGTCAGCGCTATGCACGACTTTGTCGTCCAGCTTCACTTCGACTTTACCGATCACGTCGCCCTTGGCGATTGGCGCAACCAGTTGCGGGTTCATGGTCATGCTCGCGGCGAGCTTCTTCAGCTGGCCTTTTGGCAGGGTCATGGTCAGGTCTTCAGCCAGGCCGGCCTTGACTTGATTGGTGGTGCCTTTCCAGACAGGAGCCTGAGCCAGCTCGGCGCCTTTCTGATAGAACGTCTGGGTTTCGAAGAAGCGGAAACCGTAGGTCAACAGCTTCTGGGTTTCGGAGGCGCGAGCCACTTCACTGTTGGTGCCGAACACCACAGCGATCAGGCGCATGCCATCACGCACTGCCGAAGACACCATGCAGTAGCCGGCTTCGTCGGTGTGACCGGTTTTCAGGCCGTCGACCGTCTTGTCGCGCCACAGCAGCAGGTTACGGTTAGGTTGCTTGATGCCGTTCCAGAAAAACTCTTTCTGCGAGTAGATCGCGTAGTGAGCCGGGTCTTCGTGGATGATCGCGCGAGCCAGCACCGCCATGTCGTGCGCCGACGAGTAGTGCTCAGGGTTCGGCAGACCGGTCGGGTTCATGAAGTGGCTGTTGGTCATGCCCAGATCGGCCACGGTTTTGTTCATCATGTCAGCGAAGGCGTCTTCGCTGCCCGCGATGTGCTCGGAGAGCGCAACGCTGGCGTCGTTACCCGACTGAATGATGATGCCGTGCAGCAGGTCGCTGACCGTGACTTGCGAGCCGACCTTGATGAACATCCGCGAACCGCCGGTGCGCCAGGCGTTTTCGCTGACGGTTACCGGGTCGTTTTCGCCGATCTGGCCACGACGGATTTCCAGGGTCGCGATATACGCGGTCATCAGCTTGGTCAGGCTGGCCGGAGGCAGACGCTGGTCACCGTTGTTCTCCACCAGCACGTTGCCGCTGCTGGCGTCCATGAGTACATAGGCTTTGGCGGCCAGTTGCGGTGGCGACGGCATCATCTCGACCGCGAAAGCGGCAGGCGAGAGGAGCAGCGGTACTAGCAGGCACAGTCGTTTGGCAAAGGTGGTGATGTTCATCCGTCTCTCGAAATCGCTAATGGAAACTGCCCTAAGGGGCAAAACTAATCAGACAGCTTTCTAACGAGCTGTCGCGTGTTCAGTTGTTCACTCAGAACCCTTGCCGGGCTTTTGTTCTTTAACGAGCCAACAACCAGGTCCACCCCCCAAACCGCAAGCGAACCGTCAATCAAGTACTACGTATTACTCGGCAGTGACCAGGCTCGGCGAACCGAGATTGGCCAGGCGCACACTGTTCTGCACTTGCTGGATTTCACCCGGAGAGCCGATCGGCCCCAGGCGCACCCGATGCAGCGTCTGTTGATTGCGCACGATCGAACTGATGAACACCGGAGCGCTCACCATCCCGCTGAGCTTCGATCTCAGGAGTTCTGCAGCGTCCGGGTTGGCGAACGCGCCCACCTGCAGATACTGGCCAGAGGCTGGTACAGAAGCGTTTTTTTTTGCACTGATCGGCACAGGCACGGTGTCCGAAGCGTGTTGCTGCGGCGGTGGCGTCCATTGCTCGACCGTCCCCGCCGAAGCCGTAATCGTCGGCGCGGCATTTTGCGCTACTTGAGGCTCATTGAGCATCAAAGGCGCCGGACGGCCTTTCGCGGCCCACCACTGTTGTGGATCGATACCTTCAACCTTGACCCGCGCGGTGCCGATTTCGGCGTAGCCCAGTTTCTTGGCCGCTGCGTAGGACAAGTCGATGATGCGGTCCGAGTAGAACGGCCCACGGTCGTTGACTCGCAAAACCACGCTCTTGTTGTTGTCCAGGTTGGTCACCCGAACGTAACTTGGCAGTGGCAAGGTCTTGTGAGCAGCACTCATGCCGTACAGGTCGTAAACCTCGCCATTGGCGGTGTTCTGACCATGGAACTTGGTGCCATACCAGGACGCAGTGCCCGAGGCCACGTAGGTCTTGGATTCCTGCAATGGGAAATAGGTCTTGCCCAGCACGGTGTACGGGTTGGCTTTATAAGGACCGCTGTGCAGGGTCGGCGTGGCATCCGGGATGCGCGATACATCGACGTCCCACCACGGCGCGCCATCTTTGTGCGCGCGGTTGATGTCCAGGCCTGGCGCTGCGCGCACGGCGGTGGAAGACTTTTGGGTCGGCGAACGGCTGGTCGAACAACTGGCGATCAGCACCGCCAACGCGGCGAATGCCATCAGCTTCAGGGGTTTATTCATAGGCAATGCCCGCATTACTTGACGCCCCGTGCTTGGACCAGCTGTTCAGACAGTTGATGTACGGCCATGGCGTACATCACGCTGCGGTTATAACGCGTGATTGCGTAAAAATTCGTCAGACCCATCCAGTATTCGGGGCCATTGTCACCTTCCAGGCGGAAAGCCGTGACCGGCATATCATCGCGCAGCGCATCATGACTTGACCACCCCAGCGCCCGCAACTCCCCGACGGTTTTAGTCGGTTCGATGCCCGTGGTCAAACCTTCGTCCACCTGATCGCCACGTACATCGGCGCGGCTGACCACCGGTTCGCCGGCGACCCAGCCGTGACGTTTGAAATAACTGGCGACGCTGCCAATGGCATCGTCCGGATTGGTCCAGATATTAATGTGGCCGTCACCGTCGAAGTCCACCGCATAGGCACGAAAGCTGCTCGGCATGAACTGCGGCAACCCCATGGCGCCGGCGTAGGAACCTTTGAGAGTCAGCGGATCGACCTGCTCTTCCCGGGCCAGCAACAGGAACTCACGCAATTCCTTGCGGAAAAATTCGGCACGGGGAGGATAGTCGAAACCCAGGGTCGACAAGGCGTCGATTACCCGGAAATTTCCGGTATTGCGGCCGAAAAAGGTCTCGACCCCGATGATGGAGACGATTACCTGGGCCGGTACGCCATATTCCTGCTCGGCACGGGCCAGTACCGCCTCGTGCTGACGCCAGAAGTCCACACCACGGGCGATGCGCGCGTCGGTGATGAACATCGGGCGGTACTCGCTCCACTGCTTGACCCGCTCGGCCGGTTTCGAGATCGCGTCCAGAATCGACTGCTTGCGCTCGGCTTCGCGGAACACCCCCATCAGCTGTTCACCGGCAAAACCGTAGTCGCGGGTCATTTCACCGACGAATTCGGCCACTTGGGGTGAGCCTTCGTAATCGCCGGCCAACGCGTCCTGCGCTGTGCCAAGGATGCTTACCAGGCCGACCCATGGCGCATATCGAGTCGCCCAGCCACGCATTACTTGCATTGAAATCTTCACCTTATTCAAACCTGAGCGATCCACTTGCGATGGGTATGGATCGACATCAAAACCCCAAACGCTGACAGCAGCGTCACCAGCGAAGTTCCTCCGTAGCTAATGAACGGCAACGGCACCCCCACAACCGGCAACAGGCCACTGACCATACCGATGTTGACGAAAACGTAAACAAAAAACGTCATGGTCAGGCTGCCTGCGAGCAATTTGCCGAACAATGTCTGGGCCTGAGCGGTAATCACCAGCCCGCGGCCGATCAACAGCAGGTAAATCAGCAGCAGTGCGCAGATGCCCACCAGGCCGAATTCTTCGCCCATGACCGCAATAATGAAGTCGGTGTGGCTTTCCGGCAGGAAGTCCAGGTGCGACTGAGTGCCAAGCAACCAGCCTTTGCCGAACACGCCGCCGGAACCGATGGCGGCTTTCGACTGAATGATGTTCCAGCCAGTGCCCAGCGGATCGCTCTCGGGGTCGAGGAAGGTCAGGATTCGCTGTTTCTGGTAGTCGTGCATGATGAAGAACCACATCGCCACGGCCACCGGCACGGCGGCGGCGATCACGCTGATGATCCAGCGCCACTTCAAGCCACCCATAAACAGCACAAACGCACCGCCGGCCAGAATCAGCAGCGAAGTGCCGAGGTCGGGCTGACGCACGATCAGAATGAAGGGCAACCCAATCAGAAACAGACTGACACCCACATGCTTGAGCTGCGGCGGCAAGGTGCGCTTGGACAAGTACCAGGCGATGGTCGCCGGCATCAGAATCTTCATGAATTCCGAGGGCTGGAAGCGGATTACCCCGGGAATGTTGATCCAGCGCGTAGCACCCATGGCGTTGTGGCCCATGACATCCACCACCACCAGCAACAGCACACCGACCACATAACCGACTGGCACCCAACGGGCCATGAAACGCGGTTCGAATTGGGCGATGACGATCATCGATACCAGACCGATGCCGAACGAAGTGGCTTGCTTGGCCAGCAGATCCCAGCTTTTACCGCTGGCCGAATACAGCACGAACAGGCTGCCGGCGGCGAGCGTCAACAGCAGGATCAGCAACGGGCCGTCAATGTGCAGGCGTTGCAACAGCGTCGCACGGCGACGCATCACATCCTCACTGGAGAGGATGCGATCGAAATTACTCTTCACGGGCCGTAGCCTCCGCACTGATAGGGCTGGCGTATTCGGCTTTCAGTCGGCCGTCCTGGTCCAGGAGCCAGGCGTCCATGACTTGACGCACCACGGGCGCGGCGACGCCGGAACCGGATTCACCGTTCTCGACCATCACCGACACCACGATTTGCGGGTTGTCGGCCGGCGCGAAGCCGACGAACAAGGCGTGGTCGCGGTGACGCTCCTGAACCTTGGAACGGTCGTACTTCTCACCCTGCTTGATCGCGACCACCTGGGCCGTACCACTCTTGCCGGCAATCCGGTATTGCGAACCGATCGCCGCTTTGCGCGCAGTGCCACGGGCACCGTGCATCACCTGCTGCATGCCGTGGTTGACCTTGGTCCAGTCGGACGGGTCACGCAGGATGATGTCCGGCATCGGGTTTTCATCCTTCGGCCGCTCGCCTTCAACGGTCTTGGCCAGGTGCGGACGGTTCCACACCCCCTTGTTCGCGACCAGCGCCGTGGCCTGGGCCAGTTGCAAGGGCGTTGATTGCATGTAGCCCTGACCGATCCCCAGAATCAGCGTCTCGCCCGGGAACCAGGCCTGACGACGGGTTGCCCGCTTCCATTCCCGTGTCGGCATCAGCCCCGGCGACTCTTCGAACATGTCCAGCGAGACCTTCTGGCCAATGCCGAATTTGCCCAGGTAGGCCGACAGCCGATCGATCCCCAGCTTGTGGGCCAGGTCGTAAAAATAGGTGTCGTTGGAGCGCATGATCGCCGTGTCCAGATCGACGTAGCCGTCGCCGGTACGGTTCCAGTTGCGGTACTTGTGATCGTAATTGGGCAGCTGGTAATAGCCGGGGTCATACACCCGACTCGACGCGTTCACAACGCCAGAATCCAGGCCGGCAATTGCCACGGCCGGTTTGATGGTCGAACCCGGCGGGTACAGGCCGCGCAGCACGCGGTTGAACAGTGGCCGGTCGATGGAGTCGCGCAGCTCGGAATAGGCCTTGAAGCTGATGCCGGTGACAAACAGGTTCGGGTCAAAACTCGGCTGACTGACCATCGCCAGGACTTCGCCGGTTTTCGGGTCCAGCGCCACCACTGCGCCACGGCGACCGCCGAGTGCAGCTTCGGCGGCCTCCTGCAATTTGATGTCCAGGCTCAGGACGATGTCCTTGCCGGAAATCGGTTCGGTACGTTTGAGTACCCGCAGCACGCGGCCACGGGCGTTGGTCTCGACTTCTTCGTAACCGACCTGACCGTGCAATTCGGGCTCGTAGAAGCGCTCGATGCCCGTTTTGCCAATTTGATGGGTGCCGCTGTAACTCACCGGGTCCAGAGACTTGAGCTCTTTCTCGTTGATCCGCCCCATGTAACCCACCGAGTGCGCAAAGTGCGCGCCCTGCGGATAGTGACGCACCAGCTGCGCGACCACTTCCACGCCCGGCAGACGGAACTGATTCACCGCGATGCGGGCGATCTGTTCTTCGGTCAGCTCGAACAGGATCGGCACCGGCTCGAATGGCCGGCGCCCCTGACGCATGCGCTTCTCGAAGATCACCCGGTCCTCGGGCGTCAGCTCCAGCACTTCGACAATGACGTCGAGCACTTGCTGCCAGTCGCCGGAGCGCTCGCGGGTCATGCTCAGGCTGAAGCTGGGCCGATTATCGGCCACCACCACGCCATTGCGGTCGAAAATCAGCCCGCGGGTCGGCGGAATCGGCTGCACATGGACGCGGTTGTTTTCCGACAGGGTCGAGTGGTACTCGTACTGGATCACCTGAAGGAAATACAGCCGCGCGATCAGCACACAGATCAGCGACACCACCGCAATTGCCCCGAACACGACGCGGCCACGCACCAGACGGGCGTCTTTTTCGTGGTCCTTGATGCGGATCGGCTGGGGCATGAGGGCAGAACTACTTGTGGTAAGGGTGGCCGGACAGGACTGTCCAGGCACGATACAGCTGTTCGCCGATCAGGATTCGCACCAGCGGGTGCGGCAACGTCAGCGGCGAGAGCGACCAGCGCTGATCGGCCCGGGCACAGACTTCCGGCGCCAGCCCTTCGGGGCCGCCGACCATGAAATTCACCGTGCGCGAGTCCAGCCGCCAGCGATCGAGCTCGACCGCCAGCTGCTCGGTGCTCCAGGGCTTGCCGTGGACTTCGAGGGTCACAACACGCTCGTTCGGCCCGACCTTGGCCAGCATGGCTTCGCCTTCCTGACGGATGAAGCGCGCCACGTCGGCGTTCTTGCCACGGGTGTTGAGCGGTATTTCCACCAGTTCCAGCGCCAGCTCGGACGGAAGACGCTTGGCATATTCATGCCAGCCTTCTTCCACCCACTTGGGCATGCGAGAACCGACGGCGATCAGTCGCAGTCGCACAGCGGTCCCTTATTGCTGGTCTTTGTTGAGCTTGACGAAGTGCTCATGGGTGTTTTCCGGGCTGTGGTGAGCCGCGTTCAGAGCACGGCTCTGTTCTGCACCGGACCACAGACGCTCCAGGTCGTAAAACTGACGAGCCGAAGCGGTCATCATGTGCACGATGACATCATCCATATCCAGCAGGACCCAGTCGCTGTCGCCCTTGCCTTCTTCACCCAGCGGCTTGACGCCCTGGGCTTTGACCGCTTCGCGGACCTTATCCAGCATCGCGCCGATCTGGCGGTTGGACGTACCGGTGGCGATGATCATGAAGTCAGTGATGCTCTGCTTTTCACGAACGTCGATCACCTGGATGTCCTGGCCCTTGACGTCTTCCAGGGCCGCTACGGCAACCTTGACCAGCTCTTCGCCGCGCAGCTCGGGGCCGGTTGGAACTTCTACTGGCAGCGGGGCGCTCTTGAACGTGCCTTTGCGCTTTACTTTAGTTACGTCTTTGTTCGTCATATAAAACTCGTTTTGCTCGTATGTTCGGGCGCTTCGGTACACGCGTTCACGTGTTTTGAAGCGCGCCCTTTTTCAGTTCGACGCACGGTAGAGACCGTGCGCATCGATGTAGGCCAGGACCGCGTCGGGCACCAGGAAACGTACCGACTTACCGCTGGCCAGCAGTTGACGGATCTGGGTGGCGGATACCGCGAGCGGTGTCTGCCAGACGAATGCAATCTGTCCGCTCGGCCCTTTGAGGGCCAGCGGGTCGCTCACCGAGCGTGCCGCCAACAGATTGCGCAAGGCATCCGGCGGTTCGCTGTCGGCATCCGGGCGTTGCAGCACCAGGATGTGGCAATGCTGGAGCAACTCTTCCCAGCGGTGCCAAGTGGGCAGGCCGCAAAATGCGTCCCAGCCCAAAAGTAGAAAAACCTGGTCGGAGGCGGCAATTTCTGCGCGCATCAGTTCCAGGGTGTCGATGGTGTAGGACGGTTTGTCCCGCTGCAATTCGCGGGCGTCCACCACCAGCGGCGCCACACCGGCCACCGCGCACTCGACCATCGCCAGACGGTCTTTCGCCGATACCTGCGGCGTACCGCGATGAGGTGGTCTGGCACTGGGTGTCAGACGCAGTTCATCGAGCGCCAGCGATTCGGCGACTTCCAGCGCACTGCGCAAATGGCCGATGTGCACCGGGTCGAAGGTTCCGCCCAGCATGCCAATGCGTCGAGGCGCAGGCTCGCTGGCGGTTACCGGGGCTGACTGGTCGAGGTCGCCCAAGTCAGTCCGACGCCTGGCCGCGCAACTGGCCATCACCGACCACGATGTACTTCTCGCAGGTCAGACCTTCGAGGCCCACCGGGCCGCGGGCGTGCAGCTTATCAGTAGAAATGCCAATCTCGGCACCCAATCCGTATTCGAAGCCATCGGCGAAGCATGTCGGGGTGTTGATCATGACCGACGACGAATCGACTTCCGCGACGAAACGCCGGGTGTCGGCCAGGTTTTCGCTGACGATCGAATCGGTGTGATGGGAGCCGTACTTATTAATGTGCTCGATGGCCTGTTCCAGCCCGTCGACCACACGGATCGAAAGAATCGGCGCTAGGTACTCGGTGTTCCAGTCTTCTTCGCTCGCTGCAATAGCCTCGATAATCGCCCGGGTGCGTTCGCAGCCGCGCAGCTCGACGCCTTTTTCGCGGAACTGTGCAGCCATCGACGGCAGGAAATCCTTGGCGACCGATTGGTCCACCAGCAGGGTTTCCATCGCACCGCAGATGCCATAGCGGTAAGTCTTGGCGTTGAACGCGATGCGCTGGGCTTTCGGCAGGTCGGCATGAGCACTGACGTAAACGTGACAGATGCCGTCCAGGTGCTTGATAACCGGCACGCGAGCGTCACGGCTGACGCGCTCGATCAGGCCACGGCCACCACGGGGCACGATAACGTCGACGTATTCCGGCATGGTGATCAGCGCGCCAACGGCGGCACGGTCCGTGGTTTCGACCACTTGCACCACGGCGGCAGGCAAATCGGCTTCGGCCAGACCGCGCTGGATGCAGGCGGCAATGGCACGGTTGGAATGAATCGCCTCGGAGCCGCCACGCAGGATGGTCGCGTTGCCGGACTTCAGGCACAGGCTGGCGGCATCGATGGTCACGTTCGGCCGGGATTCGTAGATGATCCCGATCACGCCCAACGGCACGCGCATCTTGCCGACCTGAATGCCCGACGGCCGAAAGCTCATGTCGCGGATCGCGCCGACCGGGTCCGGCAGCGCCGCCACCTGACGCAAACCGACGATCATGCCGTCGATACGTTCCGGGGTCAGCGCCAGACGCTCAAGCAATGCAGGCTCAAGACCATTGGCGCGGCCAGCGGCCAAATCCAGTTCATTGGCAGCCGTCAGCTCGGCGCGTGCGGCGTCCAACGCCTTGGCAGCAGCCTGCAAGGCGCGGTTTTTCTGCGCGGTGCTGGCACGGCCGATGACGCGAGAAGCTTCGCGGGCAGCGCGACCCAATCGGGTCATGTAGTCAAGAACGGACTCAGTCATGGTCTGGAGTGGTCTTTGCTAAGGTCTTGGTAAAGAGTAAAGCGGCAGATTATAGCTGTCGCGTCCCGGGACTAACAGCGGTGACGGGCGGATGGTCGAAATGGAGGGCAATTTGCCGACGTTCAGCCGTGATTAAGCTGCAAATTGTTATCATCGCGGCTCAATCAGCCCTGATAAACACCGTTCATCATGACTAACCTGACTGTTCGCACGCCCGCGACAAGCCTGCCCAAGGGGCTCGCGGATGCATTTTTCGACAGAGATGCCCAAACGCTGGCCCGGGATTTACTCGGCAAAGTCATTCGTCACCGGGTCGGCGACCTGTGGCTCAGCGCCCGGATCATCGAGACCGAAGCCTATTACTTCGAAGAAAAAGGCAGCCACGCCTCCCTCGGCTACACAGAAAAACGTAAGGCTTTGTTTCTGGATGGCGGCCACATCTATATGTACTACGCCCGTGGCGGCGACTCCCTGAACTTCAGCGCCCAAGGGCCGGGCAATGCTGTGCTGATCAAATCCGCCTATCCGTGGGTCGATGACTTGAGCGGGCCGGCGAGCCTGGCGCAGATGCTGTTGAACAATCCCGACGCCCAGGGTCGCCCTCGCCCCTCGCAAAAACTTTGCGCCGGACAGACGCTGCTCTGCAAAGCGTTGGGCCTGAAGGTTCCGGTCTGGGACGCCAAGCGCTTCGACCATGAAGTGCTGCTGGTGGAAGATGTCGGCCCGGCGCCCGCTCACATCATACAAACCACGCGCCTGGGCATTCCCCACGGCCGCGATGAGCATTTGATGTACCGTTTCGTCGACGCGGCTTACGCGCCGTATTGCACGCGCAACCCGTTGCGACGGGGGCAGGTCGAAGGTCGCGATTATTTTTTGCTGACCTGAACAATGAAAATCCAGTGTGGGAGCGGGCTTGCTCGCGAAGGGGCCCTTTCAGTCGATATTAGTGCCGACTGACACTCCGCCTTCGCGAGCAAGCCCGCTCCCACAGGGGATTTATAGCGTTTTGAAGATCGCGTTTGTCCCTTGGGGCCAATTGAATAATCGATGGAGTTGTTTTTATGGGCCCATGGCTCGATAGCGTGACCGGTTGGTTGACGGTCAACCCGCAATGGCTGGCCGCGGCGGTGTTCATAGTGGCCTTTGTGGAATGCCTGGCGATTGCCGGGTTGATCGTACCTGGCACGGTGCTGCTGTTTGCCGTGGCGGTCCTGGCCGGCAGTGGCGCGCTGTCGCTGGGTGAAACGCTGCTGCTGGGCTTTCTCGCCGGGGTGCTGGGGGACATCGTTTCGTACTTCATCGGGCGACATTTCCATCAGAACATCCGGCGCCTGCCAGGGTTGCGCCATCATCCGGAATGGATCGCCCGCGCCGAAGCGTATTTCCAGCGCTACGGCATCGCCAGCCTGCTGGTCGGGCGCTTCATCGGTCCGCTGCGGCCGATGCTGCCGATGGTCGCGGGGATGTTCGACATGCCCTTCCCGCGCTTCGCCGCCGTCAGCTTGCTGGCCGCCGCTGGCTGGAGCGTCGCTTACCTGCTACCCGGTTGGGCCACGGGCGCGGCGATTCGCCTGCCGTTGCCGGAAGGTTTCTGGCCACAGGTCGGGCTGGTGGTCGGCAGCATCGCGGCGCTGGTAGGCCTGAGCGTCAACAGCAGCGTGCGCGCTCATCGCCTGGTGACCGTATACATCGCCGGCCTCAGCCTGGTGATCCTCGGTGGGTTGTTTATTGGCTTTGCGCATCTGAACGCCTTCGATCAGGGCTTGATGACGCTGGTACAGGAGCACCGCAGCCCGCTGCTGGATGAAGTAGCGGTGATGCTCACCCAGCTCGGCGAGTTCAAAAACATGTTCGTGATCAGTGCGGTGCTGACGATCCTGCTGTTGGTTACCCGACAATGGCGACACATGCTCTTCGCCGGCAGCACGCTGCTGATCACCGCGCTGGCGAACACCGGAACCAAAAACCTGTTTGCCCGGATGCGCCCGGAAGTACTGGCCGATCCACTGAGCAGCTACAGCATGCCCAGTGGTCATTCGTCTGGTTCGTTTGCGCTGTTCCTGACCCTGGCGGTACTGGCTGGCCGAGGCCAGCCAACGCGCATGCGCCTGACCTGGCTACTGCTCGGCTGCTTGCCGGCTGTGTCCATCGCCATGTCTCGGGTTTATCTGGGCGCGCACTGGCCAACCGATGTCCTGGCCGGAGCGGTACTGGCAGCTTGTGTTTGTGCGGCCAGCCTGGCCGTGACCCAGCGCCAGACAGTCCTGAATCCGATGCCGACCAAAGTCTGGTGGTTGGTCTTGCCGGTGTTGATGGCATTGTTCGGCTTCTTCGCGCTGTGGAATTTGCCTCACGCTTTGTTGCGTTACTCGTACTGATAGCGAAAGGCTCGCAGATACCAAGCTGAAAGCAGCTTCTCCTTTCGAAGAGAAGCTGTGAACTACCTGGACTGACCGCTATTACCGTCAGAAGATCGCAGTAGTTGATGAAACAGCGCCCCCTATTTATCGCGTTACTTAATTCAACCTCAACTTACAACATCATTGCATCCCCCAAAAAAAGCGCCCACGAGAGCATATAAAATAACCAAAGCTATAAATATGTACCGCACCTGCAACATCCACCTCAACAATACTGTTCAACGCCAATATGAGGCCCAAGAACCGAATGACATCTATATGAAAAAAGAGATACGCGAACATGTCCACGCCATCCATATCCACCGGGCAAAATCCAACACTGCCGAGAAACATCCGTATTACCGAAACGCCCCCTTCTCTCTCGGCACGGATGCCCTCATCCACGCCCCAAGATGAACAACGCCGGAACAGACTCTTACTCCAGGATCAATTGAACGGCCCGGTTCGCATTGGCGAATTAACCATCAGTCGCCAGGACTTGTATGACATGGGGGCAAGACTCAATGGCCAGGTGATCAACGCAAATCATCCGATTCAGCTTGAGCCCGACCAGACGTTCATAAACGCCCTGCAATTTGATCCGGCCAAGATCGAGGGCAGGCTGCAATCCCCTCAACATAGCGACAGCTGCGCGGGGTTGTTGTTTGAACTCGGCGTTCTGCGTTCGGCCAGCGCCCAATCTTTGCTTTCAGCATCATCCTCCGACTTGTCAGCGTCCATGCAAAGCCTTGGCAAACTGCTGGACTCCGCCCAGCAATTGTCATTGAGTACCCCATCGCTGCCTGAAAACCTGCCGAGCTGGGCCGACAAGGTCAAAAGCCGCAGCATGACCAGCATGGGCGTCGGGCTCCAGGGTTACGGCATCTACAGCGGCATCATGGGCACCGCAGAAGCACTGAAGAAAGGCGACCTGGTTGAAGCCGGCATCAACGTAGGCGGGATCACTGCCGAGGTGGGGTCTTTGTTCCTCGAGCGAGGTCTGGAAAACATCGGCAGAAACATGATGCTCAGTGGCGGCAAGGTGTTTACAGGGTTCAGCAAAACCAGTGCCGGCAAGTACCTGGCACGCGGCGCCGGCCTGCTTGCCAGCGTCCTGACTCTTCCCTTCGATATCTACACCGCCATCAAAGCGTTCAACGACGCCGCCACCGCCACCGGCAAACAAGCTCAGGATCACTACTTCAATGCAGCGCTTAGCCTGACCAGCGCCGGGCTGAGCATTGTTCTGGGTATAGCGGCACTTGCCGGTTTCAGTGCAGCCGGCCCGATCGGGATTGCGGCGGGTGCCGTGCTCATCCTGGGTGCAAGAATTTACGGTGCCGCCCGCCAGGTCGATGACATCGACGATTACATTACATTGAGCACCCACGAACGCTTGCGCTCGGGTTGGTTTGCGTTCACCGGGCAAACCATGGATCGAGACATTCTCGACCGCTACCTCGTCGCCAAGACCGACAGCAACTACAGCGAGCTACTGAGAAAGACGGCCCGAGGTTGGCTGGACAACGAATTGAAAGACACTGTCGAAGCGGTAGTGTTAGGCAGCTATCAAGTCGAATTGCAGACCGTCAAGCACTGGAAATACCAGTGGGACGATGCAGGCGGCGAAAGTCCTTACATCGAGGAAAAGGAAGCCGTCATCAAGGAAACCGACGACACGTTCGATGCCAGCCAAGGCATCAGCCACATTCCGGGCGCAATCATCGGCAGCGCGGGCGAGCACAAGGCCATCCTCTGGCAACTGGGAGGCGGCGACGACACCGTTGTGGGGGTCAGGGACAAACCCAACCAGTTCAGCTACGGCGCGGGAAAAAAGACCCTCACTGGTGGCGACAAGGATGATATTTTCAGCTTTCGGATCGCCGCCGACACTCTCCAGCCCACTGATCTGTCAGGCAGTCAGCTGCGAGGTGGTGCCGGCAATGACACGCTGCAACTGGAAGGCAAGGTCTCGCGCGACAAGCCGCATCAGGGCGTGCGCATTGACCTGCAAACAGGGCAACTGAACCTGCGCGCCAGCCCCGACACCCCGCCGCTGCGCTTTGAGTCTGTGGAAACTGTCGAAACGCTGGCGGACGCCGCGAATAGCATCACCGGCAGTTCGCAGGCGGACCGAATCGTCCTGCGCGGAAACGCGGACATTGCCGACACCGGCGCAGGTGCCGACACGATTGTGATCAAAGGGCCAAACAGCCAGGCCAACGGCGGTCCCGGCGAAGATCACTACATCATCGCCGACAAAACCGACGCCACCACACTGATCGAAGATGGCCAGGACCCCAGTCTCATCGACCTCGACTGGACGCTCGAGCGCATTCAAGGCTGGCGGGTCGAAGGAACTTCGCTGGTGCTGTCCGCACTTCACGGGATAGATGGAGAACTGCCGCAGATAACCGTCACGGTCAAAGGGATTTATCGCCAGGAAGCCGACAAACGCCTGCTGTGCAACGACAAACTGATAGTGCGCACCAAGGATCTCTACTCACTCAAACCTGACTTGCCGCAACAGCTCGATGGCCGCGACAGCGTCGACGTCAACGCAATCATCCTGGCGCGGGGCAAACCTGCAACCCCGCCGCAACTGTTGAACGGAGGAGACCATGTCGCCTCCAGCGCATCGCACTCAAGCTACTTCGTCTATCGACATTTGGCCTCGACCGTACTGGCTGTCCGGCACGTGAGCGAAACGACGCTCAGCACACTATTCCTGGACTACGACAGTCATGAAATAGAAGCCGTAGAGGCTGACTACACGATCAGGTCAACGCGCAACATCAACTCCAACTACCTGCGCTACCAAGACGTCAACTTGACCTTGCGTTTCACGGATCAAAAGCGCCTGACGCTCAAAGACATGGCCCGCAATCGCCCGGGGGTTGGTAGCAATGTCATGGGCAACCTGATCGCGTCGGGGCTGATGCCCACACACAACTTTGTGCTCATCATGCGCGACGGAATCTCCTATCGGGTAGGACTGCCGCACCATTCCTATCTTGAAGACCAACTCCAACAGGGTCACAGGACTGTATTGACGCCCCGCTCGCTGGTTGAGCGCAGCGGTCACTACCTGATGCAGCAACCCGCTGCCCACCCGCCCACCGTGCTTAAACCGCAGGACTTGCGGGTGGACATCCAGGCCGCGCCCCAGGCCGGCATTCTCGTGCTGGAGGGACAGGCCGCGACCTACGACATTCATCCGGCGGCCGACACCATCCTCAGGCTGTCGACTTCGGTCGCGATTGCCACTGCCATCGGTACTTCAACCTGGAATATTCATACACAGCACCTGAGTGAGACGATCGGCCGCGAGCACATCCGCCTGAACGGCGCGCAGCTATGGGTCGGCCACATCCTTATTCTGCTGCCCAATGACGAGACCGGTGACGCGCTGATGGAAACGGTGCGCGTATTCACCTCATCCGGTCACCGGTATGACATCGAACAGGAATTTGCCGTGGTGCTTCTGGCAGAAATCAATGCCCAGGCCTATTCCAGCATCGACGCGATCCAGGCAGGGATCAGTCTGCATCGCCAAGGCAACGAACCGATGACCGACCTGGTGCTCATCCGCAATCTGCAATTGCGTGACGATGACAGCAAAGCCATTTACTACGACAGCGTCGCCGAAGACTGGACGCTCGAAGGTGACTGGTCGCGCAAGCTGCAACATGAGGACATGCACATCGTGCGCGCGCCCGTGAACGAAACCCCAATGGATCAATGATCGAATTGCGCCACACCTGATTTCATTCAAACAACGAAGCGGCTACCGCTTCAACACTGGAAAGGATTCCAACATGGCCCCCAAACCACCGATATCTTCGATACCCAAAATCAACCTGCCTGAGCTGCCGACGACGACCCCGCCGCGACTGCAAGCGGATGCGTCGCTCCCGGGCACTCGCATGAACACAGGGCTGGAGTCGATGCAACCTGCTGCGGGATGGCCTGATGGCACGCCCCATGCGCCTGGGCTGACACCCGGTCTGTTGCCCGACGTCCCGCAGCCGATACAAACACAGGCACTCGCTGGGTCCACGGTGCCGACACGTCCTCTCGGCAATGATCCATTGAATGGGTTTCGAGTGTCGGTCTACTCGGCAAACACGTTGCCCCCGCCAAACGACGCCGGCTTGCGAATCCATGCCCAACGCCTGTACGCCGACATCCCGGGCAACGGTACTGTCCAAGTCAGCTATGACGCCGGCACGAACACATACCGGGCACAACGTCGCTTCGAAGTGACTCCCAGCGGGCCGGTTTTGCACCTGAACAACGATGGAAAAAGCTGGAGCCTCGATCCCCCCGCCCCGCCGCCAGTAAACATGTCAACGACTGCTATCGCCCCACGCATCTACCTTGATAGCACACACTATGTCTGGAACCCGGACGCAACAAATCTTCAGGGATACATCATTCTGCATCGAAAAAGAGGCCTGGACGCACACGTAGGACCCGAAACCCATACGGCCTTTCAGGATGACAACGGTTCGTTTGTCAAAGTCGAACCGGGCTCGACCCCGATCGACCAGCCAGCGACCAAACTCGCCGCGTGGACCGACCGTGAACTGTGGGATATGTACGATCTTTCCGGCAGTGATATCACCCGTTTCCGCGACGAAGTCACGGTCACCGGGATGAAGCCGCGATGGGCCTCCATTCGACAGGAGCGGCTTCAGAAATCGTATCTTCTCGATGAACTTCGCCGCTGGTTGGCGCCACATATGAGCCGGGATGAATTTAATCGGCGAATGGAGCCTCTGAACTATTCGGTCGAGCAATGGGCGGCGCAACTCGACAGGGTCAGTCTCGATTCGGTCGCCAGGCGCCAACGTGAAGTACACAAACGCAAGCTGGCCAACCCGCAAGCGCAAACCGGAGCGGAGGCAAAGCGCCCACGCCTGGCGGACGAACAATCCCCCACAGCGGATAGTCCCGCAGTGCCCGACTACATTACGAAGTCCGTTGAGTACGGAGCACTGAGAGACCAACTGATCGAACAACTTCGATCCCTGACAAGCACGGGACCCGGCGCGAAATCGCGGGAGGAGATCACCCGCCAGATTCAACCCTACAATCTGTCGACGCGACAGCTCTCGCGACTGGTCAGTGACGTGCAGGCCCAAGGGCGCATTCCCCAGTGGGCTGAGGACCTCAGACATTCTTCCATGGACGAAACCAACCCTCATCGGTTCGATGAAGTCTACGAAGAACTGTTGCCCGAGATACTGCACCTCAGAAACCAGTCAACCGGCAACATCGCCTTCTCCGACAACTTCACCCGTCCATATCTCAATGCCCTGCTCACAAAGGCCGGGTACCAGCGCAACAAATACAACTGCTTATACAGAACCGATATTCCGGCCATGTTCAGGGGGGACGACCGCAACCCCTTCGAGTTTTTCGAGGATCACATGCGCCCACGCCAGAAACACGGTGTCGGATCAACCACACAAAAAGCCGTGAGCGCAACGTTCAGTCTATCGGAGGCATATGTACATGCTCGCAGCGCTCCAGAGGTGGAAGCGTTGCTGTATGACACTCAGCATCACAAATACCCAGGGGAATTAATCGACTACAGCGGAACCCGCAGATACGAAGAAAGAGGCAAAAGTTCATCAAGCAGTGACGATAGTTCATCTAGCAGTGATGAGAGTTCATCAAGCAGTGACGAGAGTTCATCCAGCAGTGATGAGGACAGCTCAGGTAACCCGCTCTTACGCTTCCATGACAAACACTACATCGCAAAAAGGCAAAATCAGCGCATCGGGTTTACCTATTTGCTCGACACCCGCAATATTGAAGTTGTGCCTGGCGAAGAAAACCTGGCTTTCAATGCCTATGCGCGAACCGAAAAAAAGCCCGGTGAAAAGATCTGGTTTCCCGACGATTCATATGAAGGCCACATTTCAATGTCTGCGCGCGGCTTAAGTGCTGACAGGATCTGGCTGATCAACTCGAGCGGGACACGTGCAGCGAAGATCAATGACATCTGCGCCCTGTACCTACGTCAGCCCGAGTCCGCCAGGCACAGACCCCGTGCGGGCAGACCCATTGAAGAAAGAACATGGAGCGGTGACCACAACGAGTGGGAATATGACGACTTGATCGATCAGGCCGCAAACTTGGGCAAACCTGTCATCAAACTTCCTGACGGGGAAATATACTCTAACGACATTGTGTTTCCATAAGGTCAGCTCTGCTCATCGTTGAATAAGACCGGCCCTCGACTTCCGGGAGCCGGTCCCTTTCAGGCCACTATTGGAAAGGATTCCAACATGCCAAAACCACCAGTATCTTCAATACCGAAAATAAACATACCTGAACCACCCGCATTGAATCTGCCGCCACTGCAGGGGACAGGGCACTCTGCAATCGTTCGCCCAAATCTGCAGGCAGGCATGTCATCGGACACTACGCCGCCAGCCCCCTTGTTACCCATCTCTGGCCCCTCCCTGACTCAGCCTTCTCTACTGCCATTGCCCGCCTTGAATGTCCAGGACACCCCCACTGCCGGAGCACCAACCGCCGCTTCCGGCTCCGACCCACTGCACCTGTTCCGTCTGTCCACATCCTCTTCAAACCTCTTGCCTGCACCCGACGCTGACGGGTTTAGAGTCCAGGCACAACGCCGGTACGTCGATATTCAGTCCGGTGGAACGGTGCTTGTCGAGTTCGACGCCGCTGTCGGAATGTATCGGGCAAAACGGCGTAATGAACTGACGGCCTCGGGACCTACATTGCGGCTCAACCCAGATAGCAGAACCTGGCGCCTGGATGCCGAGTCGCTGCCCGGCGAGTCCTCGATCAAACCATCGCCTGCGCCACAACCGGCGTCTGCACAACAACTCCCCGCACAAAGCTACGTCGACATTGCCCACTACACCTGGGCCCCACAGGCAACCAATCTTCATGGGTATGTGGTGATGCATAAAAAACAGGACGCGGACCCGCTCGTCGGTCCGACGACCCAATATGCTTTTGTCGATATCAACGGACACTTTGTCAGAGTCGATCCACCAGATACCCCGATCAATCAGCCTGCGCAGCAAATTCCCGCCTGGACGGACTACGACATCTGGGACTTTTACGGATTGCAGGGAGCACAGATCAGCAGATTTCGCGCCGAGGTCGCCAGTACCGGCAACAAGCCACAATGGGCGCAACCGCGTACAAACCGACGCCGCAAACCCCATCTGATCAACGAATTGCGACGCTGGATGGCACCTGATAAGCAGCAGGACGAATTTGCCGAGTTAATGGAGCCACACTCGTACGGGCAATTGAAGGCGATGTTCGACAATGTGCAGCTCAACCAGCGCCATCCTCAACCAACTCCCCAAAAGCGGCCCCTGATCGACGAGCAACCAGGGCCTTCTAAAAAACGCCCCTTGATCGAGGATCTATCGGGGCCCGGTTTGCCGGCGACACCACCGCGCCTGCCGGATACGCAGCCGACCACAGAGACGGGAAACACCCCTGATTACGTCGAGATGGCGCGTATAACCGCAGAAGAAAGAGGCAAGCTTCTTGAACGGCTTCAAGTCCGGATGAACTTGCGCGGCCCGCACAAAACCCTGGATGAGGTGGCGGCGACGATGAAGCCTTACAACCTGTCGAACCGGCAACTCACACAGATGCTCGCCGAGATACAAGCCAACGGCACCGCCCCGCAGTGGGCCGAGAACCATAAACAAACGTCCATCGATGAGACAAACGTCAACCGGTTCGACGACGCCTACGAGGAGTTGCTGCCTGAAATCTTCAGCCTGCGAAACCGCGGGCGGGGCTTTACGGATTTCAATGCCAATTACACCCGCACCTATCTCGATGGCTTACTGGCGTACGCCGGGTACAAGCGCAATAAATACAACTGTTTGTACCGTACCGATATACCCGCGATGTTCAGGGGCGATGACCGCACGCCTTTCGAATTTTCCCGGGACGGCCATATGCTCCCGCGCCAGGATCTCGGTGAGGGCTCAACGACACAAAAGGCTGTCAGCGCAACCTTTAGTCTGAACAACGCGAAACAGTACATCCGCCAGTTCGGCAAGCAATCCGGGATAGAAGAACTTCTGTACGACACTCAGTACCACAAGTACCCCGGCGACTTGAGCCGAACCCAGTCGAGCGATACAGAATCCGTTGACAGTGCGGCAGACTCCGACGCCGACAGTGGCTCGGACAGCGAACCGGGACGGATCACGGAAAAGGACTATTACCCGAAAAGACTCAACCAGAACATTGCCTTTTGTTACCTGCTCGACACCCGCAACATCGAGATCGTCCCGGCTCGTGAAAACTATCATTTCAACAGGGATGCGCTCGACGAATCGAAAAGAACCGGCGGTAAAACCTGGTTTCCCGATGATGATCTGGAAGGCCATATCTCAATATCCAGCCGCGGCTTCAGCGCAGACCGGATCTGGCTGGTCAACTCGACCTTTACCCGCGCAGCACGGGTCAGTGACATCTACTTGCAATCCTATGTTCACGCCGACCACTCAACCAGAGGCGAGGCTGACAGTATCGAAGAGCGGACATGGGCCGGCGCAAACAACCTGAGTGACTACGACATGTTGATCGATCAGGTGGCGGCGGCAAACAAACCGGTGATTAACTTTCCCGCCGGTAAGGAAGTGTTCTCCAACGACGTGGTCTTTACGCCTGACTTGATAACGCCGACAACCGCCTGATCCTGTCGGCAGGCTCTAGGCGAACAACTCGCCTTGCAGCTCATCCAGCAGCGCCTGAATTGCATCCAGTCGCTGCTGCGGATCATCGAGTTGCAGCAGGTCGATCTTGTCCACTTCGGCAAACGGCAACAGGTACGCCAACTGATTGGCCAACGACTGCTGCCCGGTTGCCTCGGTGCCCATGTTCAACGCTTCGACCATCGGGTGTTCGGCCAAGGCTTTGAGCAGCGCAACCAGGTCGGCGTCCTCGTCTTGCAGCGGCTGCTCAGGTTCGTCCTCCAGCCACTCGACCTCGGCGACAGTCAGCTGATCGCGCTGAATCTCGGTGCGCAACACGTGGAAACGCCGCCCACCCTGCACCCGAATGCCCAGCAAACCATTGTCCTGCTGTTTGAAATCAGTGATCAGCGCCTCGCATCCGACCAGCGCGTAGCCCGCCGGGGCAATGCCGACTTCTTCGCCGTCGAGGATGCACACCACGCCAAAGCCACCGCCCTGCTTCATGCAGCGACTGATCATGTCCAGGTAGCGCGCCTCGAAGATCTGCAAATCGAGGATGCAGCCAGGAAACAACACTGTGTTCAGCGGAAAAAGCGGCAAGCTCATAGACATTTCCTTACACCACCATCGACACCGCCAACGGCAGGAAAACTGCCGTGGCCACGCCCATCAGACTCATCGCCAGCGCCGCGAAGGCGCCGCATTCTTCATTTTCCTGCATCGCCACCGCAGTGCCTACCGCGTGCGCCGTCATGCCCAATGCCATACCGCGCGCCTCAGGGCTGTGCACACCCAGCCTGGTCAAAAGACTCGGCCCGAAGATTGCCCCGATCACCCCGGTAATCAACACGAACACGGCCGCCAGCGCCGCGACGCCACCGATCTGCTCTGCCACCAGCATGGCAATCGGCGACGTCACCGACTTCGGCGCCATGGTCATCAGGATCATGTGCTCGGCACCAAACGACCAGCCCAGCAATACACCCATGCCGGTGGCGACGACGCCACCTATCACCAGCGTAGTAAATATCGGCCAGAACAACTGCCGAATGCGTCGCAGATTGAGGTACAGCGGTACAGCCAGCGCCACGGTCGCAGGCCCTAGCAGGATGCTGAGGATCTCGGTGCTCTTGCGGTACTCGGCATAGGTCAGGCCGCAACCCACCAATACGCCGATCACCAGCAGCATCGAGACCAGCACCGGTTGCAGAAAGATCCAGCGGGTTTTCTCGAACGCCGCCAGTACCAGCTGATAAGCCCCCAGCGTAATACCGATGCCGAACAACGGATGATGAATCACCGACGCCCAGGCGCCGTGCCAGTCGAAGATCATTGGCCATCCTCACGATGAGCGTGACGCTTGACCATGCGCTGCATCAGCACGCCAGCGAAGGCCATGGACAGCAACAGAGACAACACCAGCGCACCGACGATGGCCCAGAAATCCGCGGCAATGTCTTTAGCGTAAACCATCACACCCACGGCGGGCGGCACCAGCAACAACGGCAGGTAACGCAGCAGACTGCTGGCCGCGAGGTTCAGCGGTTCGCCAACCTGGCCACGGCTGATCAGGAATACCAACAGCAACAGCAGGCCGACAATCGGCCCCGGCAGTATCGGTAAAAACAAGTGGTTGATGGCTGTGCCCAGCAATTGGAACAGCACCAGCCAGGTCAGGCCACGTAACAACATCCGTCATCTCCCGCCAATATCATCCCGCACAAACGGGCCGAGCATTATAAGCACGCCAACGCTATAGACCGGCATTCGCCAAAATCATGGTCAGTTGACCGGAGCCATTTGCCATGTTGATCTAAAGTGGTAATCCGGGAGGTCAAATCCCCCCACCTCAAAACTATAAAACCGATGAACCCAAGGAGAGTCTCAATGCCCTATGTTCCAGTTGCAGAGCTCAAAGATTATGTCGGCAAGGAACTCGGACGTTCCGAATGGCTCACCATCGATCAGGAGCGCATCAACCTGTTCGCCGAGGCCACAGGGGACTATCAGTTCATCCACGTCGACCCGGTCAAAGCCGCGCAAACGCCATTTGGCAGCACCATTGCACACGGTTTCCTGTCGCTGTCGCTGATTCCCAAACTGATGGAAGACATCCTGATCCTCCCTGAAGGGGTGAAGATGGTGGTCAACTACGGTCTGGATACCGTGCGTTTCATCCAGCCAGTGAAGGTCAATTCCAGGGTACGACTCAAGGTCGACATGAACGAAGTCACCGAGAAGAAACCCGGCCAATGGCTGCTAAAGGCCACCGCCACGCTTGAGATCGAAGGCTCGGACAAGCCGGCCTACATCGCCGAGCCACTGTCTCTCTGCTTCGTGTAACCCATCCCGGATGCGAAGCAGCTCACGCTGTTTCGCGCCCTCTCCTGTTTCCTGGCTATATAAGGTCAAACAGCTGCGGCATACTCGGTCGCCTAATTGCCCGGATCCCGCTATGCGCCCACTTGCACTCCTCGCTCTGACCCTATTGCTCACCGCTTGCGGCGACGGCGAATCGCTGTTGCCCCCCGACGCTCGCTTGCCGGACGGTGGACGTTATCGCGGCGAACTGGTCAACGGATTGCTGCAAGGCCAGGGCCGTATCGATTACCCGAACGGCAGCTGGTACGCCGGCGATTTCGACAAGGGCCTATGGCATGGCCAGGGCGAATGGCACGGCAGTAACGGCGAAGTCTATCGCGGGGGATTCAACCTGGGGCTGTTCGACGGCAAGGGCACGCTGACCACTAGCGGCAGCAGCTTCACCGGTAGTTTCAAAGCCGGCCGACGGGACGGCGAAGGCACCCTCAAAGAAAACGGCATGACCTACCGCGGTGAATTCAAGGCCGATCAATATTCAGGGCTCGGTCGTCTCGAACTCGAAGACGGCAGTTCGTATCAGGGCCAGTTCGCCCACGGCAAACCCAACGGCGAAGGCCAACGGAGCGACGCCAGCGGCAATCAGTTCACCGGGCATTTCGTCGACGGTCAGCTCGAAGGCAACGGGACGTTCAACAGCGCCGATGGCGATATGTATGTCGGCAGCTTCAAGAACAACCAACTGCACGGCAAGGGCCGCTACGAGAACGCCGACGGTGATGTCTGGCTCGGTCAATTCAAGGAAGGTTCGCTGAACGGCAAGGGCGAGTTGATCGGTGCCGATGGCAGCCATTACATCGGCCAGTTCAGCGATTGGCGCTTCTCCGGCCAAGGTCGATTGAACCTGCCCGACGGCAGCTTTTACATTGGTCAGTTCGACGGTGACAGTTACTCGGGGCACGGCACCCTGGTGCTGACTGACGGCACGGTGCAAAACGGTACGTGGGTCAATGGCCAGCGGGTTCGCGATGCCGATGGCAAGCTGCTGCCCGATAGCCTGGAACTCGGTTTGCTGGCACAGGGCCGTTTGCTCAACGATGCACTGTCCAACGTGCCGGCTTCGACCCCAGCGGTCGAGTTGTACACCTTGACCCTGGGTGGTGACGGCAAGCAAAGCGTGTTCCTGCGCGAATCCGATTACGTCAGCAACATGCTCAGCAGCCGCTTTGGTGCGTTTGGCCAGATCCGCCTGGTGAACCATCGCGACCACCTCGTCGACCGGCCGATGGCCACCCGGGAAAACCTGCGCCGCGCCGCCGCCACCCTGGCCGAACGCAGTGGCCCGGAAGACTTGATCTTCATCTACCTGACCAGCCACGGCTCCAGCGAACACGAACTGGTGCTCGACCAGCCGCGCATGGAACTGTCCGATCTGCCGGCCGACGAACTCGCCACGGTGCTCTCTCCGCTGAAAAACCGCGACAAGATCATCGTGATTTCGTCCTGTTACTCCGGTGGATTCATTCCGGCTCTCAAGGATGAACGCACCCTGATCATGACCGCCTCGCGCGCTGACCGCGTGTCCTTTGGCTGCTCGGAAGAAGCCAACTTCACCTACTTCGGCGACGCGCTGTTCGCCCAGGCACTGAACCAGACCGACGACCTGGAGCAAGCCTTCAAACTGGCCAGGGCCACCGTTGCGGAACGCGAGCTTGCGGACAGCTTCGAAGCCTCTGAACCGCAGATCTGGGCGCCGAAAACCGTCCTCTCTCACTGGCAGTTGTTACGCAAGCAGCAGGCACGAAAAGCGCTTCGAAGTGTCTCCTCCGACAGCAAGGATGCAAAGAGCAACTAAGCTGAAGAGTATCAAGGGGGAAACACTATGTACTTGACGCCTCAACACGTATTGCTTGCCGGAGCTACCGGGTTGACCGGTGAACATTTACTTGATCGCCTGCTCAATGAGCCCACGATCTCACGAGTATTGGCGCCCTCACGCCGGCCATTGGCCGAGCATCCCCACCTGGAAAATCCGGTCGGCGACCCAGCAGTGTTTCTGCCGCAATTGAATGGTCGCGTCGACATCGCCTACTGCTGCCTGGGCACCACTATCAAGAAAGCCGGCTCGGAAGAGGCCTTTCGTGCGGTGGACCTGGACATGGTGGTGGCGTTCGCCAAACGTGCACGGGAGATGGGCGCACGGCACCTGATCGTGATCAGTGCCCTGGGTGCCGATCGCAGGTCCCCGATTTTCTACAACCGGGTCAAAGGCGAGATGGAATATGCATTGCGCGCACAGGACTGGCCGCAACTGACCATTTGCCGACCTTCGTTGTTGCTGGGCGAGCGTATGGAACCGCGTATGGCTGAGCAATTCGTCGGGCCCTTGTCCCGTTTGATCCCCGGCAAATACCGCGGCATCGAAGCCTGCCAACTGGCCCGTGCCATGTGGCGACTGGCGCTGGAAGAGCAGGATGGGGTGCGGATTGTGGAGTCGGATGAGTTGCGCAAGTTAGGCAAATAATCCGCAGACCTGTGGCGAGGGAGCTTGCTCCCTCGCCACAAGAGCCGCTCTCAATTTTACAACCCACCCGTCGCCTGAAAACTTACCCCGATCACCGTGAGCACAGACAGCGGCAACAGCAGCGTGTCGAGCAACGCACTGGCCGGCAGGTCGACGCCAGGGTAGCTCGGGGCTTCGGCGCCGAAGCGGTCCATGGCGCAGCAGCCGCCATTCAAGGCATACAAATCCAGACGCGTTCCCGAATACACCACCGGCGCCCCTGGCTTGGCGGCATCGAGCGTTCGCGCAGTGGCGCAGCCAGCCAATTGCAGCGCCAGCACCATTGCCAGCAGCTTATTCATCGCTGGTCAGATGATGTTCGCCCCAACGCGGCAGCATGTCCTGGGGAATGTTCAGCAGATTGAGAATTCGCGCCACGACAAAATCGATCAAGTCGTCGATGGTTTGCGGCTGATGATAAAAGCCTGGTGACGCCGGCAAAATCGTCACACCCATGTTCGACAACTTGAGCATGTTCTCCAGATGAATGCTCGAATACGGCGTCTCACGCGGCACCAGAATCAGCTGGCGACGCTCCTTCAAGGTGACGTCGGCAGCACGCTCGATCAGGTTGTTGCAAGCCCCCGTCGCAATAGCCGACAAGGTCCCGGTGGAACACGGCACCACCACCATCGCTGCCGGCGCGCCGGAGCCCGAAGCCACTGGCGACATCCAGTCTTCCTTGCCATACACCCGAATCTGCCCGGCGGCAGCGCCGGTGTATTCGGTGAGGAAGGCCTGCATCATCTGGGTTTTCGGCGGCAACGTAACGTCAGTCTCGGTGGCCATCACCAGTTGCGCCGCCTTGGAAATCAGGAAGTGCACCTCGCGGTCTTCACGAATCAGGCAGTCCAGCAGACGCAAACCATACTGGGCGCCGGAAGCCCCGGTCATCGCCAGCGTGATGCGTTCCGGGCCGTTGTTCATTGCAGCGCCTCGGCGAGTTTGCCGTGCAGGCCGCCGAAGCCACCGTTGCTCATGATCACCACGTGAGTGCCGGGCTGGGCCTGGCTCTTCACGCGCTCGATGATGCCTTCCAGCGAATCGCTGACGATCGACGGCACCGTGCACAACGCAGCAGTGGCCCCCAGGTCCCAACCGAGGTTGGCCGGCGCATACCAGATCACCTGATCGGCATCGACCACGCTTTCCGGCAAGCCGTCGCGGTGAGCGCCGAGTTTCATGGAATTGGAGCGCGGCTCGATGATCGCGATCAGCGGTGCATCGCCGATGCGCTTGCGCAGACCGTCGAGGGTCGTCGCAATCGCCGTCGGATGGTGCGCGAAGTCGTCATAGATGGTGATGCCACGTACTTGCGCGACTTTCTCCATCCGGCGCTTGACGCTTTTGAATGCGCTGAGCGCAGCGATGCCCATGGACGGCACAACACCGACGTGGCGCGCCGCAGCCAATGTGGCCAGGGCGTTGGCGACGTTGTGTTGGCCGGTCATGTCCCACTCGACCACACCTTGGGCAACACCTTCGAACATCACTTCAAATTTCGAACCGTCTTCGCTGAGCAGTTTGACCTGCCACTGACCGCCGGCACCGGTGGTTTGCACCGGGGTCCAGCAGCCCATTTCGATGACGCGCAGCAACGCAGGCTCGGTGGTCGGGTGGATCACCAGGCCTTCGCTCGGGATGGTCCGCACCAAATGGTGGAATTGCCGCTCGATGGCTGGCAGATCGGGGAAGATGTCGGCGTGATCGTATTCAAGGTTGTTCAGGATCGCCGTGCGCGGGCGGTAGTGAACAAACTTGGAGCGCTTGTCGAAGAACGCGCTATCGTACTCGTCGGCTTCGATCACGAAGAATGGCGTATCACCCAGACGAGCGGACACCGAGAAGTTTTGCGGCACGCCGCCGATCAGGAAACCCGGACTCATGCCCGCGTGTTCCAGTACCCAGGCGAGCATGCTGCTGGTGGTGGTTTTGCCATGAGTACCGGCGACGGCCAGCACCCAGCGACCTTGCAGCACGTGATCCGCCAGCCATTGCGGGCCGGAGACGTACGGCAGGCCTTTGTTCAGCACGTATTCGACAGCCGGGTTGCCACGGGACATGGCATTACCGATCACCACCAGATCCGGCGCCGGATCGAGCTGCGCCGGGTCATAGCCTTGGGTCAACTCAATGCCCTGGGCCTCAAGCTGAGTGCTCATCGGCGGATAGACGTTGGCATCGGAGCCCGTCACGTGATGGCCCAGCTCTTTGGCCAGAACCGCCATCGAACCCATGAAAGTGCCGCAGATACCAAGAATATGAATGTGCATTAGTCGACCTCGTAAAACATGGCCGCAGGTTAGCTTAGGGTGGGAAAATTCGCACTCTGTCTTTAATGATCGTCCCCACGCTGATCGCTCCCACGCTCTGCGTGGGAATGCAGCAAGGGATGCTCTGCGTCCCAAAAGCGGACGCGGAGCGTCCGGGGAGGCATTCCCACGCGGAGCGTTGGAACGATCAACGGCCTAGCGGGCTATCCCGTGTTTACGCAGTTTTCTGTAGAGGGTATTGCGGCTGACGCCCAACTGCTCCGCTGTATGAGTCATATGCCAACGCGTCTGTTCCAGCGCATTCAGCAAGGCCAACCGTTCAGCATCATCCAGCGGATGCTCCGACGGTTCTTCAACGGCAACAACCGGCACCGGTCGAGCCTGACGAATCATCACCGGCAAATCCTCCAGCCCGATCCGCCCACCGTCGCACAACGCCGCTAACGTGCGCAGCACATTGCGCAACTGCCGCACGTTCCCCGGCCAGGCGAAGGCCAGCAACGCCTGGCGTGCCGGACCGTCGATCAATACGGTTTCCCCGCCCGCCTCTTCGGCCAGCAAAAAGTCGAGCAACTGAGACTTGTCACTGCGATCACGCAGCGCCGGCAGCGTAACTTCCAGCCCGTTGAGCCGGTAAAACAAATCCTCGCGGAAGCTGCCGTCCTGCACCCGCTCCAGTAAATTACGGTGAGTGGCGCTGATGATTCGTACGTTGACCGACTCCGGCTCGCCGCCGATCGGCACTACCTGACGATCTTCCAGCACCCTTAATAGCCGGGTCTGCAACGCCAGGGGCATGTCGCCGATTTCATCGAGGAACAGAGTCCCGCCATCGGCCTGTTGCAACTTGCCGCGCATACCTTCCTTGCGCGCACCGGTAAAGCTGCCGCCGCGATAGCCAAACAGTTCGCTCTCGATCAGGCTTTCGGGGATCGCCGCGCAGTTAAGGGCGACGAAGGCTTTTTCTGCTCGCTGGCTGGCCTGATGGACGGCTTTGGCAAACGCTTCTTTGCCGGATCCGGTTTCGCCGTTGATCAGTAACGGTACGTCCCGCTCGAACACACGCAAGGATTTACGGAAATCCTCCTGCAACCCCGTGTCGCCCAAACAAATGCCCGATAAGCGCGAAGGTTCGGCGATCACCGCACTTTGCACCACCGGCACCGGAATGCTGCGTGGCTGCCCGCGCAACACCGCAAACAGACTCCGCCCGTCTCGGGTACGCAATGGCCAACTGGCGCTGGCGTTGACACTTGCGCGGCCGAGCAAGTCATCCAGCGAACAATCGAAAAACGCCTCCACTGGCTTGCCCAGCAACCCACCGCGAATATGCCCCAGCAGGTTCAACGCACTCTGGTTGACCGCACTGATTCGCCCTTCCCCGTCGAACGCCAGCAGCCCTTCGCTGAACAGTCCGACGGATTCGGCCTGAAGATGAAAACGCAGCAGCCATTGATTGTCGAAGTAGCGCAGGAAATAGCAGCTCTCGATCATCTTCGCCGACAGATTGACCAGGGCCATGGTGTGGAACTGACTTTGACGAGAGACCTCATGGCGCGCCGAGGACACGTCGAGCACCGCCAGCAATTCGCCGTGAGGGTCGAACACCGGGCTCGCCGAGCAGGTCAGGCCGGTGTGACGGCCGCGAAAATGCTCATCCTGGTGGATGGTCAGGGACTGACGCTCCACCAGGCAGGTGCCAATACCGTTGGTGCCTTCGCAGGCTTCGCTCCAGTCAGCGCCGAGCCACAGGCCGGCGCGCTCGAAAATCTTCCGCTCGGCAGGCGCGGTGACGCAATTGAGGATCACCCCGCGGGCGTCGGTCAGCAGAACCGCGTGGCCAGCGCCGGAGAGCTGCTGATGAAGGCTGGTCATTTCGCTGCCGGCGATGTGCAGCACTTGCTGCAAGCGCTCGCGGCTTTCGAGTACGCGGCCATGTTCCAGCACTGTCGGCGCCATGGTCAGGGCGGGGTCTAGGTGATAATCCTCAAGACAGCGCAGCCAGGAACGGGCAATCGACGGGTCGCTGCCGGGACCGTGCAGGTGGGATTTGCCCTGAGTGACGGTCAGGACCTGCTGGGCATGGCGACTCAAATGGTTGTCGTGCATTTCTTATTGTTCTCCCGAGCGGTTTACCCCCTGTAGGAGCTGAGCTTGCTCGCGATGGCGTCTGTACAACCAACATCAACATTGAATGTCAGGACGCCATCGCGAGCAAGCTCTGCTCCTACAGGTTATGCAGCAGGTGCATAGATCGCTATGACTGAGTCATATGGGCTCCGAGCATCCTCCAGCGCGACGTGCATTGCAATGCTGGCGAGACCGACCCGTCACACGTTGCGCCAGAAGCGGTACAAAGTGTCACAGGGGCCGTACCGAAACCGTCACAGACAGAGTCCGCCGGTCCGACAAAAACCGCGTAAAGCCTTGATTTACCTGACCTGCAACGCAGTGGCCCGACCTTTGCTCTACGCTTATAGCAGGCGCACATGCGCTCTCCCTTATAAGCACAAAAGCCAAGGAGAAATCACCATGCGTTACGCTCACCCCGGTACTGAAGGCGCTATCGTTTCGTTCAAGAGCAAATACGGTAACTACATCGGCGGCGAGTTCGTCGCGCCTGTCAAAGGTCAGTACTTCACCAACACCTCGCCAGTGAATGGCCAACCGATTGCCGAATTCCCGCGCTCCACGGCTGAAGACATCGAAAAAGCCCTGGACGCTGCCCACGCGGCCGCTGATGCCTGGGGCGCCACGTCCGCCCAGGCTCGCTCGCTGGTACTGCTGAAAATCGCCGACCGCATCGAACAGAACCTCGAAGTCCTGGCAATCACCGAATCCTGGGACAACGGCAAAGCCGTGCGTGAAACCCTCAACGCCGACATCCCGCTGGCGGCGGACCATTTCCGCTACTTCGCCGGTTGCATCCGCGCCCAGGAAGGCAGCGCTGCCGAAATCGACGGCAACACCGTGGCCTATCACATCCATGAACCGCTGGGCGTGGTCGGGCAGATCATCCCGTGGAACTTCCCGATCCTGATGGCCGCCTGGAAACTCGCCCCGGCCCTGGCCGCCGGTAACTGCGTGGTGCTCAAGCCTGCCGAGCAAACGCCGCTGGGCATTACCGTGCTGATGGAGCTGATCGGCGACCTGCTGCCACCGGGCGTGCTGAACGTGGTGCAAGGCTTCGGCAAAGAAGCCGGCGAAGCGCTGGCCACCAGCAAACGCATCGCCAAGATCGCCTTCACCGGCTCGACCCCGGTCGGCTCGCACATCATGAAATGCGCCGCTGAAAACATCATTCCGTCCACCGTGGAGCTGGGTGGCAAGTCGCCGAACATCTTCTTCGAAGACATCATGAAGGCCGAGCCAAGCTTCATCGAAAAAGCCGCCGAAGGCCTGGTGCTGGCGTTCTTCAACCAGGGCGAAGTCTGCACCTGCCCTTCCCGCGCCCTGGTGCAAGAGTCGATCTACGACGACTTCATGAAAGTCGTGATGAAGAAAGTGCTGTCGATCAAACGTGGCGACCCGCTGGACACCGACACCATGGTCGGCGCCCAGGCGTCCGAGCAGCAATTCGACAAAATCCTTTCGTACCTGGAAATCGCCAAGGGCGAAGGCGCCGAGCTGCTGACCGGCGGCAAGGTGGAAAAACTCGAGGGCAACCTGGCGACCGGGTATTACATCCAGCCGACCCTGCTCAAGGGCACCAACAAAATGCGCGTGTTCCAGGAAGAAATCTTTGGCCCGGTGGTGAGCATCACCACCTTCAAGGACGAAGCCGAAGCCCTGGCCATCGCCAACGACACCGAGTTCGGCCTGGGTGCCGGCCTCTGGACCCGCGACATCAACCGCGCCTATCGCATGGGCCGCGCCATCAAGGCCGGTCGCGTGTGGACCAACTGCTACCACCTGTACCCGGCACATGCTGCGTTCGGCGGTTACAAGAAGTCCGGCGTCGGTCGTGAAACCCACAAGATGATGCTCGATCACTATCAGCAGACCAAAAACCTGCTGGTGAGCTACGACATCAATCCGTTGGGCTTCTTCTAATCCGGCGCGATACCGCGTAACGGCTATCGCGAGCAAGCTCGGCTCCTACAGGACTGCGTTGTACCTGTAGGAGCATGGCTTGCCAGCGATGGCGTCCTCAATGACACCGAAAAACATTGCCCTGCCGCTCTGGCACGGGCTTTGCGTGCCCGCTCTACACGAAAATTTCGTACTTGAAAGTCCAACAAATCAAAAAATAAAAAAGACAGCGAGGACTTATGACTTCTACTACACAGCTCAAACCCACACTCGGCACCCTGCATTTATGGGGCATTGCCGTCGGCCTGGTGATTTCCGGCGAGTACTTCGGCTGGAGTTACGGCTGGGGCACCGCAGGGACCCTGGGTTTCCTCGTCACCGCTCTGATGGTGGCGACGATGTACACCTGTTTCATCTTCAGTTTCACCGAATTGACTACCGCGATTCCCCACGCGGGCGGGCCGTTTGCCTACAGCCGACGGGCCTTCGGTGAGAAAGGCGGACTGATCGCCGGCATCGCCACGCTGATCGAATTCGTCTTTGCCCCCCCGGCGATTGCCATGGCCATCGGCGCCTACCTCAATGTGCAATACCCTGAACTTGACCCCAAGATCGCCGCCGTTGGCGCCTATTTCGTGTTCATGGGCTTGAATATCCTCGGCGTCAGCATCGCCGCGACGTTTGAACTGGTCGTCACCGTGCTGGCGGTCGCCGAATTGCTGGTGTTCATGGGCGTCGTTGCGCCGGGCTTCAGCTTCAGTAATTTCGCGCTTAACGGCTGGTCGGGCGCCAACGAGTTCACCATGGGCTCGATTCCCGGCATCTTTGCGGCGATCCCCTTTGCGATCTGGTTTTTCCTTGCGATTGAAGGCGCGGCGATGGCGGCTGAAGAAGCCAAGGACCCGAAACGTACGATTCCCAGGGCGTATGTCAGTGGCATTCTGACCCTGGTGTTCCTGGCCATCGGCGTGATGGTGATGGCGGGCGGCGTTGGCGACTGGCGTCAACTGGCGAACATCAACGATCCGTTGCCTCAGGCAATGAAAGCCGTGGTCGGCAACAATTCGAGCTGGATGCACATGCTGGTGTGGATCGGCCTGTTCGGTCTGGTGGCGAGTTTCCACGGGATCATTCTTGGCTACTCGCGACAGTTCTTTGCGCTGGCCCGGGCCGGTTACCTGCCACGCGGCCTGGCCAAGCTCTCGCGCTTCCAGACCCCGCACCGGGCGATCCTGGTCGGCGGCGTGATCGGCATCGCGGCGATCTACAGCGACGGCCTGGTCAATCTGCAAGGCATGACCCTGACGGCAGCAATGATCACCATGTCGGTATTCGGTGCCATCGTGATGTACATCATCAGTATGCTGAGCCTGTTCAAACTGCGTAAAACCGAGCCGAACCTTGAACGCACCTTCCGCGCGCCGGGCTATCCGATCGTGCCGGGGATTGCGCTGTTCCTGGCGGTGGTGTGCCTGGTGGCGATGGCCTGGTTCAACACACTGATCGGGTGTGTGTTCCTCGGGTTTATGGCTGCCGGTTACCTGTATTTCCAATTGACCGCCAAGCAGCGCTTCGATGCGCCGGCGGACGCGATGCTCGAAGGCGTCTGAGTTGCACCGGCGCCGGGCTGATTGCCGGCGCCTGCCCTATTGAAGTGCACGCAGTTTCCATGTGGGAGCGGGCTTGCTCGCGAAGGCGGAGTGTCATTCACCACCCATGTTGAATGTCAGTCTGCCTTCGCGAGCAAGCCCGCTCCCACAGGGGTTCGGCGGTGTATTTGAGTTGTTTATAGAATCAGGAGGACCCCGTCCCATGGCCGCATTTTCCCATTCCGTCGGCGCCCAGACCTATCGCTTCGACAGCCTCAAGGACGTCATGGCCAAGGCCAGTCCGGCGCGTTCCGGGGACTTTCTGGCCGGCGTCGCCGCCCTCAACGATGGCGAGCGGGTGGCCGCGCAAATGGCCCTCGCCAACATCCCGCTCAGCCACTTCCTGCAAGAAGTACTCATTCCGTACGAGGCCGATGAAGTCACCCGACTGATCATCGACACTCACGACAAACAAGCCTTCGCCGCCGTCAGCCACCTCACCGTCGGCGGCTTTCGCGACTGGCTGCTCAGCGATGCCGCCGACGAACAGAGCCTGCGCGCCCTCGCGCCAGGCCTGACCCCGGAAATGGCCGCTGCCGTGTCGAAGATCATGCGCGTGCAGGATCTGGTGCTGGTCGCGCAGAAAATCCGCGTGATCACCCGGTTCCGCGGCACGATGGGCCTGCGCGGTCGGCTATCCACTCGCCTGCAACCCAACCACCCCACCGACGAACCCGCCGGTATCGCCGCGAGCATTCTCGACGGCCTGCTGTACGGCAACGGGGACGCGATGATCGGCATCAACCCGGCCACCGATAGCATCGCCTCCATCTGCGCCATGCTGGAAATGCTCGACGCGATCATCCAGCGCTACGAAATTCCTACACAAGCCTGCGTGCTGACCCACGTCACCACGTCCATTGAGGCCATAAATCGCGGTGTTCCGCTGGACCTGGTGTTCCAGTCGATCGCCGGCACCGAAGCGGCCAACGCCAGTTTCGGGATCAACCTGAACGTGCTGCAGGAAGGTTACGACGCCGGTTTGAGCCTGAATCGCGGCACGCTGGGGAAGAACCTGATGTATTTCGAGACCGGCCAAGGCAGCGCCCTGTCAGCCAATGCCCACCACGGCATCGATCAACAGACCTGCGAAACCCGCGCCTACGCCGTTGCGCGACATTTCAAACCGTTCCTGGTGAACACCGTCGTAGGATTCATCGGCCCCGAATACCTCTACAACGGTAAACAGATCATCCGCGCCGGTCTCGAAGACCACTTCTGCGGCAAGCTCCTGGGCGTGCCCATGGGCTGCGACATCTGTTACACCAACCACGCCGAAGCCGACCAGGACGACATGGACACCCTGCTGACCCTGTTGGGCGTGGCCGGGATCAACTTCATCATGGGCATCCCCGGCTCCGACGACATCATGCTCAACTACCAGACCACGTCGTTCCACGACGCGCTTTACGCCCGCCAGACCCTGGGCCTGAAACCTGCGCCGGAATTCGAACAATGGCTGGCGAGAATGGGCATTTTCACCCAGGCAGACGGCAAGATTCACTTCGGCGACAGCCTGCCGCCGGCCTTCCGCCAAGCAATGGGGCAACTGGGATGAGTGTTGAAATGGACAAACCACCTGCCGATCCAGAAAACCCGTTACTGGAACTGCGCCGCCTGACACCGGCACGGATTGCCTTGGGTCGAACCGGCACCAGCATGCCGACCAGTGCGCAGCTGGATTTCCAGTACGCCCACGCTCAGGCACGGGATGCGGTGCACTTGCCGTTCGATTCTGCGGGGCTCAGCGCACAACTGGCTGAACGCGGGCGTGCCAGTTTGCGGCTACACAGCGCCGCTACGGACCGGAACAGTTATTTACAACGCCCCGATCTGGGGCGAAAGCTCAGTGATGAGTCGGCTCAGACACTGCGCGACTACGCATTGGCCAATCCCGGCGATGTCGATCTGGCCATTGTCGTTGCCGATGGGTTGTCGGCGCTGGCCGTTCATCGCCACACCCTGCCGTTTCTGGCGCGGATGGAAGATCAGATTGTGAATGACGGCTGGTCCGTCTCACCGGTCATTCTGGTGGAGCAGGGGCGGGTCGCCGTAGCTGACGAGATCGGCGAACTGCTGGGTGCGAAAATGGTGGTGATTCTGATCGGCGAACGCCCTGGCCTCAGTTCCCCGGACAGCCTGGGGCTGTATTTCACCTACAATCCAAAGGTCGGGCTGACGGATGCCTATCGCAACTGCATCTCCAACGTCCGACTCGAAGGCCTGAGTTACGGCATGGCGGCACACCGTTTGCTGTATTTGATGCGCGAGGCCTGTCGGCGGCAGTTGTCAGGGGTCAATCTGAAGGACGAAGCCCAGGTTCTGACACTGGAGTCGGACGCCGGAGCGGACAAGAAAGGTAATTTCCTACTGAGCCCGTCGGATGCCTGAACCGTTTCCGCATTGCGTTTCTGATTCAGTTTCAGGCAGGATCGATGCACGGCCGCCAGGGTTTCCCGTCGCCGTCACCACGTAAGACAGCCACTTGAAGACGAGACCTACCATGCGGATTATTCAAGCGACCCTCGAACACCTGGACCTGTTGACGCCGTTATTCGTCAAATATCGCGAGTTTTATGGCTCCCTGGCTTATCCGGACTCGTCCCGGGCGTTCCTTGAAAAGCGCCTGCGTCGCAAGGAGTCGGTGATCTACCTGGCCCTGGCCGATGACGACAGCAACAAACTGATGGGTTTCTGTCAGTTGTATCCGAGCTTTTCGTCCCTTTCGCTGAAGCGCGTGTGGATCCTCAACGACATCTACGTCGCCGAAGAGGCTCGCCGCCAGTTGGTGGCCGACAACCTCATCCGCACCGCGAAAAAAATGGCCAAGGAAACCAACGCTGTACGCATGCGCGTTTCCACCAGCAGCAATAACGAAGTCGCGCGCAAAACCTACGAATCCATCGGATTCAAGGAAGACACCGAGTTCAAGAACTACGTGTTGCCGATCAGCGACGAGCTGTAAGCCAAAAAGATCGCAGCCCTTATGGGTAAGGCCCTGTGGCTGCGATCGTCTTATCACTGCGCTCCGAAATTCCCCGCTACAAACTCAACGCGCTTTTCACTTCTCAGATCGTATAATGCCGACCTTTCCGGCTCGTAAGAAAAACTACACCCGTCTGTAGGCTTTCGCGAAGTCATCCGCACAGGCCTGCAGAGTCGGGCCGTCACCACAGGTGCTCTCCATGGATTTCAACCCGCTCGACATTATCCTGCATCTCGATGTGTACCTCGATTTGCTGGTAAACAACTACGGGACATGGATTTACGCCATTTTATTCCTGGTGATCTTCTGCGAAACCGGTCTGGTGGTGATGCCGTTCCTGCCGGGCGATTCCCTGCTGTTCATCGCTGGCGCAGTAGCCGCCGGCGGCGGCATGGACCCGGTGCTGCTGGGTGGCCTGCTGATGTTGGCGGCAATCCTTGGCGACAGCACCAACTACCTGATAGGACGAACGGCCGGCGAGCGTTTATTCAGGAACCCGAATTCGAAAATCTTCCGCCGCGACTACCTGCAACAAACCCACGACTTCTACGACAAGCACGGCGGTAAAACGGTGACGTTGGCGCGCTTCATGCCGATCATTCGCACCTTTGCACCGTTTGTCGCCGGCGTGGGCAAAATGCCTTACCCGCGTTTCTTCGCTTTCAGTGTTTTGGGCACGATCCTCTGGGTGGGCGGTCTGGTGACCCTCGGTTACTTCTTCGGCAACGTACCGTTCATCAAAAAGAACCTGTCGCTGCTGGTCGTGGGCATCATCCTGGTGTCGCTGCTACCGATGATCATCGGCATGATCCGCAGTCGCCTTGCTAACGCCGCATCCAAAACTCAATCGCACTGATTCACCATGTGGTCCCTTAGCGCCTGGCGTCGCCGGCGCATCCTGGCCAAGCATCCGGTTGCCGACGACATGTGGCAACGGGTGCGCCATCACCTGAGTTTTCTCGATGGCATCAGCGCCGCCGAAGACCAGTGGCTGCGCGAAGCCAGCGTGCTGTTCCTCCAGGACAAACACCTGACCACCCTGCCCGGCGTCGAGCTCCACCAGGAGCAACGCCTGCTGCTCGCCGCTCAGGCGCAACTGCCGCTGCTACACTTGGGCGATCTGAACTGGTATCAGGGCTTCCATGAAATCGTCCTCTATCCTGACGACTTCCTCAGCCCCCAGCGCCATCGCGATGCCAGCGGCGTCGAACACGAATGGGACGGCGAACACAGCGGTGAAGCCTGGCAGCAAGGCCCAATCATCCTCGCCTGGCCCGGCGTGATGGCCAGCGGTGGCTGGGAAGGCTACAACCTGGTGATCCACGAACTCGCGCATAAACTCGACATGCTCAACGGCGACGCCAACGGCCTGCCGCCGCTGCACACCGACATGCGGGTCAGCGATTGGGCCAAGGTCATGCAAGAGGCCTACGACGATCTAGATCGGCAACTGGAGCGCAATCCCGACGCTGACACCGCTATCGACCCGTACGCGGCGGAAAACCCCGCCGAGTTTTTCGCGGTCACCAGCGAGTACTTCTTCAGCGCCCCGGATTTGCTGCACGAGGCGTATCCTCAGGTCTATGAGCAGCTGAAGCTGTTTTATCGTCAGGACCCTCTGGCGCGGCTGCGGCAACTTCTGGCCGAAGACCCGGTCTATCAGGCACGCGACTAGTGTCCTGTCTCACCGATACGTTGCTCTTTTGACGAGTGGCCGTTGTGGCCAGGCAAGGCGCCGCGACGAGTCATAGCTGGCTATGGCGAGGATCGGCAACGCAGCATGACCACAACGGACGCCGTCAAAAAGCGACAGTATCGGTGAGACAGGACACCCGGGTCTCTACGACCTCTGGTACATAGCATCGGCGGCGGAATATGCCTATAATCGCCGCCACTTTTTGGTCAATCCGGCCAAGTGTTTTTGGTCAACTAACGGGGGCACCGCCCAATGAGCTACAGCAAGATTCCGGCTGGCAAAGACCTGCCGAACGACATCTACGTCGCGATCGAGATTCCGGCCAACCACGCGCCGATCAAATACGAAATCGACAAAGACAGTGATTGCCTGTTCGTTGACCGTTTCATGGCCACCCCGATGTTCTACCCGGCCAACTACGGCTTCATCCCGAACACCCTGGCTGACGACGGTGACCCCCTCGACGTGCTGGTCGTGACCCCTTACCCGGTTGCTCCAGGTTCGGTTATCCGCGCTCGCCCAATCGGCATCCTGCACATGACCGACGATGGCGGCGGCGATGCCAAAGTCATCGCAGTCCCACACGACAAGCTGTCCCAGCTGTACGTCGACGTGAAAGAATGCAGCGACCTGCCACCGCTGCTGATTCAGCAGATCGAGCACTTCTTCGCGAACTACAAAGACCTCGAAAAAGGCAAATGGGTGAAGATCGAAGGTTGGGGCGACTCAGAAGCCGCTCGCACCGAGATCATGAAGTCGGTTGCTGCCTATAAAGGCTGATAACCGTCTCTCACGAACGGCTATAACGAAGAACCCCGGCTGATCCGGGGTTTTTTGTGGGCGTTTGAAAATCATGTTCAACAGCACATTTAACGGGCGGGCAAACCGGTTTTTTCTTGTTTAATTTTTACAAAAGACGTCTTACATCAGGACTTAAATTTCACGCCACATTTGAACGTTTTGTTGAATCAAAGCCTTATGCCGCACGGCTAGACTCGTGTTTATGAAAAAGAACAAAACCTGCGGCCCACGATTCAGAATGCTCCTGAAAGAGCTACAAATCACGACAACGAGATTTGCCGAATTCCTGGGCATTTCCGACCCTCAAACTGTCCATAACTGGTATACCCGCGGCGTTCCCGACTACCGCATGGAAGATGTCGCCAGAAGACTGTCCGTGAACACTGAATGGCTGAAAACCGGCGAAGGACCGCAAGACGCCAGGGCATTGCACCTGATCGACGCATCAGGCAATACCTTCGACGCACAGTCAATCCGGGGCACCTATCGGGTCATCGACCCAGTCGACATCGAACTACCCTTTTACAAAGAAGCGGCCACCGCCCCCGGCTCCGACAAAACCCATGTCATCAAAGACCCCAGCGAATCGATCCGCTTCCCGCGCAGCGATCTTGATTCCCTGGAAATCAACCACGCCGATGCCATCTGCGCCCGCATGGTCGGCAACAGCATGGCCGAAAGAATTGAAGATGGCTCCATCGTCGCCATCGACCGCGGGCTCACGCAAATTGTCGACGGAGAGATTTACGCAATCGAGCACGACGGCATGTTGCGCATCAAATACCTGAGCCGGGTACCAGGCAACGCGATACGCATGCGCAGCCACAACAGCTCCGATTACCCGGATGAAGTCTTCAGACCTCCGCAAATCGAAGAACAACAAATAAGGGTGCTGGGATGGGTGTTCTGGTGGTCGACCCTGAATAAACGCAGGCCACCGATACCTTTTCTGTAAACACATAGCGCTGTAGCACCTGGCGAAGCTGTGGCGAGGGGATTTATCCCCGTTGGGCTGCGAAGCGGCCCCTGTTTTTCCAGCCACACCGTGTCCAATGAATTACGACGGCTTCGCCGCCGAACGGGGCGGTGCGACGTTTCACTAAATCCCCTCGCCACAGCTTCGCCAGCTGCTACACGTAACCGCAATAGCTCTAGGTCGCACACCACGCTGGGAATTCCCCCAAAAAATCAGTATGCTGCGCCCCACATTTGCGCATCGACCCGCCTCGCGGCGTCAGATCGCACCGACAAGGCAGATGACTTTCTCGCCAAGTCCCACAGCCGGACGCAAGATCCGGGTGTACGTTTTGAAGGCTGGCGCGGTTTACCAAAAATGATCCAAGCCAGTCCCCGAGAAGCCGGCCACAAGCCGGCTTTTTAATGCCTGCGAAAAAGTGAGCCTCAACGATTAGCGAGCTAGATCGACATCCCGCGCTGATCCAGCTCGTCAGCCGTTGGCAAATCAGACTGAAGCAGGTTGTTCTCATGCATGAATCCAGCTGAAGCACATTTCCATTTAGTACCTGATGGTACCTGCGCTGCCTAATCGGCAAGACCTGTTAAATTCGCTCAGTCGATTTTGCTCTTGAGTTCGCCGGTGACTACCGTGTGTTGCTCCACAGCTCACGCGCCCGCTGAGCAGGCGCTAAAAAGTGAGGGGGGATGATAGCGCTTGGGTAAAGCTTTCTATGCCAGACGGCGGAATTTATTGCGCAGGGATGTTCTGTAGGACGAAAGCCTTTCTATACACAGTGGCTTACGTTTTATCAGCGCCAACGCCTCCCTCGCGCGGGATACCTGAATGGACGTTAACTTATACTCGCCCGCCAATCAGCACAAAACCGTAGCCATCACAGGGAAGCGTCCATGTCCGTTCCAACTTACGATCAGTTCATCGAGCCCATCCTGCGGTTTCTCGCCACAAAACCCGATGGGGCACCCGCTCGGGATGCCTATGAAGCTGCAGCAAAAATGTTGCAACTGACTTTAGAGCAGCGTGAAGAACTGATCACCAGTGGGCAGACGACCTATAAAAACAGAGCGGGCTGGGCACACGATCGGCTGAAGCGTGCCGGCCTTTCCAGCAGTGCCAAACGCGGGTATTGGAAATTGACTGATGCCGGTATGGCCTACGCCAAGGAACATCCAGCCCCCATGTCGGCCGGCGCGGTGGAACATTTAGCCATTGGCTATATGAATGTGAAGCTGAAGGTTGCACCGGACGCGGCACCGCTTGATGACGAAACACCTGTTGAACCTGACGCCACCTCCGCGACCGCCAGCCCAGATGATCGGCTTGAACAAGCCCTCCAGGAATTGCGTGATGCCACAGCGGCCGATCTATTGGATAACTTGTTACAGGTCAGCCCCAACCGCTTCGAAGTGATCGTACTGGATGTGCTTCATCGCCTGGGATACGGTGCTAGCCGCAATGACCTGCAGCGTGTCGGTGGGTCTGGGGATGCCGGTATTGATGGAATCATTTCGCTCGATAAACTGGGGCTCGAGAAGGTTTATGTCCAAGCCAAGCGTTGGCAGAACACAGTGGGGCGTCCTGAGTTGCAGGCATTCTACGGGGCACTCGCCGGGCAAAAGGCTAAGCGCGGGGTGTTCATCACAACCTCTGGTTTCACGGCACACGCTGTCGACTTTGCTAAATCGGTGGATGGGATTGTGTTGGTTGATGGCACGCGACTGGTGCATCTGATGATGGATCATGAGGTGGGGGTTACGTCGCGATTGTTGCGGCTGCCGGCGTTGGATCGTGATTATTTTGATGAGGAGTGAATAGCACCTATTGCCGACATGGCCCATTTTTCCGTGGGATGGTCTTTCCAATGATCAGATTTACCCAAGGCAACCTTCTGGAAGCCAAAACCGAAGCCCTCGTAAATACGGTGAACACCGTGGGCGTGATGGGCAAAGGTATCGCGTTGATGTTCAAAGAGCGCTTCGCGGAGAATTACCGTCTTTATTCGGCTGCCTGCAAGGCCGGCGAGGTAGAAACCGGCAAGGTTCACGTAACGGCAGTCAACGAGCTCGACGGTCCTCGCTGGATCGTAAACTTTCCTACCAAACGTCACTGGCGATCACCGTCGCAGATGGCGTGGATTCCCGAAGGCTTGCACGATCTGCGTCGCTTCCTGATTGAAAACGATGTGAAGTCCGTGGCGGTTCCACCTCTAGGTGCCGGTAACGGTGGTTTGAAATGGCCTGAGGTTCGCGAACAAATTGTTGATGTCTTGAGTGATCTGGATGTCGATGTGTTGGTATTTGAGCCTTCCAATCAGTATCTGAACGTCGCCAAACGTAGCGGCGTGGAAAAACTCACGCCTGCTCGCGCACTCATCGCCGAACTGGTCCGACGCTACTGGGTTTTAGGTATGGAATGCAGCCTGCTTGAGATTCAGAAACTGGCCTGGTTCCTGGAGCGTGCCATTGAGAAGCTACCAGACACTGAAAACCCACTGAATCTTAAGTTTGTTGCTCATAAATATGGGCCATATGCCAATCGGCTGGAGCATCTGCTCAATAACCTGGATGGCAGCTATTTGCATTGTGACAAGCGCATCAGTGATGCGGGTATCAGCGATGTGATCTGGTTTGACCAAGAGCGCAAAGCCTTTTTGCAAACCTATCTAAAAACAGAGGCCAAGGAGTATTCCGAAGCCTTGGAGCGCACTGCTGAGTTAATCGACGGCTTTGAGTCGCCCTTCGGCATGGAATTGCTGGCGACGGTCGATTGGCTACTGAGTCAGGAGGGGGTATCTCCGACCGTTCCTGCTGTGCGTGAAGCGTTGAAGCATTGGGATGGCGGAGCTGGTGCTGCCGCTCGCAAGAGCAGACTGTTCGAAGATTCGGCGCTTGATATCGCTCTCAAACGCCTGACATCCAGTAGTTTTAGGCCTGAAATGGCTGCCTGATAACCTCACTACCGTCGATGATTGTCCAACAACCGTTGGACAGTTAGGGAACGGCTTGTAGCACCTCAGCGAGCAAAGGTCTGTCTGGATCATCTCGACTGTTCAGCTGCCAAATTAGACGACGCCTGAACACTCCGAAATTGGTCAGCAGCCTGCTGACTAATTCTGTCTGATCGCTTTCAAGCAATTGGGCTGCAAGCTGCTGCCCAATTCAATTGTGCAAGAGCTACTTGCACAATCACCCCTCACGGATAACTAAACCCCTTAACCAACGTCAACTCCCCCACCGCCCGCATCGGCACCAGGAACGTCTCCATCTTCTCGTTCGGCGTCCCCTCCTCCGTAATCACCGTCACCTGTGCCGTCGTCAGCGGCTGAACCGCCTCCTCCTGCCCCTCATCATCACTGCGATACCCGCCCCCAAAGTAGTTCACATAGACGAGGTATTGGCCTTTGATCGGCGCCGGCATGGCGAAGATTTCCGGGCCATAGCCCGTCGTCACGTCCACATCGAGCGCAGCACCGTTAGGCGCAACGCGGTCGCCGTACCAGATGTGGGCGCCGTCGGGGGTGATGAGGTGCAAGTCGAGGTCGGTGCCGTCACTGTCCCAAGCCAGTAGCACCCGCAACTTCGCCGGAGTGGCCCCGCCGCTGGCGTTGAGGAATTGCGTGCGATGCCGCTGCTGGCCATCGGGGCTGCGGACTTCGACGCTGTTGCTGCCATTGGGGAATGAGAACGGGCGATCAAAGCGTCCGGCAGGATCGATCTTCAGCGGCATGCTGACGCCGTTGACGATCAACCGGCCCGGCTCTCCGGACTTGGGCGTCGCGTTGATTTGCCCGGTGATGCGTGCAGTGTTGGCCTGCCCCACCGGGGTGTTCACCGAGGAGGCCGGGTAGTTGACGATCTGGCGAAAGTTTTCGCCATCGCCTTCAGGCGCGCCAGTGCGCCAGCCGCCAACGGGGGTGTCGAGTTTGGCGGCGCTTTCGGCGGCGAACGTCGTCGGCCATACGCAAAAGGAGCAGAGGAACAGGAGGACCTGTGGATAACGGAGTTTCATGGCCTATTCCAGCAAGAGGTGGCGGGCGAGCCCTTCGATGTAGGTTTCATCCTGGCCGTTGGGGTGTGCTTCGAAGGCCAGGTGCAGGTATTCGTGGGTCAGGTCGAGGCGGTCTTGCAGCGACAACACGCCGCGCACGTAGATGCGCTGGCGTTCGCGGTCGACATAGGGACGGCCGAAGGCCAGACGGCAGACGGCGAAGGTGCTGACTTCGTTGTAGCCAACCTCGCTTTCCAACCGCGGACGCCAGCCGCGGCGTTGACTCTGCAGCCAGTCTTGCGCGGCGGGGAGCGCTTCGCAGGAAGCGACTGGATTGTCCCAGCGGCTTAGGCTCGCGCGGGGGTAGGCGTGGAGCAGGATGGCGTCGTAGCGTTGGCCGGCGTTGGCTTGTTCGACGGCTTGCTGCCAGGAGAGTTTGTCCGGGCCGGGCTGGTCGGAGTGGTAGGTGACGGTGCTGCCGGCGAGGACCAGGTCGCTGGTCCAGGCGGCGATGTCGCGTGACTCGGCGGTGGCTGGACGTGGGGCGACGCGTTGCCGGCTGCTGCTGTCGTCGATGCTCAGGCAGTCGCCGTGGCGGGTAGCGTTTTGCAGCAGGTACGTGCGGATGGCAATGGCCAAAGCTTTGGCGGCTTCGGCGGGTTCGGGTCTGGCTTCGCGCTGGAGGACGCGGGCGACGTATTCTTCGCGGTCCAGACGGGCGATCAGTTGGTCTTTCAGCAAAAACAGTTCGCCGTCGCTGTGGATATCGAGTTGGTTGCCATTGGTGAATTCGACGCGGTAATCGCCCAGCAAGGGGCCGGACTCAACCACACGATCCCCCGTCAGAACGCGCCCGATGGGATAGCGTGAAAACAGCCCCACCTCGACACACCGTCCAGCATCCGAAGGCCAATCCACCGGCAACACCGAAGCCAACGCCCCACCGTAGTGACGCAAGACCATTTGACTGGTCCCACGCCCACCCGCCCAAACCGGCGTGCCATCCGCCGTCCACCCGGCAAAACCGCCCTGACGCGACGAAGGGTCCTGATCCCCCAACCAGCTCCAGGTTTTCACCCGCAACCGGCCACCGAGTTCGCCCACGACATTGCCGTCAGCCGCATTCAACACCACATCCAGCAACACCCGCCGCGCTTGATCCTGCGCCGGCATCACGGCCAGCATTCGCAGCAACTCAGTCACTGAAACGCGCGTGGAAGGCTGCAACGAAGCCAAATCCAGCAACCACTCCGGTGCCTGCCGCGCCTGCCAATACGTGCGCCAGTCAGCGCCAGCAATGCCTAGCCGCTGCGGTTCAAAGTACAAACCGCACGACTTCACCAAGGCCTGATCGCGCTCAATCTTGCCGCCCGCCGTGCAGCAGTAAACTTCATCTTTCGACTGACCGCGACATTCGTAAGCCGGCTCATGGGCATTGGTATCCACCAGCCAGCCGTACACAAACAACTTCCACACACTGCCCAACGGCGTCTGCAGATCAGCAGGCAACGGCTCGCGCGCGATCACCTGAGTCTGGCTCAAGGACAGCAACTCACCCTTAAAGGCCAGCCGCAGCGGCGGCTCCTGCGCGGTTGCCAGCGCAGGGATCAAGCACAGCAGCCACCAGACCAGAGGTCGGGTCATGTCAGTTGACCGTGACCTGGCCAAGCGCCGGTTTCTGTTCCTGGGCCTGATGCTGTGGCGCGTAAACCTGAGTGAAACGCACCGGCGGCAGGTTGAACTGGCCCTTCTGCGAGAAACGCACCAAATGACGCAGGCGCAATTCACCACTCAAGGCATCGACCGGAATGGCATAGGCCATCTGCCCCGACTCGAAACGCGCCTTCTCCAACGCGGACGGTTCGGTGCCAGTCTTGCCCATGAGTTTGATGCCCCACGTGGTGCGCTCGACATCGGCGCCCGGTGGCAACGGCACTTCGAGCAAGCCGTAGCGCAGCGGTTTCGCGGCTTTGCTGGTGATGATCACTTCGTCCAGATACAGGCTGTCGCTGGACAACGGCTTGGCACCCACCGCTTCCAGTTTGAAGGTGAAGGCTTCGTCGCCCGGCACCAGACGCGACAGGCGACGGGTGATGGTCACGGCCATCGGATCGACCAGCGGTTGTTGGGTCTGAAAGCTCAACGCCGCTTGCAACGGACGCTCTTGCGCACCGGTCAGCGACAGCACTGCGGGCACCGGCGCAGCACCCTGCCACGTCCAATAAATCTCCCCGGTATCACCGTATTTTTTCTTCCAGCCTTCACCCGGTGCCAGTGCAATGGTAGGCGAAGCCTGCTCGATGCTGCGTTGCAACCAGGTCAGCGCCAATGCGCGTTCCAGGGTCGATTGCTGTGGCAACAGTCGTTGCAACAATGCTTGCGCGTGAGCCTGATCGAAGGCTTGCAGCGACAGGTTCAAGGCTTCGGCAAACGGCTGCGAACTGACCGCCAATCGTTGTTGCGCGTCTGGCAATTGACGACTGAAGGCGTCCGGCAGAGTCACCTTCGATTGCTTAGCCAACGAGGCCGTCAGCGCACGAGCAGCTGCCAGACCGAGCGCCGAATCCGGATCGCTCATGACGATGCTGTCTTCACCATCGTCCATCAGGTTCGCCGCATTACCTTCGCCCGCTTTCGACAGGTCATCCATCAAACCGCTGAGCAAGGTGTTCACCGGCAATTGCATCTGTTTGGCGAACGACAGAATCAGCGCTCTCTGCAACAGTGGCGTGTTTTTCGCCTGCTTCGAATAGACTTCCAGCACTCGCTGCCAATGCTCCGGCGGCAGGCTCAGTTCCAAGGCTTTGCTGGCGTGCCAGTCGGCGTAGTAAGCGTAAGCGGTGAGGAATGCATCCGGCTCGCCGTCCATGCCCCACCAGGTGAAACTCGCCGAAGGCCCGGCCATTTGCACCAGGCGCAGACGGCTGTTCTGCATGATCAGGCGCAAGCGATCGCGGATTTGCGGATTCGACGACAAGGTCGGATACGCGATGCTCAGCGGCAGCAAACGACTGGCCGTTTGTTCGACGCCGCCGTACGGGTAACTCAACAGATCGTCGAGTGCCGAGCGGAACAGCGCTTGCGGACTGTCATCCAGACGCAGGCGAATATCCGTCGCGTCTGCTGGCAAGGTCAGCGGCGTATCACCGCTGGCCGCGTCCAGGCTTTGGTTCTGAGTCACCTGCCAACCTTCGCCGGTCGCGGTCAGCCGCACAGCCAAGGCATCAGCCGTTTTGCCGTCCTGCACCAGTTCAGCCGTCCACTCGCCACTGGCCAACGCGAACGCCGGCAGCGCGATGTAGTTGATGCCGTTGTTCAGCGTCACGGGGACGCGTTGTTCGGCACCAGCGAAATGAATCACCAGCTCAGCCTTGACCGGTTTCTCAGCCTGACTGAACGCGAACACGCCGAGATCCGGTTTGTCGCCGTTGCGGAATTTGGTCGGGCCGCTCCACTTCAGGTACAGCGGTTTTTCCGAACGCACGAATTGCTTCTTCTGCCCGACCTGACCGTCCTCGGCGATGGCGCGGGCGGTGATGCGCCAGCGGGTCAGCGAGTCCGGCATCTTGAAGGTGAAACGGGTTTTGCCGTTGGCGTCGGTGATCAATTCCGGCTGCCACGCGGCAGTGTCGACGTCTTCACGACGCGGCCGCTCCAGCACTTTCACGCCGCGCTCGCTACGATTGGCTTTACCCGGCGCGCCAGGGCTGCCCGGCAATGCCACGTCGTAGCTGATGAACGACAGGCTGGCGCTGGTGCGCACGTTGTTGCGGCGCGGGTGGTAGAAAAACTGGTCGATGGTCGGCGCAACTTCCGGTTGCAACGCGTAGACCATTTCGTCGACCACGCTGACCGTCAGGTGCGCTGGAACAGGCTTGCCAGCGAACTGCGTGGTCAAGTCCACCGACACGGTATCGCCCGGCTGATACGCCTCTTTATCGGTGACGATGGCCACGTCAATCTGCGGCGCGATCACCTTGATGCCGGCGTTCTGGAAGCTGTACTGACCGCCCTTGGTGTACAGCACGGAGAACGTCAGGTTCGGCGCAAAGTTGTCTTTCACCGGGATCCGCGCGCGGTATTGGGTCTCGCTGAGTTTTTCCATCTTCAGCCAGTCGCCGCCCTTGGACAGCAGCGCTGTGGCCTCGACCTTGTCACGCTCCAGCGACAGCAGCGCATCGCTGATCGGCTCAGGGAACGTGATCAATGCCAGGGCTTCGTCGCCAGCCTTGTACTCGGGTTTATCGAGGACAATTTCCACGGTGCCCGGCACGGCTTTGACGCCGTCGCCCGTGACCGAATGACCGGTGGCGCCCACCACGCGGCCATGGTCATCCTTCAACGTCAGGTTGTAAGTACCCGGACGGTCGAAGGCCAGGGTGAAGCCTTTGTCTTTCGCGGCAAGTTTGCCTTCACCGGTGCTCTGGTCTTCCAGGCGCACCCAGCTGTAGCTGCTCGGCGTGACCGCTTTGCTTTGCTCGCTGCCGCCTTCGTTCAAGTAGCTGAACGCAACCTTGTCGCCCACCGCGCTAAAACGCTGAGGCGCGCGCAGGCTGAAACTCGCCGCGCCGCGGTCGATGAGGATTTCCTTGGTGGTCTTGACCCGATACGCCGCGCCATCGCTGGCGAACACGGTGAGCATGTAACGGCTCGGCTTCTCGGCCGCCGGCAGATCCAGCGTCGCGTTGCCCTTGGCGTCGGTGGTCAGTTCGGTGCTGGTCAGCTCCACCGGGAATTGCCCGAGGTATTGCAGTTCGTTGTCGACCATCGACAGTTGTTGGGCGCGCAGGCTCAGGCTCAACTTGGCGTTGGCCACCGGTTTACCGTCCGGGTACAGCAGCACGAGGCTGCCCTTCACCGGTTCGCCGGTACGGTAATCCTGCTTGGCCAGGTTCAGGGAAATCTCGAAGTGCGGCTTGATGTATTCGGCGACACGGAAGGCGCTGCTGTAGGCCTGATCCTTGTAGCTGAAACGCAGCTCGTAACCGCCCGCTACCGCGTTATCCGGCAACTGGAAACGGCCTTGAGTGCCCGCCTTGGAATCGAGTTTCAGCGCCAGCGATTGCAGCGCCGTGCCGGTGGCATCGAGTACGGTCACGTTGACGTCGGCCGCAGTCGGCAGCACCGAGTCGCGGGCATTCTTGAACTCGCGACCGACGATCTTCAGCGACACCCAATCCCCCGGCCGATACAGCGGCCGGTCGGTGAAGGCATAGAGTTTGGTGTCGTAGATTTCGCTGTCGTAATAGAAGTTTTCGGAGACAAACACCCCGCCCTCTTCGTCCTCGCCAATCACGAAGGAACGCTCAGGGCTGACGTGTTTCAGACGCAGCAAACCATCGGCATCGGTAGCGCCACTGCTCATCACGCCGAGGCCATCGGTCCACAGCACATTCACCTTTGGCACCGAACTGCCTTCATGCTTGCGCGCGGCCCACACCAGCAATTCATCACCGGCAATCTTGCTCACGGCCACGGTGTTGGAGACGAAGACCATGGTGGTCGCACGGTACTTGCCGATCAGCGCTTCCACCAGGTACAGACCCGGTTTCAGATTGCCCAACGGAATGTACACGTTGCCCGGTGCAACGCTGACGAACTCGCTGGAAGATCCGGCCAGGTTCACGCCTTCAGGCGGCTGGATCGGTTTGGCCTGCCACAGCGGATAGCGGAATTGGCTGACCACCGGCAAGCCCGGAATCAGCGCAAATTGCGGCTGAGCATCGTAAGGCGTTGGCGCGGCCATGGCGGCGCCCATCTTCAGTTCCGGCACTTCCTCGGTGACTTGCTTACGCGATTCGTAGGAGAACGCGCGCTGCATCACCCGACGGGATTTGCGGTACCAGTTGTCCCACAGGTACGCGAGGGTGTTCGACAGGCCTTCACCCTTGAACTGACCGTCGCTGACCACGCGGTGCAGGTTCTTCTGGCGCTTGAGGAAATCCAGCGGCTTGTCGATGCGGTACACGCGAATGTCAGCGCCGCCGTAAGGCTCCATGCGGAACCGACGATAATCGCGACCCGGCGCTTCGAGGCGAACCATCGCCTGTTCGTCGCTGGCAAAACTGCTGTCGGCCAGCAGGAAAAAGCTTTCACCGGCCACCGGCGTGTAGCCGCTCGGCTCGACGGTGTCTTCGGCGTTGACCGCCGAAAACGGCAGCACCAGGACCAACAGCAGGGACAGAAAACGCAGCATGCGGGCACCGATCATTGGGAGAGAAAGTTCAGTCGATAGACGCCGATGAAGTTGGGGTTGGCTGCGTCGGGTATCCATCGGGTGTCCTTCCATGTCATGAGTTGCTGCAGGCTTGCGGAGCGCATGCCGTTGTCAGTCGGGGTGGTGGTGCCGGTGTGATAGGCGATGTAGCGGCCCATCCAGATCATCAGGTGCTGGTCGTCGCCCTGATCGAAAAACATCAGGTCGCCGGGCCGGGCTTGCGCCAAATCGCGGCCGACCAAATGGCTGTTGAACTGAATCAGTTTGATTGCGTTGACGTACGGGCCGACCTTGCCGCCGCCCTGCTGCCATTGCTGGGCCAGGCCGCGTTGCGCCTCGCTGAGTTGCAGTTCTGGCGGCAGGTAACGGTTGGACAGGCCATTGCTGCGCAGCCATTTGTCGTCATGGACTTTCAGCGCTTCGTTGGCGGCGAAACGGACCAGGCCCGCGCAGTCCTGCTGATACCAGCGCGGGCTCGGGCCTTGGGTCAGTTGCTCCTGGGCGATGCGCACGAACCAGGCGCGGAACACCTGGGATTGCTGCACGTCCAGCGGCGGCGCCTCAGTGGCAAATGCCCGGGTGCCCAGCAGCAACGCCAGCAGGCCGAGGCCTCGGATAAGGGCTGTCACAGGGCTTTCCATTCCAGCGGCAGCCATTGCCAGTGGCCGTCCGGCTCACTGCCCTTTGGCAAGGTCAGGGCGTATTTGCCGTAGCCGCCGAGTTTGCGCAGTTTCGGGATCAGGTAGGTTTGCGCGGCGTTGTAAAACACCGGTTCCATGTCCTGCGGCAGGCTGTCGAGGGTTTCCTGTTGCATCAGTTGCGCCATCGAATCCGGGCCGAAGTAGACCGGCATCAGCAGGTCTTTCGGTACCACGTCGGCCATCGGCGGGAAGCGTTTGTCGAGGGTGCCGAGGGCTTTGTCCACGAGCTTGTCGTCGAGGGAAAACAGCAGCGTCGAACCGTGGCGCGCCAGGCTGACTTTCATGAACGCCTTGCCGGTGATCGCGTCCGGGTTCTCGGCATCCTTGGCCTTGTAAGGACCGAAGTTGGAGCTGACTTGGCGCTGCCATTGGTGGGTTGGGCCTTGCTGTTTCTCGATCACCGGGAACGCGTGCTCTTCGACGTTGCCTTCGTAGGCGCCGACCATCGAGCCGAACAGATTGCCCAGGTCGCCGTCGAGTTTGGCGCTGTCGTCATCGTTCAGGCTGGCCACTAACAGCGGCGTGTACAACCGCGAATCTGCGTACCAGCACAGGCCAGCGGCACCGGCCATGTGTTCGGTCAGGGCCTGGGCCACTGTTTCTTCGGCGCCGAGTTTTACCAGCAATGGTTTTTGCTGCTCTGCGGCGAGCGGCAAGGCGACGCAGGCACTGGCGCCCATCGGCATGGCTTGCCAGATCGGCTTGAAATCGAAGTTCGGCTGTTCGTCCAGTTCATCCATGGCCAGGAAGCTGTGCCAGCCCTTGTCGTCCATGTCGAAACGCAGCCCGGCGAAGTTCGGGATGAAACGCTGGTAACCCATGGCCAGGACGCTGGAATTGACCGACAGGCGTTGTTTCACTTCAGGCGCGCGTGGTGGCAGGCCGAAAGCTTCGGGGAACAGTTTCTGGCCGCCGAGCAATGCTTCCAGCGATTCAGTCGACACCATGCCGGGTTCTTCGACCGGACCGTGGCCGGCCTCATACAGCTTGGCCGGATTGGACAGCACCACCAGTTTGTCGCCATGAGAGGCGAACAGCAGCGCTTTACTGTGGTTGTAGGTGAGTTGATAAAGCGGCACCACATCGCCGGCAACCTTGATTTCAGCCAACTGGGTCAGCTGCGAATCATCCAGCGCTACTTTCGCCAGCGGCTCCAGCACCTTGGCCAGACCACCGCGATCCATCACCAACAAAAAGTCTTTCAGGCGACCATCCGCCCCACGCCACAACGCCACGTCTGCCGGTTGATCGAAGAGCTGCTCGATCAGGCTGTCCTGCAACTTCAGGTCATGTTCGTAAATGATCCGCCGCAGACTGCCGATCAAGCCGAGGCGATCGGCGTGCGCTTCGTAATAGAAGACGAAATCTTCGGTCAGGGTTTCCTTGAGGAACGGCACCGCCAGCAAATCCTTGGGCAACTGGCTCAAGGAGTGGGTTTCGAGCAGACCGTCCGGGCGGCTCATGCCCAGTTTGTCACTGGCCAACTGCGCCGGGGGCGCCTTGGGTTTGTGCATGAACCAGCCCAACCCGGCCGCGACGCCGGCCACCAGGACCAGCCCTACTACCAGAGCCGGCCAGCGGCGAGGAGTTTTGGCTGCAGGCGTTTCGGCGGCCGGAGAAACAGTGTTATCGCTCATGTTCACAAAACCCGATGTCATCCGTGGAGCGGGATGTTTAATAGTTGAAAGTCTTGACCAGCAGCAGGTCACCGATGGCCCGCAGGGGCACGATGAAGGTCTCGCGTTTTTCGTCGACGGTGTTTTCGTTGAGCACCAGGTTGATCTGCGAGGTGATCACCTCGTTCTGGTTGCTGGTCTCATCGAAGTTATAGCCGCCACTGCCAAAGTTGCCCCAATAGTTCACGTAAACCAGATAAGTGCCATGCATCGGCGCGGTCATGGTGAACATTTCCGGGCCGGGACCATCGACACCGTCCGGGTCCAGACCGCCGCCGTTGCTCATCGCCGGGCGAGCCCAGAACGCATGCTGGCCGTCGGGGGTAATGATGTGCAGGTCGAGTTCGGCTTTCGGGTCATCCCAGCCCAACACCACGCGAATCCGCGCCGGGGTGCGCAGGTTGTTGGCTTCATAGAATTGAACGCGCTTGAGGGATTGGCCTTCAGCGCTGCGTACTTCAACGCTGTTGGAGCCGGCGCCGAACGCATACGGCCGGGCGAAACGCCCTTGATCGTCGGTGTACAGATTCAGCGGATTGCCGTTGACGGCCAGGGTGTGCGGCCCTCGCTGAGTGCCGATGGCCTTGAGCTGGCCCTGGATCATGGTGCGATTGCGCTGCACGCCCCGGTCGATGGGCGGCGTCGGATAGGCAACTTGAGGATATTCGCTGCGATCGAGCAGGCCGTTGTAGCGCCAGCCCCCGACCGGCTCCGACAACTCGGCCGTCGGCTCGGCCCAGGCAGCGGTCGCGCAGACGAGCCCCATCAGCAATAGAAGAAATGAACGCATGTGACGCCTCCTGCCATGCATAACGAAACCTTGCGCCCGATCCTCGGCGCGTTACAGATCCAAAAACTGCGTTTCGTCAGAAAGACCCATGACTATCGGGTCGTAGAAGGCGCGAAGATTAGCCATTCGGCGGTTTTTTAACAATCAGATACATCTATTTTTGCGGTGGAATTCACGCTGTCAGGTGGACGGTGAGCCGAATAGGCGTCATATTCGGCTCACTATATGAGCCGAATAACATTTCTATTCGGCTCACCCACTCCAAGAGTACCGAGTTCATGGCACCTCACTGGATCTGGCAGCAGCCCGACTGGCCCAATTTCAACTGGCAAGCAGAGCGGTTGGGGCCGTTTTTGCGCGAGTGTGTCCAAGCCCAAGGGCGATTGATGGGCATGGCGAGTTCAGTGGGCAGTTCGCTGAGCGCTCAGAGCGAACTGGATGCACTGTTGCAGAACATCGTGACCTCATCCGCCATTGAGGGTGAGCAGCTCAATGTCGGCTCGGTTCGCTCCTCTTTGGCGCGACGGCTGGGCCTGGAGCTGGTCGATGGCAATAATGTCAGCCAGCGCAGTGAAGGGCTGGCGCAGTTGATGCTCGACGCCACTCAGCATTTCGCTGAACCGCTGACGCTGGAGCGATTACTGGATTGGCACGAATGGCTGTTTCCCGAACAAGAGACCGATCTCGCCGCCCGGCCGATCCGTGTCGGTGCGCTACGCGGCGATGATCCGATGCAAGTGGTGTCCGGCCGCCTCGACAGACCAACCGTTCACTTCGAAGCCCCGCCTCGTCAGGGCCTTGAGCGACAGCTCGACACCTTCCTCACCTGGTTTACCGCCAGCCGAAATCAGGCGGGACTTGATCCATTGCTGCGGGCCGGCATCGCGCACTTCTGGTTTGTCACACTGCACCCTTTCGACGATGGCAACGGTCGCCTGACGCGAACGATCACCGATCTGGCATTGGCTCAGGGTGAAGACCAAGCCATCCGTTTCTATGCCATGTCCGCGAGTATTCTCGAAGACCGGTCCGGCTATTATCGAGTGCTCGAAGCCTGCCAGAAAGCCACGCTGGATATCACCGAGTGGCTGGAATGGTTTCTGCAAACCCTGCTGCGCAGCTTGCAACAGGCCATGGCGCGGATCGAAAGCGTGCTGGGTAAGGCGCGTTTCTGGCAGGCGCACCGGGAATCAGAGCTTTCAACCGAGCAAACCAAGGTGCTGAACCGCTTGCTCGATGGTGGGGAGCGAGGTTTCTCGGAGTGCATCAGTGCGGCGCAGTATCAGGCCGTGGCGAAGGTATCCAAAGCTACCGCAACCCGTCATCTGACCGATTTGTTGGAGAAAGGATGCCTCATACGTCTGCCCGGTGGTGGGCGCAGTACCCGCTATCAAATCAGCTATCCCGATGATTCAACACAGTAACCTGCTGCAACACACAACTGTGGCGAGGGGATTTATCCCCGTTGGGTCGCGAAGCGGCCCCCAGCGTCCGGCCAAACAGACCGAGTTGTCCGGATTGACGACTGCTTCGCAGCCGAACGGGGCGATGCGGCGTTCCGCTAAATCCCCTCGCCACAGGGTTGGTTTACTGGGGAAATACAGCGGTTGAGTCCCCCGCTCATTTGCCCATAACCCCCATGTCTGCTAGTGTCGCGCCGGTTTAACGTCAACCGGAAATAGCCGCCATGGCCCGCAAAAAAGCTGCACTGGATTTCGAACAATCTCTCGCCGACCTGCAAACGCTGGTAGAGCGTCTGGAGAACGGCGAATTGTCGCTGGAAGACTCGCTGACGGCTTTCGAGCAAGGCATCGGTCTGACCCGCGATTGCCAGGCGGCGCTGGCCCAGGCCGAGCAAAAGGTTCAAGTGCTGCTCGAGCGTGATGGCGAGCTGGCCGAGGAACCCTTCGACGCGGATCAGCCAGAATGATTGCAGCGTATTCGGCGACCAGCCAGGCCCGCGTCAACGCAGCACTGGAAACCCTGTTCAGCGCGCCAAGCCCTGAGCTCGCGCGTCTGTACGAAGCCATGCGCTACAGCGTGATGAATGGCGGCAAACGGGTCCGCCCGCTGCTGGCCTACGCCGCCTGCGAAGCGCTGGGCGGCCAGGCTGAGCACGCCAACGGCGCAGCGTGCGCGGTGGAGCTGATTCACGCTTATTCCCTGGTGCATGACGATTTGCCGGCCATGGACGACGACGATCTGCGTCGTGGCCAGCCGACCACTCACAAAAAATTCGATGAAGCCTGCGCGATTCTGGCCGGTGACGGCTTGCAGAGCCTGGCCTTCAGCGCCCTGCTCGATCCACGCCTGAGCAACTCTGACGCTGCTCTCATCTCCGATCACCTCCGCCTGCAAATGGTCAGTGCTCTGGCATTGGCCGCAGGCCCGGCCGGTATGGTCGGCGGTCAAGCCATCGACCTTGGTTCGGTCGGTCTGAAGCTCGATCAACAAGCCCTCGAATACATGCACCGGCACAAGACCGGCGCGCTGATCGAGGTCAGCGTCAAACTCGGCGCCCTGGCCAGTGGCCGCGCGGAGAAGGACGAACTGAAGTCTTTGCAGACTTATGCACAGGCCATCGGCCTGGCGTTCCAGGTGCAGGACGACATTCTCGACGTCGAAAGCGATACCGAAACCCTCGGCAAGCGCCAAGGCGCCGACATTGCTCGCGACAAGCCGACTTATCCGGCTCTGCTCGGCCTCGACGCCGCCAAGGCTTACGCCCTGGAACTGCGCGATCAGGCCCTGCACGCGCTGCGACCGTTTGACGCGGCGGCCGAGCCTTTGCGCGATCTGGCCCGGTACATCGTCAATCGCCGCAGCTGACGGCGTATCTGCCAAAAAAAACCAACGCGTGGGCAGGGGGCGATGCATCAGGTAAACTGCCGCATCTTTTATACCTATAACGATTCGCCTGATGCCCACGACGTTTCATGAGATTCCCCGCAAGCGCCCGACCACGCCCCTGCTCGACCGTGCCAACACGCCGGACGGCCTGCGCCGGTTAGGCGAGGCCGAGCTGGAAACCCTGGCTAATGAGTTGCGCCTGGAATTGCTCTACACGGTCGGTCAGACCGGCGGGCATTTCGGTGCTGGCCTGGGCGTCATCGAGCTGACTATCGCGCTGCATTACGTCTTCGACACCCCGGACGACCGGCTGGTGTGGGACGTGGGTCATCAGGCCTATCCGCACAAAATCCTCACCGGCCGTCGCGAGCGCATGGGCACCCTGCGTCAGAAGGACGGCGTCGCGGCCTTCCCGCGTCGTTCCGAGAGCGAGTACGACACCTTTGGCGTCGGCCACTCCAGCACCTCGATCAGCGCAGCGCTGGGCATGGCCATAGCCGCCCGCCTGCAAAACAGTGATCGCAAGGCGATTGCCGTGATCGGCGATGGCGCATTGACTGCCGGCATGGCCTTCGAGGCACTAAACCATGCGCCGGAAGTGAACGCCAACATGCTGGTGATCCTCAACGACAACGACATGTCGATCTCGCGCAACGTCGGCGGGCTGTCGAACTATCTGGCGAAAATCCTTTCCAGCCGCACTTACGCGAGCATGCGTGAAGGCAGCAAAAAGGTCCTGTCGCGCCTGCCCGGCGCCTGGGAAATCGCCCGTCGCACCGAAGAATACGCCAAAGGCATGCTGGTTCCCGGCACGCTGTTTGAAGAGCTGGGCTGGAACTACATCGGCCCGATCGATGGCCACGACCTGCCGACCCTGATCGCCACCCTGCGCAACATGCGCGATCTGAAAGGCCCGCAGTTCCTGCACGTCGTCACCAAGAAAGGCAAAGGCTTCGCTCCGGCGGAAGTCGACCCGATCGGTTACCACGCGATCACCAAACTCGAACCGCTGGACGCTCCGGCCGCCGCGCCGAAGAAAGCGGGCGGACCGAAGTATTCCGGCGTATTCGGTGAATGGCTATGCGACATGGCCGCGTCTGATCCGCGTTTGGTGGGCATCACTCCCGCGATGAAGGAAGGCTCCGATCTGGTGGCCTTCAGCGAGCGTTTCCCGCTGCGCTACTTCGATGTGGCGATTGCCGAACAACACGCTGTGACCCTCGCTGCCGGCATGGCTTGCGAAGGCGCGAAACCGGTGGTGGCGATTTATTCGACGTTCCTGCAACGTGGCTATGACCAATTGATTCATGACGTCGCGGTGCAAAACCTCGACGTACTGTTCGCCATCGACCGCGCGGGTCTGGTGGGCGAAGACGGCCCGACTCACGCGGGCAGCTTCGACCTGTCGTTCCTGCGCTGCATCCCCGGCATGCTGGTGATGACCCCTAGCGACGAAAACGAACTGCGCAAAATGCTCACCACTGGCCACCTGTTCAACGGCCCGGCGGCGGTGCGTTATCCGCGCGGTTCTGGCCCGAACGCGACGATCGAGAAAAACCTCGAGCCGATCGAAATCGGCAAGGGTGTGGTTCGTCGCCAGGGCAGCAAAGTCGCCCTGCTGGTGTTCGGCGTGCAACTGGCCGAGGCGCTGAAAGTCGCCGAGACGCTGGATGCCACCGTGGTCGACATGCGTTTCGTCAAACCGCTCGATGAAGCACTGGTGCGCGACATCGCTGGTAGCCATGAATTGCTGGTGACCATCGAAGAGAACGCGATCATGGGCGGTGCCGGTGGCGCCGTCAGCGAGTTTCTCGCCCGCGAAAACATCCTCAAGTCGATGCTGCACCTGGGCTTGCCGGACAGTTACGTCGAGCACGCCAAGCCTGCGCAAATGCTGGCCGAATGCGGGCTGGATGAGGCCGGGATCGAAGCGTCGGTGCGTGAGCGCCTGCAACTGCTGAACCTCTAATTCTCTAGCTACACGCAAAACCCTGTGGGAGCGGGCTTGCTCGCGAATGCGGTGGATCAGTCGATATCAATGTTGACTGACCCACCGCATTCGCGAGCAAGCCCGCTCCCACATTTGATTTGTGTTCGCTTTAAAGTGCCAACGGATTGCCCGATGAAACTCTCCCGCCTCGCCCTGACGCTGACCCTTCTGCCGGCCGGCCAACTGCTGGCCGACACCTTCGAACGCGATCAGGCCCTGAAACTTCCCGACGTGCTGATCAGCGCCAACCGTCAGGTCGAAGCGCGCAATGACAGCAGCGCCGCCAACACCGTGTTCACCCGCGAAGACATTGATCGTCTGCAACCGAGCAGCGTGACTGACTTGCTGCGTCGTGTGCCGGGTGTGCAAGTCGGGCAAACCGGCGGGCGCGGCAGTCTGCCGGGGATTTACATTCGCGGCACCAAGTCGGCCCAAAGCCTGGTGCTGGTCGACGGCCAGCGCATCGGCAACGCCACCTCGGGCGACAGCAACCTGCAACACATCAACATTGAACAGGTCGAGCGCGTGGAAGTGTTGCGCGGCTCCCGCTCGGTGATATATGGCAGCGATGCGATTGGCGGAGTGATCCAGATCTTCACTCGTCGCGGCGGCGAGCAAGGCCTGCAACCGCGAATGCACGTGGGCTTTGGCAGCCACCAGACCTGGGAACGCAGCCTCGGGCTGTCCGGCGGCGACGAGCAGACCCGATTCAACCTCGGCGCCAGCCTCGATGAAACCGCCGGCATCAATCGCACCCGCGAGTCGTATCCCAGCGATGGCGATCACGACGAGTACCGCAACCAATCGATGAGTCTGAGCCTGAGTCACGCCCTCACCGATGACATCGAAATCGGCGCCAACCTGTTGGATAACCGTGGCAAAAGTGAGTTCGACAATCCGTTCGGCCGCTTCGACATGGACACGTTCGAGTCAGTCCAGCAACAGCCCTACAGCGACTTCGCGGTGAGCAGCGTCAGCAGTTACGTCGATGCACGGATCAATGACCTGTGGAAAACCCGCGTCGAGTTCGGCCACAGCGAAAACCGCGAGAAGACTTTGGACAAGCTCAGTGACGAACAAAGCGTGTTCAACACTTACCGTGATTCGGTGAACTGGCAGAACGACCTGACCCTCGACGCGCGCAACAGCCTGATCCTCGGCGGCGACTGGTACGAGGACCGGGTCAACAGCAGCACGCCATTCGACGAGGACAGCCGCTGGAACCGTGCCGCGTTCATTCAGCATCATTACCAGGCGGATAGCTTCTCCACCGAACTGGGCCTGCGCCGCGATCAGAACCAGCAGTTCGGCGGCCAGAACAGCTGGAGCGGCACCTTCACCTTGCCGCTGAATCCGGACAACGATGTGCTGCTGACCTACAGCGAAGGCTTCCGCGCGCCGACGTTCAACGATCTGTATTACCCCGACTTCAGTAATGCGGACCTGAAACCCGAAACCTCGAAAAGCTATGAGCTGCAATGGCGCAGTCAATTGACCGACACCGCTCGCCTGGAAGCCTCGCTTTACCGTACGGACCTGGAAGACGCGATTATTTTCGGCAGTAACAACCAGCCGCAGAACGTCGCGCAGGCACGCATCAACGGTTTCGAAGCGGCGTTGAAACAGGAACTGTTCGGCTGGCAGAGCAACCTCGGCGTGGCGATCATCGACCCGCGGGATCGCGACAGCGGCCACACCCTGGCTCGGCGCGCGCGGCGGACCATGAGCCTGGATCTGGATCGGCAGTTCGACCGGCTAGGGCTCGGCGCCAGCTGGCAGGCTGTGAGCAGCAGCTATGACGATGAGAACAATCAGCAGCCGTTGGGCGGGTACGCGTTGCTGGGGTTGCGCAGCAGTTGGGAGTTGAATCGGGAGATCAAGCTTGAGCTGAAGGTCGATAACTTGCTGGACAAGGGTTACAGCCGGGCGCTGTACAGCCATGACGACAGTCAGTATGGGTACCGCGAGGAAGGTCGGGCGTGGATGTTTGGGGTGACCTGGACACCGGAATTCTAAAGACTGGCGCAGTCACCTGTGGCGAGGGGATTTATCCCCGTTCGGCTGCGAAGCAGTCGTAAACCTGTGGATGCGGTGTGACTGCAGCCATTGGCGGCCGCTTCGCAGCCCAACGGGGATAAATCCCCTCGCCACGTAAATCCCCTCGCCACAGGTCACCGGTCGGGCGCAATCACCTGGCACAACTTGGCCGTCGCATCGATCATCTGCCCGCTCGGCCGCTCCAGCCCCTTATCCGCTACCAACAGCAATTGCCCCTGCACCACCGCTGCCACCTGCGGCCAGGCTTTCCACGCATCGAGTTGCGCCTGATCACTGGCCAGAATCACCTCGGGATTGCGCTGCAAAACCGCTTCAATACTGACCTGCGGCGCCGGCAGGGTCAGGTCGGCAAAGACGTTACGAGCCCCGCACACTTCAAGCGCATCGCTGATGATCTGCCCGCCGCCAACGGTGTACAGCGGCCGATCCCAGACCTGATAAAACACCCGCAATGGCAGCTCTCGACGATAACGCTGGCGCAACGAATCCAGCCGCTGACGCAACTTCTCGGCCAATGAAACACCACGTTCCGGACGGCCGAGTTGTGAGGCAATGGCCTCAATCTGCGCAGTGAGTTGTTCGAGGTTGTGAGGTTCAGCAACGTAGGTCGGGATGTTTAACCGCTTGAGTTGCTCACGCTGGGCCGGGCCAACGCTGCCGGGCCAGAGCAACAGCAGATCGGGCTGGAGGCTGAGCAACTGCTCCATGTCCAGCTGACCATAGCGGCCAACCGAAGGCAGGTGTTTGAGCTCGGCAGGACGCTCACCGGCATCCAGCACACCCACCAGCAGGTCGGCTGAACCCAGCTCAACAACGATTTCAGAGAGCGATGGCGCGAGGCTGACAACGCGTTCGACCGCAGCCGCCGGTCCACTGACGGCCAGCAGCAAAACCGCCAGCCAGACGGGCCGCATCAGCCGAGTTGACGCGGAATACGGTAGAGGTAAAACAGCACCAGGGTCGACAGCGCCAGCAGCATCAACGGCACGGCTTCGAGGCCGACGAACACCGCCAGCGCGCCGATCCAGGCCGGCAGGCCGGCAGCCAGGAACGCCGTGCGACGCTTGGCAGCCAAGGCGATCCAGGCAGCAGGTTCTTCTGGGGTATCGAGGGCTTTTTGAGTGGCGATCAGCGCGTGTTTGTAGCCGCCAAAGAATTTCAGGCTGACAAACATCGACGCCACACCGGCGATGAAAAACGGCATCGCCAGCACCGGCAGGATCGCCTCGCTCTGGCCAAATACACCATTGATCACGAACAGCGGCACCAAGGCCAGCGCCAGGTATTGCCACCAATTGACGGACAGTCGCCGCCTGACCTGACCGCGGGTCACGCCCGGTCAGCCTCACCCTGGTGCTCGTTGCCCATCATGTGGTCGAGCTTGCTGGCCTTGGTGGCCAGGTAGAGTTTGTTGTGCGGGTTATGGCCGGTGTGCAGCGGCACGCGCTCGGCGACCACGATGCCCATGTCGGTCAAGGCTTTGACCTTGCGTGGGTTGTTGGTCATCAGACGCAGGGATTTCACGCCCAGGTGCTCCAGCATCGGCAGGCACATGGCGTAGTCGCGCTGATCGGCGGCAAAACCCAACTGTTCGTTGGCTTCAACAGTATCGGCGCCGCCATCCTGCAATTCATAGGCGCGGATCTTGTTCAGCAGGCCAATGCCGCGACCTTCCTGACGCAAGTACAGCAATACGCCACGGCCCTCACGGGCGATGGCCTGCAAGGCGGCCTCGAGTTGCGAGCCGCAGTCGCAACGCTGGCTGAACAAGGCATCGCCGGTCAGGCATTCAGAATGCAACCGGCCGAGTACCGGGGCACCATCGGCAAACTCACCCAGGCTCAGCACAACGTGCTCGCGCCCGTTTTCTTCATCGAGAAAGCCGTGCATGGTGAATTGCGCAAAAGGCGTTGGCAGCTTGGAAGCGGCGACAAAAACGACAGGCACCGGTGTGCTCCTGATCAATAAGTACTGGAGATTCGCAGACGCGGCATTGTAACAGCACGTTCCGACAGACGCTTAGGCTGAATTATGGGGCATAACAATCAAAAAGTTAGATCTCAAGCCATCACAGCCCCCCTGCGGGAGTAAGCCTGCTCGCGATTGCGGTCTGTCTTTCACCATTGATGTCGACTGATACACCGTCATCGCGAGCAGGCTCGCTCCCACAGGGTTAATCAAGCGCTGCAGGGTTCGCGCTTAGTTCGAGTCGAACGGATAGGGTTGTTTCCAGCGCTCGAAGATCGGTTTCAACTGGCCGCTTTTCACCAGTTGCTCCATGCGTTGGTCGAACAGCGCCATCAGTGTCCGGGCCTTGGGGGTCTTGGCAAAGCACAGATACAACGGCAATTCCGCAATGTGAGTGCGACGGAACTGCGTCGGATCCTTGGCCCGCTTGAGGACATAGTCGACTTCGGTCAGCGCGTCGATGTAAAAGTCGGCGCGGTTGCGGGTCAACATCGACAAAATCCCGGTACGCCGCAGTACTTCGTTATAGCGGCGTACGTTGGGCAGGTAATCCTGATAGTCGTAGCCGCGGACCCAGGCCAGTCGATAGTTGCCCAGGGTTTCCGGGGTCGGCGCGGGGTTGCTGGCCAGCCCCAGGGCATAAATGTGATCGGTATCGAAGTTCCAGTGCGGATAGAGCAGATCGCTGGACTCATCAAGATAGGAGCCGACACAGGCATCCACTTCACCGCGCTGGGCCAGGCCCATGGAGCGCACGTAAGGTTCGCTGCGGATGTCCAGCTTGACCCCCGCCGGCTCGAAGACTTCGCGCAATACATCCCAGCCCAGACCGTGGCCATCGGCGGCGGTGTAGTCTTCCCAGTCTTCGCTGGCCAGATGAATCACCGACGGCGTCGTCACTGCATCGTCCGCCTGAACGAGCGAACTGAACACCACAAAAACCATCGCCACCAACCAGCGCCGAGCCATCCCTAGTCCTCTGTTTCGCCACTCAGGCGAAAAACCAAACCAACCCCTGCATCCCCAGCCACGCAAACACCCCGGCCAATACATCATCGAGCATGATCCCGACGCCGCCATGCACATGCCGGTCGATCCAGCGAATCGGCCACGGCTTGAGGATGTCGAAGAAGCGAAACATCAAAAACCCCGCCAGCAACCAGTACCAACCTTCCGGCACCAGCCACAGGGTGATCCACATCCCGACCATTTCGTCCCAGACGATGCCTTCGTGGTCATGCACCCGCAAATCGTCGGCGACCTTGCCGCACAGCCAGAAGCCAAACAGCATGGTGATGCCGAGCATCAGCCAGTAACCCCAATCGGGCAGCATCTGCCACAACGGAATAAAGGGTAGCGCAACTAACGACCCCCAGGTGCCCGGTGCTTTTGGCAAGGTGCCCGAGCCAAAGCCGAACGCCAGGAAGTGCCACGGATTGCGCCAGACCGACGGCGGTACGAATTCCGCCGGGACCTGTTTGGGATGATCTGTCACGGTGTCTCCCGAAAATGTTGATAGCCCCGGTTCTGCGGGGTGATGTCTTGTCCGTCGGCGTCCAGCAGCACTACACCCTGCCCCGTCACAACACGGCCGACCACATGGATCGGCCAGCCATCGGCCACCAGTTTCGGTAACTCGACAGGGGGCAAGGTAAAGGCCAGCACGTAATCATCACCACCGCTCAGGGCCGCGACTTCTGCACCTGATTGACCGAGGAAGGCGACCAAAGCGTTCGACAATGGCAGCGTGTGCCGTTCAATCTGAATGCCGACCTTCGATGCCAGGGCAATATGTCCGCAGTCCGCGAGCAGCCCGTCGGAGATGTCCAGCGCCGAGGTGGCTTTGCCGCGTAGCGCCTGACCCAACGCGAGTTGCGGCTGCGGCGACCAGTAATGTGCCAGCAGCGGATCGGCGATGGTGGCTTCAGCCGTACGCTGACCGAGCACCAGCGGCAATGCCCCCGCCGCGTTACCAAGCTCACCGCCAACGCACAGCAAGTCGCCTGGCTGCGCACCACTGCGGGTCAACGCCAGACCCGCCGGCACACGACCGAACACCGTCATGGTCAGGCTCAACGGCCCACGGGTGGTATCACCGCCCACCAGCGCCACACCGCAGCGCTGCGCCATGATGTTCAAACCACGGGCGTAGGCGTCCAGCCAATCGGCGGTCACCGTCGGCAAGGTCAGGGCAAGGGTAAAGGCAACGGGAGTGGCGCCCATGGCAGCCAGATCGCTGACGGCCACAGCCAGCGAGCGCTGACCGAGCAGAAACGGGTCGCAAGGATCTGCGAAATGCACACCGGCAACCAGTGTGTCGGTAGAAATGGCCAACTGCTCCCCGGGGGGAACAGCCAGCAAGGCGCAGTCATCGCCGATCCCGAGGGCAACGCCTTCGCCGCCCTGCGCACAAGGCGCGGCGGCGAAGAAATTGCGGATCAGCTCAAACTCGCCCATGGCATCTCCAAGCGCAGGTTAGCGCTTGAACGCCTTCACTTCAGCTTCACGCAGACGCGGGGCCAGCTTGTCGAGTACACCGTTGACGAACTTGTGGCCGTCGGTGGAACCGAAGACTTTCGCCAGCTCGATACCTTCGTTGATCACAACGCGGTATGGCACGTCGACGCGCTTGAGCAGTTCCCAGGTCGACAGGCGCAGGACGGCCAGTTCAACCGGGTCCAGCTCTTCGATGGTGATGTCCAGGCACGGCGTCAGTGCAGCGTCGATCTCAGGCTTGTGGGCCGGAACGCCATGCAGGATGTCGTGAAAGTAAGCGGCATCGACATCGCTGAAATCGTTATCGACCCGAAACTGCGCTTCGATCTCGTTCAAAGATTGCTTGGCCATGTGCCATTGGTACAGCGCCTGAGTCGCAAGCTGACGGGCTTCGCGACGCTTGACGCTTTTCGATGGCTTGCCGGCATCCGCAGGCTTTGGATCGCGCGGGTTGAAACGATCGCTTTCGTCGCTAATCACTTGGCCTCCAACTGCGCCAGCAGGCTGACCATTTCCAGAGCGGACAGGGCAGCTTCAGCACCTTTGTTACCGGCCTTGGTGCCGGAACGCTCGATGGCTTGCTCGATGGAATCAACGGTCAGCACGCCAAATGCAACTGGAACGCCGAACTCCATGGACACCTGGGACAGGCCTTTGGTGCATTCGCCAGCCACGTATTCGAAATGCGGAGTACCGCCACGAATGACCGCGCCCAGGGCGATGATTGCCGCGTATTCGCCCTTCTGAGCGACTTTCTGCGCAACCAGCGGAATTTCGAAGGCGCCAGGTGCGCGGATGATGGTGATGTCGCTTTCGCTCACGCCGTGGCGAACCAGGGCATCAACTGCACCGCTGACCAGACTTTCAACGACGAAGCTGTTGAAACGGCCTACTACCAAAGCGTAGCGGCCTTTAGGGGCGATGAAGGTACCTTCGATGGTCTTCAGGGTCATTCGTTAGATCTCTTAAAGAGCCGGGACGCGTCTCGTACGCGTCCCTCAGTGATATTAGCCACGAATACACGGCCGGAAAAAACCGCATTGCTGCTCGACTACACCCCAGTGGCGAGGGGATTTATCCCCGTTGGGCTGCGTAGCGGCCCCTATTTTTGGACTGCTACACAGTCCAACGGAGGATAAATCCCCTCCCCACAATGGGTGAACACCAGCAATACGAATCTCCGGGTCATTATTCGGAGGGCACGTATTCTACAACTTCCAGATCGAAACCGGATATCGCATTAAATTTCATCGGCGCACTCATCAGGCGCATTTTGCGTACGCCCAGGTCCCGAAGGATCTGCGAACCGGCACCCACGATGCTGTAGGTGGTCGGTTTTTTCGCCGGAACGTGCTCCGCGGTTTCGCGGATATGCGCCAGTAACACATCGCCATCGAGCGGGTGACCGAGCAACAGCACCACGCCACTGCCAGCCTCGGCAACCGCGGCCATCGCGGCGCGCAGGCTCCAGCGGCCAGGCTGCTTGACCATCAACAGGTCGCGCAGCGGGTCCATGTTGTGCACCCGAACCAGGGTCGGTTCTTCCGCGCACACAGTGCCCAGGGTCAGGGCCATGTGTACGTCGCCTTCCACGGAATCACGATAGGTCACCAGGTTGAATTGGCCCAGTTCGCTGTCCAGCGGCTGCTCGGCAATCCGCTGAACGGTACGTTCGTGGATCATCCGGTAGTGAATCAGGTCGGCGATGGTGCCGATCTTGATGTTGTGTTCGGCAGCAAACGCTTCCAGTTCCGCGCGGCGGGACATAGTGCCGTCGTCGTTCATCACTTCGCAGATCACGCCGCTCGGCTCGAAACCGGCCATGCGCGCCAGGTCGCACGCCGCTTCGGTGTGGCCGGCGCGAGCGAGGGTGCCGCCGGCCTGGGCCATCAGCGGGAAGATGTGGCCGGGGCTGACGATGTCTTCAGCCTTGGCTTCTTTCGCGGCGGCCGCTTGCACGGTGCGCGCACGGTCAGCAGCAGAGATGCCGGTGGTCACGCCGGTGGCTGCTTCGATGGACACGGTGAACTTGGTGCCGAAGCCGGAACCGTTGCGTGGCGCCATCAAGGGCAGTTTCAGCAGTTCGCAGCGCTCGCGGCTCATCGGCATGCAAATCAGGCCACGGGCGTGCTTGGCCATGAAGTTGATGTGTTCAGGCTGGCAGCACTCGGCGGCCATGATCAGGTCGCCTTCGTTCTCGCGGTCTTCGTCATCCATGAGGATGACCATCTTGCCTTGGCGGATGTCTTCAACCAGTTCTTCGATGCTATTGAGCGCCACAAGGCACCCCCCTTCTTTCAAAATTGAGTTTCAGGAATTGAGGTAGCCGTTCTCGGCCAGAAAGCTTTCAGTAATGTTCCCGGACTTTGCTGGCTCTGCGGCCTTGTCGCCCAACAACAGGCGTTCCAGATAACGGGCAAGCAAGTCAACTTCAAGATTCACCCGGCGACCTGGCTGGTAAGACGCCATGATGGTTTCGCTCAGGGTGTGCGGAATGATGGTCAGCATGAACTCGGCGCCATCGACCGCGTTCACGGTCAGGCTGGTGCCGTCGACGGTGATCGAGCCTTTATGGGCGATGTACTTGGCCAGCTCTTTGGGCGCGCGGATGCGAAACTCCACAGCGCGAGCATTTTCGGTACGGGCAACCACTTCGCCCACGCCATCGACATGGCCGCTGACCAGATGCCCGCCGAGGCGAGTGGTCGGAGTCAGGGCTTTTTCCAGGTTCACCGGGCTGCCGCTTTTCAGATCATTCATGGCGGTGCAGTCGAGGGTTTCGCGACTGACGTCCGCCGCAAAGCCGTTGCCTGGCAATTCAACCGCGGTCAGGCATACGCCGTTGACCGCGATGCTGTCGCCCAGTTTGACGTCGCTCAGGTCGAGCTTGCCGGTTTCTACGTATACCCGCACATCTCCGCCTTTTGGGGTCAATGCACGAATACTGCCGATGGATTCGATGATGCCGGTAAACATGGAGTCCTCCTCGAGAACAGGGCCGTCGCGTGGCGCAGGCCCGGAATTATACGCTCGCCGCTGGCGAAGGAATGGCGATGACTCGCCAGTCATCGCCAACCGCGCGGATTTCGGTGATTTTGAGTTCAGGCGCATCCTTCATTTGCGCGAGCGGCCAATCCAGCAACGGACGCGCAGACGAACCTAAAAACTTGCCAGCGATGAAAATCTGAAACTCGTCCACCAGCCCTTGCTGAGCGAAAGCCCCGGCCAGACGCGGCCCCGCTTCGACCAACACTTCGTTGACTCCGCGATTGGCCAGTTCGACCAGCAGTTTACGCAGGTCGACCAAACCATCCTCGCCCGCAACGATCAGGCATTCCGGACCATTGGCATATTGCTCTTCGATCGCCATGCACGTGGCGACCAGCGCCGGGCCAGCCTTGAAGAACGGGGCATCCAACGGCACTCGCAGACGGCCGTCGATCAACACACGCAGCGGCAGACGGCTCATGGCCAGGGCCGTTTGCTCAGGATCCAGGCCTAGTTCATCGGCACGCACGGTGAGACGGGCATTGTCCGCCAGCACCGTGTCGGCGCCGGTCAGCACCACGCTGGCCTGAGCGCGCAGGCGTTGTACCGCCGAACGCGCCGCAGGGCCGGTGATCCATTGGCTTTCGCCGCTTTCCATCGCCGTGCGACCGTCGAGGCTCATGGCCAACTTGACCCGCACGAACGGCAAGCCGTGTTCCATGCGCTTGAGGAAACCTTCATTGAGCTTGCGCGCGTCGCCTTCCAGCACGCCGCTTTCGGTAGCGATGCCAGCCTGGGCCAGGCGCTGCATGCCACGACCGGCAACCGACGGGTTCGGATCTTGCATCGCCGCGACGACCCGAGCCACACCGGCATGTACCAGCGCATCGGCACAAGGCGGCGTCCGTCCATGGTGGCTGCAAGGTTCGAGGGTCACGTAAGCGGTGGCGCCTCGAGCCTTATCACCGGCGGCACGCAGGGCGTGGACTTCGGCGTGGGGTTCGCCGGTGCGCACGTGCCAGCCTTCGCCGACAATTTGCCCGTCACGCACGATCACGCAGCCCACCCGAGGGTTGGGGTGGGTCGTGTAATGACCTTTACGCGCCAGTTCCAGCGCGCGGGCCATGTAATGGGCGTCGAGGATGGCTTGTTCGGAAGTGGGGGTCATTCTTTCACCGGCTCTCTGGCCAGGCGATCGATCTCTTCGCGGAACTCGTTGAGGTCCTGGAAGCGCCGATACACGGAGGCGAAACGAATGTAGGCGACTTCGTCGAGCTTTTGCAGCTCGGCCATCACCAGTTCACCGACGACAAGGGATTTAACCTCTCGCTCACCGGTGGCGCGCAGTTTGTGTTTGATGTGCACCAACGACGATTCCAGGCGCTCGACACTCACCGGGCGCTTCTCCAGCGCACGCTGCATGCCGGCGCGGAGTTTTTCTTCGTCGAACGGCTGGCGGCTGCCGTCGGTTTTGATCAGGCGCGGCAACACCAGTTCGGCCGTCTCGAACGTCGTGAAACGCTCGCCGCAGGCCAGGCATTCACGCCGGCGGCGTACCTGTTCGCCCTCGGCGACCAGACGCGAGTCGATGACCTTGGTGTCGTTGGCACCGCAGAAGGGACAGTGCATGGTGGCAGGCAACAAAAAAAGGGAGGGCCATGGTAGCGCATCCCCGTGGCAAGACAAGCCATAGGGTTTGCGGTATACAGACGGGCTATAGAGCTAGATCCATGGATTTCACCTTGCTGGAGCCGAAAATGTCCCTAAGACCGCTCGTTTTGCTCAGTCTTTTCAGCCTGCTGGTGGCCTGCAGCAGCGATGCGCCCAAGCCCCAGCCGCCGACGCCAGGCCCCGCGCCACAGGCCGCGCAGAAGAAAGCCAGGGAATCGGCCAACCTCGGCCCATTGCCCGCGTATCAGCGTGAATTGAGCGGCACCCTGCAAGGCGTGCCGGCCGACGCCGAAGTCGAACTGGCGTTGCTGGTGATCGATGACAAGGGCCGCCCGCAACAATTGTTGGCCAGCTCCAGCCTGATCGGCACCAATCAGGTTCTGCCGTTTCATCTGCGATTCAATCCGGAATCCTTTCCGGTCGGTGCCCGCGTTGAACTGCGCGGCCGCGCCAGCCAGTCCGGCCAGCTAATTTTGCACCTGCCGCCGCAGATCATCACGCAGCCAACGACGCAAGTACTGGGTCAGCTGCAATTCGTCAAAGCCCCATGATTGCACCGCTCAACCTGCAACAGGCGCTAGGTGAACTGCTCGGTGACGCACAGCTGGTTGCCTGTGAATTGCCGGACACCGATCTGAAGCTTTGGCTGATCGACGGCGACAACATGGACCGCGCGTTCAGCCCGGAAGAAACCCGGCGAATTCTCCATGAGCCGCCTTATTGGAGTTTTTGCTGGGCCAGTGGGCTAGCGGTCGCCCGTTATCTCGCCCAGAACCCGCACTGGGTCGAGGGCAAACGGGTGCTGGATTTCGGTGCCGGTTCCGGGGTGGCGGGGATTGCGGCGGTGAAGGCCGGAGCGCTGGAAGTAGTGGCTTGTGACCTGGACCCGCTGGCGATTGCCGCGTGTCGGGCGAATGCCGAACTCAATGACGTACACCTTGATTACTCGACGGATTTTTTCACCGAAGCGGATCGCTTTGATCTGATTCTGGTGGCCGATGTGCTGTACGACCGGGCAAATCTGCCGTTGCTCGATGAATTCCTCAGTCGCGGGCAGCAAGCCCTGGTGGCGGATTCGCGCGTGAGGGATTTTCGCCACCCGTTGTATGAACGCATCGAGATGCTGGAAGCGATGACCCTGCCCGATCTGGCCGAGCCCGAAGAGTTTCGGCATGTGAGTCTCTACCACGCCACCCGAGCCTGATCATTCCCACGCTCCGCGTGGGAATGCAGCCCGGGACGCTCCGCGTCCCAAAGCGGACGCAGAGCGTCCATTGAGGCATTCCCACGCAGAGCGTGGGAACGATCGGCACTCTGGCTTCCGGCCACCCCCGCCAAGTCGTATAGTTGCCCCATTCACGCTTTTACGAGATCCCCCATGAGTCAGGAAACGCCGTACATCTTCGACGCCACGACTGCCGATTTCGAGCAGTCGGTGATCGAGAACTCTTTCCACAAACCGGTGCTGGTGGACTTCTGGGCCGAATGGTGTGCGCCGTGCAAGGCGTTGATGCCGATGCTGCAAACCATCGCCGAGAGCTATCAGGGCGAGTTGCTGCTGGCCAAGGTCAACTGCGACGTCGAGCCGGACATCGTTTCGCGCTTCGGCATTCGCAGTCTGCCGACGGTGGTGCTGTTCAAGGACGGTCAGCCGGTGGATGGTTTTGCCGGTGCACAGCCGGAATCCGCCGTGCGCGCGATGCTTGAACCTCACGTGCAAATGCCACCGCCGACGGCTGCCGATCCGTTTGAGCAAGCTCAGGCGCTGTTCGATGACAACCGCTTTGCCGATGCCGAAGCCATCCTCAAAGTGCTGTTGGGCGAAGACAACACCAATGCCAAGGCGCTGATTCTCTACGCTCGCTGCCTCACCGAACGTGGTGAGCTGGGCGAAGCGCAAATCGTGCTCGACGCGGTCAAGACCGATGAACACAAGGCCGCGCTGGCCGGCGCCAAGGCGCAGATCCAGTTCCTCGGCCAGGCCAAGGATTTGCCGGATGCGGCAGACCTGAAAGCGCGTCTGGCAAAAAATCCGCAGGACGATGAAGCGGTTTATCAGCTGGCGATCCAGCAACTGGCCCGTCAGCAGTACGACGCGGCGCTGGATGGGTTGCTCAAGCTGTTCGTGCGCAATCGCAGCTACAGCGAAGGCCTGCCGCACAAGACCTTGCTGCAGGTGTTCGAACTGCTGGGCAACGATCACCCGCTGGTGACCACGTACCGTCGCAAGTTGTTTGCTGCGTTGTATTAACCCGTTCCGTAGGAGCACGGCTTGCCGGCGATGGCGATCTCAGGTACGCCATCGTCGGATCGCCGCCCGCAGCAAGCTGTGCTCCTACGCTGGCTCTTGCCAGCTGTAGAGCGGCGTATCGCCGCCGCTCGTCACTTTCACATCAGCGCAATGACGCAAACGCACCAGCAAGCGTTTGCCCGACGCCGCGCTACCGGTCAAACCTTCCAACTGATCCAGCAAATCCGGCCCGCTCAATTGCCCGGCCTTGCGCAGCAAATCCTTGGCGATCTGCCACAGCGCATCATCCTGATTGACCGGTTTTGCCGGCGCTGCACCGGCCTCCGGTTTCACCACCTGCAACTGCGCACCGAGCCGTGCCCAATCGCTGTCATCCATCTCCAGCGTCAAATCCACCGGCCAGTCGCCGATGCTTCCGCGTATTCGCAACATAAGTCTGCTCCTGCACATTTCTGGCTTGCATGCTCCCATGGGACTTGTGCAACGCCAAGCAGGCGGTCAAACTCTCGGCACTTACGTTATAAGATTACATAACAAATTCTTCATTTTACTTTTCGGAGACCCGCCATGCGCCGTCTGCTTCTCGCTCTGCCGTTTGCCCTGTTGCCGCTGGCCGTCGCCCACGCTGGCGATGAACATGATCATGAACACGGCAGCCTCGGCGCCCACGAACATGGTGTCGGTCGCCTGAACGCAGCGCTGGACGGACAGACCCTGGAGCTGGAACTGGAAAGCCCGGCGATGAATCTGGTGGGTTTCGAACACGCCGCCACCACCGACGCCGACAAAGCCAAAGTCGCCGTGGTTCGTGCGCAGCTGGAGAAACCGCTGGTGCTGTTCAACCTGCCGAAAGCCGCTGGTTGCGTGGTTGCGACTCAGGAACTGGAAAGTCCGCTGTTCGGCGACAAGCCAGATGCCGACGAAGAGGCCAAGGGCGAACATCACCACGACCACAGCGAAATCCACGCTCATTATCAATTCAGCTGCTCGGCACCGGGTGCGCTGAAAACCCTGGATCTGGGCAACATCTTCAACACCTTCCCGGCGACCCAGAAGATTCAGGTACAACTGATCAGCCCGAGCGGCCAGCAAGGCGTAGAAGTGACATCCAAGGCTGCCGCCCTGAAATTCTAAATTCACCGTAGAACCAATGTGGGAGCGAGCTTTGTGGCGAGGGGATTTATCCCCGTTGGACTGCGCAGCAGTCCCATTTTTTAGGGCCGCTTCGCGACCCAACGGGGCGGTGCGACGTTTCGCTAAATCCCCTCGCCACAAAGCTCACTCCCACAGGGGTTGGTGTTGGATGTGATATTGAGACAAGTCCCCCAAAACCCATGAAATCGGCGCTATGACCCAAGCACTCATCGAACTGTCCGACCTGGGCTTCAGTTGGCCCGGTCATCCGCCGCTGCTGGATATCCCGGCGTTTCGCCTGGAACCCGGCGAAACCCTGTTCCTCAAAGGCCCCAGCGGCAGCGGCAAGACCACCCTGCTCGGGCTGCTCGGCGGTGTGCAGAAGCCCAATCGCGGCAGCATCCGATTGCTGGGCCAGGAGCTGAGAAAACTCTCAGCCGGCGCTCGTGACCGCTTCCGGGTCAATCACACCGGCTACATCTTCCAGCAGTTCAACTTGCTGCCGTTTCTTTCGGTGCGCGAGAACGTTGAGTTGCCCTGCCACTTTTCCAAACTGCGCGCCGAACGGGCGATCCAGCGTCACGGCAGCGTCGATCAGGCGGCGGCCACCCTCCTCGCCCACTTGGGTCTGAAGGACGAGAGCATCCTAAGCCGTCGCGCCGATTCGCTGTCCATCGGCCAGCAGCAACGGGTGGCCGCTGCACGCGCGTTGATCGGTCAGCCTGAATTGGTGATCGCCGACGAACCGACTTCGGCCCTGGACTACGACGCTCGCGAGAATTTCATTCGCTTGCTGTTCGCCGAATGCCGCGAAGCCGGGTCAAGCCTGCTGTTCGTCAGCCATGACCAAAGCCTGGCACCGCTGTTCGATCGCCACCTGTCGCTGGCCGATCTCAATCGCGCCGCCACCCCGTCCGAGGTCTGAGATGTATTTGTTTCGTCTAGCCATGGCCAGCCTGGCTAACCGCCGTTTCACCGCGATCCTCACCGCGTTCGCCATCGCCCTGTCGGTCTGCCTGCTGCTGGCGGTGGAACGGGTGCGCACCGAGGCCAAGGCCAGTTTCGCCAGCACCATCAGCGGCACCGACCTGATCGTCGGCGCCCGTTCCGGCTCGGTGAACCTGTTGCTGTACTCGGTGTTCCGCATCGGTAACGCCACCAACAACATCCGTTGGGACAGCTTCGAGCACTTTGCCAACAACCCGAAAGTGAAGTGGGCAATCCCGATGTCCCTCGGCGACTCCCATCGCGGTTACCGCGTGATGGGCACCACCGAGGCGTATTTCGAGCATTACCAATACGGTCATCAGCAACACCTGGAATTGGCCGACGGCCGCGCCTTCGCCACCGATCCGTTCGAAGTGGTACTCGGTGCCGAAGTGGCCGATGCGCTGCATTACAAACTCGGCGACAAACTGGTGCTGGCCCACGGTGTGGCGGTGATCAGTCTGGTCAAGCACGACGACAAGCCGTTCACCGTGGTCGGTATCCTCAAACGCACCGGCACCCCGGTGGACCGCACGTTGCACATCAGCCTCGGCGGTATGGAAGCGATTCACATCGACTGGCATAACGGTGTGCCGGCGCGCGGCAACGGTCGGATCAGTGCCGATCAGGCGCGCAACATGGACCTGACGCCACAAGCGATCACCGCGTTCATGCTCGGCCTCAACAGCAAGATTTCGACCTTCGCACTCCAGCGTGAGATCAACGAATTCCGCGGTGAACCGATGCTGGCGATCCTCCCGGGCGTGGCGCTGCAAGAACTGTGGAGTTTGATGAGCACGGCGGAAAAAGCCTTGTTCGTGGTGTCGCTGTTCGTGGTGCTGACCGGACTGATTGGCATGCTCACGGCGATCCTCACCAGCCTCAACGAACGCCGTCGGGAGATGGCGATTCTGCGTTCGGTGGGCGCCCGGCCGTGGCACATCGCGACGCTGCTGGTGCTGGAGGCGTTTGCCTTGGCGCTGTCGGGCGTGATTGCCGGTGTGGCGCTGTTGTATGTGGGCATCGCCTTGGCCCAAGGTTATGTGCAAGCCAATTACGGCTTGTACCTGCCGCTGGCCTGGCCGAGCGAATATGAATGGACGCTGCTCGGTGGCATCCTGATCGCCGCGTTGCTGATGGGCAGCGTGCCGGCCTGGCGTGCGTATCGCCAATCCCTGGCCGATGGCCTGTCGATCCGTTTATGAGGACGTTGAACATGCCCCGCGTTGTGCTTGCGCTGTTGATGCTGATCGCCTTGCCCCTGTGGGCGGCCGAGCCGAAAGACCTGACCTGGTCAGAAATGATCCCACCGGACGCCGCGCCGGAAGTGCCGAACATGACGCCGCTGCACGACCTGTCGCAAATGGGCAACGCGTTGGCCGCCGAGTCGGCCCCCGCGGCCAAGCAAGACATGCCCAATGCGCCGGTGGTGAAAAGCCTCGACGGTCAGAACATTCGGCTGCCGGGCTACATCGTGCCGCTGGAAGTGAGTGAAGAAGGTCGCACTACCGAGTTTCTGCTGGTGCCTTATTTCGGCGCCTGCATCCACGTGCCGCCACCGCCTTCGAATCAGATCGTGCATGTCAAAAGCGAAGTCGGCGTGAAGCTGGATGAGCTGTATCAGCCGTACTGGATTGAGGGTGCGTTGGAGGTGAAAGCATCCACTAGCGAATTGGCGGATGCCGGGTATCAGATGCAGGCGGACAAGATTTATGTGTATGAGCTGCCGGAGTGAAACCGGTAGTTATGGAGTGTTTGATAGATAGCCTTCGCGAGCAAGCCCGCTCCCACATTTGATCTGTGCATCAGCACAAATCCCCTGTGGGAGCGGGCTTGCTCGCGAAGAGGCAATCAGCCGCACCACAAAAAATGAGCCATCACTGTTTCATTGAGCTGAGTCAAAAGACCGTATCAGACGCCTCCGTACCATTGGACATCAAACATTTTTAACGTCCTTTGGAGCCCTCCATGCACAAGTCTTTGCTCAGCGCTTCGCTGTTTGCCCTCGCGCTCGCAGCACCGTTAGCCTACGCCCACGAAGCCGGCGATATCATCGTTCGTGCCGGTGCAATCACCGTCAACCCGACAGCCGACAGCTCCAGCGTCAAGGTTGATCAAGGTCCGCTGGCCGGTACGAACCTGGGTGGCAAGGCCACCATGAGCAGCGACACGCAGCTGGGTCTGAACTTCGCTTACATGCTCGACAGCCACTGGGGGATCGAGCTGCTGGCGGCCTCGCCGTTCGAGCATGACGTGAAGCTCAAAGGCACCGCCCTGGGCGCAGCCAACGGCAAACTCGGTTCGCTGAAACACCTGCCACCGACGCTGAGCGTTGTGTACTACCCACTGGACTCGAAGTCGGCGTTCCAGCCGTATGTCGGTGCCGGTATCAACTACACCTGGATCTACGACGAGCACGTTGGCAGCGAAGCCAGCGCCAACGGCTTCAGCAATTTCAAGGCGGATAACTCCTGGGGCATGGCGTTCCAGGTCGGCGCCGACTACATGCTGACCGACACCATCATGATCAACGCCCAGGTGCGCTACATCGATATCGACACCACCGCGACCGTAGAAAACAACGCAGTGGCACAAGGCACTCGCGCCAAGGTCGATGTGGACGTAGACCCGTTCATCTACATGGTTGGCCTGGGTTACAAGTTCTAAACCCGCCACACAAAAAAAGGCGCCTCGCAAGGCGCCTTGATCGTTCCCACGCTCCGCGTGGGAATGCAGCCCGGGACGCTCCGCGTCCCATGCCGAAGCGGACGCAGAGCGTCCATTGAGGCATTCCCACGCAGAGCGTGGGAACGATCTATCAACCTCAGCGTCCCAGCAACCGCGCCAGGCCGACACGCATCGGTGTCTGTTCCGGGCAGGTAAAGCGCTCCAGCAAACGCTGATTGTTCGCTCGCGAGTGGCGGATGTCACCGGAGCGCGCCGGGCCATAGCTCACCGGCGGCAATGGACCGACCACCGCTTCAAGGGCTTCAAGCATTTGCTTGAGGGTCGTGGCCTGGTTCCAGCCGACATTGACCGCACCGACTTCGACCTGCGGCTTCTCGATGGCTTGCACCAGCAAGTCGACCAGGTCTTCGACGTAGACGAAATCGCGAGTCTGCTCACCATCACCGAACACCGTGATCGGCAGGCCCTTCTGCGCGCGTTCGCTGAAAATGCTGATCACCCCGGAGTACGGCGAGGACGGATCCTGGCGCGGGCCGAAGATGTTGAAGAAGCGGAAAATCACCGGTTCCAGACCATGCTGGCGACGGTAAAAATCGAAGTAATGCTCGCTCGCCAACTTGTCCGACGCGTAGGGCGTCAACGGTGCCTTGGGCGTGTCTTCGTCGATCGACTCGCCTTCGCCATTGTTGCCGTAGACCGCTGCACTGGACGCATACAGCACCCGCTTGACGCCGGTCTGGCGCATGGCTTCGCAGACATTCAGCGAACCAATGAAATTGCTTTGGTGAGTCTTCACCGGGTCATCCACCGACGCCTGCACCGACGCCTGCACCGACGCCACTGCGGCCAGGTGCGCCACAGCGCTGCAACCGAGCATCGCCCGCGCCACCAGCGCAGCATCGGCGACATCGCCCACGATCAGTTCGACGCCTGGATTGTCCAGCGGCAAGTTGCTGCGTTTGCCGGTAGAGAGGTCATCGAGAATGCGCACCGAATAGCCCTTGGCGAGTAAGGCATCGGTGAGGTGCGAACCGATGAAACCGGCGCCGCCGGTGATTAAAACAGGGCCGTCAGCCATGGCGATAAAACCTATCCAGTAAGCCCGGGAGTGCCGCACGCCAGGCGCGGGGCTTGATCCCGAAAGTGTGCAGAATTTTCTTGCAGGCCAGCACCGCGTGTTGCGGTTCTTCGGCGGCGTCGGGCCGGGCGGCGTGAGCCTGGGCGGTCGGCGCTTCGATGGCCAGCGGATGCAGGGCGCGTGCTTCGGTGAGGATCGCCTGCCCAAGCGCCAGCGGCGTGGTCGCCTCATGTCCGGCGTAATGATAGGTGCCCCACAGCGGCGCCGAGCAATCGAGTTGCTTGAGGACCGAGATGATCACTCGGGCGGCGTCATCCACCGGCGTCGGATTGCCCCGACGATCATCGGCCATCAGCAATTCTTCCGGTAGTTCGGCACGACCGAGGAAACGCCCGAGGGTGCCGTCGGGGCTGTCATCCAGCAACCATCCGAATCGCAGCAACACGTGTTGCGGGCAGGTGGCGCGAACGCTTTGTTCGATCCGCCACAAGGCCTGACCGCGCAGGCCCAAGGGTACCGGCTCGTCTTTTTCGCTGTAGGCCGTCGCCCGGGAACCATCGAACACCCGATAGCTCGACGGTTGCAGCAGCACGATGTTGTGATGCTGGCACAGTTCGGCCAGACGCTCGATCGCCCGTTCCTGCCCGGCCAGACGCTGTTCGCTGACCGTCTCCGCCTGAAACCAGTCGAAGTAATAGGCGAGGTTGATCAACGCGTCTGGACGGGTGTCGTCGAGCAGTTGCGTCAGGCTCGCGGCGTCCCAGCCGTCTTGCGGTGGGCGGGGGGCGAGGAAGCCGATATCTTCCTCCGCACCGAGGCGAATCAGCGCCTGCCCAAGGGCATTTCCGCCGCCCAGTAACATAAGGCGCATTCGCATAGAGTCAGCAGGCCCAGTCTGATTGAAACAATGGCTTTATCGACACCGCTTGCGGGCGATGCCGTCGATAGTTGCAGGAATCGTTGCATTTTGCGGGTTTAGTGCGCAACCGTCATCCGTAAAGTGTAGATCCCTGAGATATGCGCCGCCTGTTCCGGCCCTTTCGCGAGCAAGCCCGCTCCCACATTGGATCTCCTGTGTACCCATAATTTGTGTCCGACACCGTTCAAAGTGGGAGCGGGCTTGCTCGCGAAGGGGCCCTAAGGACCACCAGAGGGCTTGAGCGGTACTTGCATCTTCAGCCCCCCGCCCGCATAAATTGCTGCATGAATCTGCCAATCCCGACGGACAGCGCCCTGGCAGGCTTCCACCCCGCCGTCAGCGCCTGGTTCAGCAGCACCTTCCCGACGGTCACCGCCGCCCAGGCCCGGGCGTGGCCGTTGATCCGCCAGCACCGTTCGACCCTGGTCGCCGCACCCACGGGCTCCGGCAAGACCCTCACCGCGTTCCTCGCGGTCATCGACGATCTGGTCCACCGCGGCCTGGAAACTGAAGGCGGATTGCCGGATGAAACCCTGGTGGTCTACGTTTCGCCGCTAAAGGCCTTGTCCAACGACATTCAGATAAACCTGCAAAACCCGCTGGCCGGCATCACCGAGCAGTTACGCGAGATGGGCCTGCCGCAATTGCAGATCAACACTGCCGTGCGCACTGGCGATACACCGCAAAAAGACCGCTCGGCGATGCGCAAGACCGCGCCGCATATCCTGGTGACCACCCCGGAATCCCTTTACGTGCTGCTCGGCTCCGACTCCGGTCGACAAATGCTCAGCACCACGCGCACGGTGATCGTCGACGAAATTCACGCGATCGCCGCCAGCAAGCGCGGCAGTCACCTGGCCCTGAGCCTCGAGCGACTGCAAGCCTTGTGCGCGCAACCGCTGATGCGGATCGGCCTGTCTGCCACGCAAAAACCTATAGAAGCCGTCTCGCAATTTCTGGTTGGCCGTGATCGCGAGTGCGAAATCATCGACATCGGCCACGCCCGCCCGCGGGATCTGGACATCGAAGTGCCGCCCGTGCCGTTGTCGGCGGTGATGGCCAATGACATCTGGGAACTGGTCTACGACCGCCTCGCCGCCCTCGCCCGCGAACACCGCACCACGCTGATTTTCGTCAACACCCGACGCCTCGCCGAACGCCTGAGCCGTCACTTGAGCGAACGCCTCGGCAAGGACGCGGTGGCCGCTCACCACGGCAGTCTGGCCAAGGAATTTCGTCTCGATGCCGAACAGCGCCTCAAGCGCGGCGAGCTGCAAGTGCTGATTGCCACGGCGTCCCTGGAATTGGGGATCGATATCGGCGATGTCGACCTGGTCTGCCAGATTGCTTCGCCGCGTTCGATTGCCGGGTTTCTGCAACGGGTCGGCCGCTCCGGGCACCAGGTCGGCGGCACGCCCAAGGGCCGTTTATTCGCCACCACCCGCGACGACCTGATCGAATGCGCCGCCCTGCTCGACTGTGTGCGGCGCGGCGAACTCGACACTTTGCTGATCCCCAAGGCACCGTTGGATGTACTTGCGCAACAAATCATCGCCGAGGTCAGTTGCCAGGAATGGCAGGAGCAGGCGCTGCTGGAGATGTTCCGCAACGCCTCGCCCTACCGCGAGCTCGACGAAAAACACTACCAAGCGCTGCTGCAGATGCTCGCCGAAGGCTACAACGGTCGCCTGGGCATCCGCAGCGCTTACCTGCACCGCGACGCTGTAACCCGGACCCTGCGCGGTCGCCGGGGCGCCAAGCTGACGGCCGTGACCAGCGGCGGGACGATCCCGGACAACGCCGATTACAGCGTTTTACTCGAACCCCAAGGGTTGAACATTGGCAGCGTCAACGAAGACTTTGCGGTGGAAAGTATCGCCGGGGATATCTTCCAATTGGGCAACACCTCCTACCGGATTCTGCGCGTTGAAACCGGCAAGGTGCGGGTCGAAGACGCGCAGGGCCAACCGCCGACCATTCCATTCTGGCTCGGCGAAGCGCCAGGGCGCAGCGCTGAACTGTCGTTCGCCGTGGCCCGCCTGCAAGCACAACTCGATGAGCTGCTCGGCGCCACACCCGGTCACTTGCAGCCTGCGACCGACTGGCTGACCGATACCCTCGGTCTGAACCTGGCCAGTGCCGAACAATTGGTCGATTACCTGGCCCGTGCGCGCCTGACGTTGGGCGCCCTGCCGTCACAAGACACGTTGCTGATGGAGCGGTTTTTCGACGAGTCCGGCGGCACGCAATTGATCATTCACACGCCGTTCGGCAGCCGCATCAACCGCGCCTGGGGCCTGGCCTTGCGCAAGCGTTTTTGCCGCACCTTCAACTTCGAATTGCAGGCCGCCGCCAGCGAAGACGCCATCGTGCTGTCGCTGTCCACCGGCCACAGTTTTGAACTCGACGATGTCTGGCGCTACCTGCACAGCAACAGCGCCGAGCACACCCTGATCCAAGCCGTGATCGAGGCCCCGCTGTTCGGTGTGCGCTGGCGCTGGAATGCCGGGGTCGCGCTGGCGCTGCCACGCTACAGTGGCGGGCGCAAAGTCCCGCCGCAGATCCAGCGGATGAAAAGCGAAGACCTGATCGCCAGCGTGTTTCCCGACCAGATTGCCTGCGTGGAAAACCTCGCCGGCGAACGGGAAATTCCCGACCATCCACTGGTGGAACAAACCCTAGACGACTGCCTGCACGAGGCCATGGACAGCGAAGGCTGGCTGGCGTTGTTGCGGCGCATGGAGCGCGGTGAGATCCGCCTGATCAGCCGCGACCTGCCGGCGCCCTCGCCACTGGCAGCGGAAATTCTCAGCGCCCGGCCCTACACCTTTCTCGACGATGCGCCGCTGGAAGAGCGTCGCACTCAAGCAGTGCTCAACCGCCGCTGGAGCGATCCACAGTCCACCGACGACCTCGGTGCGCTGGATGCGGACGCGATTCAAGCCGTGCGCGAGGAAGCCTGGCCAACGCCCACTGGCGTCGATGAAATGCATGAGGCGTTGATGAGCCTCGCGTGCATCTCCGACGCCGAAGCCTTGGTTAATCCAGACTGGCTCGATTGGCTGAACGCCCTGGCCGACAGCGGTCGCGCCAGCCGCTTGCAAGTCAATACCGGGCAAGTGCTGTGGTTGGCACTGGAGCGGCTGACGTGCCTGAACGCGATTTATCCACACGCGATTTTGCAGCCACCGTTGCAGGCGTTGCCCGGGTTCGATGAAGTCTGGACGGCGGACGAAGCGGTGCTGGAAGTGATCCGTGCGCGACTCAGCGCGTTCGGTCCGCTACCGCTGAACGCGATTGCCGAACCGCTCGGACTACCGGCAACTCAAGTCACCCAGGCGTTGGCGCAACTGGAACGCGAAGGCTATGTGTTGCGCGGTCAATTCACCCCTGGCACGGCTGAGGAAGAATGGTGCGAGCGCCACCTGCTGGCGCGGATTCACCGCTACACCGTCAAGCGTCTGCGGCGGGAAATCGAGCCCGTGGCGTTGCAGGATTTCATGCGTTTCCTGTTCGACTGGCAGCATCTGTCCGCTGCAACTCAGGGTCAGGGCAACGCAGTATTGCCCGCGATAGTCGGTCAGTTCGAAGGCTACCCCGCCGCCGCTTCAGCCTGGGACAGCGATATTCTGCCGGCGCGAATAAAAGACTATTCAGCGAGTTGGCTGGATGACCTATGTCGCAGCGGCAAACTGGTGTGGACGCGGCTGACCGCACGCAACAAAAGCGCCAGCACGGCGCTGCGCAGCACACCGATTCTGCTGCTGCCGCGCAGTCAGGTCGGATTGTGGAGCGGATTGACCGAGCAGACGCCGGTCAGCGAACTGTCACCCAAGACGCAAAAAGTTTATGAAGCACTCAGCGAACACGGTGCGCTGTTCTTCGATGAGCTGATTCACGAGGCTCATCTGCTGCGCTCGGAACTGGAAATCGCCTTGCAGGAATTGGTCGGCGCCGGGTTGGTGAATGCCGACAGCTTCGCCGGTCTGCGAGCACTGATTACGCCGGCCAGCAAACGCCAGAATCGCAGCAGCCGACGCGGGCGCGGAGCGTTTGTCGGCGGGATGGACGATGCCGGGCGCTGGGCCTTGCTGCGACGCGGCGCGCAAGCTCCGATTGTGGATAACAAACGTCCGGCACCGACGCCGACCGACACCCTGGAACACATCGCCATGACCTTGCTCCGGCGCTACGGCGTGGTGTTCTGGCGCTTGCTGGAACGTGAAGCGGATTGGTTGCCGAGCTGGCGGGAATTGCTGCGCACGTTCCATCGGCTGGAAGCTCGGGGCGAGATCCGCGGCGGAAGGTTTGTCAGTGGCTTGGCCGGTGAACAGTTTGCGTTGCCCGAGGCCATACCGTTGCTGCGCGAGGTGCGACGACGGCCGCATGACGGGAGTTTGATTGCCGTGTGTGGGGTTGATCCACTGAACCTTGCCGGGACGCTTTTACCGGGTGCAAAAGTACCGGCATTGGCGAGTAATCGATTGGTGTATCGAGATGGATTGCCCGCTGCCGCCGAGATTGCCGGCAAGCAGATTTTCTTGCTGGAGTTGGATCAGCAAGACAGTACTGAGGTCCGTATCAAACTGATCCAGCATTGATGCTGTCTGGTCCGGCCCCTTCGCGAGCAAGCCCGCTCCCACAGGGGATCTGTGTCGGCCACAAAACCTTGCTCAGACACAGATCCCCTGTGGGAGCGGGCTTGCTCGCGAAGGGGCCAGTAAGCTCACTCAAATCATTGGGTTCTCGGCTGATCCGGCAGGAACACCGATGAATGCTCCGATGCAAGCCCATCGCTTTGCAGCGGCTCAACAGCCTGCCTGGGCATCAAGACCTGCTGTGGATAAGTCTGCGCGAAATGCACCCACGGACTGTTATCCACAAGCTTTTTCAAACGCTGATTGAACGCGCGACTCACCGCGTACTGCCCGCCCGACACCGTGCGGAACTGAGCCGTCAGCACCACGCCGTTAAGGTCCATCTTGTCGACACCAAACACATCCAACGACCCTTGCAGGTTGTACTTGAGGAACGCATCGTCGCGGATGGAATCCCCGGCCTCGCGGATCAATTCGATAGCCTTGTCGACATCGGTGTCATAAGTGAATTGCACCGAGAAAAACGCATAGGCGAATTGCCGCGATTGATTGGTCACGGCCTTGATCTGACCGAACGGCACCGAGTGCACAAACCCCTTGCCATCGCGCAGGCGCAAGGTGCGGATCGTCAGGCCTTCGACGGTGCCGGCGTGGCCAGAGTCGAGCACCACCCAATCGCCAATCGACAACGTGTCTTCGATGATGATGAACAACCCGGTGATCACGTCCTGCACCAGCTGCTGGGAACCGAAACCGATCGCCAGCCCCACGACTCCGGCACCGGCCAGAAAGGGTGCAACGTTGATCCCCAGGTTCGCCATGGTGGTGATGGCGCAGATCACCACCAGGACGATTTTGATCGCGTTGCGCAGCAGCGGCAGGATGGTTTTGACCCGGGTGCTGGGCTGGCGCGTCGAGCGTTTGCTGACAGGGGGTTTCAGGGCTTCCTGAATCGCCGTGTCCAACACCACCCAGACCATCCAGGTCACCAGGAAAATCAAACCGATTCGGCTCAGGGAATCACTGATCGCCCGGCCGACCGCATTGCTCACCGCAAACTCAAACAGCGACACCCCCCAGATGCGCCCCAGGACATCGATGAACACAATCGCCAGGGCGATGCGCAGCAACGCGTGCGAAAGGCTGATAAAGCGTTCTTTGTACGCACTGCTGCGGCGCACGGCCAACTCACTGCGCGACTTGAACAGGTGATGAAGCGACGTACTAAGAAACACCGTCGCAATCAGCAACACCGTGGTAAACAGCGCACAACGCAGGACTTTCTGGTTGTCATCGCCAATGCCGATCAGGTTGATTACCGACACCAGCACCATCAACAGAATCGGCCAGTACCAGAGCCCGGAAAAGATCCGCAGCATTTCACGCAAGGCCGGCTGGCTGAGGCGCTGGGCCAACGGCAAAATACTGATCAGATGGGCGACCGGACGGCGCATCTTGATCACCAAAATGCCAAAGGTGACCGAAGCCGCCACCCCAGTGAACACCGCGACGCTGCTGGTGAGATTGCCGCCGAGCAGGCGGGCGATCTGCGGGCTGGTCAAGCCGTCGCTCAGCGCCACGAGAAAGCCCATCAAAAACAGCGGTCGTGGGCTGTACCGACGAATAATCTGCACCGCCCGGCGCTTGTGGCCGGCGTTGAACAGCACTACCAGCGACAACAGCAACGACGCGGCGAAAATGCCGCTGCTGGTGGCATAGGCGAAACACAATGCCAGCGCCCGGCCGGCGGACACTTGCAGAAAGTGGCTGACATACAGCGTCAGCGGCAGGCTGATCAGCGCCGGAACCGTGTAGGGCAACACATAACCCAGTAATGCCTGACCGCGCTCGCGAGTCAGCAGCAGGCGGTTCTGGCACAGACGTTTGGCGAGCAGCCCGCCAAGCAACCAGAGCAGCGCGAAAACGCCAATCCACACACCGGACAACAGCAGGAAATCCCCCGCCACGCTCCAGCTTGAACGGGACGATGGATGATTGACCAGTTGATCCACCTCAACCGCTGCCCGGTCTGCCCGCAGACGCCAGGCGTCCAGCAGGTCCTCGTTGAGATCGAGTTTTCCCTGGACTTGATCAATGCTCGAACTGATGGCACCCAGCAAACCACCCTGTACCAGCGGTTCGGGGTGGGCCAGTGGTGTCGTGGCCGTGGCCGCCGCCGGCACACCCGGCAGTGCGGCAGCCTCCAGCTCGTTGCTGCCCAGAATCAACAATGCCCCCAGTAGTATCGCGGTCTTGAGCTTGAACAAACGCGGCGCTCCTGCAAAAGGGTCTGTAAGGAACTGATCGGGAAAGTGTAGGCAAGTTCGGTTTTGGCGGTGAGATAGCCCACCAATGCGACTCCCTGTGGCGAGGGGGCTTGCCCCCGTTCGACTGCGAAGCAGGCGTAAATCCATTGTTCGCGGTGTATCTGGAGAACACCGATTGACGGGTTTTGGGGCCGCTCCGCAGCCCAACGGGGGCAAGCCCCCTCGCCACAGGTAATTTTCAACCCGGGGTGATCTTTGCGCGTGAGGCAAATATCAAATGCCTATCCCTGTATTTTTCCACACAACCCAAACCCGGACACTGCGCTCCATCAATCAATCCACCGGAGTTGCAGCCATGCCCATTGCCTTGCTCGCGCTGACCCTCAGCGCCTTCGCCATCGGGACGACCGAGTTCGTCATCGTTGGCCTGTTACCCACCATCGGCGCCGACCTTGGCGTCAGCCTGCCGTCCGCCGGCCTGCTGGTCAGCCTCTACGCATTGGGCGTCGCCATTGGCGCCCCGGTGCTGACCGCCCTCACTGGCAAAGTCCCACGCAAATTGCTGCTGTTGTCGCTGATGGTGCTGTTCACCCTCGGCAACCTGCTGGCCTGGAAAGCGCCGAGCTACGAGTCGCTGATCATTGCGCGGATCGTCACCGGCCTGGCCCACGGGGTGTTCTTTTCGATTGGCTCGACCATCGCCACCAGCCTCGTGCCGAAGGAGAAAGCCGCCAGCGCGATCGCCATCATGTTCACCGGCCTGACGGTGGCGCTGGTCACCGGCGTGCCACTGGGGACGTTCATTGGCCAGCATTTCGGCTGGCGTGAAACCTTCCTCGCGGTGTCTGCACTGGGGGTTATCGCGTTCATCGGCAGCCTGCTTTACGTGCCGAAAAACATTGCCCACAGTAAACCGGCTTCACTGTTGCAGCAATTGCAGGTGCTCAAGCAACCCCGTCTGCTACTGGTATACGCCATGACCGCGGTCGGTTACGGCGGATCGTTCATCGCGTTTACCTTCCTGGCACCGATTCTCCAGGACATTTCCGGTTTCAGCGCCAGCACCGTCAGCCTGGTGTTGTTGGTCTACGGCATCTCGGTGGCCGTCGGGAATATCTGGGGCGGCAAACTGGCGGACAAACGCGGCCCGATCAGCGCCCTGAAAATCATCTTCGCCCTGCTCGCTGCCGTGTTGTTCATACTGACCTTTACCGCTGGCAACCCATGGCTGGCCCTGGCCACCGTGCTGGTCTGGGGTGCGGTTGCGTTCGGCAACGTACCGGGCCTGCAGGTTTACGTGGTGCGTCAGGCCGAACATCACACCCCGCATGCGGTGGACGTGGCGTCGGGCCTGAACATCGCCGCGTTCAACCTCGGCATTGCCGGTGGCGCGTGGGGCGGTGGCTTGATCGTTGCTCACATGGGCCTTATCCACACCGCATGGATCGGTGGTTTGGTGGTATTGGTCGCGTTGGCGCTGACCGCGTGGAGCGGTCGTCTTGATCGATTGGGGCCGGTATATGCCGATCCGGTTGAAGGTTTAACCCGAGTAGTCACAGGCCACTGATGCCCCCTGTGGGAGCGGGCTTGCCCGCGATGGCGGCGGCACATCCAGCGATGATGTGACTGACACACCGCTTTCGCGAGCAAGCCCGCTCCCACATTTGATCTGCGGTATTTTGTCGAGCGTGTACCGTCCGTAGTCCCGTCGAAACTTTCTCGCCCGCCCCACAGTCATCAAAAGACAGGGGCAGTCCGAAAGACCATCAGACGGGAGGCGATATGGCGGCGATCCACATCGGTATTTCAGGCTGGCGCTACACGCCCTGGCGGGGGGATTTCTACCCGAAGGGGCTGACCCACAAGCGCGAATTGCAATTCGCCTCACGGGCGGTCAACAGCATCGAAATCAATGGATCGTTTTACGCCCTGCAACGGCCCGAACGTTATGCCCAGTGGTACGCCGAAACCCCAAGGGGCTTCGTTTTCAGCGTCAAAGCCCCGCGTTTCATCACCCACATCAGGCGACTGCGGGACATCCATAAACCCCTGGCGAATTTCTTTGCGTCCGGGGTGCTGGAACTCAAGGAAAAACTCGGCCCGATCCTCTGGCAATTCCCGCCCAACTTCAAATTCGATGCCGAGTTGTTCGAGACCTTTCTCGAGCAGTTGCCCCACAACACCGAAGAGGCCGCCGCCCTCGCCCGCCAGCATGATTCGCACCTGAACGGTCACGCCAGCCTGAAGGCCCACGGAAAAAAGCCTTTGCGCCATGCCGTAGAAATCAGAAACGAGAGCTTCGTCGACCCCGCCTTCATCCGCCTGCTCAAACGCCACAATGCTGCGCTGGTGATCGCCGACACCGCCGGTAAATGGCCGTACCGCGAAGACCTCACCAGCGACTTCGTTTACCTGCGCCTGCACGGTGCCGAAGAACTCTATGCCAGCGGTTACACCCCCGAGGCTCTGAAGCGTTGGGGTGACCGGATCGAGGCCTGGTCCCACGGTCAGCAACCGCCCGACCCGCAGCTGATCGCCCCCCGGCAAAAGCCCAAGGCGCGCAAGTCCCGGGAAGTGTTTTGCTATTTCGACAACGACATCAAAGTCCGCGCGCCCTTCGATGCCCGCCGCTTGCTGGAGCGCTTTCATCTGGATAAAGACCTCGCCACCCGACCCGGTGAACGGGCCGCCGAAGGAGTGCTGTCATGAGCATTTCCGAACCGGTCGGCACCACCGACGAACAGCAACCCATCATCACCTCCGTGCGCCGCTTTACCGTGCTGACGGTCAACACACACAAGGGGTTCACCGCGCTCAACCGGCGTTTCATCCTGCCGGAATTGCGCGAAGCGGTGCGCAGCGTGTCCGCCGACGTGGTGTTTTTGCAGGAAGTCCACGGCACCCACGAACGTCATCCCCAGCGCTACAGCAATTGGCCGGCGATGCCGCAGTACGAATTCCTCGCCGACACCCTGTGGCCGCAGTTTGCCTATGGGCGCAACGCGGTCTATCCGGCGGGCGATCACGGCAATGCGCTGCTGTCGAAATTCCAGATCATTCGCCACGACAACCTCGACGTTTCCATCAGCGGTCACGAGAACCGCGGCATCCTGCATTGCGTGCTGCGCCTGCCCGGTGACGGCCAGGAAGTGCATGCCATTTGTGTGCATCTGGGTCTTCGCGAAACCCACCGCACCGAACAACTCAAGTTGCTGGCCCAGCGCCTCGAAGAACTGCCCAGCGATGCCCCGGTGATCGTTGCCGGTGACTTCAACGACTGGCGCCAGCGTGCCGATGCACTGCTCAAACCCAGCGGTCTACGGGAGGTTTTCGCCGAACTCCACGGCAAACCGGCGCGCAGTTTTCCAGCACGCTTGCCGGCATTGCGCCTTGACCGCATCTACGTGCGCAACCTCAAGGCCAGTCAGCCGCAAGTGCTGGCCGCGCGGCCCTGGTCACACCTTTCCGACCATGCACCGCTGTCGGTGGAGATCGAGCTTTGAGCAGCCCATCGATGGATAAAACCAACGTGGAGCACTTATCCACAACCCCGCCGATTCGTGAGCCGGGCGTGGTCGACGTCGAATATGGCTGGCAAGGCAACAACCGCGTAGAGCTGCTGGAAAACGGCGAAGCGTATTTCCCTCGGGTGTTCGAGGCGATGCGTCAGGCCAAGACTGAAATCCTCCTGGAAACCTTCATTGTGTTTGAGGACAAGGTCGGTGATGAGCTGCAGGAAGTACTGATCGCAGCCGCTCAACGCGGTGTGCGAATCACCGCCAGTCTCGATGGCTTTGGCTGCGGTGAACTGAGTACGGGGTACCTCGCCGCCCTGAGTGAGGCCGGCGTGCGCATCCAGATTTTCGACCCGGCGCCCAAAACACTGGGCATCCGCACCAACTGGTTCCGCCGCCTGCACCGCAAGATCGTGGTGGTCGACGGCACGATTGCGTTCATCGGCGGCATCAACTTTTCTGCCGACCATTTGGCTGACTTCGGCCCTGAGGCCAAACAGGATTATTCCGTTGAAGTGCAAGGCCCGGCGGTGGCCGACATCCATCACTTCGCCTTGCTGCAAAGCGGTCGCCCGGCTCGCGCCAAATACTGGTGGCAACGCCGCAGACAACGGCGCTCGGAGCTGGCGTTCACCGATCATGACGGCCAGGTTCGCCTGGTGTACCGCGACAACGGCGAACATCCGACCGACATCGAAGAGGTTTACCGACAGGTTCTTCGCACTGCCCAGCGCCGGGTGGTGATCGCCAATGCCTACTTCTTTCCGGGCTATCGCCTGCTGCGCGAGATCCGCAACGCGGCGCGCCGTGGCGTCGATGTGCGCCTCATCCTGCAAGGTCAGCCCGACATGATGGCGGCCAAACTCGCCGCGCGCATGACCTATGACTACCTGCTCAAATCCGGTGTGCAGATTTACGAATATTGCGACCGTCCGCTGCACGGCAAAGTCGCGCTGGTGGATGAGGATTGGAGCACGGTCGGTTCGAGTAACCTCGACCCGTTGAGCCTGTCCTTGAACCTGGAAGCCAATGTGTTGATCCGTGATCGCGCCTTCAACCGCGACCTGTTCGAGCGCCTCGAAGACCTGAGTAACAACCATTGCAAGGTCATGTCCGCAGACAAGTCCCCGCGCGGACGGGTCTGGCACATGACCGTCGGCTTTCTGGTGTTTCACTTCCTGCGGCACTTCCCGGCCTGGGCCGGTTGGCTGCCGGCGCACAAGCCGCGCCTGAAACCCTTTTCCCATTCCGCCGGGAGTGACACCTGATGAGCCACTCTGATACACAACCCGCGACCCACGCCGAAACGCCGGGCAAATCCCGCTGGAACCGCTGGAAACGGCCGCTGACAATGCTGTTTTTCCTGGCGCTGATCGTGCTGTTCACCCTGCTTGCCCAGCGCATCGAATGGGATGAAGTGTTCGACAACCTTGCAGATTTCAAGGTGCGTACGCTGATCATCGCCTCCGCTCTGACGTTGGTGAGTTTTCTGGTTTACGCCTGCTTCGACCTGATCGGCCGCACCTACATTCGCCAGGACCTGACGTGGAAGCAGATCCTGCCGGTGGGGATTATCAGCTATGCCTTCAACCTCAACCTGAGCGCGTGGGTCGGCGGCATTGCCATGCGCTATCGGCTGTATTCGCGACTTGGGGTGAGCAAGGGCAACATCGCGAAAATTCTCGGGTTGAGCCTGGCGACAAACTGGTTCGGCTACATGGTAATTGCCGGTGCAGTGTTCAGCAGCGGACTGGTGCGAATGCCGCCAGGCTGGAAGCTGAGCAGCGACGCCTTGCAAGGTGTGGGGGTGTTGTTGCTGCTGGTGAGCGCGGGGTACCTGGCAGCGTGTCAGTTTTCCAGGCGACGGGAGTGGGCGATTCGCGGGGTGGAAATCGACCTGCCGTCCCTGCGCATGGCGGTGCTGCAACTGGCCCTCGGGGCGCTGAACTGGTCGCTGATGGCGGCGGTGATTTTCACCTTGCTGCCGAGCAAGCTGGATTACCCACTGGTGCTTGGGGTGTTGTTGATCAGCGCGATTGCCGGGGTTATCACACACATTCCTGCCGGGCTCGGCGTGCTTGAAGCGGTGTTCGTGGCGCTGCTGCAACACGAAGTGTCCCGAGGCAGCCTGGTGGCCGGATTGCTGGCGTATCGGGCGATCTACTTCATCCTGCCGCTACTGATTACCCTGGTGATGTACCTGATCGTGGAAGCCAAGGCCAAGTCGTTGCGGATTTCGAAGAAACCGAGGCATTAGCCGTCCGTTTTTTCACGATGACTGAATAATGCTCAACCGCTCGCCCACCACCATCTCGGTGATCCAGCCCACCAGAATCGAGGTGTACGCCTGCTGCGAAACGGGTTCGCTCAAGGCGTGATCGGCGCCGTCGATAATCCGGTGAGTCAGCGAGTGCGTCTGCTGACAAGCCGCGCGGTAACTCATGATGGTTGCGTGCGGTACGTAGTCGTCAGTCTCTGACTCGACCAACAGCACATCCCCGGTGAATTGCGAACAGGCATGCAGCGCGCGATTGCTGTCGGCTCGGACGATCGTGCTGCGGTAATCACGTAAATCGAGCTTGTCCAGGTCACGTTTGGGCGTGTGCCATAGATCATCGCGATACAGCGCCGGCACCCGCAGCGCCAACCAGCGCACCGGACGCAATGAGGTCAGGATCGAGGCAAGATAACCGCCATAACTGGTGCCGACCACGGCAATCGCCGAGGTATCGAGCGCCGGGTGCGCGAGCAGGCGGTCATACGCCGCCAGCAGGTCGCGCAGGTTGTCTTCGCGCGTGACTCGATTCAGCGCAAGACCGGCCCCATCGGTGTGCCCGCGCAAGTCGAACGTCAGGCAAACGCAACCCAACCCGGCGATGCCTTTCGCCCGTTCCAGGTCCCGCTCCTGACTGCCGCCCCAACCGTGCACAAAGAGCACGCCGGGGACTTTTGATTTGGGGCTGAGAAAAGTCCCGACCATTTGCTCATCGTCGATGTCGATCTGAATGGTTTCGCTTCTAGCCGTCATAGGATTTAACCGTTACGTACTTGAGAAGAAAGTCACTGTTTTGCGCCGGCCCGCGATACACCTCGATGGCGTCCGGCGGCAGCGGCTGGTCGCTGTAGGTCTCGACCGAAGACACGCGAATCGCGCGCATGCCGGGGTCGTTGACAAAGCTCTGCAAGGCGGCAACTTCGGCGCTGCTGGCACCGCCCATCCGCCAGGACTGCTCGAGCACACCGCTGCGCGGTTTGCCGTTACTGTCCACGCCTTGGGCGATGTCGTAGTTGCGCCGCGAGGCGTAGAAACCGGGATAAGCCTCATCCGCGGCACGGTCGAACACTTGCGCTTGGCGGATCGCCAGCCGAACGTCGTCCGGCAGTTCCAGTTCGAGCAGATCGTCGTAGTCACCCCGCACCACCAGCAGGTTGGACCCTCCATAAACCTGCTCGCCCTGACCGTCTTCGGTCAAGTATTGATCACCGCAATAACTCAGCACCGTGTCGCCGATAAAACTCTGACCAACGCTGTGGGTGATCACGTGGTCCAGGTCCTGCTCCAGCACCACGCCTTCGGTGAACAGCGCTTTGGCCTCGGGCCTGGCGAGGATGGCATCGAACTGATCGAGGCTTTCGATCACTTCCTGACCGCGTCCGGCGCAGGCATGAATAGGCTTGATGCGGATCGGGCCGGTGTAGAGCAGGTGTTCTGCCGCGGGCCGCGCATCGTCCATGGAAAAAACACTGAGGCCGTCGAGCACCACGCTGCGCACACGTTCGCAAAACAACGGAGACCAGCCTTGCGGAGCGCGAGCATTTTTGTTGCGCAACCCGTGGCTGATGGCTTTGGTGCAGATGAAATCATGCTCAACGTAACCGCCCCACAAATCCTCCGGCCCCTTGACGCCCAATTGCCGGGCGGCAGCGGCGCCCACAAGTGTCTGGGTCGGCAACAGATACAGGTCTCGCCCGTTGTGCAGAGCCGGGTCGTAGCTGCCGCCGTATTTAAGCCCCAGGATCTGCGCCAGCCAACGGGCCAGCGCACGATTGGTTTCCACTTCGTGCAACGGAGCCTCGGCGTGCACGGAGTGGGCGACCACCAGTTTCTTGCGATTTGCCGGGGTCATGCGTCCCCCTTCAATCTGCGCGTGATGAATGTAGTTGAAGGGCTGCAGAGATCAGGCCAAGGGGAGCCGAAGACAAACGCTTTTCAAATCAGCCCGTTGCGAAAAACATGATGGCACCCTGCCTGTTTGATTCTGCACGACAGCCTTCAACATTCCTGCATTTTGCACGACCGAAGACGTACACAGATCAAAATGTGGGAGCGGCGGTGCGGCGATCCGACTTGCTCGCGAATGCAATCTGTCAGTCGATATTAATGCCGAATGACACACCGCATTCGCGAGCAAGCCCGCTCCCACATTTTTGTTCTTTTGTGATCTGGCTACCGAGCCACGGCTGAGGGTGTCACCCCAAACCGTGTCCGGTAGTCACTCGGCGCCAACCCGGTAATTTTCTTGAACGTCGCCCGAAACGCACTCGGATCCTGATACCCCACCGTCCAGGCAATGTGATCGATGGTGCCGTTGGTGAACTCGAGCATTTCCCGGGCTTTGCCAACCCGCAAGTGCTGGCAATACTCGGTGGGTTTGAGCCCGGTTGCCGCACGAAATCGACGCAGGAACGTGCGCTCTTCCAGCCCTGCCCGCTCGGCCATCGTCGCCACCGACACATCGGTCGCTCCGGTGCTTTGCAGCCAATGCTGGACCTTGAGAATCGAAGCATCGCCATGGTTGAGAATGGGTGAAAAATTGCTGCCGCATTCACTTGCGCTGTCGCTGTGTTCCACCACCAAAAACCGCGCGGTGCTGGTGGCGATACTCGGCCCCAGCAGACGGTTGACCAGACGCAAGCCCAGTTCGGACCAGGCCATCAGCCCCGCCGTGGTGATCAGGTCGCCGTCATCAACGATGGGTGTGTCGGCCTTGAGCTTGATCGCCGGATAACGCTCGGCGAAGGTTTTGGCCGAGGTCCAGTGGGTGGTGGCGCTACGACCGTCGAGCAGGCCGCTCTCGGCCAACAGAATCGACCCCACACAAACCCCGCCAAGTGTCGCGCCATTGGCATGTTGCTGACGCAGCCAGCGAAACAGCGCCTGCGGTGCCTGGCCTTCGGAAAAACCGGCAATCGACGGCGGGATCAACACCGCCACCAACGCACCGTCCGCAGCGGGATGACTGTCATAGACCCGCTCGGGCGCCTGATCGCCATCAACCTGCCAATGGCTGACCCGCAGCAACGGCAACTGCGCCGCCTGATGTTCGGCGGCAATCCGGTTCGCCACCCCGAACAAGTCCGTCAACCCATGCACCGCCGCCATCTGCGCACCGGGATAGATCAGCACACCCAGCTCGGCGATTGCCCTTTCTACATCCATTGTCAGTTTTCCCCCTTCTATTGTCGGTGCCGCCAATCCTCGGACGGCCTGCCAGACCCAATACTCCATTCCACACCAACAAGCTCTTCGAGGAAACAGTCATGGCCAAGCAAGCACTCATCGTAGTCGATATCCAAAATGACTACTTCCCCCAAGGCAAATGGCCGCTGGTCGGCGCCGACGCCGCCGCGGACAACGCTGCACGGCTGATCAAAGCCTTCCGCGACGCCGGTGATTCGGTGGTGCACATCCGCCACGAGTTCACCTCCGACGCGGCACCGTTCTTCACCCCGGGCTCCGAAGGCGCGAAGCTGCACCCCAAAGTCCTCAACCGTGCCGACGAGCCGGTCGTGCTCAAACACTTCGTCAACTCGTTCCGCGAAACCGATCTGAAATCGATCCTGGACGAGCAAGGCATCAAGGAACTGGTGGTCGTCGGCAGCATGAGCCACATGTGTATCGACGGCATCACCCGTGCCGCCGCGGATCTTGGTTACACCGTCACGGTGATTCACGACGCCTGCGCTACCCGTGATCTGGAGTTCAACGGCGTCACTGTCCCGGCAGCCCTCGTGCACGCCGCCTTCATGTCGGCCCTGGGTTTTGCCTACGCCAGCGTGGTGTCCACTGACGAGTTCCTGGCGGCGCATTACTGATCAACGCTTGCAATCCGACATTCCCCAACAAAGAAGGCCAGTCGCGTGCGCACGTGACTGGCCTTTTTTCTGAGACTTACGGCCGAAAAGCCGGATAATGGCGGCCAAATCGTCTAGCCGTTATTCTGGTAATCCCCCATGGAAATCAAGGTCAACTTTCTCGACAACCTTCGACTTGAAGCCAAGTTCGACGACTTCACGGTGGTGGCCGATCAACCTATCCGCTACAAAGGCGATGGCTCGGCACCGGGTCCGTTCGATTACTTCCTGGCGTCGTCGGCGTTGTGTGCGGCGTATTTCGTGAAGTTGTACTGCGACACTCGCAGCATCCCCACCGAAAACATCCGTCTGTCGCAGAACAACATTGTTGACCCGGAAAACCGCTACAACCAGATCTTCAAGATCCAGGTCGAGCTACCGGCGGACATCTCCGACAAGGACCGCCAGGGCATCCTGCGTTCCATCGACCGTTGCACCGTGAAAAAAGTGGTGCAAGCCGGGCCTGAGTTTGTGATCGAAGAAGTGGAAAACCTCGACGCCGATGCCCAGGCGTTGCTGATGCCTGCGTCTAATTCAGAGGCTCACACCTATATCGCCGGCAAGGATCTGCCGCTGGAGCAGACCATCGCCAACATGTCGGCCATTCTGGCGGACCTGGGCATGAAGATTGAAATCGCCTCGTGGCGCAATATCGTGCCCAACGTGTGGTCGCTGCATATCCGCGACGCGCACTCACCGATGTGCTTTACCAATGGCAAGGGTGCGACCAAGGAAGGCGCGTTGGCGTCGGCGTTGGGCGAGTTTATCGAACGACTCAACTGCAACTTCTTCTACAACGACCAGTTCTGGGGCGAAGACATCGCCAACGCTGCGTTTGTGCATTACCCGAACGAGCGCTGGTTCAAGCCTGGCCGCAAAGATGAACTGCCAAGTGAAATTCTCGACGAGTACTGCCTGAAGATTTACAACCGCGACGGCGAGTTACGTGGTTCCCACCTGATCGACACCAACTCGGGCAATGAAGAGCGCGGCATCTGCTCGCTGCCCTACGTGCGCCAGTCGGACGGCGAAGTGGTGTACTTCCCGTCCAACCTGATTGAAAACCTGTTCCTGAGCAACGGCATGAGTGCCGGTAACACGCTGGCCGAAGCCCAGGTGCAGTGCCTGTCGGAGATCTTCGAGCGCGCGGTAAAGCGCGAAATCATCGAAGGCGAATTCGCCCTCCCGGATGTGCCGGCCAGCGTGCTGGCGAAGTACCCCGCCATACTGGCCGGTATTCAGGCGCTGGAAGAGCAGGGATTCCCCGTGTTGGTGAAGGATGCGTCCCTGGGGGGTGAATTCCCGGTGATGTGCGTCACGTTGATGAACCCGCGTACCGGCGGTGTGTTCGCCTCGTTCGGCGCGCACCCGAGCCTGGAAGTGGCGCTGGAACGCAGCCTGACCGAATTGTTGCAGGGCCGCAGCTTCGAAGGCCTCAACGACCTGCCCCAGCCGACGTTTGAAGGCCATGCGGTGACCGAGCCGAACAACTTCGTCGAGCACTTTATCGACTCCAGCGGCGTGGTGTCGTGGCGCTTCTTCAGTGCCAAATCGGATTACGAATTCGTGGAGTGGGACTTCTCCGGCCAGGGTGAAAACTCGAATACCGAGGAAGCCGCGACCTTGTTCGGCATTCTCGAAGGCATGGGCAAGGAAGTGTACATGGCGGTCTACGAGCATATCGGCGCCAAGGCGTGCCGCATCCTGGTGCCGGACTATTCGGAAATCTATCCTGCGGACGATCTGATCTGGGACAACACCAACAAAGCGCTGTTCTTCCGCGCCGATATCCTCAACCTGCATCGCCTGGACGAAGAAGAACTGCAATCGCTGGTTGAGCGTCTGGTGGAAAGTGAGCTGGACGACTACACCGACATCACCAGCCTGATCGGCATCGAATTTGACGACAATACGGCGTGGGGTCAGCTGACGATTCTTGAGTTGAAGCTGCTGATTTATCTCGCCTTGCAGCAATATGAAGAGGCGAAAGAGGCGGTAGAAATGTTCCTGCAGTACAACGACAACACGGTTGAGCGTGGTTTGTTCTACCAGGCGGTCAATGTGGTGTTGGAGATGAAGCTGGACGAAGACCTGGAACTGGAAGACTACGAGGCCAACTTCCGTCGGATGTTTGGCAACGAGCGCACGGATGCAGCGATCGGATCGGTGGACGGCAGCGTGCGTTTCCATGGCTTGACGCCGACCAGTTTGAAACTGGAGGGGCTCGACAGGCACCTGCGGTTGATCGAAAGCTACAAGAAACTGCACTCGGCACGGGCCAATGTGACCGCGTTATCCAGTTAATAGCGCCAACAAAAAAGCGAAGCCAGGTGGCTTCGCTTTTTTGTTACTGACTGGATAGCTGCTTTTTAGAACGGAATATCGTCATCAAAGCTGTCGAAATCCGGAGCCGGTTGCGGAGCAGCCTGCTGTGGAGCCGGAGCCTGACGCGACTGTTGCGGTGCTGCCGACTGCTGCGGACGCGGAGCCTGTTGGCGTGGGGCTGGAGCGGACTGCTGGTAGTTATTGCCCCCGCCTTGTTGGTCGCCCTGCTGTGGACGGCCGCCCAACAGCTGCATGGTGCCTTGCATGTCGACCACGATTTCAGTGGTGTAACGCTTGATACCGTCTTTTTCCCACTCGCGGGTCTGCAGCTTGCCTTCGATGTAGACTTGCGAACCTTTACGCAGGTACTCGCCGGCGATTTCGGCCACTTTGCCGAACATCGACACACGGTGCCATTCGGTCTTCTCGACCTTCTGACCGGTTTGCTTGTCGGTCCACTGTTCGCTGGTCGCCAGACTCAGGTTGGTCACGGCGTTACCGTTAGGCAAGTAGCGAACTTCGGGATCCTGGCCGCAAGTGCCGACCAATATGACTTTGTTAACCCCACGGGCCATAACGTTCTCCTAGGCTACGCACGCTGCCCCGGCCGGGTTGTTCACCAGGCGTTCAAGGGTGGTGCGATCCAATAGTTCTGTGTCCAATTTGATGTAAATCGCCGCTTCATCAGCAACGATCACCGCATCTGTTACCCCTACGACGGCCTTCAGGCGCTCAACCAGACCCGCTTCGCGGATCGCCTCGGGCGACAACGGCAAGCGCAGGCTCGTGACATAAGGTGGTTCGCGCATGGTAACAGCAAAGGCCAGCCAGAGGGCAGCCAGGCCGGCGCATCCAAGGAATACAACCGACAAACCGCCATGCTGGAACAGCCAACCGCCGAGGATGCCACCGAGCGCCGAGCCAAGGAACTGGCTGGTGGAATAAACCCCCATCGCCGTGCCTTTGCCGCCTGCCGGTGAAACCTTGCTGATCAGCGATGGTAGAGAAGCTTCCAGCAAGTTGAACGCGGTAAAGAACACCACCGTTCCGATCACCAGAGCTCGCAAGCTATCGCCGAACTGCCAGAAGAATAGCTCAGTGAGCATCAGCGTCGTGACGGAACCGAGTAAAACTCGTTTCATTTTGCGTTTCTTCTCGCCGTAGATAATGAACGGGATCATGGCGAAGAAGGAAATCAGCAGCGCGGTCAGGTACACCCACCAATGCTGCTCTTTGGGCAGCCCGGCTTTTTCGACCAGCGCCAACGGCAACGCAACGAAGCTCGACATCAACATCGCGTGCAACACAAAAATGCCCAGGTCCAGACGCAGCAGGTCCGGGTGCTTGAGCGTCGGTATCAGCGCCTGGCGCGCAACACCGGACTCGCGGTGCTGCAACGGCCCGGTCGAGCGCGGCACCATGAACATCACGATCACGATGCCGAACAGCGCCATGCCGCCCGTGGCGAGGAACAATCCGGAGAGGCCGAAGGCGCGGGTCAGCAACGGTCCTACAACCATCGCGACAGCGAACGACAGACCGATCGTCATGCCAATCATGGCCATGGCTTTGGTCCGATGCTGTTCACGGGTCAGGTCTGACAGCAACGCCATCACCGCCGCGGAAATCGCCCCGGCGCCTTGCAGGATTCGTCCGGCGATCACGCCCCAGATCGAATCGGCATTGGCCGCCAGCACGCTACCGAGGGCGAAGACGATCAGCCCCAGGTAAATCACCGGACGACGGCCGATGCGGTCGGAAATGAAGCCGAAAGGAATCTGGAAGATCGCCTGGGTCAGGCCGTAAGCGCCAATCGCCAGCCCGATGAGGGCCGGGGTCGCTCCTGCCAGATCCATCCCATAGGTCGCCAGAACCGGCAACACCATGAACATGCCAAGCATACGGAAGGCGAACACCAGGGCCAGACCGCTTGCCGCGCGGGTCTCACTGCCACTCATGCGTTCGCTGTGGGGATCGTGCATGGAAAAACCTCATGTGAACCGGCGGCGATTCTACCAGTCCCATCGATTGACAGGGTATATCGCGACGCTTTGACGCGCTCTGCTGACAGACTCTTCATGTAAGGCTGCAACCCGCTCATTCGATAGTGTGCATCCATCCAGTATTTGGCCGTATACTCCTACGTTTTCGACGCCCGCCGAGCGAGGCCACTTTGGACAAGATCCTGATTCGTGGGGCCCGAACCCACAACCTGAAGAACATCGACCTGACCCTGCCACGGGACAAACTGATCGTCATCACCGGCCTGTCCGGATCCGGCAAATCGTCCCTGGCGTTCGACACGCTATACGCCGAAGGCCAGCGCCGCTACGTCGAATCGTTGTCGGCGTACGCCCGGCAATTTTTGTCGATGATGGAAAAACCTGACGTCGACACCATCGAAGGATTGTCGCCAGCCATTTCCATCGAACAGAAGTCGACCTCGCACAACCCGCGTTCGACGGTCGGCACCATCACCGAAATCTACGACTACCTGCGCCTGCTGTATGCCCGCGTGGGTATTCCGCGTTGCCCGGATCACGACATTCCGCTGGAAGCGCAGACCGTCAGCCAAATGGTCGACCTGGTCCTCGCCCAACCGGAGGGCAGCAAACTCATGCTGCTGGCCCCGGTGATCCGCGAGCGTAAAGGCGAACACCTTTCGGTCTTCGAAGAACTGCGCGCCCAGGGCTTTGTGCGAGCCCGGGTCAACGGCAGGCTCTGTGAGCTGGACGAATTGCCGAAGCTGGATAAGCAGAAGAAGCACTCGATCGATGTGGTGGTCGACCGCTTCAAGGTCCGCGCCGACCTGCAACAGCGCCTGGCCGAATCGTTCGAAACCGCGCTGAAGCTGGCGGACGGCATCGCCCTGGTCGCGCCAATGGACGACGAGCCCGGCGAAGAAATCATCTTTTCCGCGCGCTTCGCCTGCCCGATCTGCGGTCATGCCATCAGCGAGCTGGAACCCAAGCTGTTCTCCTTCAACAACCCGGCTGGCGCTTGCCCGACTTGCGATGGCCTGGGGGTCAAGCAATTCTTCGACATCAAGCGATTGGTCAATGGCGAACTGACGCTCGCAGAAGGCGCGATTCGTGGCTGGGACCGGCGCAACGTCTATTACTTCCAGATGCTCGGCTCGTTGGCTTCGCACTACAAGTTCAGCCTGGAAGTGCCGTTCAACGAACTGCCCGCCGATCAGCAGAAGTTCATCCTGCACGGCAGCGGGTCGCAGAACGTTGACTTCAAATACCTGAACGACCGTGGCGACATCGTCAAACGCTCGCACCCGTTCGAAGGCATCGTGCCGAACCTGGAACGCCGCTACCGCGAAACCGAGTCCGCCTCGGTGCGTGAAGAGCTGGCCAAGTTCCTCAGCACCCAGCCTTGCCCGGATTGCCGCGGTACTCGCCTGCGTCGTGAGGCTCGGCACGTTTGGGTGGGCGAGAAAACTCTTCCTGCGGTGACCAATCTGCCGATTGGCGATGCCTGTGAATACTTCGGCGTGCTGAAGCTCACTGGCCGTCGCGGTGAAATTGCCGACAAGATTCTCAAGGAAATTCGCGAGCGATTGCAGTTCCTGGTCAACGTTGGCCTGGACTATTTGTCGCTGGATCGCAGTGCCGACACATTGTCCGGTGGTGAAGCGCAGCGTATCCGTCTGGCCAGCCAGATCGGCGCAGGCCTGGTGGGCGTTCTGTACATTCTCGACGAACCGTCAATTGGTTTGCACCAGCGGGACAACGATCGGCTGCTCGGCACCCTCAAGCACCTGCGGGACATTGGCAACACGGTGATCGTGGTCGAGCACGACGAAGATGCGATTCGCCTGGCTGACTACGTGGTGGATATCGGTCCGGGCGCAGGTGTACACGGCGGGCACATTGTCGCCGAAGGGACGCCAGCCGAAGTCATGGCTCATCCAGATTCACTGACCGGCAAATACTTGTCGGGCCGGGTGAAGATTGCAGTCCCGGCCAAACGCACGCCGCGTAACAAGAAGTTGTCGCTGTCCCTCAAGGGCGCCCGTGGCAACAACTTGCGCAATGTCGATCTGGACATTCCAATCGGCCTGCTGACCTGTGTAACCGGCGTGTCCGGTTCGGGCAAGTCGACGCTGATCAACAACACCCTGTTCCCGCTTAGCGCTACGGCATTGAACGGTGCGACGACGCTCGAAGCGGCCGCTCACGACAGCATCAAAGGCCTGGAGCATCTGGATAAGGTTGTCGACATCGACCAGAGCCCCATCGGTCGAACGCCACGCTCCAACCCGGCGACCTACACCGGGTTGTTCACACCGATTCGCGAACTGTTCGCCGGTGTGCCGGAGTCCCGCTCCCGCGGTTATGGTCCTGGACGCTTCTCCTTCAACGTGAAGGGCGGACGTTGCGAAGCGTGTCAGGGCGATGGCCTGATCAAGGTGGAAATGCACTTCCTGCCGGACATCTATGTCCCGTGCGACGTCTGCAAGAGCAAGCGCTACAACCGCGAAACCCTGGAGATCAAGTACAAGGGCAAGAACATCCACGAAACCCTCGAGATGACGATCGAGGAAGCGCGGGTGTTCTTCGACGCGGTTCCGGCCCTGGCGCGCAAGCTTCAGACGCTGATGGATGTCGGCCTGTCGTACATCAAGCTCGGGCAATCAGCGACCACGCTGTCAGGTGGCGAAGCCCAGCGGGTGAAGCTGTCCCGTGAACTGTCCAAGCGCGATACCGGCAAGACGCTGTATATCCTCGATGAGCCGACGACCGGCCTGCACTTCGCGGATATTCAGCAGCTGCTCGACGTCTTGCATCGATTGCGCGACCACGGCAACACTGTGGTGGTGATCGAACATAACCTTGATGTCATCAAAACCGCTGACTGGTTGGTGGACCTGGGGCCGGAAGGCGGTTCCAAGGGTGGACAGATCATTGCCGTCGGCACGCCAGAGGAAGTGTCGGAGATGAAACAGTCGCACACCGGCTTCTATCTCAAACCGCTGCTGGCTCGCGACAAGGCTTGAATCACGGCCAAGAAAAAGCCCCTGTCACTTTGTCGGTGACAGGGGCTTTTTTGTGTCTTGTGTCTGTAGGAGCAAAGCTTGCTCGCGATGGCGATTTCGAAGACGCCATCGCAGGCAAGCCGTGCTCCTACAAAGCAGAATCAGAACTGCGATTGCAGGTAATTCTCCAGACCAATCAACTTGATCAGACCCATCTGCTTTTCAAGCCAGTAGGTGTGGTCTTCTTCGGTGTCATGCAATTGAACCCGCAGCATCTCGCGGCTGACATAGTCCTTGTGCTGCTCGCAGAGCTCGATGCCCTTGCAGAGCGCGGCGCGGACCTTGTATTCCAGTCGCAGGTCAGCGGCGAGCATGTCCGGCACGGTAGTGCCGACATCAAGGTCGTCCGGACGCATGCGCGGCGTGCCTTCGAGCATCAGAATCCGACGCATCAGGGCATCAGCGTGCCCGGCTTCTTCTTCCATTTCGTGGTTGATACGTTCGTAGAGCTTGGTGAAACCCCAGTCCTCATACATCCGCGAATGGACGAAATATTGATCACGCGCCGCCAGTTCGCCGGTCAGCAACGTGTTGAGGTAATCGATTACGTCTGGGTGGCCTTGCATCGCCCTACATCTCCCTGCTTGAAAGTCTGTAGTCTGAACCAAGCAGACTGTTTGGTCACTCTGCCTACGCGATAAAAGCGAAGATATTCTGAGAAAAGTGGTTTAAATAACGCAAAAACCGCCCTAATGAGGGCGGTTCTGCTTCTCGTTTAGACTTCGTTAAGCTGTACGCCCAACGCCTTTGCGATTGCTTCTCCATACGCCGGGTCGGCCTTGAAGAAGTGCTGTAGTTGACGATCAACCACGTCTCCGGAAACCCCTGCCATTGCACCAGCAATGTTGTTTATCAGCAGCGTTTTCTGCGCATCGCTCATCAGACGGAACAGCGCACCCGCGTGGCTGTAGTAGTCAGTATCATCGCGATGATCGTAACGATCGGCCGCACCACTCAGCGCCAGCGCTGGCTCTGCATAGCGAGGCGCTTGTTTCGGCGATTCGATGTAGCTGTTCGGCTCGTAGTTAGGTGTCGCACCGCCATTGCTGCCAAACGCCATCGAACCGTCGCGCTGATAGCTGTTCACCGGACTGCGAGGTGCGTTCACCGGCAGCTGCTGGTGGTTGGTGCCAATGCGGTAGCGGTGAGCATCGGCGTAAGCGAACACTCGACCTTGCAGCATGCGGTCAGGCGACAAACCGACACCTGGGACCATGTTGCTCGGCCCGAACGCCGCTTGCTCGACCTCAGCAAAATAGTTCTGCGGGTTGCGGTTAAGCTCCAACTCGCCCACTTCGATCAGCGGAAACTCTTTTTGCGACCAGGTCTTGGTCACGTCAAACGGGTTCTCGTAGTGCGCTGCGGCCTGAGTCTCGGTCATGATCTGGATGCACACGCGCCATTTCGGAAAATCACCGCGCTCGATCGCGCCGAACAGATCACGCTGTGCGTAATCGGGATCGGTACCAGCTAGGCGCGCCGCATCTGCCGGAGTCAGGTTTTTGATCCCTTGCTTGGTCTTGTAGTGCCACTTCACCCAGTGACGTTCGCCATTGGCGTTAATCAGACTGTAGGTGTGGCTGCCGAAGCCGTGCATGTGACGGTAGCCATCGGGGATGCCACGGTCCGAGAACAGAATGGTGACCTGGTGCAACGCCTCAGGTGAGTGCGACCAAAAGTCCCACATCATTTGCGCGCTTTTCAGATTGCTTTGCGGCAGACGTTTCTGGGTATGAATAAAGTCCGGGAATTTCAAAGGATCGCGGATGAAGAACACTGGCGTGTTGTTGCCGACGATGTCCCAGTTGCCTTCTTCGGTGTAGAACTTCAGTGCGAAACCACGTGGATCGCGCTCGGTGTCAGCCGAACCACGCTCACCGCCCACGGTGGAAAACCGCAGGAAGGTTGGGGTTTGCTTGCCGACAGACTCAAACAGTCTGGCGCTGGTGTACTCGGTGATGTTCCGAGTGACGGTGAACGTACCGTAAGCACCCGAACCTTTGGCGTGTACGCGGCGCTCAGGAATGTTTTCGCGGTTGAAGTGAGCAAGTTTCTCGATCAGGTGAAAGTCGTCGAGCAGCAGTGGGCCACGAGGACCGGCGGAACGAGAATTCTGGTTATCAGCGACAGGAGCGCCACTGGCGGTGGTAAGGGTTTTATTTGGGCTCATGCGATATCTTCCTTTGTCAGTCTTTCCTACTGCCGGCTAATCGGCTGAGAGGGAGTATTGACCATCACCATGACACCATCAAATTCATTAAATTGTGAGAATCGATAGATAAATACTAATGAGGCTTTATCGCCTGGGCTTTTTGATACTTTTCGAGCGCGCACAAAAAACCGGGCACTAGGCCCGGTTCTTCGTTTCAGACTGACGTCTTACTCAGCGGATACAGCTTCACCACCGGCAGGACGATCAACCAACTCGACGTACGCCATAGGCGCGTTGTCGCCAGTGCGGAAGCCGCACTTGAGGATGCGCAGGTAGCCACCCTCACGGGTAGCGTAACGCTTGCCCAGGTCGTTGAAGAGCTTACCAACGATAGCTTTCGAACGAGTACGGTCGAAAGCCAGACGGCGGTTAGCCAGGCTGTCTGTCTTGGCCAAAGTGATCAGCGGCTCAGCAACGCGACGCAGTTCTTTAGCTTTCGGCAGTGTAGTTTTGATCAGCTCGTGCTCGAACAGCGACACTGCCATGTTTTGAAACATGGCCTTGCGGTGCGAGCTAGTGCGGCTCAGGTGACGACCACTTTTACGATGACGCATGGTTCATTCCTTACCAAACACAACGTTCGGTGATTACGACGATCAGGCAGTCGCCTTGTCGTCCTTCTTAAGACTTGCAGGCGGCCAGTTGTCGAGGCGCATGCCGAGGGACAGACCGCGGGAGGCCAGAACGTCCTTGATTTCAGTCAAGGATTTCTTGCCAAGGTTCGGAGTCTTCAACAGCTCTACTTCGGTACGCTGAATCAGGTCACCGATGTAGTAGATGTTTTCCGCCTTAAGGCAGTTAGCCGAACGTACAGTCAGTTCCAGATCGTCAACCGGGCGAAGCAGGATCGGATCGATCTCATCTTCCTGCTCGACAACCACTGGCTCACTGTCACCTTTGAGGTCGACGAACGCAGCCAACTGCTGTTGCAGAATGGTTGCAGCGCGGCGAATAGCCTCTTCAGGATCCAGAGTACCGTTGGTTTCCAGATCAATAACCAGCTTGTCCAGGTTAGTACGCTGCTCGACACGGGCGTTTTCCACCACGTATGCGATACGGCGAACCGGGCTGAACGAAGAGTCAAGCTGCAAGCGACCGATGCTGCGGCTTTCGTCTTCATCGCTCTGACGCGAGTCTGCCGGTTCATAACCACGACCACGAGCTACGGTGAGCTTCATGTTCAGGGCGCCGTTAGACGCCAGGTTAGCGATTACGTGATCGGGGTTAACGATCTCGACATCATGATCCAGCTGAATATCGGCAGCGGTAACCACCCCCGAACCCTTCTTCGACAAGGTCAGCGTAACTTCGTCACGGCCGTGCAGCTTGATAGCCAGACCTTTAAGGTTCAACAGGATTTCAATTACGTCTTCCTGTACACCTTCGATGGCGCTGTACTCATGGAGCACACCGTCAATCTCGGCCTCGACTACTGCGCAGCCGGGCATTGAGGACAACAGGATGCGGCGCAGCGCGTTGCCCAGGGTGTGGCCAAAACCACGCTCGAGAGGCTCGAGAGTGATCTTGGCGCGGGTTGGACTGACAACCTGCACATCAATATGGCGGGGTGTCAGGAACTCATTTACCGAAATCTGCATGGATGCACCTATTTTCTAGCCCTTACTTGGAGTAGAGCTCGACAATCAGGCTTTCGTTGATGTCGGCGGACAGATCACTGCGAGCTGGAACGTTCTTGAAAACGCCCGACTTCTTCTCAGTGTCTACTTCTACCCATTCTACGCGGCCACGTTGGGCACACAGATCGAGAGCTTGGACAATGCGAAGTTGGTTCTTTGCTTTCTCGCGAATCGCGACCACGTCACCAGCACGAACCTGGTACGACGGCACGTTTACGGTCTGACCGTTAACGCTTACGGATTTGTGCGATACCAGCTGACGGGATTCGGCACGAGTAGAGCCAAAACCCATACGGTATACGACGTTGTCCAGACGGCATTCGAGCAGTTGCAACAGGTTTTCGCCAGTTGCACCTTTCTTGCCAGCAGCTTCTTTGTAGTAGCCGCTGAATTGACGCTCGAGAACGCCGTAGATACGACGGACCTTCTGCTTTTCACGCAGTTGGGTGCCGTAATCGGACTGGCGACCGCGGCGTTGGCCGTGGATACCAGGTGCTGCTTCAATGTTGCACTTCGATTCGATCGCGCGCACGCCGCTCTTCAAGAAGAGATCGGTGCCTTCGCGACGAGCGAGTTTGCATTTTGGACCAATGTAACGAGCCATTCTTTACAATCTCCTGGATTACACGCGGCGCTTCTTCGGCGGACGGCACCCGTTGTGCGGGATTGGCGTCACGTCGGTGATGCTGGCGATCTTGTAGCCACAGCCGTTCAAAGCGCGGACTGCAGATTCACGACCTGGGCCTGGACCTTTGACGTTGACGTCGAGGTTTTTCAGGCCGTATTCCAGCGCAGCTTGACCAGCACGTTCAGCAGCTACTTGAGCAGCAAACGGGGTGGACTTGCGGGAACCGCGGAAACCCGAACCACCGGAGGTAGCCCAGGAAAGAGCGTTACCTTGACGGTCGGTGATGGTCACGATTGTGTTGTTAAAAGACGCGTGGATGTGGGCGATGCCATCAACCACTGTCTTTTTGACTTTTTTACGAGGACGAGCAGCAGGTTTAGCCATGATTAATTTCCTGTCGATTCGCTGGGGCGATTACTTGCGGATCGGCTTACGCGGACCTTTACGGGTACGCGCGTTAGTCTTGGTACGCTGACCGCGTACTGGAAGACCACGACGATGACGCAGACCGCGATAGCAACCGAGGTCCATCAAACGCTTGATTTTCATGTTGATTTCGCGACGCAGGTCACCTTCAGTGGTGAACTTCGCCACTTCGCCACGCAGCTGTTCAATCTGCTCGTCGCTCAGATCTTTGATCTTTGCGGCTGGGTTTACCCCAGTCACTGCACAGATCTTCTGTGCAGTAGTGCGACCAACACCATAGATGTAGGTCAGCGAGATAACAGTATGCTTGTTATCTGGAATGTTAACGCCTGCAATACGGGCCATTCAGTGGGACTCCAATTGACAGCTACCTACGCCCCGGAAGCCAAGAAATAGGGCGCGAGATAATATCGCTGTAATAACAAATAATCAACCCGGTAGCGCACTAGCTACCGGGCTTGAAGCACAATCACACTCAGCCTTGGCGCTGTTTGTGACGCGGTTCCGCGCTGCAAATTACTCGAACAACACCTTCGCGGCGAATAATCTTGCAGTTACGGCACAGCTTTTTCACCGATGCACGAACTTTCATCACCAACTCCTCGAACCTTATGGGTACTCAGCGCAACATGCCGCTGCCGTAACCCTTCAGGTTGGCTTTCTTCATCAGGGATTCGTACTGGTGCGAAACGAGGTGCGATTGTACTTGGGACATGAAGTCCATCACAACCACGACGACGATCAGCAACGAGGTCCCGCCAAGGTAGAACGGTACGTTTGCTGCAACCACCAGGAACTGGGGCAGCAAGCACACGGCCGTCATGTAAAGAGCACCGAACATGGTCAAGCGAGTCAGAACGCCATCAATGTAGCGCGCAGACTGCTCACCTGGACGGATGCCCGGAATAAAGGCACCGGACTTCTTCAGGTTTTCCGCTACGTCTTTCGGATTGAACATCAACGCCGTATAGAAGAAGCAGAAGAAAATAATCCCTGCACTAAACAGCAGAATATTCAACGGCTGACCAGGAGCGATCGACTGCGAGATGTCCTGCAACCAGCCCATACCTTCAGACTGGCCGAACCAGGCACCCAACGAAGCCGGGAACAGCAAAATGCTGCTCGCGAAAATGGCCGGAATAACACCGGCCATGTTCACCTTCAGCGGCAAGTGGCTAGTCTGCGCAGCGAAGACCTTGCGGCCCTGCTGACGCTTGGCGTAGTGAACAGCAATACGACGCTGACCACGCTCAATGAACACCACGAAACCGATAATCGCTACTGCCAGCAAACCGATGGCAACCAGGGCGAAGATGTTGATATCACCCTGACGCGCAGACTCGAAAGACTGCCCGATCGCTCTCGGAAGACCGGCGACGATACCCGAAAAAATCAACATCGAGATACCGTTGCCAACACCACGCTCAGTAATCTGCTCACCCAGCCACATCATGAACATCGCACCAGCCACAAAAGTGGATACCGCGACGAAATGGAAGCCAAAGTCACCAGTGAACGCAACGCCCTGCCCCGCCAGACCAATGGACATGCCAATTGCCTGAACGAGAGCGAGAACGACAGTGCCGTAGCGGGTGTACTGGCTGATCTTGCGACGGCCAGCTTCACCTTCCTTCTTCAACTGTTCCAGCTGCGGGCTCACGGCGGTCATCAGCTGCATGATGATCGATGCCGAAATGTACGGCATGATCCCCAGTGCAAAGATGCTCATCCGTTCCAGCGCGCCGCCGGAAAACATGTTGAACAAGCTAAGAATGGTCCCCTCATTCTGTCGAAACAGGTCCGCGAGTCGGTCCGGGTTGATACCTGGAACCGGGATGTGTGCGCCTATTCGGTAGACGATAATCGCCAGGAACAGAAAACGCAGACGAGCCCAGAGTTCAGACATACCGCCTTTGCCGAGCGCAGAGAGAGCACCTTGCTTAGCCATTTATTCCTCGAACTTGCCGCCAGCTGCTTCGATAGCCGCACGCGCACCTTTGGTGGCGCCGATTCCCTTTCCGATGGTGACAGCGCGAGTAACTTCGCCGGACAGCATGATTTTCACACGCTGAACGTTGACGTTGATCACGTTGGCATCTTTCAAGGACTGCACGGTGACGATGTCGCCTTCCACTTTAGCCAGCTCGGACAAACGCACTTCTGCGCGATCCATGGCTTTCAGGGAAACAAAACCGAATTTCGGCAGGCGACGATGCAGCGGCTGTTGACCGCCTTCAAAGCCTGGAGCAATGGTGCCACCGGAGCGGGAGGACTGACCTTTGTGGCCACGGCCACCGGTCTTGCCCAAACCACTACCGATACCACGGCCCGGACGATGCTTTTCGCGACGGGAACCCGGCGCTGGACTCAGATCATTGAGTTTCATCGATTAACCCTCGACACGCAGCATGTAGTAAGCCTTGTTGATCATCCCGCGATTCTCGGGAGTATCAAGTACTTCTACAGTGTGACCGATGCGACGCAGACCCAGACCCTTAACGCACAATTTGTGGTTAGGGATGCGGCCGGTCATGCTTTTGATCAGCGTAACTTTTACGGTAGCCATGATCAGAAGATCTCCTTGACGCTTTTGCCACGCTTGGCGGCAATGGATTCAGGAGACTGCATAGCTTTCAAACCTTTGAAAGTGGCGTGAACCACGTTTACCGGGTTAGTCGAGCCGTAGCACTTGGCCAGAACGTTCTGAACGCCAGCAACCTCGAGGACAGCACGCATAGCGCCGCCAGCGATGATACCGGTACCTTCAGAAGCAGGCTGCATGTACACCTTCGAAGCGCCGTGACCGGACTTCATTGCGTACTGCAGAGTGGTGCCGTTCAGATCAACTTGGATCATGTTGCGGCGAGCAGCTTCCATTGCCTTCTGGATCGCAGCAGGCACTTCACGCGACTTGCCACGGCCGAAGCCAACACGCCCTTTACCATCACCAACCACGGTCAACGCGGTGAAAGTGAAGATACGGCCGCCTTTAACGGTTTTGGCTACGCGGTTAACTTGAACCAGCTTCTCGATGTAGCCTTCGTCGCGCTTTTGGTCGTTATTTGACATAACTTAGAACTCCAGCCCAGCTTCACGAGCAGCATCAGCCAGCGCCTTGACGCGGCCGTGGTACTTGAAGCCAGAGCGGTCGAAAGCCACCTGCGAGACGCCAGCGGCTTTAGCACGCGTAGCGACCAGCTGGCCAACCTTAGTGGCCGCGTCGATGTTGCCAGTGGCGCCATCACGCAGTTCTTTATCCAAAGTCGAGGCAGATGCCAGGACTTTGTTGCCGTCGGCCGAAATGACCTGGGCGTAAATGTGCTGCGACGAGCGGAACACGCAGAGACGCACGACTTCTAGTTCGTGCATTTTCAGGCGTGCTTTGCGAGCGCGACGCAGTCGAGTAACTTTTTTGTCGGTCATTTGCTATGCCCTACTTCTTCTTGGCTTCTTTACGACGGACGACTTCGTCCGCGTAGCGCACACCTTTGCCTTTGTACGGCTCTGGTGGACGGAAGTCGCGGATCTCGGCGGCCACTTGACCTACCAGCTGCTTATCGATACCCCGGATCAGGATGTCGGTTTGGCTAGGAGTCTCAGCGGTGATGCCTTCCGGCAGTTCATAATCCACTGGGTGCGAGAAGCCAAGAGCCAGGTTCAGCACTGTGCCTTTTGCTTGCGCTTTGTAACCAACACCGACCAGCTGGAGCTTGCGCTCGAAGCCTTGGCTTACGCCTTGGACCATGTTGTTTACCAACGCACGAGTGGTACCAGCCATTGCGCGAGTTTGTTGATCGCCATTGCGAGCAGCGAAACGCAGCTCACCAGCTTCTTCAACGATCTCAACGGACGAATGGATGTTCAGTTCGAGAGTGCCCTTGGCACCCTTCACCGAAAGCTGTTGGCCTGCGAATTTGACTTCGACACCGGCTGGCAGCTTAACGGGGTTCTTAGCGACGCGTGACATGCTTATCCCCCCTTAGAACACAGTGCAAAGAACTTCGCCGCCGACACCGGCAGCGCGCGCAGCACGATCCGTCATCACACCTTTGTTGGTGGAGACGATAGACACACCGAGACCGCCACGAACTTTTGGCAGATCATCGACGGACTTGTACTGACGCAGGCCTGGACGGCTAACGCGCTTCACTTCTTCGATGACCGGACGGCCTTCGAAGTATTTCAGCTCGATAGACAGCAGTGGTTTGATTTCGCTGCTGATCTGATAACCCGCAATGTAACCTTCGTCCTTCAGGACTTTGGCAACAGCTACCTTCAAAGTAGAAGATGGCATGCTTACGACGGACTTTTCAGCCATCTGGGCATTACGGATTCGAGTTAGCATGTCCGCTAACGGGTCCTGCATACTCATGGGCTAGACGCTCCTAATACAAAAAAATTAGCCTTGCGGCTACTACTTGTCGCCGAGCTCATCCATGCGGAAAAAGCACGGGCTCAGGCGAGCCGGGTATTCTAGACACACCCCACAAATGAATCAAGCCCCAAAAGGGGCTTGATTCAAGTTCAAGGTCACCGGTGGTCAGGATCTTGCGATCCCGAACACCGAGACTTTGATAGTGCTTACCAGCTGGCTTTAACCAGACCAGGTACGTCACCACGCATTGCAGCTTCACGCAGCTTGTTACGGCCAAGGCCGAACTTGCGGTAAACGCCGTGTGGACGACCGGTCAGGCGGCAGCGGTTACGCATGCGCGAGGCGCTTGCGTCACGTGGCTGCTTCTGCAGAGCTACTGTAGCTTCCCAACGCGCTTCTGGACTTGCGTTCAGATCAACGATGATAGCTTTCAGTGCTGCACGCTTCTTGGCGTACTTGGCAACCGTGAGCTGACGCTTCAGCTCGCGGTTTTTCATGCTCATCTTGGCCATTTTCCTACTCCAATCAGTTGCGGAACGGGAATTTGAAAGCACGCAACAGGGCGCGACCTTCATCATCGTTCTTGGCAGTGGTGGTCAGGGTAATGTCCAGACCGCGGAGAGCATCGATCTTGTCGTAGTCGATTTCCGGGAAGATGATCTGCTCTTTAACGCCCATGCTGTAGTTACCACGACCATCGAAGGACTTGGCATTCAGGCCGCGGAAGTCGCGAACCCGAGGCAGGGAGATCGACAGCAGACGATCCAGGAACTCGTACATACGCTCACGGCGCAGGGTCACTTTGACGCCGATCGGCCAACCTTCACGGACTTTAAAGCCAGCGATGGATTTCCGAGCGTAGGTCACAACGACTTTTTGGCCGGTGATCTTTTCCAGGTCGGCAACAGCATGCTCGATGACTTTTTTGTCACCGACCGCTTCGCCCAGACCCATGTTCAGGGTGATTTTTGTAACGCGTGGAACTTCCATCACGTTCGAAAGCTTAAGTTCTTCCTTAAGCTTCGGTGCGATTTCCTTCCAGTAAATCTCTTTTAGTCGTGCCATGGTCTTCTACCTAGCAGTGTTCAAGCATCAACCGCTTTTTGGGTCGACTTGAAGACACGAATTTTCTTGCCGTCTTCTACTTTGAAACCAACGCGGTCAGCCTTGTTGGTTTCGCCGTTGAAAATGGCGACGTTAGAAGCGTCCAGTGGAGCTTCTTTTTCGACGATACCGCCTTGTACGCCCGACGCCGGGTTAGGCTTGGTATGACGCTTAACCAGGTTCAGACCACCAATAACCAGACGGTTATTAGCGAGAACCTTAAGCACCTTACCGCGCTTACCTTTGTCTTTGCCGGCGATCACGATGATCTCGTCGTCACGACGAATCTTTTGCATGTCGGATCTCCTTACAGCACTTCTGGGGCGAGCGAGACGATCTTCATGAACTTCTCAGTACGAAGTTCACGGGTCACTGGCCCAAAGATACGGGTGCCGATCGGCTCTTGCTTGTTGTTCAGAAGAACAGCAGCGTTGCCATCAAAGCGGATAATGGAGCCATCAGCACGACGTACGCCGTGACGAGTGCGGACTACAACAGCAGTCATCACTTGGCCTTTTTTCACTTTACCGCGAGGAATTGCTTCCTTCACGGTAACTTTGATGATGTCACCGATACCAGCGTAACGACGATGGGAGCCACCCAGCACCTTGATGCACATAACACGGCGAGCGCCACTGTTATCGGCCACATCGAGCATGGATTGAGTCTGAATCATATAATTTCTCCGACCCCTAGTCCTTAGACTTCCACAGCGCGTTCGAGAACATCAACCAATGCCCAAGACTTGGTCTTGGCCAGCGGACGAGTTTCACGAATAGTGACTTTGTCGCCGATGTGGCACTGATTGGTTTCGTCGTGCGCGTGCAGCTTAGTCGAACGCTTAACGTATTTACCGTAGATCGGGTGCTTAACGCGACGCTCGATCAGAACGGTGATGGTTTTGTCCATCTTGTCGCTGACAACACGGCCAGTCAGCGTACGGACAGTTTTTTCGGCTTCAGCCATGATTACTTACCTGCCTGCTGGTTAAGCACAGTCTTCACGCGAGCGATGTCACGTTTAACTTGCGAGAGCAGATGAGACTGCCCCAACTGGCCAGTTGCTTTCTGCATACGCAGATTGAACTGGTCGCGCAGCAGGCCGAGCAGTTGCTCGTTCAGCTGCTGTGCGGATTTTTCACGAAGTTCATTCGCTTTCATCACATCACCGTCCGTTTAACAAAGGCGGTGGCGAGCGGCAGCTTTGCAGCAGCCAGGGCAAAAGCCTCACGCGCCAGCTCTTCAGTAACACCCTCGATTTCATACAGGACTTTGCCTGGCTGAATCTGGGCAACCCAGTACTCCACACTACCCTTACCTTTACCCATCCGAACTTCGAGTGGCTTTTTGGAAATAGGCTTGTCCGGGAATACACGGATCCAGATCTTGCCGCCACGTTTAACGTGACGGGTCAGAGCACGACGCGCTGACTCGATCTGACGAGCGGTGAGACGACCACGAGCTACAGACTTCAGCGCGAACTCGCCGAAGCTGACTTTGCTACCGCGCTGAGCCAGACCACGGTTGTGGCCTGTCATCTGCTTGCGGAACTTCGTACGCTTTGGTTGCAACATTTGGCGTACCCCTTACTTAGCAGCTTTTTTACGAGGCGCTGGTGCTTGTGGCTTCAGTTCTTCTTGGCGACCACCAATTACTTCGCCTTTGAAGATCCAAACCTTTACACCGATCACACCATAAGTGGTGTGAGCTTCGTAGTTGGCATAGTCGATGTCGGCACGCAGGGTGTGCAGTGGCACACGACCTTCGCGATACCATTCAGTACGTGCGATTTCAGCACCGCCGAGACGACCGCTCACTTGGATTTTGATGCCTTTGGCACCAATGCGCATGGCGTTCTGTACAGCGCGCTTCATAGCGCGACGGAACATTACGCGACGCTCCAGCTGCTGAGCTACGCTCTGCGCAACCAACATACCGTCGAGCTCCGGCTTGCGGATTTCTTCGATATTGATGTGCACAGGCACACCCATTTGTTTGGTCAGGTCCTGACGCAGTTTCTCAACATCTTCACCTTTCTTCCCGATAACGATACCTGGACGAGCGGTGTGGATGGTGATACGTGCAGTTTGAGCCGGACGATGGATATCGATACGGCTTACGGACGCGCTTTTTAGTTTGTCTTGGAGATACTCACGCACCTTCAGATCAGCGAACAAATAGTCCGCATAAGTCCGACCGTCTGCGTACCAGACGGAGGTGTGCTCCTTGACGATTCCCAGGCGAATGCCAATGGGATGTACTTTCTGACCCATCTCTTCGACTCCGTTACTTGTCAGCAACCTTGACAGTGATATGGCAAGACCGCTTGACGATGCGATCAGCACGGCCTTTGGCACGTGGCATGATTCGCTTCAGCGAACGCCCTTCGTTGACGAAAACGGTGCTGACTTTAAGGTCATCAACGTCTGCGCCTTCGTTATGCTCGGCGTTGGCTACGGCCGACTCCAGCACTTTCTTCATGATCTCGGCGGCTTTCTTACTGCTGAAAGCCAACAGGTTGAGCGCTTCGCCCACCTTCTTCCCGCGGATCTGGTCGGCGACCAAGCGGGCTTTCTGGGCGGAGATTCGAGCGCCCGACAACTTAGCGGCTACTTCCATCGTTCCTTACCCCTTAACGCTTGGCTTTCTTGTCTGCCACGTGCCCACGATATGTGCGGGTACCGGCAAACTCGCCCAGTTTGTGGCCGACCATGTCTTCGTTCACGAGAACTGGAACATGTTGACGACCGTTATGAACTGCAATGGTCAAACCGACCATTTGTGGCAGGATCATCGAACGACGCGACCAGGTTTTAACTGGTTTGCGATCGTTCTTTTCCGCCGCCACTTCGATCTTCTTCAGTAGGTGAAGATCAATAAAAGGACCTTTTTTCAGAGAACGTGGCACTGTCGTATCCCTCTATTTACTTGCGACGACGGACGATCATTTTGTCGGTACGCTTATTACCACGAGTCTTCGCGCCCTTAGTCGGGAAGCCCCATGGCGATACCGGATGACGACCACCAGAGGTACGACCTTCACCACCACCATGTGGGTGGTCAACCGGGTTCATGGCAACACCACGAACGGTTGGGCGAACGCCACGCCAGCGTTTGGCACCAGCTTTACCCAGCGAACGCAGGCTGTGCTCGGAGTTCGAGACTTCACCCAGGGTCGCGCGGCATTCAGCCAGCACTTTACGCATCTCACCAGAACGCAGACGCAGGGTCACGTAGACACCTTCACGAGCGATCAGCTGAGCCGAAGCACCAGCGGAACGAGCGATTTGTGCGCCTTTACCTGGCTTCAATTCGATGCCGTGTACGGTGCTACCAACTGGAATGTTACGCAGTTGCAGAGCGTTGCCCGGCTTGATCGGTGCCAGGGCACCTGCGATCAGCTGGTCGCCAGCACTCACGCCTTTAGGGGCGATGATGTAGCGACGCTCGCCATCTGCGTACAGCAGCAGAGCGATGTGAGCAGTACGGTTTGGATCGTATTCAATACGCTCGACAGTGGCAGAGATGCCATCTTTGTCGTTGCGACGGAAATCGACCAGACGATAATGCTGCTTATGGCCACCACCGATGTGACGAGTGGTAATACGACCATTGTTGTTACGACCACCAGTCTTCGATTTTTTCTCGAGCAGCGGTGCGTGAGGAGCGCCTTTATGCAGCTCCTGGTTGACCACCTTGACCACAAAACGGCGGCCAGGGGAAGTCGGTTTGCATTTAACGATTGCCATGATGCACCCCTTCCTTACTCAGCACTGCTGCTGAAATCGAGATCTTGGCCTGGCTGAAGGGAGATAACTGCCTTCTTCCAGTCATTACGCTTGCCCAGACCGCGAGCAGTGCGCTTGCTCTTACCCAGAACATTCAGGGTAGTAACACGCTCTACTTTCACGCTGAACAGACTTTCGACGGCCTTCTTGATTTCCAGCTTGGTTGCGTCAGTTGCAACCTTGAAAACGAACTGGCCTTTCTTGTCAGCCAGAACCGTAGCCTTCTCGGAAACGTGCGGGCCAAGCAGAACTTTAAATACGCGTTCCTGGTTCATCCCAGCAGCTCCTCGAATTTCTTCACGGCCGACACGGTGATCAACACCTTGTCGTATGCGATCAGACTAACTGGATCGGAACCTTGCACGTCACGTACATCAACGTGTGGCAGGTTACGAGCAGCCAGGTACAGGTTCTGATCAACCACTTCAGACACGATCAAGACGTCAGCCAGGCCCATGCCGGTCAGTTTGTTCAGCAGATCTTTGGTCTTCGGTGCATCAACAGCGAAGTCCTGAACCACAACCAGACGATCAGTACGCACCAGCTCAGCAAGGATGGAACGCATTGCTGCGCGATACATCTTCTTGTTCAGCTTCTGGGTGTGATCCTGAGGACGAGCTGCGAAAGTGGTACCGCCGCCACGCCAGATTGGGCTACGGATAGTACCGGCACGAGCACGGCCAGTACCTTTCTGACGCCATGGGCGCTTACCGCCACCACGAACGTCGGAACGGGTCTTTTGCTGCTTGCTACCTTGACGGCCGCCGGCCATGTAGGCCACGACTGCTTGGTGAACCAGCGTCTCGTTGAATTCGCCGCCAAATGTCAGTTCGGAAACTTCGATCGCTTGAGCGTCATTTACATTTAATTGCATGTCAGCTTCCCCTTAACCGCGAGCCTTGGCTGCTGGACGTACAACCAAGTTGCCGCCAGTAGCGCCAGGAACAGCGCCCTTGACCAACAACAGATTGCGTTCAGCGTCCACGCGCACTACTTCGAGGGACTGCACGGTCACGCGCTCAGCGCCCATATGACCGGACATTTTTTTGCCCTTGAATACACGACCAGGAGTCTGGCACTGGCCGATAGAGCCTGGAACGCGGTGGGATACGGAGTTACCGTGGGTATTATCTTGCCCGCGGAAATTCCAACGCTTGATCGTACCCTGGAAGCCTTTACCTTTGGACTGACCGGTTACATCAACCAGTTGACCAGCGGCGAAGATTTCAGCGTTGATCAGATCGCCGGCCTGGTACTCGCCTTCTTCAAGACGGAATTCCATTACGGTACGACCAGCGGCAACGTTCGCTTTAGCGAAGTGGCCAGCTTGAGCAGCTGTAACACGCGAAGCACGACGCTCGCCTACAGTGACTTGCACTGCACGATAGCCATCGGTCTCTTCAGTTTTGAACTGGGTGACGCGATTCGGTTCGATCTCAATGACCGTGACCGGAATGGAGACACCTTCTTCGGTGAAAATACGGGTCATACCGCATTTACGACCGACTACACCAATAGTCATGTTGTAAACCTCATGAGTGTACGGGGCTTTCACCCGCTATGGCCGCCCATTTCAGAGCGTTACACGACTAAGACCGAGTCTTAGCCGAGGCTGATCTGCACTTCCACACCGGCCGCAAGATCAAGCTTCATAAGAGCATCAACGGTTTTATCCGTTGGCTGGACGATGTCCAGAACGCGCTTATGAGTACGGATCTCATACTGGTCACGCGCGTCTTTGTTGACGTGCGGGGAGACCAGAACGGTGAACCGCTCTTTACGGGTAGGCAGTGGAATTGGACCACGCACTTGAGCACCAGTACGTTTCGCGGTTTCCACGATTTCCTGGGTGGATTGGTCGATCAGGCGATGGTCAAAAGCCTTCAACCTGATACGGATTTGCTGATTTTGCATTGGATTTCAGACTCCGGCTGCTATTCCCAGCGAGCGCAATACGCCCGTTAAAAGGAGGCGCAATTCTATAGACGGGCTACTACAGTGTCAACCCAATAAAAAAGCCCCCGCTAGGCGGGGGCTTTTTCAAGTCATCACTTATTAAGCGATGATTTTGGCTACGACGCCAGCGCCGACGGTACGACCGCCTTCACGAATAGCGAAACGCAGACCATCTTCCATTGCGATGGTTTTGATCAGGGTGACAACCATTTTGATGTTGTCGCCTGGCATTACCATTTCAACGCCTTCCGGCAGTTCGCAGTTACCGGTCACGTCAGTGGTCCGGAAGTAGAACTGTGGACGGTAGCCTTTGAAGAACGGAGTGTGGCGACCGCCTTCTTCTTTGCTCAACACATACACTTCAGCTTCGAAGGTAGTGTGCGGCTTAACCGAACCTGGCTTGACCAGAACCTGGCCACGCTCAACGTCGTCACGCTTGGTGCCGCGCAGCAGCACGCCGCAGTTCTCGCCAGCACGACCTTCGTCGAGCAGCTTACGGAACATTTCAACACCGGTGCAGGTGGTGACGGTAGTGTCACGCAGACCAACGATTTCCAGTGGATCCTGAACCTTGACGATACCGCGCTCGATACGGCCAGTTACAACAGTACCGCGACCGGAGATCGAGAATACGTCTTCGATTGGCATCAGGAACGGCTTGTCGATAACACGAACTGGATCTGGGATGTAGCTGTCCAGAGTTTCTACCAGACGCTTAACAGCGGTGGTACCCATTTCGTTGTCGTCTTGGCCGTTCAGGGCCATCAGAGCCGAACCAATGATGATCGGAGTGTCATCACCTGGGAAGTCGTAAGTGCTCAGCAGATCGCGCACTTCCATCTCAACCAATTCCAGCAGCTCAGCGTCGTCAACCATGTCAGCCTTGTTCAGGAAGACAACGATGTACGGAACGCCAACCTGACGGGACAGCAGGATGTGCTCACGGGTTTGTGGCATCGGACCATCAGCGGCCGAGCAAACCAGGATAGCGCCGTCCATCTGGGCAGCACCGGTGATCATGTTCTTCACATAGTCAGCGTGACCTGGGCAGTCAACGTGAGCGTAGTGACGGATCGCCGAGTTGTATTCAACGTGTGCGGTGTTGATGGTGATACCGCGAGCCTTTTCTTCCGGAGCGCTATCGATTTTGTCGAAAGCAACAACAGCCGAACCGAAAACTTCGGAGCAGACGCGAGTCAGAGCAGCGGTCAGCGTGGTTTTACCGTGGTCGACGTGACCGATGGTGCCAACGTTGACGTGCGGGAGGGTACGGTCAAATTTTTCTTTAGCCACGACAATTAACTCCTAGCCTAAAGGGGCTGATTCAGCCTTGTTTTTTGGTAACGGTTTCGACGATGTGCGACGGAGCCGTATTGTATTTTTTGAATTCCATAGAGTAGCTTGCGCGACCTTGGGACATGGAACGAACGTCGGTTGCGTAACCGAACATTTCACCCAACGGAACCTCGGCGCGAATAACTTTGCCGGAAACCGTGTCTTCCATACCCAGGATCATGCCACGACGACGGTTAAGGTCGCCCATCACGTCACCCATATAGTCTTCAGGCGTAACAACCTCTACCGCCATGATCGGCTCAAGCAACTCACCACCGCCCTTCTGGGCCAGCTGCTTGGTCGCCATGGAGGCAGCCACCTTAAACGCCATCTCGTTCGAGTCGACGTCGTGGTAGGAACCATCAAACACGGTAGCCTTCAGGCCGATCAGCGGATAGCCGGCGACAACGCCGTTCTTCATCTGCTCTTCGATACCCTTCTGGATAGCCGGGATGTATTCCTTAGGAACCACACCACCCACTACTTCGTTCAGGAATTGCAGACCTTCCTGACCTTCGTCAGCAGGAGCAAAACGAATCCAGCAGTGACCGAACTGGCCACGACCGCCGGATTGGCGAACGAACTTGCCTTCAATTTCGCAGCTCTTCGTGATGCGCTCACGGTACGAAACTTGAGGCTTACCGATGTTGGCTTCGACGTTGAACTCACGGCGCATCCGGTCAACCAGGATGTCCAGGTGCAACTCGCCCATGCCGGAGATGATCGTTTGACCAGTCTCTTCATCAGTCTTGACGCGGAAAGACGGGTCTTCCTGAGCAAGTTTGCCCAGAGCGATACCCATTTTTTCCTGGTCGTCCTTGGTCTTAGGCTCTACGGCAACCGAAATAACCGGCTCCGGGAAGTCCATGCGAACCAGGATAATTGGCTTGTCAGCGTTGCACAAAGTTTCACCAGTGGTGACGTCCTTCATGCCGATCAAGGCCGCGATGTCACCAGCGCGTACTTCCTTGATTTCTTCACGGGCGTTTGCGTGCATTTGCACCATACGACCCACGCGCTCTTTCTTGCCTTTAACCGAGTTGATCACGCCGTCGCCGGAGGCCAACACGCCCGAGTAAACTCGAACAAAGGTCAAGGTACCCACGAATGGGTCGGTAGCGATCTTGAACGCCAGAGCCGAGAACGGCTCGCTGTCGTCTGCGTGACGCTCCATTTCCTTGGTCTCGTCATCCGGGTCAGTACCCTTGATGGCAGGAATGTCGGTAGGAGCAGGCAGGTAGTCGATAACGGCGTCGAGAACCAGGGGAACACCCTTGTTCTTGAAGGAAGAACCGCAAACAGCCAGAACGATCTCACCAGCGATAGTACGCTGACGCAGAGCGGCCTTGATTTCCGCGTTGGTGAGTTCTTCACCTTCGAGGTACTTGTTCATCAGCTCTTCGCTGGCTTCGGCCGCAGCCTCAACCATGTTGCCGCGCCACTCGTCAGCCAGTTCCTGCAGTTCAGCAGGGATAGGCTTGCGAACTGGAACCATGCCTTTGTCAGCGTCATTCCAGTAAACAGCTTCCATGGCGATCAGATCGATCTGACCCTGGAAGTTATCTTCGGAACCGATAGCCAACTGGATTGGCACCGGAGTGTGACCCAGACGCTGCTTGATCTGACCGATCACGCGCAGGAAGTTTGCACCAGCACGGTCCATCTTGTTTACGTAAACAAGACGTGGAACGCCGTATTTGTTGGCTTGACGCCATACGGTTTCCGACTGAGGCTCAACACCCGAGGTGCCGCAGAACACAACGACCGCGCCATCGAGTACACGCAGGGAACGCTCAACTTCAATAGTGAAGTCAACGTGGCCCGGGGTATCAATAACGTTGAAGCGGTATTGGTCTTTGTGCTGCTTCTCGGAACCCTGCCAGAAGGCGGTAATAGCAGCAGAAGTAATGGTAATACCACGCTCCTGCTCCTGCACCATCCAGTCTGTGGTCGCGGCGCCGTCATGCACCTCGCCCATCTTGTGACTTTTGCCAGTGTAAAAAAGGACGCGCTCGGTGGTGGTGGTCTTACCAGCATCCACGTGAGCAACGATACCAATGTTACGGTAGCGATTAATCGGTGTAGTACGAGCCATAAAGCCCTCGCAAAATTAGTGACGCTAAAATTAGAAGCGGTAGTGCGAGAAAGCCTTGTTGGCTTCAGCCATGCGGTGCACGTCTTCACGCTTCTTAACTGCAGCACCTTTACCTTCGGCAGCGTCCAACAGTTCGCCAGCCAAACGCAGAGCCATAGACTTCTCGCCGCGCTTGCGGGCGAAGTCTACCAACCAGCGCATTGCCAGGGCGTTACGACGGGACGGACGAACTTCAACCGGAACCTGGTAAGTAGCACCGCCTACACGGCGCGACTTTACTTCGACCAGCGGAGCGATGGCGTCGAGAGCTTTCTCGAAGATTTCCAGGGGGTCGCTGTTCTTGCGTTCTTTAACCTTCTCCAGCGCGCCATAAACGATACGCTCGGCAACGGCTTTCTTGCCGCTTTCCATTACGTGGTTCATGAACTTGGCCAGGATTTGGCTTCCGTATTTTGGATCGTCAAGCACTTCGCGCTTGGCTGCTACGCGTCTTCTTGGCATGGATAAGCCCTCAAACGGTCTTCAGGTTCGCTCGGAATCGGTGCCCTTTCGGGACGCCTCCGACCTTACTCTTATCGACTCAGAAAAATAGAAAATCAGTTTTTACAAAAAGCCACTACTACTTAGGCTTCTTGGTACCGTACTTCGAACGACCCTGGTTACGACCTTTAACGCCGGAAGTATCCAAAGAACCGCGTACGGTGTGGTAACGAACACCTGGCAAGTCTTTTACACGACCGCCGCGGATCAGTACCACGCTGTGCTCTTGCAGGTTGTGGCCTTCACCGCCGATGTACGAGGAAACCTCGAAACCGTTGGTCAGACGCACACGGCATACTTTACGCAGTGCCGAGTTAGGTTTTTTCGGCGTGGTGGTATACACACGGGTGCATACGCCACGACGTTGCGGGCAGTTCTGCAGCGCAGGCACGTCGGATTTCTCGACGATACGCTTACGCGGCTGACGTACCAGCTGGTTGATAGTTGCCATCTACTAGCTCCACTGTTGTCTTGCGACGCTATTGTCTTGCAAGAAAAGCAAAATGGCAGGAACGAATTCCCGCCAAATTTAGGGGTACAAGAGTCTAAAGAGGATCTTGCCCCCAGTCAAGGCAAGGCCCCGACCTCCCCGCTCATCCAACCTCGACAAATTGTCTCGATTCGATGAACGGAATGGCCAGGGCCTTACGCTCATTTACCGCAGAACTCAGTTACCGCTCGAGTTCAGCGCTTCGGTCAGTGCAGCTTCCACTTCACTGGCGCTTACGCGCAACGGTTTGTCAGCATCACGGCGGCGCTTGCGCTCGCTGTGATAAGCCAGACCGGTACCAGCCGGGATCAGACGACCCACGACCACGTTTTCTTTCAGGCCGCGCAGGTAATCGCGCTTGCCGGTTACCGCCGCTTCGGTCAGTACGCGAGTGGTTTCCTGGAAGGAAGCCGCCGAGATGAACGATTCGGTGGACAACGACGCCTTGGTGATACCCAGCAGCACGCGAGTGAACTTGGAAACGAATTTCTCGTCGCCAGCCAAACGCTCGTTCTCTACCAGAACGTGAGTCAACTCCATCTGGTCGCCCTTGATGAAAGTCGAGTCGCCAGATTCAGCGATTTCAACCTTACGCAACATCTGACGCAGGATGGTCTCGATGTGCTTGTCGTTGATCTTCACGCCTTGCAGACGATAAACGTCCTGGATCTCGTTTACGATGTACTTGGCCAGCGCACTCACACCCAGCAGACGCAGGATGTCGTGTGGATCGCTCGGGCCGTCGGAGATAACTTCGCCGCGGTTTACCTGTTCGCCTTCGAAGACGTTCAGGTGACGCCACTTTGGAATCAGCTCTTCGTACGGATCGGAGCCATCGTTCGGAGTGATAACCAGACGGCGCTTGCCCTTGGTCTCTTTACCGAACGCGATGGTGCCGCTGACTTCAGCCAGAATCGAGGCTTCTTTCGGACGACGTGCTTCGAACAAGTCGGCAACACGCGGCAGACCACCAGTGATGTCACGGGTCTTCGAAGTCTCTTGCGGGATACGAGCGATAACATCACCGATCGCAATCTTCGCGCCATCCGCTACACCAACCAGGGCGTTAGCAGGCAGGAAGTACTGAGCAATTACGTCAGTACCCGGCAGCAAGAGATCCTTGCCGTTGTCATCAACCATCTTCACTGCAGGACGAATATCTTTACCGGCAGCTGGACGGTCTTTGGCGTCGAGTACTTCAATGTTGGTCATACCGGTCAATTCGTCAGTCTGACGCTTGATCGTGATGCCTTCTTCCATGCCCACGTAGGTCACGGTACCTTTCATTTCGGTAACGATTGGGTGAGTGTGCGGATCCCACTTGGCCACGATTGCGCCAGCGTCGACCTTGTCACCTTCTTTAACCGAAATCACAGCACCGTACGGCAGCTTGTAACGCTCGCGCTCACGCCCGAAGTCATCAGCGATTGCCAGTTCACCGGAACGGGACACAGCAACCAGGCAACCATCCACTCGCTCAACGTGCTTCAGGTTATGCAGACGGACGGTACCGCCATTCTTCACCTGAACGCTGTCGGCTGCGGAGGTCCGGCTTGCCGCACCACCGATGTGGAACGTACGCATGGTCAGCTGGGTACCCGGCTCACCGATGGACTGGGCAGCGATAACGCCGACCGCTTCACCGATGTTCACCTGGTGACCACGAGCCAAGTCACGGCCGTAGCACTTGGCGCAAATGCCGTAGCGGGTTTCGCAGCTGATCGGCGAACGCACGATCACTTCGTCGATGCTGTTCAGCTCGATGAACTCGACCCACTTCTCGTCTACCAGCGTGCCGGCAGGAACGATGATTTCTTCGGTACCTGGCTTGAACACGTCACGGGCAATAACACGACCCAATACGCGCTCACCCAGCGGCTCAACAACGTCACCGCCTTCAATGTGCGGAGTCATTACCAGGCCATGTTCGGTGCCGCAATCGATCTCGGTTACTACCAGATCCTGCGCCACGTCTACCAGACGACGAGTCAGGTAACCGGAGTTCGCAGTTTTCAACGCGGTATCCGCCAAACCTTTACGAGCACCGTGAGTGGAGATGAAGTACTGAAGTACGCTCAAACCTTCACGGAAGTTCGCAGTAATCGGCGTTTCGATGATGGAACCGTCCGGCTTGGCCATCAGGCCACGCATACCCGCGAGCTGACGGATCTGCGCAGCAGAACCCCGTGCGCCCGAGTCGGCCATCATGTACATCGAGTTGAAAGACTCTTGGTCGACTTCGACACCGTGGCGGTCGATGACTTTCTCTTTCGAGAGGTTGGCCATCATTGCCTTGGAAACTTCGTCGTTCGCCTTGGACCAAAGGTCGATCACTTTGTTGTACTTCTCGCCCTGGGTTACCAGGCCGGAGGCGTACTGACTTTCGATCTCTTTCACTTCATCAGTAGCAGCATTGATGATGCGGGCTTTTTCATCCGGGATAACGAAGTCGTTAACACCGATGGAAACGCCAGAAATGGTCGAATAGGCAAAACCGGTGTACATCAACTGGTCAGCGAAGATCACGGTCTCTTTCAAACCAACCACGCGGTAGCACTGGTTGATCAGCTTGGAGATCGCCTTTTTCTTCATTGGCTGGTTGACGACGTCGTACGACAGGCCAGGCGGAACAACCTGGAACAACAGCGCACGGCCGACAGTGGTGTCGACGATACGGGTGTTCTTGACGCTGCCACCATCACGATCGTTGACGGTTTCGTTGATCCGCACTTTGACTTTAGCGTGCAGTGCGGCTTCGCCGGCACGGAACACACGGTCAACTTCTTGCAGATCCGCAAACACACGACCTTCGCCCTTGGCGTTGATCGCTTCACGAGTCATGTAGTACAGACCCAATACAACGTCCTGCGACGGAACGATGATTGGCTCACCGTTGGCTGGCGACAGAATGTTGTTGGTCGACATCATCAACGCACGCGCTTCCAACTGGGCTTCCAGTGTCAGCGGTACATGCACGGCCATTTGGTCGCCGTCGAAGTCGGCGTTGTACGCAGCACAGACCAGAGGGTGCAGCTGGATAGCCTTACCTTCGATCAGTACCGGTTCAAACGCCTGGATACCCAGACGGTGAAGGGTCGGTGCACGGTTGAGGAGAACCGGGTGTTCACGGATCACTTCAGCGAGAACGTCCCAAACCTCTGGCAGCTCGCGCTCAACCATCTTCTTGGCAGCTTTGATTGTGGTAGCGAGACCACGCATTTCCAGCTTGCCAAAAATGAACGGCTTGAACAGCTCGAGAGCCATTTTCTTCGGCAGACCGCACTGGTGCAGACGCAGGGTCGGACCTACGGTAATTACCGAACGACCGGAGTAGTCAACACGCTTACCGAGCAAGTTCTGACGGAAACGACCCTGTTTACCCTTGATCATGTCAGCCAGGGATTTCAGAGGACGCTTGTTGGAACCAGTGATAGCGCGGCCACGACGCCCGTTATCGAGCAGTGCATCGACAGCTTCCTGCAACATACGCTTTTCGTTGCGCACGATGATGTCCGGAGCGGACAGATCAAGCAGGCGCTTCAAGCGGTTGTTACGGTTGATCACTCGACGATACAGATCGTTGAGGTCGGAAGTCGCGAAGCGACCGCCATCCAGCGGGACCAGTGGACGCAGATCTGGCGGCAGAACCGGCAGAACGGTCAGCACCATCCATTCTGGAAGGTTGCCGGAACCCTGGAAGGCTTCCATCAACTTCAGACGCTTGGACAGCTTCTTGATTTTGGTTTCGGAGTTGGTTTGCGGAATTTCTTCACGCAGACGGCCAATCTCGTGTTCCAGATCGATAGCGTGCAGCAGTTCACGGACAGCTTCGGCACCCATGCGGGCATCGAAATCGTCGCCGAACTCTTCCAGCGCTTCGAAGTACTGCTCATCGTTGAGCAGCTGACCTTTTTCAAGGGTGGTCATGCCTGGATCGATAACGACATAGCTCTCGAAGTAGAGAACGCGCTCGATATCACGCAAGGTCATGTCCATCAGCAAGCCGATACGCGACGGCAGCGACTTCAGGAACCAGATGTGGGCAACCGGCGAAGCCAGTTCGATGTGCGCCATGCGCTCACGACGAACTTTGGCCAGCGCGACTTCAACGCCGCACTTCTCGCAGATCACACCGCGGTGCTTCAAGCGCTTGTACTTACCGCACAGGCACTCGTAATCCTTTACCGGGCCAAAGATCTTGGCGCAGAACAGGCCGTCACGCTCAGGTTTGAACGTACGGTAGTTGATGGTTTCCGGCTTTTTAACTTCACCGAACGACCACGAACGGATCATCTCAGGCGATGCCAATCCAATACGGATGGCGTCGAACTCTTCGACTTGACCCTGGTTTTTCAGCAAATTCAGTAGGTCTTTCAAGGCCTTTCCTCCTGGCGGAGCAGAGAGCGGGCAATCCTGCCCCGCTCTCGATTCGCGTCACGTGTTATTCGGTTTCCAGATCGATATCGATGCCGAGGGAACGAATTTCCTTGATCAACACGTTGAAGGACTCGGGCATGCCCGGCTCCATACGGTGATCGCCATCCACGATGTTTTTGTACATCTTGGTACGGCCGTTCACATCGTCCGACTTCACTGTGAGCATTTCTTGCAGAGTGTAAGCAGCACCGTATGCTTCCAGTGCCCAGACCTCCATCTCCCCGAAACGCTGACCACCGAACTGCGCCTTACCACCCAGCGGCTGCTGGGTAACCAGGCTGTAGGAACCGGTAGAACGAGCGTGCATCTTGTCGTCTACCAAGTGGTTCAGCTTCAGCATGTACATGTAGCCAACAGTAACCGGGCGCTCGAACTTGTTGCCGGTACGGCCGTCGGTCAGCTGCATCTGGCCGCTTTCTGGCAGGTCTGCCAGTTTCAGCATGGCCTTGATTTCGCTTTCCTTGGCGCCGTCGAACACTGGAGTGGCCATTGGAACGCCGCCACGCAGGTTCTTCGCCAGATCCAGGATTTCCTGGTCGGAGAAGCTATCCAGATCTTCGTTACGACCGCCGATCTGGTTGTAGATCTCGTCGAGGAATTTACGAAGCTCAGCGACTTTGCGCTGTTCTTCGATCATCCGGTTGATCTTCTCGCCCAGACCTTTAGCCGCGAGGCCCAGGTGGGTTTCAAGGATCTGACCAACGTTCATACGCGAAGGTACGCCCAACGGGTTGAGGACGACGTCGACCGGGGTGCCATTGGCATCGTGCGGCATGTCTTCAACCGGCATGATCACGGAGACCACACCTTTGTTACCGTGACGACCGGCCATCTTATCGCCCGGCTGGATGCGGCGACGGATTGCCAGGTAAACCTTGACGATTTTCAGCACGCCTGGAGCCAGGTCATCGCCCTGCTGCAGTTTGCGCTTCTTGTCTTCGAACTTGTCGTCCAGCAGACGGCGGCGATCAACGATGTAGGCCTGAGCCTTCTCGAGCTGCTCGTTCAGAGCATCTTCAGCCATGCGCAGTTTGAACCACTGACCATGCTCAAGACCGTCGAGAACTTCGTCGGTGATTTCCTGACCTTTCTTCAGACCGGCGCCGCCTTCGGCTTTGTGGCCGACCAGAGCGGAACGCAGACGTTCGAAAGTTGCGCCTTCGACGATACGGAACTCTTCGTTCAGGTCCTTGCGGATCTCGTCGAGCTGAGTCTTCTCGATCGACAGTGCGCGAGCATCACGCTCAACGCCGTCGCGGGTGAAGACCTGTACGTCGATGACGGTACCCTTGGTGCCGGTAGGCACACGCAGGGAGGTGTCTTTAACGTCGCTGGCTTTTTCACCAAAGATGGCACGCAGCAGTTTTTCTTCCGGAGTCAGTTGGGTCTCGCCTTTCGGAGTGACCTTACCAACCAGGATGTCGCCTGCGCCAACTTCAGCACCTACGTAAACGATACCGGCTTCGTCCAGCTTGTTCAGTGCAGCTTCACCCACGTTCGGGATGTCTGCAGTGATTTCCTCTGGCCCAAGCTTGGTGTCACGTGCCACACAGGTCAGTTCCTGAATGTGGATCGTGGTAAAGCGGTCTTCTTGAACAACTCGTTCCGACAGGCAGATGGAGTCTTCGAAGTTGTAACCGTTCCAGGCCATGAACGCGATGCGCATGTTCTGACCCAGCGCCAGTTCACCCATGTCGGTGGACGGGCCGTCAGCCATGATGTCGCTACGCTGAACCCGATCACCTTTACGCACCAGCGGACGCTGGTTGATGCAGGTGTTCTGGTTGGAGCGGGTGTATTTGGTCAGGTTGTAGATGTCGACACCAGCTTCACCGGTTTCAACTTCATCATCAGCAACACGAACCACGATACGGCTGGCGTCGACGGAATCGATAACGCCACCACGACGAGCCACGACGCAAACGCCGGAGTCACGAGCTACGTTACGCTCCATGCCAGTACCGACCAGCGGCTTGTCAGCGCGCAGAGTTGGTACAGCTTGACGCTGCATGTTCGAACCCATCAACGCACGGTTGGCGTCATCGTGCTCGAGGAACGGGATCAGCGACGCTGCAACCGAAACTACCTGCTTCGGAGAAACGTCCATCAAGGTGACGTCTTCCGGCGCCTTGACGGTGAACTCGTTCAAGTGACGAACAGCTACCAGCTCGTCGATCAGCATCTTCTTGTCGTTCATCGTGGCCGAAGCCTGAGCGATCACGTGATCAGCTTCTTCGATGGCGGACAGGAACACGATCTCGTCGGTGACCAGAGCGTCTTTCACCACACGGTATGGGCTTTCGAGGAAGCCGTACTGGTTGGTGCGCGCATAAGCGGCCAGGGAGTTGATCAGACCGATGTTCGGACCTTCCGGCGTTTCAATCGGGCATACACGACCGTAGTGAGTCGGGTGTACGTCACGAACTTCAAAGCCAGCACGTTCACGAGTCAAACCGCCAGGGCCGAGTGCAGAAACACGACGCTTGTGGGTGATCTCGGACAGCGGGTTGTTCTGGTCCATGAACTGGGAAAGCTGGCTGGAACCGAAGAACTCTTTCACCGCCGCAGCCACTGGCTTGGCGTTGATCAGGTCTTGCGGCATCAGGCCTTCGCTTTCAGCCATCGACAGACGCTCTTTGACCGCACGCTCAACACGTACCAGGCCAACGCGGAACTGGTTCTCGGCCATTTCGCCTACGCAGCGAACACGACGGTTACCCAGGTGGTCGATGTCATCGACGATGCCTTTACCGTTACGGATGTCGACCAGAGTCTTCAGCACAGCAACGATGTCTTCTTTGCACAACACGCCCGAACCTTCGATCTCGGTACGACCGATACGACGGTTGAACTTCATCCGGCCGACCGCAGACAGGTCATAGCGCTCAGGACTGAAGAACAGGTTGTTGAACAGAGTTTCGGCAGCGTCTTTGGTTGGCGGCTCGCCTGGACGCATCATGCGATAGATCTCGACCAGCGCTTCCAATTGGTTGCTGGTGGAGTCGATCTTCAGCGTATCGGAAACGAACGGACCGCAGTCGATATCGTTGGTGTACAGAGTTTCGATGCGAACAACCTGGGACTTGGCGATTTTTGCCAGGATCTCGGTGTTCAGCTCAGTGTTGCACTCTGCCAGGATTTCGCCGGTTGCCGGATGCACGATGACCTTGGCGGTAGTGCGACCCAGGACGTAGTCCAGAGGCACTTGCAGCTCTTTGATCCCGGCTTTTTCCAGCTGGTTGATGTGGCGAGCAGTGATACGACGACCTTGCTCGACAATAACCTTGCCTTTGTCATCCAGGATATCCAGGACAGCAATTTCACCACGCAGGCGGTGCGGCACCAGTTCCAGGCTGAGGTTTTCACCTTGCACGTGGAAGACGTTGGTGGTGTAGAACGCGTCGAGCACTTCTTCAGTGGTATAGCCGAGCGCGCGCAGCAGTACCGATGCAGGCAGCTTGCGACGACGGTCGATACGCACGAATACGCAGTCTTTCGGGTCGAACTCGAAGTCCAACCACGAACCGCGGTAAGGAATGATACGCGCCGAGTACAACAGTTTGCCGGAGCTGTGCGTCTTGCCACGGTCGTGGTCGAAGAACACGCCCGGGGAACGGTGCAGCTGGGAAACGATTACACGCTCGGTACCGTTGATTACAAAGGTACCGTTCTCAGTCATCAGGGGGATTTCACCCATGTAGACTTCTTGCTCTTTGATGTCCTTGATCGCTTTGTTCGACGATTCTTTGTCGAAAATGATCAGGCGCACTTTTACCCGCAAAGGTACGGCGTAAGTTACACCGCGCAATACGCATTCTTTGACATCAAATGCCGGTTCGCCCAGGCGATAACCGACGTACTCCAGCGCAGCATTGCCGGAGTAGCTGATGATCGGGAAAACGGATTTGAAGGCCGCATGCAGGCCCACGTCGCGGAACTGATCTTTAGTCGCTCCCGCTTGCAAGAATTCACGATACGAATCCAGCTGGATGGCCAGGAGGTACGGCACATCCATGACGTCCGGCAACTTGCTAAAGTCCTTGCGGATACGTTTTTTCTCAGTATATGAGTAAGCCATCAGCGTTCCCCAGCTTGGTCACCTGCTTGTTTGGCCCCTCCCGACGGGAGCAGCCAGAAAATCGTGCAAACCCCATGGTTTGCGCCACCGCATCGGGTGGTTACAGCTCGTTATCAGCACCGACCCAGTCGGCTGCCAATAACGGAAAAAGGCCGGTGGCAAGAGCCACCAGCCATCAGCCTTTCGCTTAACGCTCGGGCTGGAGACGCAAAGTCGATGCTTACTTCAGCTCGACTTTAGCGCCTGCTTCTTCCAGAGTGGCTTTTGCTTTGTCAGCTGCGTCTTTCGAAACAGCTTCCAGAACAACGCCAGGAGCGCCGTCAACTACAGCCTTGGCTTCTTTCAGGCCCAGACCGGTCAGTTCACGTACTGCCTTGATCACGTTAACTTTCTTCTCGCCAGCTTCCAGCAGCATGACGTTGAATTCAGTTTGTTCTTCAACTACGGCAGCGACAGCAGCTGGACCAGCGGAAGCAGCGGCAGCGGAAACGCCGAACTTCTCTTCCATGGCCTTGATCAGCTCAACGATTTCCAGAACGGATTTTTCGCCGATTGCTTCGATGATTTGGTCGTTAGTCAGAGACATGACTATAAATTCCTGTATTGGGGTGACAGCCTACGCGGCCATCGAAATAAACAATAAACGCTGAAAGGAGTCGCTCAGCCTTAGGCTGCGGCAGCTTCTTTCTGGTCGCGAAGAGCCGCCAGAGTACGAGCCAATTTGCTGGTTGCGCCTTGAATCACGCTCATCAGCTGAGAAATTGCTTCGTCACGGGTCGGCAGGCTTGCCAGTACGTCGATCTGATTAGCTGCGAGGAACTTGCCCTCGAACGCAGCTGCCTTGATCTCGAACTTATCCTGACCTTTTGCGAACTCTTTGAAGATACGAGCAGCAGCGCCCGGATGATCTTTGGAGAATGCAATCAAGGTCGGGCCAGTGAACACGTCGTTGAGCACGTCATATTGAGTGCCAGCAACGGCGCGCTTGAGCAGAGTGTTACGTACAACACGTACGTAAACGCCAGCTTCACGAGCCTCTTTACGGAGTCCGGTCATAGCGCCTACTGTTACGCCACGGGCATCAGCCACGACAGCGGACAGAGCAACTTGGGCAGCCTTGTTGACTTCAGCGACGATGGCCTTCTTGTCTTCAAGTTTAATTGCCACGGGAAAAACTCCTGCTTGTTACCGTTTCATCCAACCGAGGCCAGATGTCGTTTTGGTGTCTGATTCGGTAAGGAACCGGGAGCACCATCTGCGTAGGCTTGAGGTTTAAGACTTGCGTCGCCTACGGTCTTGGATAGCCCCCGCCAGGCAGGGACCCCAATCTTTCAATTGGCGCAATCGCTTGCGCCAACCTGTGTCTTACGCGTCGAGCGAACCTTGGTCGATGACCAGGCCTGGACCCATGGTGGTGCTCAGGGTAACGCGCTTGACGTAAATACCTTTCGAGGAAGCTGGCTTGATACGCTTCAGATCAGCGATCAGGGCTTCAACGTTTTCCTTCAGCTTGACGGCGTCGAAACCGACTTTGCCAACGGAGGTGTGGATGATGCCGTTTTTGTCGGTGCGATAACGAACCTGACCAGCCTTGGCGTTTTTAACCGCGGTAGCTACGTCTGGCGTTACAGTGCCGACTTTAGGGTTAGGCATCAGGCCGCGCGGGCCCAGGATCTGACCCAACTGACCAACAACGCGCATAGCATCCGGGGATGCGATAACTACGTCATAGTTCAGGTCGCCGCCTTTCATTTCGGCAGCCAGATCGTCCATACCTACACGGTCAGCGCCGGCAGCCAAAGCGGCCTCAGCAGCTGGACCCTGGGTGAACACTGCAACGCGAACGGTCTTGCCAGTGCCGTGTGGCAGCACAGTAGCGCTACGAACGACCTGGTCGGATTTACGCGGATCAACACCCAAGTTTACAGCAACGTCAAACGACTCGCTGAACTTGACAGTCGACAGCTCAGCCAGCAGAGCAGCAGCGTCTACAAAGTTGTAGGACTTGCCTGCTTCGATTTTGCCGGCGATAGCCTTTTGACGCTTGGTCAACTTAGCCATTACACACCCTCCACGTTAAGGCCCATGCTACGAGCAGAACCGGCGATAGTACGCACGGCCGCGTCCATATCAGCTGCAGTCAGATCCGCGTTTTTGGTTTTCGCGATTTCTTCCAGCTGAGCACGGGTAACGGTGCCAACCTTAACGGTGTTCGGACGAGCGGAACCGCTAGTCAGACCAGCAGCTTTCTTCAGCAGAACCGAAGCAGGTGTGGATTTGGTTTCGAAAGTGAAGCTACGGTCGCTGTAGACAGTGATGATCACTGGAGTCGGCAGACCTGGTTCAATACCCTGAGTACGGGCGTTGAAAGCCTTGCAGAATTCCATGATGTTCACGCCGTGCTGACCCAGAGCAGGACCAACAGGTGGGCTTGGGTTAGCCTGAGCGGCCTTCACTTGCAGCTTGATGTAAGCGGTAATCTTCTTGGCCATGAGGCACTCCAATTACGGGTTCGAACGCCTCGAAAGGCTCCCCGGTTACTTGCGCGTTTATCCCAGTGACGACAAAACCCCACAGCCTAGGGCTGCGGGGTTGGGATGCTTGCTCAGCTAGACTTTTTCGACCTGGCTGAACTCTAGCTCTACCGGAGTAGAGCGACCGAAAATGAGCACTGCCACTTGGATCCGGCTCTTCTCGTAGTTAACTTCTTCGACCGTGCCAGTAAAGTCGGCAAACGGACCGTCATTGACACGTACCGATTCACCTGGCTCGAACAACGTCTTCGGCTTCGGCTTGTCGCTACCATCAGCAACACGACGCAGAATCGCTTCTGCCTCTTTATCTGTGATAGGTGCAGGCTTATCAGCAGTACCGCCAATAAAACCCATCACCCGAGGAGTATCCTTGACCAAGTGCCAAGTACCCTCATTCATGTCCATCTGAACCAGCACATAACCTGGGAAGAACTTGCGCTCGCTTTTGCGTTTCTGGCCATTACGCATTTCAACCACTTCTTCAGTGGGAACCAGAATTTCGCCAAAGCCATCTTCCATGCCAGCCAGCTTTACGCGCTCTACCAACGAGCGCATGACATGCTTCTCGTAACCGGAGTAAGCATGCACAACGTACCAACGCTTAGCCACGGGACACCCTTAGCCGACAATCAAGGAAACAAGCCAGCCGAGCAGGGAATCAAGCCCCCACAACAGCAACGCCATAACCAGAACAACAGCCACAACGATCAACGTGGTCTGCGTGGTTTCTTGGCGAGTTGGCCATACGACTTTACGAATCTCGGTGCGAGCTTCCTTAACCAGTACAAAGAAAGACTTGCCCTTGACTGTCTGCAGGCCTACAAAGGCAGCTACAGCAGCAATGGCGAGCAAAGCAAGTACGCGGTACAGGATCGGCGAAGCAGAGTAATACTGATTGCCAACAACGCCAACAACCACCAAAGCAACTACTACTAGCCACTTGAGCAGATCGAAGCGAGAGCCTTGAGCTTCAGCTTTAGGAGTCATCTATGAAGATCCTGTGAAAAGAAAGCCAGATACACCAAGTGAATCTGGCAGGTCAGGAGGGAATCGAACCCCCAACCTACGGTTTTGGAGACCGTCGCTCTGCCAATTGAGCTACTGACCTAAAACAAAATCAGGCCGACCATTATGCCGGCCCGAAAAAGACATTACAACAATTTACTCGATAACCTTAGCAACGACACCAGCGCCGACGGTACGACCGCCCTCACGAATGGCGAAACGCAGACCATCTTCCATTGCGATGGTTTTGATCAGAGTGACAGTCATCTGAACGTTGTCACCCGGCATCACCATTTCAACGCCTTCTGGCAATTCGCAGTTACCGGTCACGTCCGTGGTACGGAAGTAGAACTGTGGACGGTAACCCTTGAAGAACGGAGTATGACGACCGCCTTCTTCCTTGCTCAGAACGTAAACCTCTGCAGTGAACTTGGTATGAGGCTTGACAGTGCCCGGCTTGACCAGAACCTGGCCACGCTCAACATCATCACGCTTAGTACCACGCAGCAATACGCCGCAGTTCTCGCCAGCACGACCTTCGTCGAGCAGCTTGCGAAACATCTCAACACCAGTGCAAGTAGTTTTGACAGTGTCACGAAGACCAACAATCTCAACTTCTTCCTGAATGCGGACAATGCCACGCTCAACACGACCAGTCACAACAGTACCGCGACCGGAGATCGAGAAAACATCCTCGATCGGCATCAGGAACGGCTTATCAATAGCTCGCTCAGGCTGCGGAATGTAGCTATCCAGAGTCTCGACCAACTTCTTGACGGCAGTAGTACCCATCTCGTTGTCGTCTTGACCATTCAGCGCCATCAGCGCCGAACCAATGATGATTGGAGTGTCATCACCCGGGAAATCGTAAGTACTCAGCAGGTCGCGTACCTCCATCTCAACCAGCTCAAGCAACTCCGCGTCATCAACCATGTCAGCCTTGTTCAGGAAGACAACAATGTACGGAACGCCAACCTGGCGGGACAGAAGGATGTGCTCACGAGTTTGCGGCATCGGACCATCAGCGGCCGAGCAAACCAGAATCGCGCCATCCATCTGAGCAGCACCGGTAATCATGTTTTTTACGTAATCAGCGTGACCTGGACAGTCAACGTGTGCGTAGTGACGCACGGCCGAATCGTACTCAACGTGAGCGGTGTTGATGGTGATACCACGAGCTTTTTCTTCAGGGGCGCTATCGATCTTGTCGAAGTCAACCTTTGCCGAACCGAAAACTTCGGAGCAGACGCGGGTCAAAGCAGCAGTCAGAGTAGTTTTACCGTGATCGACGTGACCAATAGTACCAACGTTGACGTGCGGCTTATTACGTTCGAACTTTTCCTTAGCCATCAAAATCACCCCTAGGAGAAGAATTGAGCAGGTCAAACAAGCCATTAAAACAAAGGCAGATATTTTCATATCTGCCTTGTTATATGGAGCTCTTGAGCGGATTTGAACCGCTGACCTCACCCTTACCAAGGGTGTGCTCTACCAACTGAGCTACAAGAGCGTAACGCTATGCAGGATCTGCAAACTTGGAGCGGGTAGCGGGAATCGAACCCGCATCATCAGCTTGGAAGGCTGAGGTTCTACCACTAAACTATACCCGCGGAGCTTGCAGCTCTCGCTAAAAATGGTGGAGGGGGAAGGATTCGAACCTTCGAAGTCGTAGACGTCAGATTTACAGTCTGATCCCTTTGGCCGCTCGGGAACCCCTCCTAAGCGAGCCGGCATTCTATATCATGCCAGCCTTCTGTCAAGCATTTTCTCATTAAAAACCTGAGGTTAGCTGCGTTGACGTCACTTTACGGCGTTAACCATTAAAGGTCTTCACTGCGAAGCGGGCGCCATTCTATGCAAACTAATCGGCGGGTGCAACCCCTCCGCACGGCATTATTTTATGTTTTAACTCATTGAATTCTCTAGAAAGGTTTTTCAGCTGCGAGTCATCTAGCCAACGCCGGCTTTCTGGTGCCACACGCACCCAGTAACCATCAGACCCTGGAGGAGCCCTCAGCAAGGACTCGAACTTGATTTCCATGCCACTCAATCGCCGCTCAACCGCCTGAGCTGCCTCCTGACGAGTAAAGCCGCCAAGATAGAGGCATCCATCGTCTGCCTGGACAGGCTTTCCTTTATCACGAGCCGCGTCAGTCGTCTCACTCAACAAGCGAATATCCTGCTGCGCCCCCCGATACAAATTCAAAGGGGTTACATCCTTCGCACGCAGAGGAGCCTCTTGTTGGTGCCAGATGTAATAGAACACATTGAGAACAAGCAGCAGCAGAAACAACCAACGCATAAAAACCTCAGGACAAGGGGCACGCCATCGCCAAACCTACAAACACCAGATCAGGAACTACCCTGGCCTCAGGCACAATCCCGGAAACCAGGTCTGCATCTCCTCCAGTGAGAAATACAACAAAATCATCCCCCCAATAGCTACGCGCCAACTCTAGCTGCGTCAGGACAAAGCCTCTCAGCATCAACGAGCACCCCCGCTCGACCGCTTCGACAGTTGTCCGACCAGGAACGAGACTTTCCAGAGCGCGCTCGGCGGCTAGATCACCATAACGAATTCTACGAGTATGGGTACGCAATTGGTTTCGCATCAGCGGCATACCCGGACATATAAACCCTCCGAGATGCTCTCCATTCCTGGAGATGAAGTCCGCAGTAACCGCCGTACCAAAATCAAGCACAAGACAAGCACCTGAGGCCAGATGGAATCCCCCGAGCATCGCCAGCCAACGGTCGAGCCCTAACCGCTCGAACTCCTCATAGCCATTACGAACTCCGGACATTTCCCGGGACGGCGCCGCGCATACCACCGACACACCAAAAGCTTCTGTCAGCAGAGAAATCAGGGCACTGGTTTCTTCGGCAGTCCTGACACTGACCAACCGACAAAACTTGAGAGCGAGCCCCTTGAGCGCTTTCAAACTCTCCAACAACGCGAGGTCCGAATCAACGACCCCCTCGCCGACCACCCGCCGAACATCCGCGTCAAGCACACGCCACTTGATAAAACTGTTTCCGCAGTCGAGCTCAAGAATCATCACGCAACCTCAGACTGAGCTCACCACCACTAAAGACTTTTTCCACACCACCCACCTTCAAGCGTAGAGCACCTTGACTATCAATACCCAGCACTTCGCCTTCTATGTGGTTAACGCCTGCGATCAACGACACGGCTCGCCCCTGCCAGAGATGATTTTGCTCCCACTCTGCCTGGATAGGCGAAAATCCGTCGACTTGATGACGACACAGATATGCCTGGAGCATCGCACCCAACTCCCCGACCAAGTGATTTCGATCAAACACCTTGCCCGACTCTAGCCGCATGGACGTCCATTGCTGATCAACCTCATCGGTAATCTGCATGTTCACATTAATTCCCACACCCAGCACAACGTGACACACATCGGCAGGATCCCCCACCAACTCGAGCAATATCCCGGCAATCTTCTTCTGACCCACCAGAACATCGTTGGGCCACTTCAATCCAACCCCCGAAATACCAAGCTCTCGCAAGGCCTGCATGACGGCGAGCCCAACAACTAGACTCAAGCCTTCCAGCTGACGCATTCCACCGTCAATACGCAGCACGAGACTGTAATAGATGTTTTCCGCGAATGGGCTCGCCCACTTTCGTCCACGCCGCCCGCGACCTGCGGTTTGCCGTTCCGCGAGCACCAGAAAGGGCGCCGCTTGACCCCGCTCTATGGCGCGCAAAGCCTCGGCATTAGTGGAGTCAATTGAATCGAAAACCAGGATGGGCCAATCACAAGAAGGCGCCTGCTCTCTTATCTCGACAGGATCAAGCAGCGTCAATGGCGCAGCCAGTTGATAGCCGCGCCCCCGCACCTTATGAATGGATAATCCCAGCTCAGCTTCTAAATGCTGAAGCTGCTTCCAAACGGCACTACGACTGACACCCAAGGCGACGCCCAAGGCCTGACCCGAATGGAATCGGCCATCTTTAAGAAGCTTTAACAATGTCAGCATGCAAGTCTCGCCTCACAATGAGGCCCGCATGATAGCCATGCCCCGCGCCATTGCATAGAAACCCTACAGGTCAGTTTTCCTGCGGGCAAAACAAAACCCCTACCTGCATACGCAGATAGGGGTTTCGGAATTTAATCTTGACGATGACCTACTCTCACATGGGGAAACCCCACACTACCATCGGCGATGCATCGTTTCACTG
>NZ_JAHUWL010000090.1:0-294 GCF_019219045.1 Pseudomonas sp. PDM25
CTTGAAGTCGTGACGAACCGAGGGGATCAGTAATGTGAAGTGCGCAGTATTGGCTGGCGCGAACATACGCTTATCCTTAAGCAGAAAGAGGTGAGCAGGACACTAGGAGGAAACAGACCGGGGAGTGGGTGAAGTACGGAGGCCCCTTTAGGGACGGCAAAATATCCGAATAAGGTCCACAGTCGCCCAATGCAAAGTTGAGCAGTGATTAATGCGCTGCACAATTAATTAAATTAACGCACCGAAGCCTAACACTGTTACGGGGTTATTCAGGCGACCCCTCCAGCGCATTGA
>NZ_JAHUWL010000091.1:0-291 GCF_019219045.1 Pseudomonas sp. PDM25
TTCGGGACTTCTTACTGGATCACGGCATCAGTCAGATCAACGTAAAAGATACGATGGCCGCCTATCAGTTAGATGCCAACGCATCGCGTGGCCAGCCTGTCGATACGGCGCCTCAGGTTGAAAACAATCCCATGACTAAACCCACAAAAAATATTGAGGTAAAGGAAGCGTGGTGCAATCCCCAGGCCGACGATGACTGCACTATCAATGGTAAGAAAGTGGCCAAAGCAGCGCTCCAGCAATACCTGCCAGCGGTCTACGAACTGGAAGTACTCAATGCCGGTGGGTATT
>NZ_JAHUWL010000092.1:0-290 GCF_019219045.1 Pseudomonas sp. PDM25
GGTACGCATCCCGATTGAGTAGCAGCACGAAGTGGTAGTGCGGCCGACCTTTCTGTCCGATCTCCCTGACCCAGCACCAGCGGACACTGGTTCGATGAGCAGAGCCGTTCAGGCGCTCTGAACGCTTGCGAGCTGACTGGATCCTGAAGGTCAAAGAATCGACAAACCTGGAAATGACGGTGCTGCCTGAATCGGGCAATGAGTCATCAGGAAAGCGTAGATCGAAACGGAGTGCGAACACCTGGCGATGATCGCTCAGTGCGAGCTGAGTGGTTTGGTAAAGTCGTTCA
>NZ_JAHUWL010000093.1:0-288 GCF_019219045.1 Pseudomonas sp. PDM25
GTGCAGTGTTCATCACCAAGGAAAACAGCCCCAGGTTCTGGAGGAGTCGGTCACCAGCGAAGAGAACGCCGAAGATGGCTTCACCCAAGGCTACCGCAACACCTTCACCGCGATTCCCTGGGACGTGTTCTACCGTCCACCGCTGGTCACCCGTGAAAAGAAATTGGTGAGCCAGACCGCCCGTGTCACCGGGCCTGCCGGCGAGGAAATCTTTTGTGATGAGTACGGTCGGGTCAAGGTCGAGTTCAATTGGGACCGGGCCGAACTGAACAGCGACAAGAGCAGTTG
>NZ_JAHUWL010000094.1:0-287 GCF_019219045.1 Pseudomonas sp. PDM25
CAGTCGCCCAATGCAAAGTTGAGCAGTGATTAATGCGCTGCACAATTAATTAAATTAACGCACCGAAGCCTAACACTGTTACGGGGTTATTCAGGCGACCCCTCCAGCGCATTGATCGTGTCGATTTGCGCTTCAATAACGATGCCTCGGTGGATCAGGCTGATAAAGGTTGCCTCTCCTCGCGCCCGATCTTCTTTATTCCACTTGGGGCTAGCGTCAATCAAACGGCTAATGCCCTCAACAAGAAAGTGCCGGTCTTGTCGTAGTTCATCAATGACACTCTGCGT
>NZ_JAHUWL010000095.1:0-279 GCF_019219045.1 Pseudomonas sp. PDM25
GAAGACACCGTTGCAGCCGGCAACGTGTTGACCAATGACAGCGATGTCGATAACACCCTGAGTGTCGCGACCTTTACCGTCGCTGGTGTGACGGGTTCCTTCACCGCCGGCCAGACCGCGACCATTGAAAATGTCGGTACGCTGACTATCGGTGCCAACGGCGACTACAGCTTCACCCCGGACGCCAACTACAACGGCGCCGTGCCGCAAGTCAGCTACACCACCAACACCGGCTCCACCAGCACCCTGGATCTGAACGTCACCCCGGTCGACGACGCG
>NZ_JAHUWL010000096.1:0-270 GCF_019219045.1 Pseudomonas sp. PDM25
TCGGACAGAAAGGTCGGCCGCACTACCACTTCGTGCTGCTACTCAATCGGGATGCGTACCACACCGTGGGGCGCTTCCAATCAGAGAGGGAGAATCTCTACAGCCGTATTCAGGCTGCCTGGGCGAGTGCGCTGAGGGTTACGTTCGAGGAGGCAGAGGGCTTGGTGCATATCCCTGCAAACGCCACATTCCACCTCTCTCAGGATGATTCGGGGGAGATGGATCGATACTTCTATCGGGTCAGTTACCTCTGCAAGGCTGAGACCAAGG
>NZ_JAHUWL010000097.1:0-266 GCF_019219045.1 Pseudomonas sp. PDM25
GTGTCCTGCTCACCTCTTTCTGCTTAAGGATAAGCGTATGTTCGCGCCAGCCAATACTGCGCACTTCACATTACTGATCCCCTCGGTTCGTCACGACTTCAAGGTGCTGGCCTTTGAGGGCCTTGAGACCATCAGTAGCTTGTACGCGATCGAGGTTGAACTGGTCAGCGAATACCCCGACTTCTATATGGAGAGCCTGCTCAGCCTACCGGCGTTTCTGCAGTTTGGCCTCAATGGCGAAGGCATTCACGGGCGTATCGAAGGGC
>NZ_JAHUWL010000098.1:0-263 GCF_019219045.1 Pseudomonas sp. PDM25
CCCCATGGCGCAGGACTCAGAGCAACAGCGTTGGACACCGATTGACGACTGGATCACCTGCCCGCAGCACGTATCCCATCAACGATTGATGGCCGTGTATGGCCGTTCGCCAGGGGCGGTGGCCGGGAATGCCGGATCATTGAAGCAGGCGCTGAATATGGTCAGCGCGGGTATCGGAGTGGCGATGCTGCCGCAATCGTTAGTGAGCGAACATAAAGGGGTGGTGGCACGTGCCTGGCACCTGCCGATGCCGACTCGCCGCG
>NZ_JAHUWL010000099.1:0-258 GCF_019219045.1 Pseudomonas sp. PDM25
GCTTCAACAAGGTCGAAGAGCTGCACGAATGGCTGGTCAATGAGGTCAAGGATGCTGAAGGCCGCGAACGCATGCTCATGCACTTCAAGCAGGAAGAGCGCGACATCGTTCAGGAAAAGCCCACTTCCCTAGGGCACAAACTGGCCAACTTCACCGGCATTGGTCTGATCGTTCATTTCCTGGAAAACACGGAACATGAAAATGTCGGCCTCACCCACGCCTATGACGTTCTACCCAGTGACAATGAAGCCGGGAACG
>NZ_JAHUWL010000009.1:0-279005 GCF_019219045.1 Pseudomonas sp. PDM25
ACTCAGGCGCTGGTGATGCTGGCTCGCAAGCTTGCTCGGGTGGTATTCGCCTTGCTGAAAGGGCAAAGCGAATATCAGCCAAAAGCCAGTTGAGGGCTTTCCCTCAACCATAGAATCTCCCACAGTAGATCGCATTCCTCCGAGCCAACTCGGCCCTTGTAGGAGTGAGCCTGCTCGCGATGGTGTCAGCCCGGTCACCACTTTCCTGCAGGCAAAAGAAAACCCCCGACAATCCAGAGGGCTGTCGGGGGTTTCGGGTTACCGGCTCAGCTTATTGGCAAGCTTCGCAATCCGGCTCGTCGATGGCGCAAGCCTTCGGCACTGGAGCAGGGCCGGCAGGTGCTGCCAGGACCGAATCGTCACCGTGGTTGCCGCCGCTGGAAACAGCGTTCAGCTTGCCGGTGTTGATGGTCGACTTCTCGGTGCTGGTCGCGGCCAGGGCACGGAGGTAGTAAGTGGTTTTCAGACCACGGTACCAGGCCATGCGGTAGGTCACGTCCAGCTTCTTGCCCGATGCGCCAGCGATGTACAGGTTCAGCGATTGAGCCTGGTCGATCCACTTCTGACGGCGGCTTGCCGCGTCAACGATCCACTTGGTGTCCACTTCGAAGGCAGTCGCATAGAGCTCTTTGAGTTCTTGCGGGATGCGCTCGATCTGTTGCACCGAACCGTCGTAGTACTTCAGGTCGTTGATCATGACCGAGTCCCACAGACCGCGAGCTTTCAGGTCGCGAACCAGGTACGGGTTGATCACGGTGAATTCGCCCGACAGGTTCGATTTCACGTAGAGGTTCTGGTAGGTCGGTTCGATCGACTGCGATACGCCAGTGATGTTGGCGATGGTCGCGGTCGGTGCGATGGCCATGATGTTGGAGTTACGAATGCCTTTCTGCACACGGGCACGAACCGGTGCCCAGTCCAGGGATTCGTTCAGGTCAACGTCGATGTACTTCTGGCCACGCTGCTCGATCAGGATCTGTTGCGAATCCAGCGGCAGGATGCCTTTGGACCACAGCGAACCCTGGAACGTCTCGTAGGCGCCGCGCTCGTCGGCAAGATCGCAGGAAGCCTGGATCGCGTAGTAGCTGACCGCTTCCATCGACTTGTCGGCGAACTCGACGGCCGCGTCGGAACCGTAAGGAATGTGCTGCAGGTACAGCGCGTCCTGGAAGCCCATGATGCCCAGACCGACCGGACGGTGCTTGAAGTTGGAGTTCTTCGCTTGTGGCACCGAGTAGTAGTTGATGTCGATAACGTTATCGAGCATGCGAACGGCGGTGTTCACGGTGCGTTCCAGCTTGGCGGTGTCCAGCTTGCCGTTGGTGATGTGGTTCGGCAGGTTGATCGAGCCCAGGTTGCAAACGGCGATCTCGTCCTTGTTGGTGTTCAAGGTGATCTCGGTGCACAGGTTCGAGCTGTGAACCACGCCGACGTGCTGCTGCGGGCTGCGCAGGTTGCACGGGTCTTTGAAGGTCAGCCATGGGTGGCCGGTTTCAAACAGCATGGACAGCATTTTGCGCCACAGGTCTTTGGCCTGGATGGTCTTGAACAGCTTGATCTTGCCCGGGTACTCGGACAGGGCCTCGTAGTACTCGTAACGCTCTTCGAAGGCCTTGCCGGTCAGGTCGTGCAGGTCCGGCACTTCGGACGGCGAGAACAGGGTCCACTTGCCGTCATCGAAGACGCGCTTCATGAACAGGTCAGGGATCCAGTTGGCGGTGTTCATATCGTGGGTACGACGACGATCATCACCGGTGTTCTTGCGCAGTTCGATGAACTCTTCGATGTCCATGTGCCAGGTTTCCAGGTAGGCACAGACAGCGCCTTTGCGCTTGCCACCCTGGTTAACGGCAACGGCGGTGTCGTTCACTACTTTCAGGAACGGAACAACGCCCTGGGATTTGCCGTTGGTGCCCTTGATGTACGAACCCAGTGCACGAACCGGGGTCCAGTCGTTGCCCAGGCCGCCCGCAAATTTCGACAACATGGCGTTGTCGTGGATTGCGTGGTAGATGCCCGACAGGTCATCCGGCACGGTGGTCAGGTAGCAGCTCGACAGCTGTGGACGCAGAGTACCGGCGTTGAACAGGGTCGGGGTCGACGACATGTAGTCGAAAGACGACAACAGGTTGTAGAACTCGATCGCACGGTCTTCTTTGTTCTTCTCTTCGATCGCCAGGCCCATGGCCACGCGCATGAAGAAGATTTGCGGCAGTTCGAAGCGGATACCGTCCTTGTGGATGAAGTAACGGTCGTACAGGGTTTGCAGGCCCAGGTACGTGAACTGCTGATCGCGCTCGTGGTTGATCGCCTTGCCGAGTTTTTCCAGGTCGAAGGTAGCGAGGACCGGGTTCAGCAATTCGAATTCGATGCCCTTGGCGATGTAGGCAGGCAGGGCCTTGGCGTACAGGTCGACCATTTCGTGGTGGGTCGCGCTTTCGGCGACTTCCAGGAAGCTCAGGCCTTCGGCACGCAGGGTGTCCATCAGCAGGCGGGCGGTCACGAACGAGTAGTTCGGCTCACGCTCGACCAGCGTACGGGCGGTCATCACCAACGCGGTGTTGACGTCGGTCAGGGCCACGCCGTCGTACAGGTTTTTCAGGGTTTCGCGCTGGATCAGGTCGCCGTCGACTTCTTCCAGGCCTTCGCACGCTTCGGTGACGATGGTGTTCAGGCGGCCCATGTCCAGAGGAGCAAAGGTGCCATCGGCGCGGGTGATGCGGATCGACGGGTGAGCGTTGACTGCTTCTTCGGCCGGTGCGTGGGCGGCGCGTTCTTTCGAACGACCGTCACGGTAGATCACGTAGTCGCGGGCTACTTTCTGCTCGCCGGCACGCATCAGGGCCAGTTCGACCTGGTCCTGGATTTCTTCGATGTGGATCGTGCCGCCCGAGGGCATGCGACGCTTGAAGGTCGCGGTGACTTGTTCGGTCAGACGGGCAACGGTGTCGTGGATTCGCGACGAAGCGGCAGCGGTGCCGCCCTCAACTGCGAGAAACGCTTTGGTGATGGCGACGGTGATCTTGTCATCGGTGTAAGGAACGACAGTGCCGTTACGCTTGATCACGCGCAGTTGACCAGGCGCGGTGGCGGACAGATCCGAAGTCGAATCTGCGGCCTGCGGCAAGGTGCCCTGCGGGTTCTCGCGAGTTGTGTCGGTTTGCATGGGGGGTTGTCTCCACATTCTCTATGTTTGTTTGGGCACCGTTTGGGTGCCCACCGTTCCGTCCTGAAGCACTACAACCGGCGAAGGGCCGGGCATACCAACTTCGGGACAGATCAGGAAGGGGCAATTGGGGCGCCGCTTCCATGCCGAAGTCTTTGGTCCCAGGCCTTGAACCTGAAACCGGGATCCTTTTGGGTGACAGTAATTGACTGCAACACCCGTACCGTAAACGCCGTTTTCGGCGCAAAAACAGTAGCCATCCGCACGCGCGGTTTGGTCTTTCGAAAATACGTTTGGTTCAACCGGACAGAGGCAATAAAAGCGCTTGAAATCGGTGTCTGATTTGTGTTTGGTTTTTTACGCAAAACCCTACATGTAGGGTTTTTTTGGCGCCGGGGTACAAGATAATGCGTTTTTTGGGGTGTTGCAACGTACTACCTGTGGATAAGCCTGTGCGTAAATTGTGTGTGAAAGGTGGAACGGGCGTGTAGGCCGCGACCTAGCTGGAGCGGACCGTTTTTCACTGATTTTCACCGATTGAAAACAGTCGCTCGGCTTTTTAAGGGCGCGAACCCTATCACAAAAAACCGCGTTGTCCGAACGCATTTACCGGCTTGTGTTCTTGGTGAGCGGCGTTTATACAATCGGCCCATGCAGATGCATTCTTATCCTCCCCAATCATTACAAAAAGACGGGCGGATCCTTCCTTATTAAGTGTTGTTGGCAAGCAGAGGTCACCGTGGAGCAAGACAACTGGCAGGTATTGATTGTCGAGGACGACCAGCGTCTGGCCGAACTGACCCGCGACTACCTGGAAGCCAATGGTCTGCGCGTATCGATCGAGGGTAACGGCGCCTTGGCCGCGGCACGGATCATCAAGGAGAAACCGGACCTGGTGATCCTCGACCTCATGTTGCCAGGCGAAGATGGCCTGAGCATCTGCCGCAAGGTCCGCGACAAGTATGACGGCCCGATCCTGATGCTCACCGCCCGCACCGACGACACCGATCAGATTCTTGGTCTGGACCTGGGTGCCGACGACTACGTGTGCAAACCGGTTCGCCCCCGACTTTTGCTGGCGCGCATCCAGGCCTTGTTGCGACGCAGTGAAGCCCCGGAAGTGGCGCCGGAAAAACAACGGCGTCTGCAGTTCGGTCCCTTGGTGGTCGACAACGCATTGCGCGAAGCCTGGCTGAACGACAACGGCATCGAACTGACCAGCGCCGAGTTCGACCTGCTCTGGCTGCTGGTGGCCAACGCCGGGCGCATCCTGTCCCGGGAAGAGATTTTTACCGCGCTGCGCGGCATTGGCTATGACGGCCAGGACCGTTCCATCGACGTGCGCATCTCGCGCATTCGCCCCAAAATCGGCGATGACCCGGAGCATCCGCGGCTGATCAAGACCATCCGCAGCAAAGGTTATCTGTTCGTTCCGGAAGCCTGCACGCTGTGAACTCGATCTTCCTGCGCATCTATGGCGGCATGTGCGCGGCGCTGATTCTGGTGGCGGTTCTCGGCGTGCTGGCCTTGCACCTGCTTAACCAGGTGCGCGGCGAGCAATACCGCGAACGCCTGGCCCACGGCACGTTCTCGCTGATGGCCGACAATCTGAACCCGATGAACGAAACCGAGCGCCACCGTGCCTTGCTGGTGTGGGAGCGGTTGTTGGGGATTCCTCTGGCGCTGAAGACCTTTGCCCAAACCGACCTCGACCTCACCCAGCGCACCCGCGTGCTGCACGGTCAGGCGCTGGTGGAACAAACCGGTCCGCACGCGGCGAAGGTCTATCGATTGGTCAGCGACAAGGAACAGCTGGTGCTGACCGGCGAAGTCCAGCAGATCAGCGAACAACTGGCCCGGGCGACTATTTACCTGCTGGCCGATGAACTGGTGCGCTACCCGGTGGCCGAGCAACCCGAGCGCCTGGCGCAGTTGAAACGCGATAAAGGGTTTGGTTTCGACTTGCGCCTGGTGACGATCGAACAGGCGGACATGGACGAAGACCAGAGTCGCCGGGTGTCCGAGGGCGACACGGTGATGGCGCTGGGCAAGGGCGGCGATTCGATCCGGGTGTTTGCCGGCATGGTCGGTACGCCGTGGGTGCTGGAAATCGGCCCGTTGTATCAGATGAATCCTTATCCGCCGGAGTGGCTGGTGCTGATCGCCGCCCTGGGTTTGAGCCTGATCGGTTTGATCGTCTATCTGTTGGTGCGGCAACTTGAGCGCCGTTTGCGTGGCCTGGAAGCGGCCGCCACGCGCATCGCCAAGGGCAGCCTGGAAACCCGCGTGCCTGCACGCGGCGCGGATTCGGTGGGGCGGCTGGCTTCGGCGTTCAACGGCATGGCCGAGCACTTGCAGCAGTTGCTGGCGATTCAGCGTGAGTTGGTGCGCGCCGTGTCTCATGAGCTGCGCACACCCGTGGCGCGGTTGCGTTTTGGTCTGGAAATGATCGGTTCGGCCACCACGCCGCAGGCGTTGGAAAAATACTGTGAAGGCATGGACAACGACATCGAGGATCTCGATCGGCTGGTGGACGAGATGCTCACCTACGCACGACTGGAGCAGGGTTCACCGGCATTGAATTTTCAGCGGATCGATCTGGATGCGTTGGTCAATCAGGTGATCGAAGAACTGGCGCCGTTACGCGCCGAGGTCACGGTGCAACGCGGTTTGTGTTTGTCTGCCGCTGACAATGACGACGCCTGGGTCGAGGCCGAGCCGCGCTACCTGCACCGGGCGTTGCAGAACCTGGTGAGCAACGCCATGCGCCACGCTCAATCACGGGTGACTGTCAGCTATCAGGTCGGGCAGCAGCGCTGTCGAGTGGATGTCGAGGATGACGGACCGGGCGTGCCGGAAACGGCTTGGGAGAAGATCTTCACGCCATTCCTGCGCCTCGACGACAGCCGTACCCGCGCTTCCGGTGGGCATGGGTTGGGGTTGTCCATCGTGCGGCGAATCATCCATTGGCATGATGGCCGGGCGTTGATCAGCAAGAGCAAAAGCCTGGGCGGGGCGTGTTTCAGTTTGAGTTGGCCGAGGAATCAGGAGAAGCGTTGAGAGGTGCGGTGGATGAGCTACCGCTTTCGTCGGAACGCCGCCCGGAGACAAGCCCGCTCCCACAGGGGATTTGCGTGAGACATAGATCCAATGTGGGAGCGGGCTTGCTCGCGAAGAGGCCGTCCCAGGCCCCACAAATGTCAGGCCTTGATGCTGACCAGACTCAACAACTGCCCATCAATGACCCCGAACTGCGCATCCAGCTCAGTGCCATTGCACCATTCGCTGGACAGATCCGTCAGCAACCGCAGCCGCACTTCACCGCGCTCGGTCCACTCCAGCACTTCAGCGTGCTCGAAATAGAAGCGCTGCTGAACGATCGGATACAGCGCCTTGAACAGGCTTTCCTTCACCGAAAACGTCAGGGTTACCAGCATCGCCAACTGATCGCGACGGCCCGCGGTCATGCGTTGCAACTCGGGCGGCGTGAGGATTTCCCCGGCCAGTCGCTCGGCCCGTTCAGGGTTGAGCAGGTTCTCCAGGTCCATTCCCAGGCCGCGCCAGTGGGTTTTCTTCGCGACAATCGCCGAGGCCCGGCCGGTGCTGTGGGTGATCGAGCCCGTGATGTGCGTCGGCCATACCGGTGCCCGGTCTTCGCCGATAGCCGGGATAAAGCTCAGCCCTTCCAACTGTTGCAACGCCGCCCGAGCGCAAACCCGCCCGGCGAGGAACTCCGCCTGACGCTTGGCGACCGAACGCTGGATGGTGGGCGGCGGCTCGATGGCGCTGCGCTGGAAATCATCGCTGGCCAGTTGCGAGGTATCGAAGTGCGTGCTCAACAGCACCGTATCGGGCAGCGCAAACGGCAGCGGCCAATGGGCATCGAGTGGGGTACAACAGACGGGTAGGGCGGGGGCGCGATTCATGTGGGGCATTTTGCCGGGTTGCTCTCAGGCTGGGTAGCCCCACACTGATCGTTCCCACGCTCTGCGTGGGAATGCCTCAAGGGACGCTCCGCGTTCCAATGGGACGCAGAGCGTCCCGGGCTGCATTCCCACGCAGAGCGTGGGAACGATCATCGTGTCAGCCAAAGATTTTTTTGAAGAACGCCTGCATATCCGCCCAGGATTTTTCATCCGCCGCTTTGTTATAGCCAATATCCGGCCCGGCATGATCGCCATGGCTCAGACGATCCGCATCAGGATTACTGAACCCATGCTTGGCACCTTCAAGGCTGACAAATTTATAGTCAGCCCCAGCCTTGTCCATTTCGGCCTTGAACGCCGCAACGTTATCCGCCGTTACCATGCTGTCCAGAGCGCCATGTTCGACCAGGATCTTGGCTTTCACGCTACCCGGTGTGGCAGGCGTCTTGGTCGCCAGCGCGCCGTGAAAACTCACCACGCCCGCCAGCGGCAAACCCTGACGTGCCGCATTCAGTACCACTGCACCGCCGAAGCAATAACCGATAGCGGCGATTTTGTCCGGATCGGTTTGCGGCTGTTTCTTCAGCAGATCGAGCCCGGCCTGAAAGCGCGCGCTCGCCGCGCCACTGTCTTTCAACGCGGCCTGCATGAAGGCCATGGCGTCCTTGGGATGCTCAGTGTTTTTGCCATCGCCATACATGTCGATGGCCAGTGCGCTATAGCCCAGACCGGCGAGATCACGGGCGCGGCGCTTGGTGTACTCGTTGAGCCCCCACCATTCGTGCACCACCACAACGCCAGGGCGTGCGCCTTTGATGGCGTCGTCATAGGCGAAATAGCCGATCATTTTGGTGCCGTCAGTACTTTGATAGGGGATTTCCTGAGTCTTGATGGCGGCTTGAGTCAGCCCGCTCAAGGCCAGCAAGACGAAAGCGAGAAACATGCGCATGGTCGGATCTCCTGACAGAAAAGTCGTCAAAAACAGCTGGGTCGATCTGGTTCAGCTTAGGTTCAGAGAGCGTTCAGGGGGAGTTCAGGGCCGGGTGAGTAACCTTGCCCCGTACCCAAATAGCATATAGCGCATAAGGAACGCCCCTATGACTGGCTTCAAAAAACTGCTTCTGGCTTTCACTGTCTTGACCGCGAGTACCGCGGCTTTCGCTTCCGACGACAATTTCGCCAGCCTTACTTTTGGACAGACCAGCGACAAGGTCAAAAAGTCCCACGCCCTGAACGACAACCTCAACAGCCCGAACGCCGACGGCGTGATCGGCAAGGACAACACCTGGGGTGTGCGTCTGGGCCGGCAAAACAGCCAGGGCCGCTACTACGCCACTTACGACAATGTGTCGGGTTCGCACAATGGCATTAAACTGCGTCAGGAAAACCTCCTGGGCAGCTACGATCTGTTCTACCCGGTGGGCGGCAGCACCAAGCTGTTCGGTGGCGCCACAGCCGGCTTGACCAAAATGACTCAGGAATCCCCAGGTTTCAGCCGCGACAGCGACATCGGTTACGCCATCGGCGGCCAGTTGGGTGTCCTGCAACAGGTTTCGCAAAACACCTCGGTGGAACTGGGTTACCGTTACCTGCGCAGCAACGCCAGCACCGAGATGAGCGAGCGCGGTGGTAGTAAACAAGGTTCGCTGGACCTGACCAGCAGCGCCCAGACCTACCTGTCGGCGAACTACGCTTTCTGATAAGTAATGCTAGTCGGTCAAGCGCAAAACCTGTGGGAGCGAGCCTGCTCGCGATGACGGCGGTACATTCAGCATCAATATTGGCTGACCCACCGCTATCGCGAGCAGGCTCGCTCCCACAGGTTGCGCGTCTTAACTGATGGGCGTCGCCCTGTCAGCCATTGAAGTTTGTATTTGGAGATGTTGATTTGCGTAGGAGAGCGTTATGAAACTGCTGGTCGTCGAAGATGAAGCGCTGTTGCGCCATCACCTGCAAACCCGCCTGACGGACAGCGGTCACGTGGTCGAGTCCGTGGCCAACGCTGAAGAGGCGCTGTACCAGACCGAGCAGTTCAACCATGACCTGGCGGTGATCGACCTCGGCCTGCCGGGCATGGGCGGGCTCGACCTGATTCGTCAGTTGCGCTCGCGCGGCAAGACCTTCCCGATCCTGATCCTCACCGCCCGCGGTAACTGGCAGGACAAGGTCGAAGGCCTCGCCGCCGGCGCCGACGATTACGTGGTCAAGCCGTTCCAGTTCGAAGAACTCGATGCCCGGCTGAACGCGTTACTGCGCCGTTCCAGCGGTTTCACCCAGTCGACCATCGTCGCCGGGCCGTTGCTGCTGGACCTCAATCGCAAACAGGCGTCCCTCGATGATCAACCGCTGGCGCTGACCGCTTACGAGTATCGGATCCTCGAGTACCTGATGCGGCATCACCAGCAAGTGGTGGCCAAGGATCGCTTGATGGAGCAGCTCTACCCGGACGACGACGAGCGCGATCCGAACGTGATCGAAGTGTTGGTCGGCCGTCTGCGCCGCAAACTTGAAGGCCCGGCCGGCTTCAAACCGATCGATACCGTGCGTGGCCTCGGCTACCTGTTCAATGAGCGCTGCACTTGATTCGTTCCCTACGTGTCCGTTTGATGCTCGCCGCCACGATCCTGGCGGTGTTGTTCATGCTGGCGTTGCTGCCGGCGATGCAGGGCGCGTTCAGCCTGGCGTTGCAGGATTCCATTGAGCAGCGCCTGGCGTCGGACGTCACCACGCTGATCTCCGCCGCGCGTGTGGAAAACAACAGCCTGCAAATGCCAGCGCAGTTGCCCGATGAGCGCTTCAACCTGACCGACAGCCGTTTGCTCGGCTACATCTACGACCGCGAAGCTCACCTGGTGTGGCGCTCGAAAGCCACCCGCGAAGAGAAGATCAACTACAAACCGCGTTACGACGGACGCGGCAACGAGTTCGCCCGAATTCGTGAGGCCGATGGCCAGGAATTCTTCGTCTATGACGTCGAGGTCAAACTGCTCGGCGGCAAGAGTGCGGCGTTCAGCATCGTCGCGCTGCAACCGGTGCGTGAGTACGAAGCCACCCTCGAAGGCCTGCGGGAAAATCTCTACCTCGGATTCGGTGCCGCCTTGCTGGTGTTGCTCGCGCTGCTGTGGATCGGCCTGACCTGGGGCTTGCAGGCGTTGCGCCGGCTCAGTCAGGAACTGGACGAGATCGAAAGCGGCACCCGCGAAAGCCTCAGCGAACAACACCCGCGCGAACTGCTGCGCCTGACCGGTTCCCTCAACCGCTTGTTGCACAGCGAGCGCGAACAACGCAGCCGCTATCGCGATTCCCTCGACGACCTGGCCCACAGCCTGAAAACCCCGCTGGCCGTGCTGCAAGGCGTCAGCGAAGACATGGCCCGGCGCCCGGCCGATCGTGATCAGGCCTGGGTGCTGCAAACCCAGATCGAACGCATGAGCCAGCAGATCAGCTATCAACTGCAACGCGCCAGCCTGCGCAAAAGCGGTCTGGTGCGCCACCAAGTGCGCCTGCAACCCGTGCTGCAAAGCCTGTGCGACACCCTGGACAAGGTCTACCGCGACAAACGCGTGCGGGTCGCCTTCGATCTGCCGGCGCAGTGTTACGTGCCGATCGAGCAGGGTGCGTTGCTGGAAATGATGGGCAACCTGCTGGAAAACGCCTATCGCCTGTGCCTCGGCGAAGTACGCATCAGCGTGCGCGAAAGCCTGAGCGGGATTGAATTGTGCGTTGAGGATGACGGTCCGGGAGTGCCGCCGGATCAGCGTGCACGGATTCTGCAAAGGGGAGAGCGGCTGGATCGCCAGCATCCGGGGCAGGGGATTGGGCTCGCGGTGGTCAAGGACATTATCGAGAGCTACAGCGCCAAGTTGACGCTGGGGGACTCGCCAATGGGCGGAGCGGCGTTCCGGATTCATTTTCCGGTGGTTTGATGGTGTTCTTACGGGCCTCTTCGCGGGCAAGCCCGCTCCCACAGAGGGCTATGTATTACACAGATTTTGTGTTCGGACTCGAAACCTGTGGGAGCGGGCTTGCCCGCGAAGAGGCCGGCCCATTCACTACAAAACATGCAGGTAAGACCTATAAACAGCAGTGTTTAAAACACATCTCCAGACACTCAGTCAGGCTACACATCCTTGCGCCGCTGCCTACGGCTGGATCTCAAGTCTTGAATCAATGCTCCTGCGCCCGATAAGCCCCAGGCGTCAACCCGGTCCACTTCTTGAACGCCCGGTGAAACGCTGAAGGCTCTGAAAACCCCAACTGCTCGGCAATCTGCTGCAACGACAAATCCGCCCGCCCCAGGTGATAGATCGCAATGTCCCGGCGCAGTTGATCCTTCAATTCCTGAAAACTCGACCCTTCCTCCCGCAAATGCCGACGCAACGTCTGCGGGCTGATGTGCAAGTGCGCGGCGACCTCTTCCAGGTCCGGCCAGTGTGAACTGTCGCGGCTGAGCAACCTTCGCAACTGGCTGCTCAAACTGTCGCCGTCATCCGGGCGCGACAACAGGTCGGCGGGGGAGTGTTCGAGGAAATGCTTGAGTGTCCGCTCGTCCTGCAACAGCGGCATGTCCAAGTAACGACTGTGAAACAGCAGGCTGCTTTTCGCCGTGGAAAACGCCAGAGGGCAGGGGAACAGCAAATCGTATTCGGCGCCGTGCTCGGGTTTCGGGTAGCTGAATGTCGCCTGTTCCAGGCGAATGCGCTGGCCGATCAGCCAACTGGCGAGGCGATGCCACACCATCAGCTGGCTCTCGGTGAGGAAGTGATCCGGGTCCCGGAACTGCGAATCGTCGAGGCTTAGGCGGATCATGTCGTTTTCGCGGGTCAGGGTCAGACGCGGACCGTCGGGGAATAAGCTATAAAACAATAAGCCGCGATGAAGTGCTTTCTCCAGATTGCGGCAGTGGATCACCGCATGGCACATCATCGCGAAACTCCCGGTTTTGCTCGGGACCGGCCCGAAGCCCAGGTATTCGTCGTCCAGTGCCAACCACAGTCCCTGGATCAATCGGGTGAATTGTTCAGGCGCGATTCTCGCTCGTGGCTCTTCAAGCAACTCGGGGCTGATACCGAGTTGTTGCAGCAGATTTGAATAGTCGTAACCCAGCCGGCGTGCGCCACCGAGGGCGGCACGGGCGAAATGACTGGCGATGGTGCGTTCGCGCATAAGAAGGCAAGTCCGTCCATTGAACGGCGGATGGTAGCCGTGGTGTCTGATGATGGACAAGGCGGATATCCGCCAATTTGTAGGACAAGGTCTGGTCGATGGGCGGAAATCCGCCACTTTGCCGTAACCGCTTGGTGACAAAGAAAAACCTGCAACCCTTGATGTCAAAAGACTTGCTGGCGATTTGACGAAGGTGGCACGGGCCTTGCGATACAACCTGCAGATGCCTGCCGTTGCGCAGCTCGACAAAACAAATCCCTCCAGTGCAGGAGGGTTCGCAATTGAAGTGCCTTTGGCAACAGATGGATGTTGTCACCGGGCACTCTTGAGGAACTTTGCAATGACGACTCGTCAGCCACTGTACAAATCCCTGTATTTCCAGGTGATCGTTGCTATTGCCATCGGCATCCTGCTCGGTCACTTCTACCCGCAGACCGGTGTTGCCCTCAAGCCGCTGGGTGACGGGTTCATCAAACTGATCAAAATGATCATTGCCCCAATCATCTTCTGCACCGTCGTCAGCGGTATCGCGGGCATGCAGGACATGAAGTCGGTCGGCAAGACCGGCGGTTACGCGCTGCTCTACTTCGAAATCGTTTCGACCATCGCATTGCTGGTGGGTCTGGTGGTGGTCAACATCGTGCAGCCGGGTGCCGGCATGCACATCGACGTCGCTACGCTGGATGCCTCCAAAGTCGCTGCTTATGTGGCAGCCGGTGCTGATCAAAGCGTTGTTGGCTTCCTGTTGAACGTGATCCCGTCCACCATCGTCGGCGCGTTCGCCACAGGCGACATCCTGCAAGTGCTGATGTTCTCGGTGATCTTCGGTTTCGCCCTGCATCGCCTGGGTGCCTACGGCAAGCCGATCCTGGACTTCATCGATCGCTTCGCCCACGTGATGTTCAACATCATCAACATGATCATGAAGCTCGCGCCACTGGGTGCCTTCGGTGCCATGGCCTTTACCATCGGTGCCTACGGTGTTGGCTCGCTGGTGCAACTGGGTCAATTGATGGCGTGCTTCTACATCACTTGCCTGGTGTTCGTGCTGGTGGTGCTGGGTGGTATCGCTCGCGCTCACGGCTTCAGCGTGTTGAAAGTGATCCGCTACATCCGTGAAGAACTGCTGATCGTGCTGGGTACTTCTTCTTCGGAATCGGTACTGCCACGCATGCTGATCAAGATGGAACGCCTGGGCGCGCAGAAATCCGTTGTGGGTCTGGTGATCCCGACCGGTTACTCGTTCAACCTCGACGGTACGGCGATCTACCTGACCATGGCGGCGGTGTTCATTGCTCAGGCAACCGACACCCACATGGACATCACTCACCAGATCACCCTGCTGGTGGTGTTGCTGCTGTCCTCCAAAGGCGCTGCGGGCGTGACCGGTAGTGGCTTCATCGTGTTGGCGGCTACCTTGTCCGCCGTTGGCCACTTGCCGGTGGCCGGCCTGGCGCTGATCCTCGGTATCGACCGCTTCATGTCCGAAGCCCGTGCCCTGACCAACCTGGTCGGTAACGCTGTTGCCACCCTGGTTGTGGCCAAGTGGGTCAAGGAACTGGACGTCGACGTGATGCACGCCGAACTGGCTTCTGGCGGTCGCGGTATCTCCGACGAGCCTAAAGACGATGTTCTGGGCCACGTCGAAGAGGCAACCCCAAGCAGCGTCAAATAAGACGGCTGCACGGAAAAAACCCGCTTCGGCGGGTTTTTTCATGCCTGGGATTTGAGCGCAACGGTCAGCGCATCTGACGCATAAGGTGATTGCTGCAATGCCATTGGCTGCCTAGTCTGGAGGCATCGTTTACGGAGAACGCCCATGCTCGGTCCACTGGCATCACTCAAGGTTCTGGATTTCTCGACACTGCTGCCGGGGCCGTTCGCCTCGTTGTTGCTGGCAGACATGGGCGCCGAGGTGCTGCGCATCGAATCGCCAACGCGCATGGACCTGCTGCGGGTTTTGCCGCCTCACGATCAGGGCGTTTCCGCCAGCCACGCTTACCTCAATCGCAACAAACGCAGCCTGGCGCTGGACCTCAAGCAGCCTGAGGCGCTGGAGCTGATCAAGCAGTTGCTGCAGGACTACGACATCGTGCTGGAGCAGTTCCGCCCCGGCGTGATGGAGCGATTGGGCCTGGGTTATGAAGCCTTGAAGGCGATTAATCCGAAACTGATTTACGTGTCGATCACCGGTTACGGCCAGACCGGCCCCTACAAGGACCGCGCCGGCCACGACATCAACTACCTGGCGCTGGCGGGGCTGGCGAGCTACACCGGCCACGCCGACAGCGGGCCGTTGCCGTTGGGCATGCAAGTGGCGGACATCGCCGGTGGCTCGTTGCACGGGGTGATCGGGCTGCTGGCGGCGGTCATCGCCCGGCAGCAAACCGGACAGGGGCAGCACCTGGATGTGAGCATGACCGACTGCGTGTTCAGCCTGAACGCTATGGCTGGCGCCGGGTATCTGGCCTGTGGCGAAGAGCCGGGAAGGGAGGCGCAGATGCTCAACGGTGGCAGTTTCTATGACTATTACCGTTCTCGCGATGGGCGCTGGTTCTCGGTGGGCAGTCTGGAGCCAGCGTTCATGAAGCAACTGTGCGCAGCACTGGGGCTGGAGGAGCTGGAAACCTTGGGCTTATCGCCGGAACCGGCCTTGCAAAAGGCGCTGAAGAACGCGCTGAGGATTGAGTTCGAGACCCACGATTTCGCCGAGTTGTGCGCGTTGTTTGCCACGTTGGATGCGTGTGTCGAGCCGGTGTTGAGTTTGAGCGAAGCGGTGCGGCATCCGCAGTTGAAGGCCCGGGCGCTGGTGACCGATGTGCCGCGTGGTGACGGGACGACTCAGGCGCAGATGGCGTGTCCGTTGAAGTTTTCAGATGGGTTGCCTGAGCCTCGGTATATCGGCGCGGCCATAGGGCAGCATACGGAACAGGTGTTGGGGGAGTTGGGGTATAGCGCTGAGCGGATTGAAGCGTTACGCCGTGCCAAGGTGGTTGTTTAGCGCCTGTCAGGACGCCTTCGCGAGCAAGCCCGCTCCCACACTGGATCTTCGGCATGACATATATCCAGTGTGGGAGCGGGCTTGCTCGCGAAGGGGCCAGCACAGGCACCACAAATCTAACTACTCGACCCGCATTTCCCCACTGAACACCAACGTGCTCCGGCACCGCCGACACAGATACCGCCGCCCCTGTCTCACCAAACCATGGCGCTGGGCCGAAAACGGGAAATCGCTGTCGGGGCACGGGCATTTGTAAATGTAGCGGGTCATGCTGCGGCGTTTGACGTCATAGGTGTGGCAACGATTGGGCGGCAGTTCGTACACGCCGCGCATGATCAATTGCCACTCTTCGCCATGGGGCTGGATGCGGTCGCCGAACAGTTGATGGGCGATCAGGTGCGCCACCTCGTGGGCCACGGTTTGTTTGAGGAAGTCTTCGGTATTTTCCCGGTACAGCTGTGGATTGAAGCGCAGCAGGTTCTCGTGCAAATGCGCGACACCGGCTTTTTGCCCGCGCAGCTTGAGGCTCACCACGGGGCGTTTGAAAGGTCGTTTGAAAAAGGATTCGGCTAGCTGGTAACAGTCTTCGACGCGGGTATTGAGTTGCTCGGGCATGCTTGATGGATCTCCAGAGGCGTCGAGTATGCCGTAACCCTCGGGACTTGCGAATCGCTCAGGCGCCGAATGGTCGTCACCGGTTTCTATCCTTGAACACTAGAAGGCCGCCTTGCGGCGGCCTGTGTTGGCAGATCTTGTTTTTGGGTGAAGTGTTGCTAATTCGTATAGACCGGCCCCACGCCGAGTCCCCAGACAATGACCGTGAACGCCATGATGGCCACCAGCACCACCAGGCCTACCGCAAGCACCGAACTCGAAAACAGAAATCCCTCGTCTGATGGAATGCTCATGAAAGTGGGTAGCCCCACATACAGCAGGTACACCGTGTAGCAGATGGCCGCGGTGCCGACGATCATCCCAAGCCACATGTGTGGGTACAGCGCCGCCAGACCGCCGATAAACAGCGGTGTCGCGGTGTAGGTCGCAAATGCAACGCAGCGTGCCAGGCTCGGGTTGGCGTCATAGGTGCGAGCCATCCAGTGGATGAACGCGCCCATGACCGCCACACCGCCGAGCATCGCCAGGTACGACATGACCGTCATCCATATCGCGCTTTCCACCGTCAGCATCACCGGTGCGCGACTGCCAATGACCCAGCCGACCTGTGTGGTGCCAATAAACGCCGACACCGCAGGGATCGCCGCCAGAATCAGGGTATGAGTGAGATACATGTGGCTGATGCTTTCCTCCTGGTCGCCACGAATCTCTTTCCATTCTTGGTCAGGGTGGGTGAAGAGCCCCACTACGTGATGGATCATGCCAGTCACTCCTCTTGTTTTTACCGTCGCCCCCCAGCGGAGCGCCTACGGGCCAAAGTGGCCGAGTAAGGAAAGGTCTGGATTATGTGTGCGACCTTATGTCGCAGTATAGAAAGGTCTTAACGACGCAGGTTGCAGGGCTTTAGAGCAAATTGCGCTGTAAACCCCGCTGCTAATCGCCGCAGGATCTGTCACCGACCCCCTGTGGGAGCGGGCTTGCTCGCGAAAGCGGTGTGTCAGTCGAAACAATATTGCTTGACACACCGCTTTCGCGAGCAAGCCCGCTCCCACAGGGGATAGGGGGCTCTTCGCCCGTGACCGGTTTTTGCGTAAAATGCCGGCCTTTCGTCACACCTCACGGATTTCGCGTCATGGGCACTCTTACGGTCAACCAGAACAAACTGCAAAAGCGCCTTCGCCGCCAGGCCGGTGAGGCTGTTGCCGATTTCAACATGATTGAAGACGGCGACAAGGTCATGGTCTGCCTGTCCGGTGGCAAGGACAGCTACACCCTGCTTGACGTGCTGTTGCACTTGCAGAAGGTCGCCCCGATCAAGTTCGAGATCGTGGCCGTGAACATGGACCAGAAACAGCCGGGTTTCCCTGAGCATGTGCTGCCGGCCTACCTCAAAGAGCTGGGCATCGAGTACCACATTGTCGAGAAAGACACCTATTCCGTGGTCAAGGAGCTGATCCCGGAAGGCAAGACCACCTGTTCGCTGTGCTCGCGCCTGCGTCGCGGCACGCTCTACACCTTTGCCGACCAAATCGGTGCGACCAAGATGGCCCTCGGTCATCACCGCGACGACATCGTCGAGACCTTTTTCCTGAACATGTTCTTCAACGGTTCGCTCAAAGCCATGCCGCCGAAGCTGCGCGCCGACGATGGCCGCAACGTGGTGATCCGTCCGCTGGCCTACTGCAACGAAAAAGACATCCAGGCCTACTCGGACTTCAAGCAATTCCCGATCATCCCGTGCAACCTCTGCGGCTCCCAGGAAAACCTGCAACGCCAGGTGGTCAAGGACATGCTGCAGGAATGGGAACGCAAGACGCCAGGCCGGACCGAAAGTATTTTCCGCAGCTTGCAGAACGTGATCCCGTCGCAACTGGCGGACCGTAATCTGTTCGATTTCACCAACCTGCGTATCGATGAAACCGCCGCGTCGCGCTTCGTCAACGTCGTCAACCTCTGAACAAATTGTGGGAGCGGGCTTGCTCGCGAATGCGTAGTGTCAGTCGACATCAATGTTGAATGACACACCGCCTTCGCGAGCAAGCCCGCTCCCACAGGTTTTTCGTTAACCTCAGGAGAGGGCATGCGCGATTACAAGTGGCTGCACGAATACTGTCTGAACCGCTTCGGTTCGGCAGCTGAACTGGAAGCCCATCTGCCCGTTCCGAAAACCCCGGCGCAATTGCGCAACATCAGCGACGACCGCTACCTCTCGACCATGGCGCTGCGCGTCTTCCGTGCCGGGCTCAAGCACAGCCTGGTGGACGCCAAATGGCCGGCGTTCGAAGAAGTGTTCTTCAAGTTCGACCCTGAGAAAGTCGTACTGATGAGTGCCGAACACCTTGAGCGTTTGATGCAGGACGCGCGGATCATTCGTCACCTGGGCAAACTCAAGAGCGTGCCGCGCAACGCGCAGTTCATTCTGGATGTGGCGCATGAGAAGGGCAGCTTCGGCGCGTTGATCGCCGATTGGCCGGTCACGGATATCGTTGGGTTGTGGACCTGCCTGAAAAAGCGCGGTCATCAATTGGGCGGGTTGTCAGCACCGCGGTTCTTGCGGATGGTGGGCAAGGATACGTTTGTGCCGAGCTACGACGTGGTCGCGGCGTTGAATGCGCAGAAGATCGTCGACAAGGTGCCGACCAGCCTGCGGGATCTGGCGTTGGTACAGGATGTGTTTAACCAGTGGCATGAACAGAGTGGCGGGCGGGCGATGAGCCAGATTTCGATGATGCTGGCCTACACTGTGAATCATTAAGACCGAGTCGCGCCCTTCGCGAGCAAGCCCGCTCCCACAGGGGATTTGTGGACGACGCAGATCCAATGTGGGAGCGGGCTTGCTCGCGAAGGCGTCGGATCAGGCGACTCGAATCTCACCTTCGCCAGCCAACTTGCGGTTCAACTGAAACCGCCACCGTACATACAGCAGCGCCGAGCAGAACACCGCCAGGCTCGCGCCCATCTCCAGCAAACCAAACAACTGTCGGTTCGGGTCATACGCCGCCAATGCGCCCTTGATGAAATACAGGTTCACCACAAAACACATCCATGAATGCCCGCGTGCACTGCCGATAATCATCCCCGGCGCCAGCAATAGCAGCGGCACCAGTTCGATTAGCAGAATCACCCATGGTCGGGCGCCGTGCAGGTCGGCGACCACCAGGTAGTAGGCGCACAGCAAACCCACCAAACCGAAGTAGCACAGCAGGCTGATGACGCGCATCGCTCGGACCCGCGGTTCGAGCCATTCGATGGAGGGCAAAATCTTCGGCTTTTTGGCCACGTCAGTTCCCCAGTTTCTGTGCAGTCTTCGCCAGGCGCAGGCCCAAGGCCCGACACAGCGCGACTTCATGTTCATTCAAACCGCTTTTGCCGTCCGCCCCGGCGTGATGGCTGGCGCCGTAAGGCGTGCCGCCGCCACGGGTTTCCAGCAGGGCCGATTCGCTGTAAGGCAGGCCGGTGATCAGCATGCCGTGGTGCAGCAACGGCAACATCATCGACAGCAGCGTGGTTTCCTGACCACCGTGCAGGCTCGCGGTGGAGGTGAAAACACCAGCCGGCTTGCCCACCAGAGCACCGGTCAGCCACAGGTTGCTGGTGCCGTCGAGGAAGTACTTGAGCGGCGCCGCCATGTTGCCGAACCGGGTCGGGCTGCCCATGGCCAGGCCCGCGCAGTTCTTCAAGTCGTCGAGGCTGGCGTACAGCGCGCCTTCGTCGGGGATGTCCGGCGACACGGCTTCGCATTCGGCCGAGATCGGCGGGACCGTGCGCAACCGGGCTTCAAGACCGGCCTGCTCGACGCCCCGGGCAATCTGCCGGGCCATTTCATTGGTCGAGCCGCTGCGGCTGTAATACAGAACCAGAATGTACGGCGCACTCACGGCAGCAGCTCCAGCACATTTTCCGGCGGACGGCCGATGACGGCTTTGTCGCCGACTTCCAGAATCGGTCGTTCCATCAGTTTCGGGTGGGCGGCGATGGCGGCGATCAATTGCGCCTCGCTGAGGCTGCTGTCGGCCAGGTTGAGGGTTTTGTACTCGTCCTCACCGGTGCGCAGCAGTTGCCGGGCGCTGATGCCGAGCTTGGTCAGCAGGCTCTGGATTTGCGCCGCGTCCAGCGGGGTATCCAGGTAGCGGACCACCGTCGGGGTCAGGCCACGGGCTTCGAGCAGTTCGAGCGCACCGCGGGATTTCGAGCAGCGCGGGTTGTGATAAAGCGTCAGATCGGTCATGTGCGGTTCGCATCTTGCGTAAGGTGACGGCTATTCTAACTGTGCTGCGCGTAATCCAGAACCTTGGGAGGCGATGGGTCGCAGGCGCATTCAATTTTGAACAAGGGATACGACATGACTAGGCGACTGGCAGCGGCATTGGCGATCATCGGTGCGTTATTGCTGGGGGGCTGTGGTAACGACTATGGCACCGACCAGAGCGGCCAGAAAGTCGCCGCCGCACGTCTGGACAAACAATGGCTGGTGCTCAATTACTGGGCTGAATGGTGCGGGCCGTGCCGGACCGAGATCCCTGAATTGAACGCCTTGGCCGATCAGCTCAAGGCCAGGAAGATTGGTGTGTTCGGGGTCAACTTCGACAATGTGCAGGGTGAAGAGCTGAAAAACGCCAGTGAAAAACTGGGCATCAAGTTCACCGTGCTGGCTTCTGATCCGGCCGATCTTTTCGAGTTACCGCGCAGTGAGGCGTTGCCGGTGACTTACATCATCGATAACAAGGGCAAGGTACGGGAACAGTTGATGGGTGAGCAGACGGCGGCGGGGGTGATGGCGAAGCTTGAGGCGTTGCAGGCGAAGAACTGATTGCTCCTACTGTGGCTAGGGAGCTTTTGTGGAGAGGGCTTTTGTGGCGAGGGGATTTATCCCCGTTGGGTTGCGCAGCAACCCCAAAAAAGGGACTGCTGCGCAGTCCAACGGGGATAAATCCCCTCGCCACAGATACACTTGGCTGCAGTGAGGAGGGCTCAACCCTCTTCAAGCCACCAACGCAACGGCTTGCCTTCTGCCGGCCAGAAGCGCATCTGGTCGATCGGCGAGACGTCCCAGCGCTGAACGTTTTCCAACGCCTGGAGGAAACGCTTTTCCTGCTCCATCAGCGCCGGCGCACACAGTTTGCGGGTGCTGCCAACCTTGCCGAAGCTCAGCTTGTCGCCTTCCAGGGTGTACGGCGCGAACCAGTGGTTGCAGCCGCCGTTGCCGTAGGCCCGACCGTCTTCACCGAGGGTGACGGTCAGGTGGCTGTAATCCATCAGCGGACGTTCGCCAATCCACTCCAGAATGTAGCTGCGGTTTTGTTGCAATTGCACCGGCTCGGCGGCGCAGCCCAGCAGGCTGGCGCCAACCATAGTGGTCAGAGCGAGGCGTTTCATCACGCGGGCTCCTGGCATTTCGGGCACAGGTGCTTCTCGCCAACCGTGGTCCAGCCCAGTTCGGCGATCCGCGCGGTGGCAGCAGGCTTTTCAGCCTTGTTGCCCAGCTTGGCGTCGACCGCGAACTCGAAACTCAGCTCTTTGGCGCAGCTGTCGCAGTTGACTTTCCAGGTGTGGATCGCCAGTTCGCCGAACACCGGACCACTGGCCACCGCGACCCATTGGCCGGGCGGGTTGATCAAGTGGCGAACCGTTTCGACGGTCAGGCGCATGGACAAGTCCTTGGCGCCTTTAAGGGTCACTACCAGCACGTCGTTGTTACGAATCGAGCCGCCGTTGCCGGTGACTTGATAACGCCCCGGCACAAGGGCGCGGCATTCGGTGAGGGTGTGTTGCGGGTTCATCAGGCTATAGCGGAAATCGTGTTCGACCATGGGTCCTCCAAATATGCGCGGCATGCTAGCACGGACATCAGCGCAGCATGGCGCGGGCGTATGACCTTCGATCTGGTTCAGTCACCCTTTACCAGATTCGCAGGCGCGCCGGCCGCCCAAGCGGCGATGTTCTGCAGGGTAGTCGCGGCAATCGCACCCAGGGCTTCGCGGGTCAGGAAGGCCTGGTGAGCGGTGATGATCACGTTCGGAAAGGTCAGCAGCCGTGCCAGCACATCGTCCTGCAGCGGCAGGTCGGAACGGTCCTCGAAGAACAGCTGTGCTTCCTCTTCATACACATCCAGCCCCAGATAACCCAGTTGACCGTCCTTCAACGCGTCGATCAGCGCCGGCGTGTCCACCAGACCACCGCGGCCGGTGTTGATCAGCATCGCACCGGCTTGCATGTGCGCCAGTGACTCGCGATTGATCAAGTGTTTGCTTTGTTCGTTGAGCGGGCAGTGCAGGCTGATGATCTGCGACTCGGCCAGCAGTTCCGGCAGGCTCAGGTAACGGGCGCCGAGGGCTTCGACTTGCGGGTTGGGGAAGGGGTCGTACGCCAGCAATTGGCAGCCAAAGCCGTTCATGATTTTCGCGAAGGTCGCGCCGATCTGCCCGGTGCCGACCACGCCGACGGTCTTGCCCACGAGGTCGAAGCCGGTCAGCCCGTGCAGGCTGAAATCCCCTTCGCGCGTGCGGTTGTAGGCGCGGTGCAGGCGCCGGTTGAGCGCCAGGATCAGTGCCACCGCATGTTCCGCTACTGCGTGGGGCGAGTAGGCCGGGACGCGCGCAATCGCCAGCCCCAAACGCTTTGCCACTGCCAGGTCGACATGGTTGTAACCGGCCGAGCGCAGGGCGATCAGGCGTGTACCGCCCACAGCCAGGCGTTCGAGCACCGGCGCTCTGAGGTCATCATTGATGAAGGCACAGACCACTTCGTGATGCTCCGCCAGCGCCACCGTATCAAGGCTCAGTCGCGCTGATTGAAAGTGCAGTTCAATGCCGGCCGGTAGTTCGGCACAGAGAAAACTGTCGCGATCGTAGGTCTGGCTGCTGAAAAGAATCGTACGCATGCGGTCCTCCTGGAATGCACATCAAGCATTTATACGGGCATGAGCGGCCAGACGATTGATGGCCCGGTCGAGGTCTTCCAGCGCGCTGGGGGCTTTGGGGTCCTGTTGCTTGAGCAGGGTTTCGCTGCGTTGGCAGGCGGCGCGCAGTTGCGGGACGCCGCAATAACGGGTCGCGCCGTGCAGGCGATGGACACGCTCGATCAGGGCGTTGTGGTCGTTGGTTTCCCGGGCGAAACGAATCGCCTCGCGGTCGGCTTCCAGCGACGCCAGCAGCATTGCCAGCATGTCCGCCGCCAGATCAGCCTTGCCGGCAGCCAGGCGCAAACCTTCTTCGTGATCGAGTACCTGCAACTCATGACCGCCACCGTGGCTGTCGCTGGAGCGCTCCGGCCCATGATTGCGCAGCGCCAGGCCGGTCCACTTCAGCACCACTTGGGCCAGTTGCCGTTCGCTGATCGGTTTGGTCAGGTAATCGTCCATGCCGCTTTGCAGCAGCGCGCGTTTTTCGTTGGCCATGGCGTGAGCGGTGAGGGCAACGATCGGCAGCGGCGTGCAATGCCGTTCACTTTCCCACTGGCGAATCGCTTCAGTGCTTTGCCGCCCGTCCATGCCGGGCATCTGAACGTCCATCAACACCAGGTCGAAGGTTTCGGTCTGCACCGCCTTGACCGCCGCGTAACCGCTTTCCACCGCGAGGACTTTGGCGCCCATGTCCTCGAGCAGGGTTTGCACCAGCAGCAGGTTGGCCGGGTTGTCGTCGACACACAGCACCTTTGGCGCGCGGCTGGACACCGGTTCGCCGGGTTCGCTGCGGTGCTGGCGCGGGTTGACCAGGTCGGACAAGGCCCGCCGCAGCTTGCGGGTGCAGGCCGGTTTGGCCTGGAGCTGGCTGTGCGGGTTGGGCACCGAGAGGTGGAACAGCGTCTGTTCGGTGGTCGGGCACAACACCAGCACCTTGCAGCCCAGGTGTTCGAGGTCCCAGATGTGCTGGTTGAGGCGCTCTGGCGGCATGTCGTTGCTGGTGATGCCGAGCACCGCCAGGTCGATCGCCTGATCGGTCTGATGCGCGCCGGTCACGCCATTGGTCAGGCTTTCCAGCGTATTGAATGGGGTGACTTCGAGGCCACAGTCTTCCAGTTGATGCTGCAACGCCTGACGGGCCAGTTCGTGGTTTTCCAGCACGGCCACCCGACGCCCGAGCAACGGCGGACCGGGCAGGTCTTCGGCGTCGTCGCGGGTTTTGGGCAGGCTCAGGCTGATCCAGAATTCCGAGCCTTCGCCGGGCGTACTGTCGACACCGATCTCGCCGCCCATCTGTTCGATCAGACGTTTGGAAATCACCAGCCCCAAACCGGTGCCGCCCGGTTGCCGCGACAGCGAGTTGTCGGCCTGGCTGAAGGCCTGGAACAAGGCGCGCACGTCCTGGTTCGACAGCCCGATGCCGGTGTCCTGAATGCTGATGCGCAGTTGCACGCTGTCTTCGTGTTCTTCTTCAAGCATGGCGCGGGCGACGATGGTGCCTTCGCGGGTGAACTTGATCGCGTTGCTGACCAGGTTGGTGAGAATCTGCTTGAGTCGCAGCGGATCACCCACCAATGACAGCGGCGTATCGCGATAAACCAGACTCACCAGCTCCAACTGTTTGGCGTGGGCGGCCGGGGCGAGGATGGTCAGCGTGTCCTGGAGCAGGTCGCGCAAGTTGAACGGAATATTGTCGAGCACCAGTTTGCCGGCCTCGATTTTCGAGAAGTCGAGAATCTCGTTGATGATTCCCAGCAGGCTGTCGGCGGACTTTTCGATGGTGCCCAGATAGTCGAGCTGGCGCGGGGTCAGCTCGCTTTTTTGCAGCAGATGCGTGAAGCCGAGAATGCCGTTGAGCGGCGTGCGGATTTCATGGCTCATGTTGGCCAGGAACTCGGATTTGATCCGGCTGGCTTCAAGGGCTTCCTTACGCGCCAGGTCCAGTTCGATGTTCTGGATCTCGATGGTTTCCAGGTTCTGGCGCACGTCTTCGGTGGCCTGGTCGATGCTGTGCTGCAATTCTTCCTGCGCGTTTTGCAGGGTGCCGGCCATACGGTTGATGCCGGACGCCAGTGTGTCCAGCTCCTGGCTGCCGAGGGGCGGCAGACGGGTTTCCAGATGACCGTCCTTGAGTTGCGCCACCGCTTGCTTGATCTGGCTCAGCGGCCGATTGATGCTGCGGCCCATGCGTAACGCCAGCAGCGCCGCACCGGCCAGCCCTGCGCCGATCAGCAACAGGCTGGCGAACAGGCTGCGGTAACCGCGCAGCAGCATGCCGTTGTGGGACAGTTCAAGTTCGACCCAGCCCAACAGGCGATCGGCTTCGTCGGGAATCAAATCACCGGCCAGATTGCGGTGCTTGCCGAACACCGGCAGCAAGTAACGCGTCGCGTCATTGCCGCTGCGACGCAGCATCTGCGAACTGTTGCCGACCGGCGCCTGGTTGAGCATGGTCGGGCCGGCATGGGCCAACAGGGAACGGTCGGGGGCGAGGAATGAAACGGCGCGCACGTCCGGTTGTTCCAGCGATTGGGTGGCAATGCGTTCCAACAGCTCGGTGTTCTTGTGGCCCATGGCCGGGGCCACCAGGGGCGCCAGTTGTTCGGCGATCATCTCGCCACGCTGCATGAGCTGGGTTTGCAGGTCGGATTGCTGCATCCAGGTGAAATAGCCGCCCAGAACCAAGGCCATCAGGCTGGTCGGCAACAGGGTCAGTAATAGCACGCGGCCTTTAATTCCCAGTTTCTTGAGCACGCATCTCTCCTGCATCCAGCGATTTAATGACCTGCACGTACGTCCAGCACGCGCCACCTGCGCAGTGTAGCGATTTGCAGGCGGGCAATCTTCGTAAAATTGATGTCGGCATTCGTCGGCAGGATCGCCACTTTTACCTCACGGGCAAACCTTGTGTTGCCCGCAGCAAGGCAATCTTGAATAATCCACAACTGAGAATTATTTGCAGATAGTCATGACTCCCATCGCTGCTGGACACCCTCGTATCCTGTCTATAGAAGACGACCTCGTACTCGGTGCTTATGTTCATGAACACCTGGGACGTTGCGGTTTTCAGGTGACGTGGTGCCAGAACGGTCTGGAAGGCTTGAACATCGCCCGCCAGCAAGCCTTCGATGTGGTGCTGATGGATATTCTGCTGCCGGGCCTGGACGGGCTGAATGTACTGACGCAATTGCGCCAGAGCCATTCCACTCCGGTGGTTCTGATGTCGGCGCTCGGTGCCGAGGCGGATCGCATCAGTGGTTTTCGCCTGGGCGCCGATGACTACCTGCCCAAACCCTTCAGCATGGTCGAGTTGCGGGTGCGCATCGAAGCGATCCTGCGACGGGTCGCGCTCGACCGCCGGCCAGCGCCGGCACCGATTGCGCCTTCGGCGGACAGCCTGCGTTTCGACGATGAAGGCTGTGATGTCTTTTATGGCGAACACGCTGCCGGCCTGACCCGCAGCGAATATCGGTTGCTGGAAACGCTGAACCGCAATGGCGATGAAGTCCTGAGCAAAGCCTTCCTTTACCAGCATGTGCTGCAGCGCGGTTACGCGCCCCATGACCGCAGCCTCGACATGCACATCAGCCAGATCCGCCGCAAGCTCAAGGCCGTCGGTTACCTCGAGCGCGAAGTGCGCACGGTGTGGGGCAAGGGTTACGTATTGAGTGCGGTCGATGAAGTGGACTGACCTGCCGGGCAGGCATTCGCTGTTCTGGAAACTGGCGTGTTTGTTGGTGGCGTTCTGTCTGCTGATGATCTGGCTCAGTTGGTCCTGGGGGCGCTACATGGAACAGAAAAACCTGTTCCTGTCCGACGAGGCACGGGGCACGCTGATGCGCTACGCCGCCGAGGCCGAGCAGGTGTGGAATGAGCGCCAGAGTGCGGGCATCGATGCCTGGTTGCACAGCGTCGGACATCGCGAGTCGACATGGGTCGGTGTGATTGGCGGTGATTTGCAGTCATTGAGCAGTTACCCGCTGACGGAAATAGAAACCCGGCGCCTGACCTTTTTACGCGGTCTGGATTGGCCGACGAGTCGCCATACCAAAGGTTTGCCGTGGTTGAGAGTGCCTTTTCCCAAGGATCCGTCCGCTGGCAGCCTGGTGATCGAACTGCCCCAGCGTTTCGTGCCTGGCCGTTACCGGGTGTTCTGGCGGGTGATCACCAACGGGGTGATTCCCGGGTTGTTCACCTTGCTGCTGTGCGTCGGTCTGTATCGGTTGCTGGTCGTGCCTTTGAACAGTCTGCGCGAACAGGCCAATGCCTGGCGTGCCGACCCGTTGAACGTGCGGTTGTCGAGCCGCATCACCCATCGCCCGGATGAGCTGGGTGAACTGGGCCGGGCCTTCGATCACCTGTCCGAGCGCCTGCAAAGCACGGTGGCCCTGCAACAACAACTGCTGCGCGACCTGTCCCACGAGTTGCGCACGCCACTGAGTCGCCTGCGGGTGGCCAGCGAAAGCGAGCAGGGGTTGACGCAATTGCGCGAGCGCATTAGCCGAGAGGTCGATGGCATGCAGCGTCTGGTCGAAGACACCCTGCAACTGGCCTGGCTCGACACCGAGCGCACTCGGTTGCCCGACGAATCGATCCAGGTTCAGGCGTTGTGGGAAATGCTCACGGAAAATGCCTGCTATGAAAGTGGCTGGCCGGCGAGCCAGTTGCAGTGTGCGGTGGATTCGTCCTGCTGGGTGCGCGGCCATCTCAATACGTTGGCTCAAGCGCTGGAAAACATCCTGCGCAATGCCATTCGTCATTCACCGCAGGGCGGCGTTGTGCGTCTGGGTGGGCAGCGCGATGGTGACTTCTGGCAGGTGTGGCTGGAGGATGAGGGCGGCGGGGTGGCTGATGAAGATCTGGAGCGGATCTTCTCGCCGTTCATCCGACTCGACGGATCGCGACCGGGGGATGGTGGATTTGGCTTGGGGTTGAGCATTGCGAGGAATGCGGTGCAGCGTCAGGGCGGGAGTTTGTGGGCTGAGAATACTGAGACCGGGTTGCGGCTGAATATGCGGTTATTGGCTGATGGAAGTGTTGACTGTCAGACTGCTTTCGCGAGCAAGCCCGCTCCCACATTAGAGGTGAGTCGAACACAAAGTGTGTGATCAACCTCGGACAAATGTGGGAGCTGGCTTGCTCCGGGCGGCGTTCCGACGAAGAGGCCCTCCCATCCACCATTGATCTGATTTTGCCGGAGCGTTCCCGTTTTTTTGTACGACCTTTCCTAAAGGTCATTGCCGACACCTTGTGCCTGATTCGACGGAATAGATTCACGTTTTCCTTCGTCCTCCAGGAGTTCGGCATGACTGCACCCAGCGTCCCCGGCAGCACAACCGAAGACCGTTTCAATGAAGTGCTGGCGCTGATTCAAAGTGCCAAGCAGCAAGCCATACAGGCGGTGAATACCCAGTTGATCGAGCTGTATTGGCAGGTGGGTGCTTACATCAGTCGCAAGCTGGAAAAAGCCGAATGGGGCGATTCTGTGGTCAGTCAGCTGGCCGAGCATCTGGCTCAGACTCAACCGGGGTTGCGTGGGTTTACCCGGTCGAACTTGTTCCGCATGCGTCAGTTCTATGAGGCTTATCACGCTGAAGAGAAAGTCGCACCACTGGTGCGACAATTGTCCTGGTCGCACAACCTGATCATTTTCAGCCAGAGTAAACGGCCGGAAGAGCGGGAGTTCTATGTCCGTTTGGCTGTTCAGGAAAAATGGTCGAAGCGTGAACTGGAGCGTCAGTTCAAAGCTGCACTGTTCGAGCGAAGCGTGACCCAACCGGCAAAAGCCACTGCAGTGCTGAGACAAACTCACCCTGAGGCACTGAACGTGTTCCGCGACGCCTACATGCTCGAGTTTCTCGACTTGCCCTCCAGCCATGGCGAAACCGATCTGCATAAAGGGTTGCTGGCGCGCCTCAAGGAATTTCTGATCGAACTGGGTCGCGACTTTTGTTTTGTCGGCTCTGAACGCCCGCTGCAAGTCGGCGGGCGTGATTTCGCCCTGGATCTGCTGTTCTTCCATCGCGGCCTTAATTGTCTTGTAGCCATTGAGCTTAAGGTCGGTCGTTTTGAACCGGAGTATTTGGGCAAGCTGAACTTCTATCTGGAAGCGCTGGATCGCAATGAACGCAAACCCCACGAAAACCCGGCCATTGGTGTGTTGCTGTGTGCCAGCAAGGATGACGAGGTGGTCGAGTACGCCCTTAACCGCAGCTTGTCGCCAGCGCTGATCGCTGAATACCAGGTGCAGCTACCGGACAAACAGTTGTTGCAGGCCAAGTTGCATGAGTTCTATGCATTGAATCTCGCGCAAGGCGAAGAGTACTGATCCAGCCACTTATTCCCATAAACCATAAGCACCATACTTTGCGTGATATGGCCTGCCGACGTTTGCCGGTATGATAGGCGCCCCCGCAGTCTGGATTGCGAATACGCCATGACCTTGCAGTACCCAACCATCGCCGATTGCGTCGGCAACACTCCGCTGGTCCGTTTGCAGCGCCTGCCTGGCGCCACCAGCAATACCCTTTTGCTCAAGCTCGAAGGGAATAACCCGGCGGGTTCGGTCAAGGACCGTCCGGCGCTGTCGATGATCACCCGCGCCGAACTGCGCGGGCAGATCCACGTCGGCGATACGCTGATCGAAGCGACCTCGGGCAACACCGGGATCGCCCTGGCGATGGCCGCCGCGATCAAGGGTTACAAGATGATCCTGATCATGCCGGACAACTCCAGCGCCGAGCGTAAAGCCGCCATGACGGCGTATGGCGCCGAGCTGATTCTGGTTACCCAGGAAGAGGGCATGGAAGGCGCCCGCGACCTCGCCCAGCGAATGGAAGCCGAAGGCCGCGGCAAGGTGCTGGATCAGTTCGCCAACGGGGATAACCCCGAAGCGCACTACACCACCACCGGCCCGGAAATCTGGCGTCAGACCGAAGGCACCATCACCCATTTCGTCAGCTCCATGGGCACCACCGGTACCATCATGGGCGTCTCGCGCTACTTGAAAGAGCAGAACGAGAGCGTGCAGATCATCGGTCTGCAACCGATGGAAGGCTCGGCGATTCCGGGCATCCGTCGCTGGCCGCAGGAATACCTGCCGAAGATCTACCAGGCCGAGCGCGTGGACCGGATCGTCGACATGGCGCAAAGCGAAGCCGAAGACGTGACCCGTCGTCTGGCCCGCGAAGAAGGCATCTTCTGCGGCGTGTCCTCGGGCGGTGCGGTAGCAGCGATGCTGCGTCTGTCCAAAGAAGTTGAAAACGCGGTGATCGTCGCGATCATCTGCGACCGTGGCGACCGTTACTTGTCGACCGGCATTTTCGACGCGCCCAACTGATGGCCAAGCAAGAGAGAGGCCTGCGCTTCCAGCCCACCGGCGGCAGCAAGGCCCCGCAAATTCCGACTGGCAAAAAGCAGCGCTTGAGTATCGAGCGCCTGGCTAATGACGGTCGCGGTATCGCGTTTTTTGAAGGTCGCACCTGGTTCGTCATCGGCGCATTGGCCGGTGAAGAAGTCGAAGCACGCGTGTTGGGTGCCCACGGCAAAGTGGTCGAGGCGCGCACCGAGCGGGTGTTCCAGGCCAGCGAACTGCGCCGCCCGGCACCGTGCCCGCATGCCGGTCGCTGTGGCGGTTGCAGCGTGCAACATTTGCCGCACAACGAACAACTCGCCCTGAAACAGCGCATGCTCGCCGAGCAATTGTCGAAGGTCGCCGGTGTCGAACCCGAAGAATGGGCCGCGCCTTTGAGCGGTCCGGAATTCGGTTACCGGCGTCGCGCCCGAGTGGCGGTGCGCTGGGACATGAAAGCGAAAAAACTCGAAGTCGGTTTCCGCGCCGCTGGCAGTCAGGACATCGTTGCGATCAACGAATGCACGGTGCTGGTACAGCCTTTGCAACCGATCATGACCCGCTTGCCGGAAATGCTCCGGCGCTTGAGCAAACCTCAGGCGCTGGGGCATGTGGAATTGTTCAGCGGTTCGTCGTTGGCGGTTTTGTTGCGGCACATGGCGCCGCTGTCCGACGCCGACATGACGATCCTCAAGGATTTCTGCGCCTTCCATGAAGCCCAATTGTGGCTGCACGGTGACGGTGAACCGCAACCGGTCGAGGCTGACCAGTCGTTGGGTTATCGACTTGAACAGTGGGATTTGAACCTGGCGTACCGACCGGGAGATTTCATCCAGGTCAACGCCGGGGTCAATGAAGCGATGATCGCCCAGGCGTTGGAGTGGCTGAAGCCGACGGCGGATGAACGGGTTCTCGATCTATTCTGTGGTTTGGGTAACTTCGCATTGCCGCTGGCCAAGGTCGTTCGCGAAGTGGTGGCGGTGGAAGGTGTGCAGGCGATGGTCGAGCGGGCAGCCGCGAACGCTGCTAGCAACAATCTTCATAATGCGAAGTTTTTTCAGGCCGATTTATCCCAGCCTTTGACCGATGCCGAATGGGCGCGGGAAGGCTTTTGTGCGGTACTCTTGGACCCACCGCGTGACGGTGCTTTCGAGGCAGTGCGCAAGCTTGCGTCCCTGGGCGCCAAACGGTTGGTGTATGTGTCGTGCAATCCGGCAACGCTGGCGCGCGATACGGTCGAATTGATCAAGCAGGGCTACCGGTTAAAACGTGCCGGGATTCTCGATATGTTTCCTCAGACGGCACATGTCGAGGCCATGGCGTTATTTGAAGCGAGCTAGGACGGCTCGTCTGGTCCGACTGGCCTGCCCACGCCACTCTCGCATTAGCCCCGCGAGCGTCCAAGGGTAACGAAAGGTCAGCGATTTGACGCATTGAATCTGCGTCGTAGGGAAGGTAAGCAAGATGGTACAGGTGAGAGCACACCAGCCGATCAACACCGACGGCAGTATCAATCTCGAGGCTTGGCTCGATCATGCGGTCAGTGTCGATCCGGCACTGGATCGCGAAGCCTTGAAGGAAGCGTGCGAGTTTGCTCGTACGTCTGAACAACAAGCCAATGCGGCGAAAAACCTGTGGTCCGAAGGGACCTCGAGTTTCCGCACGGGCCTTGAGATCGCCGAGATTCTCGCCGACCTCAAACTCGATCAGGATTCGTTGGTTGCCGCGATCCTGTATCGCGGCGTGCGCGAAGGCCAGATCGAGTTGCCGGCGATCAGCCAGCGCTTCGGTCCGGTGGTCGCCAAGCTCATCGACGGCGTGCTGCGCATGGCGGCGATCAGCGCCAGCCTCAGCCCCCGCCAATCCCTGGTGCTGGGCACGCAGGGCCAGGTCGAAAACCTGCGCAAGATGCTGGTCGCCATGGTCGACGACGTTCGCGTTGCACTGATCAAACTGGCCGAACGCACCTGCGCCATCCGTGCGGTGAAAACCGCCGATGACGAAAAACGCAACCGCGTCGCCCGTGAAGTCTTCGACATCTACGCGCCTTTGGCTCACCGTCTCGGTATCGGTCATATCAAGTGGGAACTGGAGGACTTGTCCTTTCGTTACCTTGAGCCCGATCAGTACAAGCAGATCGCCAAGTTGCTTCATGAGCGACGTCTGGATCGCGAGCGCTTCATCGCCGACGTGATGAGCCAACTGAAGAATGAGCTGACCGCCACCGGCGTCGACGCCGACATCAGCGGCCGGGCCAAACACATCTATTCGATCTGGCGCAAAATGCAGCGTAAGGGTCTGGAATTCAGCCAGATCTACGACGTGCGCGCCGTTCGCGTGCTGGTGCCGGAAATGCGCGACTGCTACACCGCACTCGGTATCGTCCACACCCTGTGGCGGCACATCCCGAAAGAATTCGACGACTACATCGCCAACCCGAAAGAGAACGGCTACCGCTCGCTGCACACCGCGGTGATCGGCCCTGAGGGCAAGGTGCTGGAAGTGCAGATCCGCACCCACGCCATGCACGAAGAAGCCGAGCTGGGCGTTTGCGCGCACTGGCGCTACAAGGGCACCGACGTCAAATCCGGCTCCAACCACTACGAAGAGAAAATCTCCTGGCTGCGTCAGGTCCTCGAGTGGCATGAAGAATTGGGCGACATCGGCGGCCTGGCAGAACAGCTTCGGGTCGATATCGAGCCGGACCGGGTCTACATCTTCACCCCGGACGGTCACGCCATCGACTTGCCGAAGGGCGCGACGCCGCTGGACTTCGCCTACCGCGTGCATACCGAAATCGGTCACAACTGCCGTGGCGCGAAGATCAACGGGCGCATCGTGCCGCTCAACTACAGCCTGCAAACCGGTGAACAGGTCGAGATCATCACCAGCAAGCACGGCACCCCGAGCCGCGACTGGCTGAACCCGAACCTGGGTTACATCACCACCTCGCGGGCACGGGCGAAGATTGTTCACTGGTTCAAGTTGCAGGCGCGCGACCAGAACGTCGCCGCCGGTAAAACCTTGCTGGAGCGTGAACTCAGTCGCCTCGGTCTGCCAGCGGTGGATTTCGACAAGCTGGCCGAAAAGGCCAACATGAAGGTGGCCGAAGACATGTTCGCCGCGTTGGGCGCAGGCGATTTACGTCTGGCGCAACTGGTGAACCTGGCGCAGCAACTGGTCGAGCCGGAGCGCGGCAACGAACAGCTGGAACTGATTCCGCGCAAGGCCACCGGCTACAAACCGGGCAAGCGCGGCGACATCCAGATCCAGGGCGTCGGCAACCTCATGACCCAGATGGCGGGTTGCTGCCAGCCGCTGCCGGGGGATGCGATCGTCGGTTACATCACCGTGGGCCGCGGCGTGAGCATCCATCGTCAGGACTGCGCCTCGGTGCTGCAACTGGGCAGCCGCGAACCCGAGCGGATCATCCAGGTCAGCTGGGGGCCGGTGCCGGTGCTCACCTATCCGGTGGACATCATCATCCGCGCCTACGACCGGTCCGGTCTGCTGCGTGACGTTTCGCAAGTGCTGCTCAACGAGCGGATCAACGTGCTGGCGGTCAACACCCGCTCGAACAAAGAGGACAACACCGCGTTGATGTCCCTGACCATCGAGATTCCGGGGCTGGATGCGCTGGGGCGGTTGCTGGGGCGGATTTCCCAGTTGCCGAACATCATCGAAACCCGTCGTAACCGGACGCCGTAATGATGACCAATGTGGGAGCGAGCCTGCTCGCGATGGCGGTATTTCAGTCAACATCTGTGTTGTCTGCAAGTCCGCTATCGCGAGCAGGCTCGCTCCCACAGGTTTTTGTGATGAGACATGATTGATGTACAGCCTTGAAGACTTGCTGCACTTGATGAGCCGTCTGCGCGACCCGCAGTACGGCTGCCCGTGGGACATCAAGCAAACCTACGAAACCATCGTCCCGCACACGCTGGAAGAAGCCTACGAAGTCGCCGACGCCATCGAGCGCGGAGACTTCGATCACTTGCAGGGTGAGTTGGGGGATTTGCTGTTCCAGGTGGTTTATTACAGCCAGCTGGCGCGGGAAGAAGGGCGCTTCGAATTCGCCGGTGTCATCGACAGCATCACCCGCAAATTGATTCGCCGTCATCCTCACGTTTTTCCCACGGGTGATTTGTACGCACCGCTGGATGTTCCGCGTCTGAATGAAGATCAGGTCAAGCAGCGCTGGGAAGAGATCAAGGCTGAGGAACGCGCCGAGAAATCATCCACGCCAACGCAACTGTCCTTGCTCGACGACGTACCCGCAGCACTGCCGGCATTGTCCCGTTCGGCGAAGTTGCAGAAGCGCGCAGGGCAGGTCGGGTTCGACTGGCCTGACGCCTTGCCGGTGCTCGACAAAGTGCGCGAAGAGCTCGATGAAGTGCTCGAAGCCATGGCCGACAATGACTCGGTAGCGATTGCCGATGAAGTCGGTGATCTGTTGTTTTCCGTGGTCAATCTGGCGCGTCATCTCAAGGTCGACCCCGAAACTGCGCTGCGTGGCGCCAACAGCAAGTTCGAAAGACGCTTCCGTTTTATCGAACAGGCATTGCGCGACACCCACCGTCCCATAGAAGATTGCACCCTCGAAGAGTTGGACGCCTTGTGGGGCGAAGCCAAACGTCAGGAAAAGAATTTGCCCAGCTGCGGTTGAGCAGTTGCCTAAGTGAGTAATAAGCACCATGAGCATTTCCCTTCGCGACCAGTTGCTCAAAGCAGGGCTGGTCAACCAGAAGCAGGCCAAACAGGTCGGCAAAGAGAAGCAGAAACAGCAGCGTCTGGCCCACAAAGGCCAGATCGAACTCGATGACTCGCAGCAGCGGGCGGCTCAGGAAGCCATGGCCGAGAAGGTCAAGCGCGATCAGGAGCTGAACCGTCAGCAACAGGAGAAGGCCGAGGCCAAGGCTCGCGCTGCTCAGGTCAAACAGTTGATCGAAGTCTCGCGTCTGCCGAAGCTGACGACCGAGGACTACTACAACTTCGTCGACGACAAGAAGGTCAAGCGCATCTGCGTCAACACCCTGATGCGCAACAAGCTCAGCAGCGGTTCGCTGGCCATCGTCCACCACGCCGGCGGTTATGAAGTGATCCCGCGTGAGGCGGCCCTGAAGATCCAGGAGCGCGACCCACAGCGTATCGTGCAGATGAACGTGAAGACCGAAGAAGTCGCTGTCGAGGACGATCCGTACGCGGCCTATCAGATCCCGGACGATCTGATGTGGTAAGCCGTTAAAGGCTGCAACAACGACAAACCCCGCTCATGGCGGGGTTTGTCGTTTTCAATGCTGTCATTGCTTATGCGGATTGGAGCGCTCGTTGCTGCTCCAGTTTTTCCAGTTCGGCCTTGTAGCTGTGGGCATCGGTTTCGGAGTGGAACATCCCCACCAGCATGTCTTGTTGGTGAACGTCCCAGATCCGGATACCGGCGGCTACGCCTTCGTGGGACTTATGTGAATCGTCGCGTTCAGTTACTTTTACAGTCATCTGCTAGCTCCAATCTCTGTTATCTGCAGCAAGGCGTGTGCAGGACTCCGTTATATGTTTGGTTAGCCTGCTAAGTAAACGACTGGGTTTGGTAACGGACTTTTGCAAAAACAGAGAAAATCCTGCAGCCCTTGAAGCGCGCGGCATTCGGTCGCAGGCCGCTGAGTTTCATGACAAAAGCTTCATGTTCGCATTGAAGAAAATGTCTGGCTTCACACAAAACCTGTGGGAGTGAGCCTGCTCGCGATAGCGGTCTTATTCATACAGAAATGTTGAATGTGGTGCCGTCATCGCGAGCAGGCTCGCTCCCACAGGGATTGCGGTGTTCAATCTTTCAGGCACAAAAAAACGCCCCGAACCAGTCGGGGCGTTTTTGTGTGCAGCGTAGCGGGGGAGGTATTACTTACCGGCCCAGCGCTTCAGTACCAGCGTGGCATTGGTGCCGCCGAAGCCAAAGCTGTTGCTCATCACGGTGTTGATGGTGGCGTCTTCACGAGTCTTGGTCAGGATCGGCATGTCAGCCACTTCCGGGTCCAGTTCGTCGATGTTGGCGGAACCCGCCATGAAGTTGCCTTCCATCATCAGCAGGCAGTAGATCGCTTCGTGAACGCCGGCGGCGCCCAGGGAGTGACCCGACAGGCTCTTGGTGGAGCTGATGGCCGGAGCCTTGTCGCCGAACACTTCACGCACACCTTTCATTTCCATGACGTCGCCGACCGGAGTCGAAGTGCCGTGGGTGTTCAGGTAGTCGATCGGAGTGTCAACGGTGGCCATGGCCATCTGCATGCAACGGATGGCGCCTTCGCCGCTTGGGGCGACCATGTCGTAGCCGTCGGAGGTCGCGCCGTAGCCAACGATTTCCGCGTAGATCTTCGCGCCGCGGGCCAGAGCGTGTTCCAGCTCTTCGACCACGACCATGCCGCCACCGCCGGCGATGACGAAACCGTCACGCTTGGCGTCGTAGGCACGGGAAGCTTTTTCCGGGGTTTCGTTGTACTGGCTGGACAGTGCGCCCATGGCGTCGAACAGGAACGATTGGCTCCAGTGTTCTTCTTCACCGCCGCCGGCGAACACGATGTCCTGCTTGCCCAACTGGATCTGCTCCACAGCGTTACCGATGCAGTGAGCACTGGTGGCGCACGCGGAGGAGATCGAGTAATTCACACCCTTGATCTTGAACGGCGTCGCCAGGCAAGCCGAAACGGTGCTGCCCATGGTCCGCGTGACGCGGTACGGGCCTACACGTTTGACGCCTTTTTCGCGCAGGATGTCCAGCGCTTCCATCTGGTTCAAGGTCGACGCGCCACCGGAACCGGCGATCAGGCCGGTACGCACGTTGGAAACCTGCTCATCGGTCAGACCTGAGTCGGCGATGGCGTCTTTCATGGCCAGGTAGGCGTAAGCCGCCGCGTGGCCGACGAAGCGATAGATCTTGCGATCGATCAGCTCTTCGAGGGGAAGGTCAATGGAGCCGGAAACCTGGCTACGCAGACCCATTTCAGCATATTCCGGGTTGAACCGGATGCCAGGGCGGCTTGCACGCAGGTTAGCGGAGACGGTCTCTTTGTCATTGCCCAGGCACGAAACGATGCCCAGACCAGTGATAACGACGCGGCGCATGCGGATAACCCTTAGAAGTTGTCAGTGGAGGTGAAAACGCCGACCCGAAGGGCTTCGGCGGTGTAGATCTCGCGGCCGTCGACGCTGACCGAACCATCGGCGATGGCCAGGTTCAGCTTGCCCTTCAGTACACGCTTGATCTGAATGTTATAGGTTACTTTCTTGGCGGTCGGCAGAACCTGACCAAAGAATTTCACTTCGCCCGAACCCAGGGCGCGACCGCGGCCCGGCAGACCTTGCCAGCCGAGGAAGAAACCGACCAGTTGCCACATGGCGTCGAGGCCCAGGCAGCCTGGCATCACCGGATCGCCTTCGAAGTGACAGGCGAAGAACCACAGGTCCGGAGTGATATCCAGCTCGGCGACCAATTCACCCTTGCCGTACTTGCCACCCTCGGCGCTGATATGGGTGATGCGATCCACCATCAACATGTTCGGGGCGGGCAGTTGTGCGTTACCTGGGCCGAACAGCTCACCGCGACTGCAGCGCAGCAGGTCTTCCCGAGTAAAGGCGTTTTGTTGGGTCATGCGAGCTCCTCAATAGTCCCATGCGGCAGGTGGGGCAAATCTTCCCGGCCGATCGAAGCGTTCATGCCTCGAGTCAGCAGCCTACTCATAGACTATTGCGTTGTGGTGAAAGTCACAGCACCAAGGACATGAATGTACACTTGTGCACTGAAATTATTATTCAAGCCCCTTTTCGGGCCTGTTCGGGTGCCTAAGACTGCCGCACTTTCGCCTTTCACGCCAGTCGCAGATAGCCGAAAGGCCTGCACTACTGCACCCAGCGCTGCAGAATTTGCTGCAAATCTGTGCGTTTGAAGGGCTTGGCCAGGTAATCGTTCATTCCCGCCGATAAACAGGCTTCGCGGTCACCCTGCAAGGCGTTGGCGGTCAGCGCGATGATCGGCAAGTCTGTGCAGCCGGGTAATTGGCGAATCTGTCGGGTGGCCTCGTAGCCGTCGATGATCGGTAGCCGGCAGTCCATCAGAATCGCTTCGAAAATCAGACTCTCCGCACTGCGCACAGCCTGGGCGCCATCGGTGACGACGCTGACAGTAAAGCCCAGACTGCGCAACATTGCTTCGATGACCGTCTGATTGACCGGATTGTCTTCCACCAGCAACACGTTGCGCCCTTCGCCATCACCGCTGCCGGTCGGTATGCGCGGCACCAGCACGGGCAGCGTCTGTTTATAGAGCGCCAGCGGGATTTCCAGGGTGAACACCGAGCCGCGACCTTCCTCGCTCTGGGCGCGCAACGTGCCGCCCATGCGTTCAGCCAGCGTGCGAGCAATCGGCAGACCCAGCCCGGTGCCCCCGTAACGCCTCGAAATAGAACTGTCGGCCTGCTGGAAGGCGTTGAACATCAATTCCAGGCTTTCAGCCGAGATACCAATCCCGCTGTCGCGCACAGTGCAGGTGAACCACAGCAATTCATGATCCAGCGACTGCCATTGCGGTTCGATGCTGACGCAGCCCTGTTCGGTGAATTTCAGCGCATTGCCGATCAGGTTGACCAGGATCTGCCGGATCCGCGTCGGGTCGCCCTGCACCTGCAACGCGCGCATGTCGTCCGGAATCGACAGCGCCAGGTCGAGCCCGCGTTGCATGGCGCCGTGCGAGAACGACTGGGCGCAACTGCCGATCAGGTCTGCGAGGTTGAATGGAATGTGTTCCAGCTCCAGTTCCGAACGCTCGATGCGCGAGAAATCCAGAATGTCGTTGATGACTTTGAGCAGGTGTTCGGTGGACTCCGAGGCGAGCGCCGCGTATTCGACCTGCTCCTCGGTCATTTCGGTGGTTTCCAGCAGTTGCAGCATGCCCAACACGCCATTCATCGGCGTGCGCAGTTCGTGGCTCATCATCGCAAGGAAATCGGATTTGGCGTTGTTGGCCTTTTCCGCTTCCTCGCGAGTCTGAATCAACTGCGCCATCGCTTGATGCTGTTCGCGACTGGCTTGTTCGAGTCCGTTGGCGAGGTTGTTGATGTGTTGCGACAGCGCGCCCAGTTCAGTGTCGTCGACGATCGGCAGCGGCGTTTTGTAGTCGCCGTCCTGAATCGCCTTGACCGCGTTGCCGATGTCGCGGATCGGTTGTGACAGACTGCCGGCCAATCGCCGGGCGAGCAGAAAAGTAAACAGCAGGGCGAACAGCGCCAGGATCCCGGCCTTGAGCAGGATTTCCTGCTGGCGCTGGCTGAAGGCGTCATTGGACAGGCCGACGATCACCCGACCCAGATAATCCTCGCTGGGCGTCGTGTTGGCGACGCGGCTGCCCTGCAGGAAATCATTGTGCAGCTGAATGCGTTGCAGCCGCACCGGGGCCTGGAACACTTCGACCTGGTGCGAGCGGTTGTGGGTTTCCGACGGTTGCTCGACGTACACCAGAATCCGGTTGGCGCTGTCCTGGACTTCCAGAAAGCGCACATTGGGCGTGGCCAGGGTAGCCTTGAGCAAACTGTCGAGCACCTCGTTGTTGCCTGAGATCACCCCGTATTCGGTGGCCGGTGCCAGTTGGTTGGCGATCAGTTGCCCGGTGTGATTGAGCTCCTGACGCAGGTCCTGGATCCGCACGAAGGTGAAGAAACTGATCAACAGCAACGTCAGTAACAGGGCAGGGCCGAGGCTGATGATTTGGGTGCGGGTGTTGATGTCCCAACGGCGACGAAAAGTCATGGGTGGCGTTCTCCTGCGGCCAGCTGTGTTGCGACAAACGCATCAGGCATCTGTTCTATACCTAATGAACGAGCCACCTGCGGGTTACTCAAGACTTTGAAATGTTGCGGGTAATGCGCGCGTGGCCATGTCGTTGGTGGTCGGTCGAGCAGCTCATTGAGAATCTCCAGCCAATCACTCTGATCGCTGTAGGTGCTGGCCAGGCTGCCAGCCTTGACGAATCCGGGATTGGGCCCGATCAGCGCCATTTGCCGCGCGTAGCTGCTAAGCAGCAGGTTCTTCGCGGTTTTCGGGTTGTACAAATCGGGGTCGTCGAGGCCCAGCAACACGTCGCTGTTTTTCAGCAGAGTCTGCAATGGTCGGCTGTCATTGGTGTTGTCCCAACGCTCGGTGACCACCTCAAGGCCCAGGGAGTGGGCGGCCTGATGCAATTCTTCCAACAGGAATTCGCTGTGGCTGTCGAAGAGCACACCCACGCGTTTGGCATGGGGCAGGAGGAGCCGGGTCAGACGTAATTGCCGGTCCAGAGGCTGATCGCTCCAAAGCAGGCTGAGGTGTGAGGGCAGGGTGGTCCCCAGACGCTGGCGGGCTTGCAGGCGGCTGATGCGCAGGACCAACGTCGCCGGGCCTTGGGAGTCTTGCAGGCGCCAGTCGAGGCTTGGCAGGTCGAGCAGAATCAGACGGGTACCGGCGGGCAGTTTGCCTGGCTCCGGCAGACTGGCCAGTGTCTGGAAACGCACGCTGTCGTCAGGGCGCATCTCGTGCAGGGCCTGGACGAAGGATTGCGCGCCGGGGCTGTCCTCGGCGCCGGTCAGCAAAATGTCCGCGGCGCTGGCCGCCAGGCTGCTCAGCAGTCCGGCAAACACCAGGCACAGCCCGGCCAGCAGGCGGCCAAGGATTGGCGTCTTGCGTGACGGGCTATACCGCATCTTAGAACGCCAGCTCTGCGCTGAAGTAAAGCACCCGGCGCTCGTCGTAGTTATTGTCGACGAAGGTTGTGGGCTGACTGTCGAGGCGTTGCTGGAGCACACCGGCCAGTTCCAGGCTGGCCTTGCCCAGGCCGATGCGTTTGGCGATGCGCGTGTCGACCCGTTCGAAGCGGTAGCCGTTCAGGGCATCGTCACCATAGTAGAAGAGCGCACTGTTCCAGCCGTGGCCCCAGTTGTGCAGCCACCCGGCGGAACCGCTGTTTCGGGCGGTCTGTTGGGCATCCTGCGGGTTGCTCGCCTCGGCATCGACGTAGGCATACGTCAGACGCAGGCGATCGGCGCTGCTGATTCTCCAGTCGAGCTGGGTTTCTGCCCCTTCGAGGCGCGCGCTATTTGAGTTGCTGGCGATGTACTGATTGTTGCGCAGCGGTTCGCTGATCATCCCGGTGATTTCGTCGTAGAACAGTTTCACATCGACCGCCAGCCCCACTTCGGCAAAGTAGCCGTTATAGCCCAGCTCCCGGGAGCGCATGTATTCCTGTTCGAGGTTGCCGGGGCCACGGGTCTTGACGAAATAACGGGCACTGGACTGGCCATAGGCGCTGGGTCGCAGGTTCTTTACCTGATAGCTCCAGTTGACGTTGTTCTCGAACATGTCCGGCGAGCGGATGGCTTCCGAATACACCGCTCGCAGGCCATGGCGCGGGTTGATCAGGTAGTTGACTGCCACTCGAGGGTTGAGCGAACTGCCGATCAATTGCGTGTCTTCGAACATCGCACCGCCCTGCAGCAACCAATGCTCGGTGGCGCGCCACTCGAGCTGGCCGAACGCCCGCCAGGTGGTGTCGTCGAGGGTGCCATTGAAGTAGGTCTCGGAATCTGCCCGGTCGTAACGATAGTTCATGCCGCTGACCAGCCGCAGACTGTCGGACAGGCTGAGGGTGTCCTGTAATTCAAGGTCGTAGCGCGATTCCCGGGTGCTCTGGTCAATATCGCCACAGAGGGTTTGCCGGGCGCCGTTTCGCCATTGGTCGAGCACTTGATTGGCCAGTGCGCGCTGGGTCGGGTCACCTGCGGGCGCGCCGGGGCCGGTGTAGCGCTCCATGTTGCGTGCCAGGCGTTCGGTGTAATTCGGGTTGAGCTGCCAGAGTTCGGTCAACTGCGGGCTGAACGAAACTTCGGCATCGCAGGCACGCCAGGTCTGCTGACGATCCCAGTGCTGCGCCGAGCCCTGGATGTAAAGGCTGTGATCGGGATTGATGTCGAGGTTCCAGCGCAGCGAGCCGGCGTAGTCCTTGGCGACGACGTCGGAATTGTTCCCGGCAGCGGTAATCCCCGAGAAGACCGGGCGGTAGGTATACGGCCGCTGGTTGCTCCCGTCCTTGGCATTCAATTGCCAGTCGATACTCTGGTTTTCAGTGAGCGTCTGGCTGACGGCGAGGTTGAAGCGGTTCAAGCGGCGGCTGTCGCGGTAGTCGGCGCCATTGCGGTCCGAGTCGAAGCCGTCGTCTTGCTGGCCGGACAGTGACAGGCGCAGGTCGCCGCCGTCCCAGCCCACGCCCTGGCTGGCGTAAAAGTCGTCGATGCCGCGCTGCCCACGGGTGACTTTCATTCGCGTGCCGTGGCTGTCGGCCGGATTGCGCGTGATGATGTTGACCACCGCCATCAGCGCATTGGCGCCATAGCTGACGGTGTTCGGGCCACGGAAAACTTCGATGCGTTCGATGTCTTCCAGGGCCACCGGAATGTCACTCCAGTCCACGGTGGCCAGGCCTGCGCGGTACACCGAGCGGCCGTCGATCAACACTTGCATGCGTCGCGCTTCAGTCGCATTGGTGCCGTGATAGTTCACCGCCGCCTGGTTGCCGTTGATGTTGCCGACCATCATTCCCGGCACCAGTCGCAGCAACTCACTGATGTCCCGGGCGCCACTGGCGGTGATCAGTTCGCTGTCGATCACTGTCATGCTCCCCGGTACTGCGGCCGGCGACTGCTTGAGTCGCGTCGCGGTCAATACTTGCGGCAGCGGCTCGCTGTCGAGGAACAAGTCGTCGGCAAGCAATGGCGAGCTGAACATCAGCGCCAGTACCAGCGGCGAGCGAGGTGATGGGGAGCCAAACGACACAACACATCCTTGATAGCGAACAATTGGCGCGCATGTTAACCGAGCGCAATGACTTTTCCAGTCACGTTGTGGGCATTTTCCTCGGTTTTCTTGGTCTTCTTCCTACAAGTGTCGGTAATTGATGCGGGGGCTGGCCGCCACTGGGCCGCTCCGTATAATGCCGACATCGCCACTGGTATGGATTAACGGATTGCATATGACTGAACAGCGCCCAATTGCGGTCCTGGGAGGCGGAAGTTTTGGTACCGCCGTGGCTAATCTGCTGGCCGAGAACGGGCATCAGGTCCGGCTGTGGATGCGTGACCCCGAGCAGGCTGAGGCCATTCGGGTCAATCGCGAGAACCCGCGTTACCTCAAAGGCATCAAGATTCTGCCGGCCGTGGAAGCGGTCACCGACCTGCTGGCCACTCTGCAAGCCTGCGACTTGTGCTTCGTCGCACTGCCTTCCAGCGCGCTGCGCTCGGTATTGATGCCGCACGCCGAACGTTTGAACGGCAAATTGTTGGTTAGCCTGACCAAAGGCATCGAAGCCCACACCTTCAAACTGATGAGCGAAATCCTCGAAGAGATCGCCCCGCAAGCGCGCATCGGCGTGCTGTCCGGGCCGAACCTGGCCCGTGAAATCGCCGAGCATGCACTGACCGCCACGGTGGTCGCCAGCGAAGACGAAGAACTCTGCCAGCGGGTCCAGGAAGCGCTGCACGGCAAGACCTTTCGCGTATACGCCAGCGCCGACCGCTATGGCGTGGAGCTGGGCGGGGCGTTGAAAAACGTCTACGCAATCATTGCCGGCATGGCCGTGGCGATGGGCATGGGCGAAAACACCAAAAGCATGCTGATCACCCGGGCGCTGGCGGAAATGACCCGCTTTGCGGTGAATCAGGGCGCCAATCCGATGACCTTCCTCGGTTTGGCGGGCGTCGGCGATTTGATCGTCACCTGCTCGTCGCCGAAAAGCCGTAACTACCAGGTCGGGTTCGCCCTCGGTCAGGGCTTGAGCCTGGAAGATGCAGTGACGCGCCTGGGCGAAGTCGCTGAAGGGGTCAACACCCTCAAGGTGCTCAAGACCAAGGCGCAGGAAGTGGGCGTGTACATGCCGCTGGTCGCCGGGCTGCATGCCATCCTGTTCGAAGGGCGCACGCTGGAGCAGGTGATCGGTCTATTGATGCGTGCCGAGCCGAAAACCGACGTCGATTTTATTTCCACCAGTGGTTTCAACTAAGCATCAGGGAGAGCGAGACATGAACGATCCGAAAACAGAGGACAAGTACGAATCCATCCTGCTGCGAGTGTTGTGGATGATCGTCTATGTGCTGGTCTGGCAAGTGGCGCAGTTCATCCTTGGCGCCGTGGTGCTGGTGCAGTTGATCTATCGTTTGATATATGGCGCCCCGAGCGCCAGCCTGATGAACTTCGGCGACAGCCTGAGCCAGTTCCTGGCGCAGATCGGTCGATTCGGCAGTTTCCACAGTGATCAGAAGCCGTGGCCGTTCGCCGACTGGCCGACGCCGCGTACACCGGAAGGTGAAGCGCCGCACACTGTGGCGCCGGCACCACACCCGGCCCGAGATGAGGAACCCAAGCTATGAAACTCTGGATACTGCGTCATGGGGAAGCCGAGCCACACGGCAAACGTCCTGATTCGGAACGGGCACTGACCGCCCATGGTCGTGAAGAAGTGCTGCGCACTGCCGCCGAGTTGGCCGGCAAGCCGCTGACCGCGATCTACGCCAGTCCTTACCTGCGAGCGCAGGAGACCGCAGAAATTGTGCGTACAGCGCTGAATTTCGCGCCGGAGATTCGCACCGTCGACTGGCTGACCCCCGACAATCGCCCTCAAGCGGTGGCGGAGCAGTTGGTGTCTGTGGATCACGCGTTGCTGGTCAGTCATAACCCGCTGGTGGGCAACCTGTTGGGTTACTTGCAGCACGGCCATGTGCAAGACCCGGAAGCGGTGAAAACCGCCGGCCTTGCAGAACTTGAAGGTGATTTGCCGCTGGCCGGCGGGATGAAACTCAACGCCATCAAGCACCCGTAATCCTGTTTTTACAGGGGGAATGGTTTGCCCGAAACTTAAGAGCGACACCGATCAAATGTGGGAGCGGGCTTGCTCGCGAAAGCGATGTGTCAGGCAACATTGATATCGACTGACACACCCTCTTCGCGAGCAAGCCCGCTCCCACAGGTTCTACTTTGTGCCGGATTTTTATGTTTGAAATAGTCAACCGAGCAACTGCTTGGTTGGCTACGCTTGCTCCAGACCAAAAATAAAGGAGCGAGTCGCATGCCTGCTGCTTTTCGTTTGCCGCTGGACGTCTTTTACGAGCGCGAGGCCCGTCATCCCCGCCAGCGCTTTCTGGTCCAGCCCACGGGCGGCGGACAGGTCGAGACCCTGAGCTGGGCCGACGTCGGTCATCAGGCGCGCTGCGCTGCGCATTGGCTGCGCGCACGCGAACTGCCCCAAGGCAGCCACATCGCCCTGATCTCGAAAAACTGCGCCCACTGGATCATCGCCGACCTGGCGATCTGGATGGCGGGCCACGTGTCGGTGCCGCTCTACCCGAACCTTACCGCCGAGACCGTGGCCCAGGTCCTTGAACACTCCGAAGCGGTCCTGGTGTTCATCGGCAAACTCGATGACTGGCCCGGCATGTCTCGCGGGGTCAGCCCCGATCTGCCGACGATCAGCCTGCCGTTGCATCCGCCCGGTACTTTCGACTACAGCTGGGCCGACCTGCAAAAGAGCTCACCGATCCAGGACGATCCCAAGCCGTCCGCCGACCAGTTGGCGACCATCATTTACACCTCCGGCACCACCGGCATGCCCAAAGGCGTGATGCACAGTTTCGCCAATCTGGGGTTTGCCACCACTCGTGGCACACACTTGTTTGGCTTGAATGAGTCGGATCGGCTGCTGTCCTATTTGCCGCTGTGCCATGTCGCCGAGCGAATGTTCGTCGAGCTGGCGTCGATCTACACCGGGCAAACGGTGTTTTTTGCCGAAAGCCTCGACACCTTCCTGACCGATTTGCGCCGTGCACGACCGACCGCGCTGTTCGGTGTGCCGAGGATCTGGACCAAATTCCAGATGGGCGTGTACAGCAAAATCCCGGCAAAGCGCCTCGACTTCCTGCTCGGTCTGCCGATCATCGGCAAGCGGGTCGGCCACAAAGTCCTGGCCGGGCTCGGGCTGGATGCCTTGCGCATCGCCTTGTCCGGCGCCGCGCCAGTGCCGCAGACCTTGCTGCTGTGGTACCGCAAACTGGGGCTGGATGTGCTGGAGGTCTATGGCATGACCGAGAGTTGCGGCTATTCGCACGTTTGCCTGCCGGGCCAGAACAAACCCGGCTGGATCGGCAAGCCCTGCCCGGAGGTCGAGGTGCGGATCGCCGAGTCGGGCGAGGTCATGGTGCGTAGCGGCGCGACCATGCTCGGGTATTTCAAGGAGCCTTGGAAAACCGCCGAAACCATCACTGAGGACGGTTTCCTGCGCACTGGCGACAAGGGCGAGGAGGACGCCGAAGGCAACCTGCGCCTGACCGGTCGACTGAAGGAAATCTTCAAGACCAGCAAAGGCAAATACGTCGCCCCGGCACCGATCGAGAATCGTCTGGCGGAGCATTCGCGCATCGAGCAAGTGTGCGTGGTGGGCGATGGCCTGAGTGCGCCGCTGGGGTTGTGCGTGCTCTCGGCGGTCGGTCAGCAGGACGCCAGCGGAACGGCGCGGGCGGGCCTGCATTCAAGCCTGGAAAAACTGTTGGAGGAGGTCAACGGCGTCCTAGATAAACACGAACGCTTGCATCGATTGGTGGTGGTCAAGGACAGCTGGGCGGTGGAAAACGGCTTCCTGACGCCGACCCTGAAGATCAAGCGCAACGTGATCGAAGCGGCTTATGGCGCCCGCTTCGAAGAATGGAGCGCGCGCAGCGAAGCGGTGCTGTGGCAGGATTGAGTCACGATTAACACCAACAAAGGATGTCAGCAATGAGCTTGTGGCGTACCCATCCCAACATTGAACAGTTGAACGCAATCCAGAAAAACACCATCGGCGAAGTGTTGGATATTCGCTTCGAAGCCTTCGACGACGAGTCCCTGACCGCGAGCATGGTCATCGACCATCGCACTCACCAGCCTTACGGCTTGCTGCACGGCGGCGCCTCGGTGGTGCTGGCCGAAACGGTCGGCTCGATGGCCAGTTACCTGTGCATCGACGCCAGCAAGTTTTACTGCGTGGGCCTGGAAATCAACGCCAACCATTTGCGCGGCTTGCGCAGCGGGCGGGTCACGGCGGTGGCCAAGCCGATTCACATTGGCCGCACGACGCATGTCTGGGATATCCGTTTGACCAGCGATGAGGGCAAGGCCAGTTGTGTGTCGCGGTTGACCATGGCAGTGGTGCCATTGGGTGAGAATCCGCCGGCGCGTTGAGAGTGTGTTTCTTCAATTAGATCCGCCCCCTCTCCCTAGGGGGCGAGGGGACTGACCGAGGTGTTCTTGGTGCTACATCGACCTGAAAGTCCGAGTCGAACTCCGGTCTTGAAAAGCCCCCGATCTGCTCCCTTTCCCCCTCTCCCCCGTGGGGAGAGGGCTGGGGTGAGGGGTGGATTCATCTGACACGCCATTCCCATGACCGGACTGTCATCATTCCTGGCACTTACGGTCATTGCTGTAGGACGTCGTCTTACGGACAATCAACCCTTGTTTTCGTTGATGGATCACCGGTATGTCGCAACAGATATTTTTCGCCCACGCCAACGGTTTTCCCTCAGGCACCTACGGCAAGTTGTTCGCGGCGCTGGCGCCCGAGTATCAGGTGACGCATCTGCAGCAGCACGCCCATGACCCGCGTTTTCCGGCGGACGACAACTGGTACAACCTGGTCGATGAGCTGATTCATCACCTCAAGCAGCAACCGGAACCGGTGTGGGGTGTCGGCCATTCCTTCGGTGGCGTGCTGCACCTGCACGCGGCGTTGCGGTGCCCCGAGCTCTATCGCGGCGTGGTGATGCTTGATTCACCGGTGCTGACCCGCGCTGATCAATGGGTGATCCGCGCCGCCAAACGCTTCGGTTTCATCGATCGCCTGACCCCGGCCGGCCGTACGTTGGGACGCCGGGAAGAGTTCACCGATCTGGACGCGGCCCGACTCTATTTCGCGGGCAAAACCCTGTTTCGCGGTTTCGACCCGGAATGCTTCGACGCTTACCTGCAACACGGCTTGCACAAGGTGGGCGACAGGCTGCGCCTGCGCTTCGACCCGGCCACGGAAATCAGTATCTACCGTGGTGTGCCGCATACCAGTCCCGGCCGCACACGGCAACTGAAAGTGCCGCTGGCGGTGGTTCGCGGGCACAAGAGCCGGGTGGTGATGCGTCATCACGCAAGCCTCGTGGGGCGCTTGCCGCTGGGCGAGTCCCTGACCATGCCTGGCGGCCACATGTTTCCCCTCGAACGTCCCCAGGACACGGCCACGCTGCTGAAGAACCTGCTCAGCCGGTGGGACGGTCGCCGCCAACAGGATTGCGCATGAGCAATGTCGTTGAAGAAGTTCGCCTGAGCCTGCCGCACATCGAGTTGGCAGCGCACTTGTTCGGCCCCGAAGACGGCCTGCCGGTGATCGTCTTGCATGGCTGGCTGGACAACGCCAACAGCTTCGCCCGGCTGGCGCCGAAGCTCAAAGGCTTGCGCATCATCGCGCTGGACATGGCCGGTCACGGTCATTCCGGGCATCGGCCTACCGGTGCCGGTTACGCGCTGTGGGACTACGCCCATGACGTGCTGCAAGTGGCCGAGCAATTGGGCTGGAAGCGCTTTGGGCTGCTGGGGCATTCCATGGGCGCGATCGTTTCGCTGGTACTGGCCGGTTCGTTGCCGGAACGCGTGACCCATCTGGCCTTGATCGACGGAGTCATTCCTCCTACAGACAAGGGTGAAAACGCTGCCGAACGGATGGGCATGGCCCTGCAAGCGCAGCTGGATTTGCGGGAGAAGCGCAAACCGGTCTACAACACCCTCGACCGGGCCATCGAGGCGCGCATGAAAGGCTTGGTCGCTGTCAGTCGCGAAGCCGCAGAACTGCTGGCCCAGCGTGGATTGATGCCAGTGCCGGGCGGTTATACCTGGCGCACCGATAACCGCCTGACCTTACCGTCGCCGCTGCGTCTGACCTCAGAACAGGCGATGGCCTTCGTCCAGCGAGTCAGTTGTCCTGCAAAACTGGTGGTGGCTGCCGACGGCATGCTCGCCAAACATCCCGAGTTGCTGGAGCGTCTACCCTTTAGCCGTGAACAGCTGCCTGGCGGTCATCATTTGCACCTGAATGACGAACCCGGTGCCGACCTTGTCGCAGACTGTTTCAATCGGTTCTTCGCTGTTCCTTGACTTGCGCCGGGCAACTGTCGAGGCTGGGCGGGTTGAAATGGGAGACAACCATGATAGATCTCTACACCGCTGCGACCCCGAATGGCCACAAGGTCTCTATCGTGCTCGAGGAACTCGGCCTGCCCTACACGGTGCACGCCTTGAGTTTCGACAAAAAGGAACAGAAGTCCGAGGGCTTCCTCAAGATCAATCCCAATGGCCGGATCCCGGCGATTGTCGACCGCGCCAACGGCGATTTCGCTGTGTTTGAATCCGGCGCGATCCTGATTTACCTGGCTGAATTGAGCGGCAAACTGCTGCCAAAAGACCCCAAGGGGCGCTCGGTGGTCCTGCAATGGCTGATGTTCCAGATGGGTGGAATCGGCCCGATGCAAGGCCAGGCCAACGTGTTTTTCCGTTATTTCCCGGAGAAGCTCCAGGGCGCCATCGATCGCTATCAACATGAAACCCGCCGCCTCTATGAAGTGCTCGACACGCGTCTGCAAGCCGTGGAGTTTCTGGCCGGTGAATACAGCATTGCCGACATCGCCACTTATCCGTGGGTCCGTGGCCATGAGTGGTCGGGTGTCGCGGTGGACGGTTTGCCGGCCCTGCAGCGCTGGATGGCAACCATGGAGGCGCGTCCGGCGGTACAGCGCGGTTTGCTGGTGCCTGAGCGCATCGATGACGCCAGTATCATCAAGGGTGCCCAGGCCATGCTGATCCGATGAGTCTATCCATGCGTTCATTCAGTCTGCTGGCGCTGTGTTGTTTCAGTCCGCTGTTATTTGCCGCCGATGTCCCGGGCAGCCATGACTTGCCGATCGTGCCGCGTATGGCCGATGCGCAGATCGTTGACTATCGTCCGGTCGCCGAACTTGAGCGGATCTATCCATTGGGTTCGATCCGCAAAATCAGCGGCCAGTTGCGCTTCGACGGCCAGGTCGCTGCCCGAGGGCAAACCACGTCGGTAACCTACGAGTTGCCACCGGAGCATTCCTCCACCGAGGCCTTCACCGCTGCTCGTGAAGCCTTGCAGAAGCAGGAGGCCCAGTTGCTGTTCTGGTGCCAGGCCCGTGATTGCGGCGAAAGCAGCCTGTGGGCCAATGATGTCTTCGGCAATGCCAAGCTGTATGGCGCAGATGATCAGCAAGCGTTTTTGCTGTTGCGTCTGGCGGCCCCTCAGGACAACACGCTGGTGGCGCTTTACAGCATCACGCGCGGCAATCGCAAAGCTTATCTGCACGTCGAACAGTTTGACGCCGCCGCGCCGCTGGGTGATTTGCTGCCGACTTCTGCAACCTTGCTTCGAGAGCTCAAAAGCACCGGTGAACTCGATTTCCCCAAACTGACCGGCGATCCTGACGAGTCCTGGCTGCGCCTGATCTCTCGTGGGCTGAATCTGGACACCACGTTGCGGGTCAGTGTTTCCGGGCCGAAGGCCGAAGCCTGGCGTCAGGCACTGATCGGGCAGGGGGTGCGTACCGCCAGGATGGAAGCCGGCAGCATCGACGGCGCTGGCTTGCACATCGAACTGTTGCGGTAAGCTTTATCCGGCGAACGTACACGCTGCGTTCGCCTACTCTTTTGCGGACTGATTTTTTCGAGATTTAGATGATCAATAACGATCGGCTGTTGGTGCAGATCCTGCTTCTGGTGCTGTTTGGCGCGAGCTTCTGGGTGATGGCGCCGTTCTGGTCGGCGCTGTTCTGGGGCGCGGTGCTGGCATTTGCCAGTTGGCCGCTGATGCGTTTGCTGACGCGTTTGCTCAAAGGTCGCGAATCTCTGGCGGCCGCAGTACTGACGCTGGGCTGGATGTTGCTGGTGGCGTTGCCGTTGGTCTGGCTGGGGTTCAACCTCGCAGACCATGTGCGCGATGCCACGGCGTTCATCAAGGATGTGCAGGTCGACGGGCTGCCGGAAGCGCCGGCCTGGCTGGGCAGTATTCCCTTGGTGGGCGAGCGGCTGGTGGGGGTCTGGAACAGCATCGATCAGCAGGGCGCGGCAATGATGCTGGCGGTCAAACCTTATCTGGGTCAGGTCGGCAATTGGTTGCTGGCGCGCAGTGCGCAGATTGGCGGCGGGATACTTGAGCTGACGTTGAGTATCGTCTTCGTGTTCTTTTTCTACCGTGACGGGCCGCGTCTGGCGGCGTTTGTTCACGGGTTGCTGGAACGTCTGATCGGTGAGCGTGCCGGGTATTACATTGAGTTGGTGGCGGGCACGGTGCAGCGGGTGGTGAACGGCGTGATCGGGACGGCAGCGGCCCAGGCGGTTCTGGCGTTGATCGGGTTTTTGATTGCCGGGGTACCCGGGGCGCTGGTGCTGGGGATCGTCACGTTTTTGTTGAGCCTGATTCCGATGGGACCGCCGCTGGTGTGGATTCCGGCCACGGCCTGGCTGGCCTGGAAGGGTGAGTATGGGATGGCGGTGTTTCTCGGGATTTGGGGGATGTTCATCATCAGTGGCGTCGACAACGTGCTCAAACCGTACCTGATCAGCCGGGGCGGGAATTTGCCGTTGGTGATTGTCCTGCTCGGGGTGTTTGGCGGGCTGATTGCCTTCGGGTTTATCGGCTTGTTCATCGGCCCGACGTTGTTGGCGGTGGCCTACAGCCTGCTGAACGACTGGAGCAAGAGTCAGGCCCGGGTTGAGGATCGCCGGCCCTGAGATTGATCGTTCCCTCGCTCTGCGTGGGAATGCCGCATGGGACGCTCCGCGTTCCGCTTCGATCAACCTGTAGGAGCAAGGCTTGCCCGCGAAGCTTTTGATTTAAGTGGCCTCGTTCAGGTACTTGCCTACGGTCGCCACGTTGTCGAGCGAGTACTGCTTGCTCAGGTTGGCGATCATTTTATTCAGGGCTTCGGTCACGTTCGACTGATCGGTGGAACTGTCGGTGTTTCGCTCGCGGCCGGCTTGCAACGCAGCGTTCAACTCGTCGCTGCTGACGCCGCCACTGCTGTCGCTATCCAGCACTTTGAGCAACGCGGCGCTGGTGTCGGTGCTGGTCGATGAGGTGCTGCTGGTCTGCAACGCGTTGGTCAGCTCGGTGACGCTGACACTGCCGTCGCTGTCCGCATCGAGCTGGCTAAACAGTTCTTCGCTGGACATTTGTTGAGGTGGCGGCGGCGGAGGGGCCATCGCGGCCATTTCTTCACTGCTCAGGCTGCCGCTTTCGTCGCTGTCCAGGTCAGCGAAGTTCTTGCTCAGGCTGACCAGCAGACCGTCGTCGGTTTTCTGCGACAGGGCGCTCTTGAGTTCATCCTGATCCACCGCGCCATCGCTGTTGCTGTCGAGTTTGGCGAGTAGATCTTTCTGAAATTGTTGACTACGGGCGGAGCTGGTTGCGGTGCTGCTGGTGCTGGTATAGCTCGTATAACTGCTGACGCTACCGATCATTGCGCTCACTCCTTGGAATGGATAACCGGTGGGTGCACCGGTTTATGCAGCCTCAAGGGGCAAGTTGTCGTGGGTATGTGAAGTTTGTACCGAGCGGTACACAGAACACACGGATCTGCTACATGGATCGAGGTAGTCGGATAACGGCGGTCAATCCGCCGCCGGGTGTTTCTTCTAGGCTCAACTGTCCACCCAGGCGTTCGGCCGCCTCGCGGGCGATGGTCATGCCCAGCCCGACGCCACCGGAGTTGCGGTTGCGCGATCCTTCCAGGCGAAAGAATGGCTCGAACACGGCTTCACGTTTATCCGCCGCAATCCCCGGCCCATGGTCGATGACCCGGATCACCAGGGTTTCGCGCGTGTCGTCGAGCGTAATCAGTGCCTGCCCGGCATAACGCAGGGCATTGTCCAGCAGGTTGTTGATGCACGAGCGCAAGGCCATCGGCTGCACTTGCAACGGTGCGCAGTGGCCGCTGGTCAGAACATCGGCTCCCTGGTCCTGGGCGTTTTCACTCAGGGATTCGACCAGCGCCTGCACGTCCATCCATTGCAGGGCCTCACTGGTGCGCTGCTCGTGGAGGTAGGTGAGCGTGGCGTCGAGCATGCCAATCATGTCGTCCAGATCCTGACGCATCTGGCCTTGCAATTTGTTGTCGTCGATCTGCTCCAGCCGCAGCTTGAGCCGCGACAGCGGCGTGCGCAGGTCGTGGGAGACGGCGCCAAGCATCCGCGAGCGTTGCTGCACTTGTTCACGAATGCGTTGCTGCATCTTGTTGAAGGTGTGTGCCGCTTGCCGTGCTTCCCGTGGGCCGGACTCATCCAGAGGCGGGCTGTCGAGGTTTTCGCTCAGTCGCTCGGCAGCATCGCTCAGGCGCTGGATCGGCCGGCTCAGCAGTTTGGCACCGTACCAGGCGGCGATGATCAGCGAGACCAGCTGAAAGGTCAGCGGCACCAGGGGGCCGCCGAACCACGGCCGCGGTGGCCGACTTGCGAAGCGCGGGTCCATCGGCGGGCGCTGTCCGTCGAATTTTTCGGAAAACCCCGGCGGCGGCGGGGGCGGCGGTGGGCCGTAATAGTGAAACCAGAAAAACGCCAACAAATGCGCCAGGATGATCGCCACCAGCAGCATGCCAAACAGGCGGCCGAAGAGCGTATCGAAGCGCGCACGCATCAGCCGATGTCTCTGGCGTCGAACAGATAACCCTCACCGCGAACGGTTTTGATCAGTTGCGGGGCTTTGGGGTCATCACCGAGTTTTTGGCGCAGGCGCGAGACCAGCAAGTCGATGCTGCGATCAAAGGCTTCGATCGAGCGACCACGAGCGGCATCCAGCAGTTGTTCGCGGCTGAGTACCCGGCGCGGACGTTCGATGAACACCCAGAGCAAACGGAACTCGGCGTTGGACAGCGGCACCACCAGGCCATCAGCGGCGATCAATTGGCGCAGCACGCTGTTCAGGCGCCAGTTGTCGAAGCGGATGTTGGCCCGTTGTTCGGTGCGATCGTCGCGTACCCGGCGCAGGATCGTCTGGATCCGCGCCACCAATTCTCGCGGCTCGAACGGCTTGGCCATGTAGTTGTCGGCGCCCAATTCCAGGCCGATGATCCGGTCGGTCGGTTCGCAGCGGGCAGTGAGCATCAGGATCGGGATGTCCGATTCGGCGCGCAGCCAGCGGCACAGTGACAAACCGTCTTCGCCGGGCAGCATCAGGTCGAGCACCACCACGTCGAAATGCTCCGCTTGCAGCGCCAGGCGCATCGCGGCGCCATCGGTGACGCCGCTGGCGTGAATGTTGAACCGGGCCAGATAGTCGATCATCAGTTCGCGGATCGGGACGTCATCGTCGACGATCAGGGCGCGAATGCTCCAGCGTTTGTCGTCGCCGGGCGCTTTTTGATCGTCGTTCACAGGGGCGTGGAGGTTGTGCATGCGTGCGTTCATCTGCCAGGTAGGCTGCCAACCACAAAGATGGGCTGCGAGGTTGTGGTTTCAGCATAGGCGTCCGGCCCGGAGGCAGGAAGTGCTGTAGGACGTGTTGCGGCTGCCGAAGGTAACGTTGAAGGGTGTTGCAGGCGTGTCATGTGTGTATCTGACTCGACACAATGGGTGCAAGGGCTAGTCTTGCTTGAGCCGTCTCGACGAATTACCGATCATCGGGTCCCGCAGAGGCGCTGGTTCCGCTACAATGCGCGCCGATTTCGACCTGCCTGAGAGCCCACTCATGTCCGCCTGCCAGACTCCTATCATCGTCGCCCTGGATTTCCCCACCCGTGACGCCGCACTGAAGCTGGCCGATCAGTTGGACCCGAAGCTGTGCCGGGTCAAAGTCGGTAAAGAACTGTTCACCAGCTGCGCTTCGGAAATCGTTGGAACCCTGCGTGACAAGGGTTTCGAAGTGTTCCTGGACCTCAAGTTCCATGACATTCCGAACACCACCGCCATGGCCGTCAAGGCGGCTGCGGAGATGGGCGTGTGGATGGTCAATGTGCACTGCTCCGGTGGTTTGCGCATGATGGCCGCGTGCCGCGAAGTGCTTGACCAGCGCACCGGTCCGAAACCACTGCTGATCGGCGTGACCGTGCTGACCAGCATGGAACGTGAAGACCTGGCGGGTATCGGTCTGGATATCGAGCCGCAGGAGCAAGTGTTGCGCCTGGCCGCGTTGGCGGAAAAAGCCGGGATGGACGGTCTGGTGTGCTCGGCCCTGGAAGCCCACGCGCTGAAATCGGCGCACCCGTCGCTGCAACTGGTCACTCCGGGGATTCGTCCAGCGGGCAGCGCCCAGGACGATCAGCGCCGCATTCTGACCCCGCGTCAGGCGCTGGATGCCGGTTCCGATTATCTGGTGATCGGCCGTCCGATCAGCCAGGCCGCGGATCCGGCCAAGGCGTTGGCAGCTGTAGTCGCCGAACTCGCCTAAGCAAACACTGAAGATCCAAATGTGGGAGCGAGCCTGCTCGCGATGAGGGAGTGTCAGTCGACATCAATGTTGGCTGATCCACCGCTATCGCGAGCAGACTCGCTCCCACATTAGTACTGTGGTCATTTCAAATATCGGGTTAAACCTTCAGCACCAACTTCCCGAAATTCTCGCCGCTGAACAACTTCATCAGCGTCTCCGGGAACGTCTCCAGTCCTTCAACGATATCCTCCTTGCTCTTGAGTTGCCCCTTGGCCATCCAGCCGGCCATTTCCTGTCCGGCGGCGGCGAACTGTGCGGCATAGTCCATCACCACAAAACCTTCCATCCGCGCGCGGTTGACCAGCAGCGACAGGTAGTTGGCCGGGCCTTTGACCGCTTCCTTGTTGTTGTACTGGCTGATGGCGCCACAGATCACCACCCGCGCCTTCATGGCCAGGCGACTCAACACCGCGTCGAGGATATCGCCGCCGACGTTATCGAAATACACATCGACACCTTTCGGGCATTCGCGCTTGAGGCCGGCCTGGACGTCTTCGTTTTTGTAATCGATGGCACCGTCAAAACCCAGTTCGTCGATCAGGAACTGGCACTTGTCTGCGCCCCCGGCAATGCCGACGACCCGGCAACCTTTGATCTTGGCAATCTGCCCGGCAATGCTGCCCACCGCACCGGCCGCGCCCGACAGCACCACGGTGTCGCCAGCCTTTGGTGCGCCGACATCGAGCAGGGCGAAATAGGCGGTCATCCCGGTCATGCCCAGCGCCGACAGATAGCGCGGCAGCGGCGCCAGTTTTGGATCGACCTTGTAGAAACCTCGTGGCTCGCCGAGGAAGTAATCCTGCACACCCAAGGCACCATTGACGTAGTCCCCGACCGCGAAGCCCGGATTACTTGATGCAACGACTTTGCCTACGCCCAATGCGCGCATCACTTCGCCGATACCGACCGGCGGGATGTAGGACTTGCCCTCGTTCATCCAGCCACGCATGGCCGGGTCCAGGGACAGGTATTCGTTTTTGACCAGGATCTGACCCGTAGCCGGTTCGCCGACCGGTACTTCTTGATAGGTGAAGGTCTCGCGGGTCGCCGCGCCCACCGGACGTTTGGCGAGCAGGAACTGGCGATTGGTCTGGGTAGTCATGACAGGCACTCAAGATGAATGAAGACTTGTTGATAGACCTTCATGAACGATGCCGCAAGTTTGGCTGATTCGGCGAATGCATATCGATCCAGTGCAGTGATAGTCGAGCCGGTGGTTTTATCACTGTCACTCATGGGCGCCCAACCGGCCTTCTGATAGTGCTGCCGCGCCGCAGGCCCTTGTGGCTAGATTGAGAACACGCGATCCCCCGCATCTTCTCTTCGAGGACATAACAATGAGCATGACGTTTTCTGGCCAGGTCGCCGTTGTAACGGGCGCCGCCAATGGAATTGGCCGCGCGACCGCCCAGGCGTTCGCCGCTGAAGGCTTGAAAGTGGTCGTGGCCGACCTGGACGCGGCGGGTGGTGAAGACACGGTGGCGCTGATTCGTACCGCTGGCGGTGAAGCCACCTTCGTGCGCTGCAACGTCACGCTGGAAAGCGATGTAAAAAATCTGATGGACGAGGTGGTCAATACCTACGGCCGTCTCGATTATGCCTTCAACAACGCCGGCATCGAGATTGAGAAAGGCAAACTGGCCGAAGGTACGGTCGATGAGTTCGACGCGATCATGGGCGTCAATGTCAAAGGCGTCTGGTTGTGCATGAAGTACCAGTTGCCATTACTGCTGGCTCAGGGCGGCGGTGCAATCGTCAACACCGCATCGGTAGCCGGCCTCGGGGCTGCGCCGAAGATGAGTATTTATGCGGCGTCGAAACATGCGGTGATCGGCCTGACCAAATCGGCGGCCATCGAATACGCCAAGAAAAAGATTCGGGTGAACGCGGTGTGTCCGGCAGTGATCGACACCGACATGTTCCGCCGTGCCTATGAAGCCGACCCGAAGAAAGGCGAGTTCGCCAATGCCATGCACCCGGTCGGACGCATCGGCAAGGTCGAGGAAATCGCCAGTGCGGTGCTGTACCTGTGCAGCGATGGCGCAGCGTTCACCACGGGGCATTCGCTTGCGGTGGACGGTGGAGTTACGGCGTTTTGAAACCAGGCAGTTAAACGTAGGAAAAAACCCGCATTCGTGCGGGTTTTTTTTCGGTTCCTTAAAGGCGCCGGACAATGTGTTTCAAATGGTTAGAACTGAGGGTTTTGGTGGCGTTGTCGCACATCAGATCGACCGCTCCTGTGATTAACTGTTTCCCGCAAAACGGACAGGAGTTTGCTTGCTCATGGAGTTGAGAATCGATCGACAGGCATTGGTGCCGGTCGTACAGCAAATCGTCGACGCGCTAGCCTGCTGGCTTCGCCGTGGCGAGGTGCCGCCGGGAACGCGTTTGCCTTCCGTGCGGCAAATCGCCCGGATCAATTTGCTCAGTCAGGCCAGCGTCGCTGAGGCCTGTGAGCGTCTGGTGGCTCAAGGGGTGCTGGCGTCGCGCCAGGGCGCCGGTTTCATTGTCGCCATGCCAGCGCTGGCCGCTCAGGGGCAACAGGATGGCCCCTGGTTCGAGGGGGTAGAGGTGAAGCAGGGCGGCATCTCGGGCGAACTCAAACTGGGATGTGGCGGACTGCCCGAGAGCTGGCGCGAAACTGACGACCTGAGCTACGCGATCCGTCAGGTCAGTCGCACCGACATGACCGGCCTGTTCAACTACAGCACGCCGCTGGGTCTGCCAGCCTTGCGCCAGCAGATCCACAAACGCCTGAAACATCTGGATATCGTGGTGGAGGAAAGCCGGATCCTGACAACGGCCGGGGCCAGTCAGGGGCTGGACCTGATCGTGAGGACCTTGTTCAAGCCGGGTGATTGCGTGGTAGTGGAGAATCCCGGTTATTCCTTGCTGTTCGATTTGCTCAGGTTGCACGGGGTCAGCATGTTCGAGGTGCCTCGAACCCCGCGCGGGCCGGACATTGAAGCGCTTGAGGCACTGCTGGTTAAGTACAGGCCTTGCGGGATCTTTATCAATAGCTTCTATCACAATCCCACTGGCAGCAGCCTGGCGCCGGCGGTGGCGCAGCGGGTTGTGCAACTGGCCAAAACCTATGGCCTTCTGGTAATCGAAGACGATGTCTATGCGGATTTTCACAGCGGCCCCGGTACGCGCCTCGCTGCGTTGGGTACCGATGACAACGTGATCTACGTGGGCAGCTACTCCAAAACCCTCAGCAGTTCGTTGCGGGTCGGTTTTGTCGTGGCCGGCGCTGAGGTCATTTCGCGGCTGGCCGAGGTCAAGATGATCAGCAGCATGGGTGCTTCACGGTTTTGCGAGTCGGTGCTGGCAAGCCTTTTAGCCAGCGGTGCCTACCGTAAACTGGTCCAGCGCCAGCGCCAGCGTTTGAGCAATGACAGGGAGGCGGCGTTGCAAGTGCTTGAAGACGCCGAGTGGGAGGTGTTCGGCAAGCCCGTCGGTGGCTTGTTCATCTGGGCGCGATCGCGGATGTCCGACTACGCTCTGGTGCGCAAACAAGCCCAGCGTTTCGGTGTCCTGTTGTCTTCTGCGACGGCATTCAGTCCCACCGCGCAGGCCAGTGACTGGCAGCGTATCAATGTGGCCTATGCCTGTGATCCGCGAGCCCGGGCGTTTTTTCAGGCCACCGCTCCGGATCGACCTCAAGCGTTCTGAAAACGACGCAAGCGTAGCTTTTTGCCATTATTCCGACGCCAGAGACTTGTGTTGATACAGGCCCGTTGCGAATCTGCGTCAACAGACTATGTCAGGGGACTAAGTGCAATGATTTCGGCCGTGCAAGGACGTTTTGCCAACCTCGGTATGGCGAAAAAACTGGGTGTCGGGTTTGTACTGGTGCTGCTGTTGACCGCCTTGGTGGCGGCCATCGGCGTATGGTCCCTGCAAACCATCAGCCAGCGCTTCGACGGACTCAAGCAGATGTCGTCGCTCAACAGCGGTTTGCTCAAGGTGAGACTGCTCGAGCAGGAATACGCCTTGCACGGCAACCCGAAAACCGCTGATGCGCTGCGCGAGGGCGTTGACGGCCTGATCGCCCTGGCAACCCAACTGAAAGCGGCGTCTGCGGCCAACGTGCCGGTGATGAATGACGTCGAGCAGTCCCTGGGGGCTTATCGCAAGGCCTTCGACGAGTTCGTTTCGCTCAGCCAGGCCAAGGACCTGGCACTGGAGATGGCCAGTTGGTCGGTGTCCAGCGTGGCCAACAACCTCGACGTGTTGCAGGCCGGGCTGGCCGATGACGGCGCCTATGCCTTGAAGGAATCCGAAGGCAAGGACGGTGGGCAGTTCATCGAACAAGCCAATCAGGTCAGCCAGGTGTCGCGGTTGATGTTGCAAGCCATGAACGAAGCCCGTGTGCGTCTTGACCAGAGCCGCAAGGGCGACGACAGCGCAGGGCAGGGCAAGATCGAGCAGGCCGACCAGGCACTGACCCAGGCCGAGCAGCTGAAAACCACGGTCAAGGATGAGGGGTACCAGACGGTCCTCAATGAAGTGGTCGGGCACATTGGCGGATTCAGCGAAAAACTCGCCGAGTACACCGGCTTGCTGGCGCAGGAAAAAACCGTCTATGAGCAACTCCATCAGCGCGCTTCTCAGGTGGTGGAGCGGGTGGATCAGGCTTATGTCGCCGAAGACCAATCGATGCAGGCGGAGCTGAAAAAGAATTCGCTGCTGATCATTGGTTCCTCGGCGCTGGCGCTGCTGGTCGGGCTGATTGCGGCCTGGGTGATTACCCGGTTGATCGTGGCACCGCTGCGCAGTGTGATCCGTGTTGCTCAACAGATTGCTTCTGGCGATTTGAGTGCGACGATTGAAGTGACCCGTCGTGATGAGATCGGGCAGTTGATGCAGGCCATGCAGCAGATGGGGGCAGGGCTTAGCAGTATTGTCAGCGGTTTGCAGGCGGGTATCGAACAGTTGGCCAGTTCCGCGCAGTCGCTGTCAGCGGTGACCGAGCAGACCAATCTTGAAGTCAGCAGCCAGAAGGAAGAAACCGAACAGGTCGCTACCGCGATGAATCAGATGACCGCCACGGTGCACGACGTTGCACGTAATGCGGAGGAGGCCGCTCAGGCAGCACAGACGGCGGACGGCAAGGTTGAAAGTGGTCAGCAGGTGGTGCGCCAGAGTATGGCGCGGATCGAACAGTTGGCGGATTCAGCCACCTCGGCCAGTTCAAGCATCGAAAGCTTGAGTGCCGAGATCCAGAACATCGGCACAGTGCTGAGCGTCATCAAGAGTGTGGCCGAGCAGACCAATCTATTGGCCCTCAACGCCGCGATCGAGGCGGCTCGAGCCGGAGAGCAGGGCAGGGGCTTTGCGGTGGTAGCCGATGAAGTGCGAGCCTTGGCCAAGCGCACTCAGCAATCGACCGAGGAGATTGAACGACTGGTGAGCGCCTTGCGTTCGGCGGCTCAGTCTTCTGTTCAGCAGATTCAGAACAGTGGCGAGCTGGTGAAGCTGGCGGTGAGTGATGCGTTGCAGACTGAGAGTGCGCTGGGGAGTATTGCAGCCGCAGTGTCTTTGATTCAGCAGATGAACCAGCAGATCGCAGCAGCTGCCGAGGAGCAGAGTTCAGTGGCTGAGGAGATTAATCGCAGTGTCACGAGTATTCGGGCCAGTGCGGATCAGTCTTCGTTGGCGATGCAGGGGAATGCGGCTTCCAGTATTGAGTTGGCGCAGTTGGGGGTTGAGTTGAAGGGGATGGTGGGGCACTTTCGGCTCTGAGGCGTACACCGATCAACTGTGGGAGCCGGGCTTGCTCGCGAAGGCGGCCTTAGAGCCGACCGGGATTTTTGATGGTGTACATATCCGTTTCTGCGGTAACGGCCACTTAGGGTTTCGCCCCTACGGCGACTCACTTTTTTTACAAGCGCCTAAAAAAAGTAAGCAAAAAAACGCTCGCCCCAAGCGTCCGGCCCCTCGCTTAGGCTCGGCGTTCCTTCGTTCCGGCATTCATCTGGGGGCATCGCCTCCGGTCGGCTTCGCTTCGACCTCCTCTCGATGTGTGCGGCTTCGCCGCACGGCGCTTCGCGCCTGCCCCCAGATGAACACCTCCACTCAGCCTTCCGAAGGGGCGGGTAGATCAAGGTCAAGAGCTGCAGGCGAGCTAACGCTCGGCCTGTTGAGTGGTGAGAAGCGAAAGGTGTACGCCGATCCCCCTTGTGGGAGCGAGCTTGCTCGCGATGGCGGCCTGACAGCCGACCAATTACTCGCAGGTGTCAGCCGGCCTGTCTTTCCTGGATGTACACGCCAAACTCAACGCAAAAAAAAAGCCACCTGTTCAGGTGGCTTTTCTGCTTTTTGTGATCAGTCGTAGATCACTTTTTTCTTCCAGTCCGCATCGGCCTCGACGTCTTTGAGGCCTTCGGTCAACTGGTTCACTTCGCCTTCTGCCGGAGCGATGTTGTCCATGACTTGTGCGTTGGCGCGAGCCAGGAGCTTTTCCAGGTATTCCAGCTGTTCGGCGTAAACCTGAGGTTCCTGCTGTTTGCGCAGGTACTGCACGCCCCGTTCGAACGCCAGGCGGGCCTGGCCGGGCTGGTTCTGTTGCAGGGCGTGCTGGCCGAGGTTGTTGAAGAACTCGATGTGCAGCAGGACCAGGATGTGGCGAACTTCGCGGATCCAGCGTTTGGCTTCGTTGGTTGGCAGGAAGCCGTCCTGTGCGGCGCGGGTGATTTGGCCGTGCAGGGCTTCGAGCAGGAAGCGTACGTCCTTGGCTTTGGCTTCGGTCTGGATCGGTGCCGGCGGGTTGTTGACCGGGATCGATTCGCCCTGGCCGACCAAGGCGCTCAGTTCGCCAATCCGTGCCTTGAGGTTGGCGCTGGTTTTTTCCAGATGAAGCAGGCGTTGGCAGACGTTCAATTCCAGGCGGGTCAACAGCAGCTTGAGTGCCGGTGTCATCAACTGGCCGGGGAAGGTCTCGGTGATTTCGCCGCAACGACGCAGTCGATCGTTGAGCTCAACTTTGGCGCGGGCCTTTTCCAGCTTATTGTTTTCCACCACATGGTTCATGTAGCCAATGGCGATCAATAGTGCGATCCCGGCTACGACTAGCAGGGTGATCATGAGTGGTGTCACCGGTAAGACCTCTTTATGGGGTTCGCGTGCGAGTGTAGTGGCTTGGCATTGGGACGCATAGCGCCGCTCGGCAAGTTGAATCGGCTACTGCACTGCCTGTATCGGCCGCGTTCCTGCTTATATAAGTAATAGCGTGCGAGGTGCACATTGCCATCATCTTGGGCGTGGGTGGACTATAACGTCTTGGCGGGTGTCAGAATATAGGCGTCAAACCCCGGTCGACGGAAAAGCCCGATTAGTGTCTAAAAGCAGGGCGAAGTCATTGATTTAAATAAATTTATATCTGGGGGTTGACGACCCCTCAATCCATCCATAGAATGCGCGCCACTTACAGCGTAAAGCACACAGCGAAACGCGGTAGGAAGTGAATGTTGTACGTGTGTCCCCTTCGTCTAGTGGCCTAGGACACCGCCCTTTCACGGCGGTAACAGGGGTTCGAGTCCCCTAGGGGACGCCATATGCGGGAATAGCTCAGTTGGTAGAGCACGACCTTGCCAAGGTCGGGGTCGCGAGTTCGAGTCTCGTTTCCCGCTCCAATTTTAAACAGCGTTGCTTTCGGGCAGGGCTGAGTGAAACCAGAACCAGCATCTTCGGATGCGGATTTGGGCACTGAAATACACACCATGTGTTTCAGTTAGCGTGTCCCCTTCGTCTAGTGGCCTAGGACACCGCCCTTTCACGGCGGTAACAGGGGTTCGAGTCCCCTAGGGGACGCCATTTGCGGGAATAGCTCAGTTGGTAGAGCACGACCTTGCCAAGGTCGGGGTCGCGAGTTCGAGTCTCGTTTCCCGCTCCATATTTAACAAAAACGCCGCTCAATGAGCGGCGTTTTTGTGTGCGCGTATAAAACCGCATCAACCGCTGAGGCTTTGAACCAGGCTTTCGAGCGCTTCAGTGGTTTTTTCATCGTGCACCATTTGCGCAGCGGCAGTCGCTCTGAGTTGGCGTGCCAAGCGGTATTCGCTGGGCGTGCAGTTTGCGAACTGCTTGAAAGCACGAGCGAAGTAGGAAGGATCCTTGAAGCCGGCCTCATAGCCGATGCTGGTAATAGGCATCTGGCTGTTGTCGAGTAGTTCTTTGGCGAAGTTCATGCGCTTGTTCAAGATGTAATCCGTGAAGCCAAGTCCATTGGCTTCCTTGAACAGGCGGCTGAAGCGAAAGGTCGTCATGCCGCAGCGCTGCGCCAAATCTCTCTGATCAATGCTGTCCCGAAAGTGCTGCTCGATGTACAGCATGATGTTGCTCAGGGCCTGATGTTTTTGGTGCCCGGAGGTCAGCCGGATGCTGTCTGGCAGGGTCGGGGAGTGGTCGATGAGCCGTGTCTTGCGGTGGTCAACAACATTCCGGCGCAGCTCGCAGAGCTGAACTACAGCAGTCAGGTAGCGATTCCTCTCGGTGACCGAGAGGGGGAGCACTATGTATTCCCAGACGCTGGAACGCATGGCCCAGACGGCCAGTTCTTCTGAGTGCTGCACGGTGAACATGGTGATTGGGATGGCCGGTGCGCTGCGTTTGATCTCCAGCAACAGTCTCAGGCCTGGTGTGTCGGGGCGATCGAAATGGATGCAGATCATGTCTGCGTGTTCCCCGATGGGCAGCACGGAGTTTTTCGCCAGTTTGCCGTCGCAGGTACCCTCGAACTGCGCGATGAGTTCTTTCGTGGATCGATCATGAGTCAGATCGAACCATAGGAGCGTTGGCCTTTTGGTCAAGTTGGACGTCATGTCTCTACTCTTGGATTCTTAGCGACTCTTTACGCTAAGCAGTATCGTCAATGTGCCATCACCTTGCAGATTTAATCTCGATATGAAAGTCGGGTTTTAGTTCTATTCGTTCTATGGGTTGCCTGGAAAGCAGCCCAGGCGACTGTTTGCTTATGTGTTTTCGATGAGCCCGGGTCTAACCGCTTATCGCTTGTGAATTAGTGACAATCGCATTTGCCCTGTCATGCCTTATTTACCCCCTCCCGTTACTTCTGCAAGGCCAATGACCCCTATTTGGCCGCTCCGCAAAAAAGTCCTAGCGATGTGCAAAATCCTCCTAACGGCTATGCCTTCACCCTGACTAAGGTTGCATCAGGCAGCGCAAAACGTACTGCTTCCGGAAAAACAACTTTCGAGTGAGGTGGGCAAAATGAACATGCAAACAATCAAGGCTTCGGTAGTGAAGTTCGCCAAAGACGAAGACGGTCTGACCATTGTGGAATACGCGGTGGCGGGTGGTTTGATTACGGTGGCTGTTGCCACAGCGTTCGTGACGCTTGGTGGCCAGGTAAATACCAAGATCACGGCGCTGTGCACTGCGGTTAAAGGTGGCGTCGCCTGCTAATTCCCGCCGGGGGACGCGTCGATGTCCATGGAATAACCGGCTGCCTCTATTTCTGATAGGGCGCCGGGCAACTTTCTTAATGGATTTCGCGTTGTCCCTGCCAACTTACGTTATGAGCGGCATGGCCGCTGGAGTGATCAAAATGACTCTGCAAACAATCAAGGCTTCGGTACTGAAGTTCGCCAAAGACGAAGAAGGCCTGACCATTGTGGAATACGCGGTGGCGGGTGGGTTGATTACGGTGGCTGTCGCCGCAGCGTTCGTAACGCTTGGGGGCCAGGTAAATACCAAGATCACGGCGCTGTGCACCGCGGTCAACGGTGGGGCCGCTTGCCCATAACAATAAGTCGCACTCGGGAGGCGCACCATGTCCATGGAATTGCTGGTTTCGACTGTTTTACTGCTAGGACTACTGGGCGTCGCGGTGGTGAGCGATCTGCTTCGCCACCGTATTCCCAACATGCTGGTCCTGTTGGGCCTTGCCCTGGGAATGGCTGGTCAAGTCTATTCAGGCGGTGTCAGCGGATTGGGTGACAGCCTGTTGGGTATGCTGATCTGTTTTGGGATGTTTCTGCCGATGTACGCCGTGGGTGGCATGGCCGCCGGTGACGTTAAGTTAATGGCCATGGTCGGCAGTTTTTTACCGATTCATTACGCATTGTGGGCTGCCATGTTTAGCCTGATTGCCGGCGGCGTATGCGGTTTCCTGATCGTGCTGTTCCGCGGTCAATTACTTCAAACCCTGGGGCGTTATTGGCTGATTGTGAGGGCGCAGGCTTATCTGGCGCCGACTTCCGATGAAGTAGCCGGCAAGCCTTTCCCTTATTCGATTGCAATCCTGATCGGCACTTTAATCAGCGTCTACTGGCAACTGGTTGCCGGCGGATTGGGAGCTTAGTCATGCACGTCATCGTCGAAAGTGATGCCTACTCCTGCGATCGGGGCGCGGTGCAACGATTGGCTCCTCAGCCATGCACAATCCGCGAGACGGGTCTGACCGACAGTTTTCTCGGTGAGTTGGTGTGCAAGCATTTGTTTGATGCCGGCGTGCTGGACATGTCGCGGCTGGTGGAGCGCCTGGCGCTGACCGGCGCGGTACTTGAAGAGGTCCTGGCGTTTCTGCGCAAGGATGGTCGTGTCGAAGTGCTTGGCCAAGGGAGCCAAACAGGCGGGCAGATGTTGCGTTATGGCTTGACCGAGCGCGGTCGCAGTGCCGCCCGCGATGCCCTGTCGCGCAGCGGCTATATCGGTGCGGCACCCTTCCCGGTGAGTACCTACCGTTCCCTGATCAAACTACAGACCATTCACCATGGTCGCATCAACGCCAACGATATGCGCAATGCCCTCGCGGGCGTAGTGCTCACGGAGGGGATGCTCGATCAGTTGGGTGTGGCGATGAACTCCGGGCGCGCAATCATGATTTATGGCCCTGCGGGTACCGGCAAGACCTATGTCAGCAGTCGGCTGATTCGTCTGTTTGCCGAGGCCATCTGGGTGCCTTATGCCATCGTCATCAACGAGTCGGTGATCGAGATCTATGACCCGCAGGTGCATCAGCGGCTCGATGACAACGCTCAGCAGAACAATCTAATGCTCAACGAAGGGATCGACCGTCGACTGCTGCGCTGCAAACGCCCGATTGTCATTACGGGCGGTGAATTGAGCATGGAGCAGCTGGACGTTCGTTATGACCCTTTCACCCGTCAGTACCAGGCTGCCCTGCAGCTCAAGGCCAGCAATGGCCTGTTCATCATCGACGACATGGGACGCCAGCGCATGGCACCCGCCGAGCTGTTGAATCGCTGGATCGTCCCGATGGAAGAGAAACGCGATTTCCTCAACCTGGGCGGCGGTCGGCATTGCGAACTGCCGTTCGATCTGATTCTGGTGTTTTCCACCAACCTCAATCCTCTGGAACTGGCCGATGAGGCCTTCCTTCGCCGGATTGGCTACAAGCTGCAGTTCGGTTACCTGAAGCCCGAGGAGTACGAAAAGATCTGGCGCCAGGAAAGCGAGCGTCTGGGCATGCCTTATGACCAGCTGCTGGTGCGTTATGTGCTGCAAAGGCTCTATGCAAGTGAAGGCATGCCCCTGGTGCCTTGCCATCCCCGCGATCTCCTGAACATGGCGCTCGATCGTCAGCGTTATATGGGCGGTTCCGGACCACTGTCACCGCAAGATTTGGAATGGGCCTGGCACAACTACTTCGTCCAGCTCAACTTTCTTTGATACGGAGATACTGACATGAGCTCTCGTACTCTTACCCTGATAGGCGTTTCCCTGGTCATGGGCCTTGGAGCTGCATGGATGGCCGACTCCTGGCTGAGCGCACGTCTCAACGCCAGCCCGGATGACCACCTTCGAAGCGTGGTGGTCGCCACGGTAGAGATTCCATTCGGGCAGATGGTCGAGGCCCAGCAGGTTACGACCATGCGCATGCCCATGGACACGATCCCGGACGATGCCTTCGACTCCAGCGAAAAAGCAGTGGGCAAGATCGCTACGTTCGACATCCTGAAGGGCGACATTGTGCGCGGTGCGCGTCTGAGTGAGCACTTGGGTGGCAGCACCCTGGCCTCTTTGATTGCCCCCGACAAACGCGCCATATCGGTACGTGTGGACGATGTGGTCGGTGTGGGCGGGTTCCTGTTGCCGGGCAACCGGGTCGATGTACTGGCGACCAAAACTACTAGTGCCGGCAGTAACAGCGCCGTGTCCAGGACCATCCTTGAAAACCTGCGTGTGCTGGCGGTGGACCAGACGGCAGGTACCGACAAGACCCAACCAGTGGTGGTGCGAGCAGTGACGCTGGAGATGTCGGCTGCCGAGGCAGAAACCCTGGTCACGGCGCAGACGGAAGGCAAGTTGCAACTGGCGCTGCGTAACCCACTGAACCTCGAGAAGAAAACCGCAGCTGTTGCGCCTGTTGTGCCGGCCATGGCTTTGGCCGCCGTCGCGGTGCCAAAACGCGTGGTACAGCGCAGCAGCGGAGAGGGTGGCGGGTCTATTACCGTTATCCGCGGGACCCAAGCCACTGTCGTCAAACGTTGACAGGGCGGTAGGGGTGCCCGGGCACCAAAGCATTGGCGGAGCCGATCCGGATCAGTATCGGTAAACGAGGGCTTGAAGATGAATAATCGTATTCAGCGGCCGTTCACTGCGACGCCATGGCGCCAGGAAGGATCGGTGAGTGTATTGATGGTGTTTGCGTTGGCGGTGATTGGCATGATGGCGGCGCTGGCTTTGGACGGCGGGCATATGATGCTGAACAAAACGCGCCTGCAGAATGCGGTGGACGCCGCCGCCCTGAGCGGCGCCAAAACCCTGAGTCAGGTGGAGGGTGGCAGCAACATTGCCAGCACGACGCGCGCTGCCGCGCTCAGTACGCTGATGCAAAATGCCAATGCCACGGGCAACAATGAATTGGCAACGGCTATTGGCAGCAACGCAGGCACATTTGCAGTGGTGGAACTGGCAAATAGCGTCTATGGCCCGTTCTCCTATCCCGGGCCTTCGGATGCCAAGTACGTTCGGGTATCGGTACCGAACTATAGCCTGACGGGGTTTTTCTGGAACTTCGCTCAGGTATTCGGCTCTGGCGGCCTGGGGGCCAAAGCGGTGGCTGCGATCGCCACCGCTGGACCCAGCCCTACCAGTCCTTGTGATCTCTCACCTTTGATGGTCTGTGGCGACCCGACTCAAAACAACCCGGGCGCTGGCATGTTCTGGGGCTTCCAGTTTGGTGATTTGCAGGTATTGAAGACGGCTGCCGGTAATTCGTCGCCCATTGGTCCAGGCAACTTTCAGTTGCTCGACTTTGGCTCGGGCGGCAGTACCGTCAGGGAGGACCTGGCCGGAGGTGGCAAGGAATGCCGCAGTGTGGGGGACAATGTCCTGACCGCCCCTGGCAACAAGGTCGGCCCTAGCTCTCAAGGCCTGAATACGCGCTTCGGCATCTACAACGGCCCGGTCAGTGCCTCGGACTATCCACCGGACCTGGTGACCACGTCCAGCAACCCCGCAATCACTTACGACGAATCAGTCTCCCCGCCACAAGCGAAGTACCAGGGGCAAACCGTCACCTCGAGCAACGGCAATCTCACCGCGGGCAGCAACGCGATATTTGACTACAACGACTGGCGTGCGAGCACTGCCGCGTGTGTGGCAGGGGGCAGTGGCTGTCAGAGCAATGGGGTGTTCGAGCGCCGAATGATGAAAGTCGTGGTGGGCAACTGCACCGGCAAACAGGGCGGTTCAACCTCGATCCCCGTGCTGGGTTTCGGTTGCTATTACGTGGTGCAGCCAATGAGCGGCGGCGGCACGGAGTCGCAGATCTTCGGACAGTTCGTGAAGGAGTGCGAGGGCGACAACGTGGCAGGCCCCTCGCCGTCAACCGATACCGGCCCGCAGATCATTCAGCTCTACAAAACCTATCTCACCGGCAGCAGCACTCCGAGCACTGACTCGTAGGAGGCGTCATGAGAATCCACGCGTTTAAACATCCGCAGCGCCAGCAAGGCCTGGCCATGGTGGAATTCACCCTCGTCCTGCCGGTGTTGCTGTTGCTGTTGCTGGCCTTCGGTGAATTCGGCCGCATGCTCTATCAATACAACGTGCTGCTGCAGGCCAGCCGCGATGCCGACCGTTTCGTCGCTAGCCAGGCCTGGAACTCGACGCTTGGTCAGGTCGCTCTGAGCAGTACGCTACTGACCCAGACGAAAAACGTTGCGGTCTATGGCGTGCCTGCCAATACCGGGACCGCTGTGGTGTCAGGGCTGACGACTGGCAACGTGGTCGTCGCCGCAGTGGGTACCGACCATGTGCGGGTCACCATCACTTATACGTTCTGCCCGGTGATTGGCGGTGGCAATTGTGGCGGCTCGATTCCGGGTTTCTTTGGTAATCAGATTGCGCTGAGCATTCCGCTGGTTGCCACTACCGTGATGAGGGCACTGTGATGAATAGAAAACACATGCGCGGCACCTATACGGTGGAGTTCGCCTTCATTGGTCTGCTGATGTTCACGCTGTTGTTCGGCGTGTTGGAAATGGGCCGCCTGTACTTCACGGTCAATGCACTGGATGAAGCCGTACGGCGTGGTACGCGCCTGGCTTCGGTGTGCAATATCAGCGATCCGGTGGTTCTGCGGCGGGCGATATTCAATGCCGCGACCGATGCAGGTGCGAGCCAGCTGATCGGTGATCTGGCCACCACCAACCTGACGTTGACCTATCTGGACGTCAATGGTGCTCTGGTGGCCAACCCCGCTGACCTGGTCAGCGTCAATGGTTTTCGTGCCATCCGCTATGTCCAGTTGAGTCTGCAAAACTTCGTATTCAATCTGTTTATTCCCGGGCTCCGCGTGCCCATTACCTTGCCCGCATTCAGGGCAACGTTGCCACGCGAAAGCCTCGGGCGTCATTCCGGTTCCGGGGAGATCACGCCATGCTGAATACCAAGGAAACACCCGTCTCCAGTTCGACCGGCAAAGCCGGGCTCAGGTTGCTGATCAGTAGCCGTGACGCCAGCTCTTTGCGCGACCTGCAGAGCGTCTGCCAACGCATGCCCAGCCTGGAGGTGAGTACTCGCCTGGTGAGCAACGGGCATGTCGACCCGCTCTACGGTCTGGACCGGATGCCTGATCTGTTGCTGTTGCGCGTTAGCGACCTGTGGCGTGAAGAGCTGTCGGCACTGTTGCAGCACCCGGCCCATGAGCGTCCGCCGATGTTGGTGTGCGGACTGCTGAGCGAACAGGAAGCCATGCGCCTGGCGATGCAGGCCGGTGCCCGGGACGTGCTGCCGGAGCCCATCGCCGAGACCGAACTGGTCGCCGCCTTGAATCGTCTGGTCACGGAAGTTCGGACCGGCAGTGGGGCAGAAGGAAAATTGATCGCCGTGATGAGCGCCAAGGGCGGCTCTGGCGGAACCCTGCTGGCCTGCAACCTGGCTCAGCAACTGAGCATCAAGGGTGGCAGCACCCTGTTGCTGGATATGGACCTGCAATTTGGCAGCGTGACGCATTATCTGGATGTGGCGCAGACGCACAGCCACCTGGAGGTGTTGCACCAGATCGACGGCATGGACAGCGTTGCGTTACGCGGTTTTTGCGGTCACTTCAGCCCGACCTTGCATGTGCTGGGCGGTCGAGCCGGTGAGCTGTCCTTGCCGCAGGATACCCAGCCCGAGCAACTGGACACCCTGTTGCAGTTGGCCCGCGCCAGCTATGGCTGGGTGGTGATCGACCTGCCGCGGCAAATCGATCACCTCACCGGCTCTGTGCTGGAGCAGGTGGATCGGGTGTACGTGGTGGTGCAACAGAGCGTCAGCCATCTGCGCGATGCCAGCTCCCTGGTGCGGATTCTTCGCGATGACCTCGGCGTGCGAGGGGATCAATTGCAGATAGTGGTCAACCGCTATGACAAGGCGGCAGCGGTCAGCCTCAAGGATATCGGCGAGGCGCTGCGCTGCACCAATCTGTCGACGTTACCCAACGACTTCAATCTGGTCAGCCAGAGTCAGAACACTGGCGTGCCGTTGGGGCTGCATGCGCCGAGGGCAGCGATCACTGCTGCACTGCGCAACATGACCGAGGACCTGGTCGGTCAACAGGTGGCCGGCAACAAAGGCTTGCTCAAACGTGCCTTCAACCGTTTTTTCGGGGGATGACCCATGATCAGCGACTTTCGTAACCGCTTGCGCAAACAGTCCGGTAAACCCGCCGCTGCCCAACCGGGCGACGACCTGTTGGATCCGGTAGAGGAAATAATGGCGTGGGAGCGTGCAGCGCCGGACGTTCTTTACGAAACCAGAAGTCAGGTCACCCCGGTGGAGGCCGAGTGGCGGGAAAAGATCTACCAGCAGTTGCTCAAGGTCATGGACCTGTCCTTGCTGGACTCCCTTGAGCAGGCCGAGGCTACTCGGCAGATTCGCGATATTTGCCTGCGCCTGCTCGATGAGCATACGGCACCAGTGAGTACCGTCAGCCGTCAGTTAATCATCAAGCAGATCACCGACGAGGTACTCGGCCTGGGGCCTCTGGAACCGTTGCTGGCCGATCACACTGTGTCCGACATTTTGGTCAACCGGCATGACTCAGTGTATGTCGAGCGCTTCGGCAAACTGCAACGGACCGATGTGCGTTTTCGCGATGATCAGCATTTGCTGAACATCATAGATCGCATCGTCTCCAGCCTGGGTCGGCGTATCGACGAGTCTTCGCCGTTGGTGGATGCGCGGCTCAAGGACGGTTCGCGGGTCAACGCGATTATTCCGCCGCTGGCCATCGACGGCCCGAGCATGTCGATCCGGCGTTTTTCCGTGGACCTGCTCAATACCGACAGCCTGATCCAGGTGGGGGCTTTGACCCCGGCCATTGCCCTGCTACTCAAGGCGATTGTCCGTGGGCGCTTGAACGTGCTGATTTCCGGCGGTACCGGCAGCGGCAAGACCACCATGCTCAATGTGCTGTCCAGTTTCATCCCGCACAACGAGCGGATCGTTACCATCGAAGACTCTGCCGAACTGCAGTTGCAACAGCCCCATGTGGTACGCCTGGAAACCCGGCCTTCGAATATCGAAGGGCGTGGCGAGGTGGGCCAGCGGGAGTTGGTGCGCAATAGCTTGCGGATGCGTCCGGACCGCATTGTGATCGGCGAAGTGCGCGGTGCCGAGGCGCTGGACATGCTGACAGCGATGAACACCGGTCACGACGGCTCGTTGACCACGATCCACGCCAACACCGCACGCGATGCGCTGGGGCGGATCGAGAACATGGTGTCGATGACCGGGGCGACCTTCCCGATCAAGGCCATGCGCCAACAGATCGCTTCGGCCATCGGAGTGGTCATCCAGCTGGAACGCCAGGAGGACGGCAAGCGTCGCCTGGTCAGTGTGCAGGAGATCAACGGCATGGAGGGCGAGATCATCACCATGACCGAAATCTTCTCCTTCGTGCGCCAAGGCATAGGCGAAAACGGCGAAGTACTGGGTGATTTTCGGCCCAGCGGCATGATCCCTGCCTTCCGCGATGTGCTGGCCAAGCGCGGCATCGAGTTGCCGCTGACGATGTTCAGGCCTGAGTGGATGGAGGCACGGCAGTCATGAGCCATATTCCTGGTGAATTCATTCTGATGTTCCTCGGCATGGTGTTTATCGCTGTGTTCCTTCTGTCCCAAGGGGTGGTGGTGCCGGTGTTCGGCGAGGCCGGCAAGATGCGCAAGCGCATCCGCGGCCGTTTGCACATTCTGGAGAAAGCCAACAATCTGCCCAACATGCAGACGGTGTTACGGCAGAAATACCTGACGCGCTTATCGCCACTGGAGGCCATGCTCGAGCAGTTGCCCTTTATGGCGAGCCTGACCCAAGTGATCGAGCAGTCCGGTCATGAATATCGTGCTTATCGGGTGCTGTTGCTCGGGCTGTTCCTGGGCGCCTGTGCAGGCATCTCGGTCTTGATGATCTCGTCAGTCTGGTGGATGGCGCTGCTGGCGGGCTTCGGAGTGTTCTGCGTACCACTGCTGAAAATATCTCGTGACCGTGGCAAACGCTTCGCTGAGTTTGAGGAAGGCCTGCCAGATGCACTGGATGCCATGTGCCGTGCGCTACGCGCTGGACACCCGTTCAACGAAACCCTGCGCCTGGTCGGCGAGGAGCATAAGGGGCCGGTCGCTCAGGAGTTCGGTCTGACCTTCGCCGATATCAACTATGGCAACGATGTACGTCGGGCCATGCTCGGCCTGCTTGAGAGGATGCCGAGCATGACGGTGATGATGCTGGTGACCTCGATCCTCATCCATCGCGAGACCGGCGGTAATCTGACGGAAGTGCTGGAACGTCTGAGTCGGCTGATTCGCGGGCGCTTTCGCTTTCAGCGCAAGGTCAAGACCCTGTCGGCCGAAGGGCGGATGTCGGCCTGGATACTGGTGGCGATTCCCTTCGTGTTGGCGATTGCGATCATAGTCACCAGCCCCAGTTACCTGCCTGTGCTGGTCAATGATCCCATGGGCCATAAGCTGATCATCGGGGCGTTCAGCGCCATGTTGCTCGGGATTCTCTGGATACGCAAAATCATCCGGATTCAGGTTTAAGCGGTATTCGCTACCGGGAGGTAGAGATCATGGACTTTTTGCTCGGGTTGTTCAGTCGGGTCACGGGGAGCGAGGAGCTGGCGCGTCTGTTGTTCATCGCCTCGATCGGTTTGAGTACGGTGCTTGCGGTCGTCGCCGTGATCTTGCTGATGATGGGGCTTCAGGATCCGGTGCAGCGTCGTCTGGCGCTGATCAAGCGTGGTCATTTAGGCAACACCGCAGGACAGGAGGCTCCGGGTAATCTGCAACTGTTGCTGGAGCGGGTCGGCCAGCACTTTGGCTCGGCCGAATCGGCTCAGACGTCCGTCACCCAGACCCTGTTGATACATGCGGGGTACCGTTCCTCGTCGGCGCTGCAGATGTACTGGGCTGTGCGCTTGATGTTGCCGCTGTTATTGATCGGTATTACGTTGCTGCTGTTGCCGATGATTCCCAAGATGTCCCTGATCATGGGGTTGCTGTTGGTGGCCATGGCGGCCGGTATCGGATGGTTGGTGCCAGCGCTCTATGTCGCCAAGCGTAAGCAGTTGCGACAAGGTCGGTTGCGTGCCGCGTTTCCGGATGCGCTGGATCTGATGGTGGTGTGCGTGGAGTCGGGCCTGGCCCTGCCCTCGACCATCGAACGGGTGGCTGAGGAGATGTCGGTCAGCCAGGCCGAACTGGCTGAAGAACTGGCCCTGGTCAATGCGCAAATCCGCGCGGGCATTTCCAGTACCGAGGCGCTCAAACAGCTGGCCCTGCGCACTGGTCTGGATGATGTACAAGGGCTGGTCAGCCTTTTGGCGCAGAGTATCCGCTTTGGTACCAGCGTGGCCGATACCCTGCGCATCTATGCCGACGAGTTCCGTGACCGGCGTACGCAGGCCGCCGAAGAGATGGGGGCGAAAATCGGCACCAAGCTGATATTCCCACTGATTTTCTGCCTGTGGCCGAGCTTCTTTCTGGTCGCTATCGGCCCTGCCATGATCGGGGTGTTGAGAGCATTCGGGTGAGGTAAACGGTCGGAGGCTGTCGAGCGCGATGGCCTTCCCCCCCCCCGAGCCTGATCTGCACTTTCCTGTCATGGATCTACACATTTCCCGCAGGCTGCGATCATTTGATTCAGAGAACCAGGCTACGAATTGCCTGGGTCCTCGGAATCAAATGATCGCAGCCTGCGACCGCTCCGGGGTAATCCGGCCAGGGTTGAATAATGTGTAGAGACCACTGCTTTCCTGCACACGACATTAAGCCCGGCTTTGCAGCCAGGCTACTCTGGACTACGCCAGAGGCTGATCACCCATAGACAGGCCTCAGTTGCTGGTGGTGATTTTCCCCGCTGCATCCTGGTCAAAAAACTCCGGAATCGGGTAGTTGAAGCTGTTCAGCCAGCGCTGCATGGCCAGGTCACGTTCGGTGGCCGAAGCGGTTTGCAGTTTAGGGGAGGCAACCACACCGCGAATCTGAAGCTGCATCCACTGTTCGGTACCTTGTTGATACGGCGAAGAGGGGCCCGGCTCAATGGCCCAGGCAGTGGTGGACAGGCACGCCATGCACACGATCAACAGCCTTTTGGTCTTCATCTCGACTCCTCGTACGTTCTACTTGATCGCACTGGAAGAGGCATCGGCTACCTCAGTCCGGCGATTCCCCTCGGAAGCCACCACCTTGTTGGCGGAGGCCTTGAGTTTTTCCGCGCGGATTTGAGCTTCTGCGAATTGCTTGGGGCTCAAGTCGGCGCGGGTCACGAGTTCGGAAGCCGCCTTCCAGTTATCCTGGTAGATCAGCAACGTCACCATATTGAGTGCCGCCAGTGTGTTTGCCTGCTTGAGTTCCATGGCGGTCATGAACTCAAAACGCGCTTCCGGGATCCGTCGCTGATTGAGGTAGACGACCCCCAGGTCATTACGCATCCTGTCGTCAGTGGGGTCCATCTTCACCGCATTCTCAAGGTGAGCGGCTGCGGCGGCGTTATCATTTTTTTCTGCGGCCAACTGGCCCAGACCATGTTCCCCATCAGCAGCCAGACAGGTGCCGAGCAGACTTTGATACAACGGCCCCGCCTCGCTACGCCCCATCAAGCGCAGCACTCGAGCCTTGCGCAGGCGAACCTGGACCAGGTTATCGGGCAATCCTTCCAGATTCGCCAGGCTGGCATACAAACGGCCTTCGTTGGCCATGTTGTCGGCCAGGTTCAGGGCCAGTTCTTGATCAGAGCCGGGCTTGGCACAGCTCGCCGGTCGCGAAGACAGGCCATTGCTGGCACAACCTGCGAGCATTATTGTCGCCGCTATTGCAATGACTGCTTTCATCGAATGTCCTCTGGCTACAACACGTTGAACGCCTGGCCAATGGCAATGAAGCTGGCCTGGCAAGTGTTCAACATCACCGTTACGAGTGAGGGCGAGGCACGTCTGGTTCAGGCTTCGGTTCATTGCGAGAGCCCACTGAGACTGTCGAAGTTGCCATTTTCCAGGAAGAACATGCGGTAGAAGTTCGGGTCGTAATTGCGCAGTTGCTCGCCAGGCAATGACGGTAGTTGTGCATTCGCAGCCAGTGGCTGGACCAGATGGGGGGTGACGATCATCAGCAGTTCGCGCTCTTCACGGTTGATGCTGTTGTCGCGGAAAAACGCGCCCAGAATCGGAATATCGCCCAACCCCGGAAACTTGTTCACCCGGGAATCGTTGTGGGTGCTGATCAGGCCGCTGATGACGAAGCTTTCGCCGTCGGCCAGAGAGATGCTGGTATCGGTACGGCGTACGGTCAGGGCCGGGACGATCGTGCCGGCGATGCTCACTGCGTTGGTGAAGTCCAGTTCACTGACTTCCGGTGCCACCTTCAGCGCGATACGGTTTTTCCCGACGATGGTCGGCGTCAGGGTCAGGCGGATACCGAACTCCTTGTACTCGATGGACACGTTATCGCTGCCTGAACTGGGCACCGGAATCGGTACTTCACCGCCGGCCAGGAAGCTCGCACTCTGCCCGCTGAGCGCTACCAGGCTTGGCCGCGCCAGGGTGTAGGCGAAACCACTACCCTCCAGCGCGTTGAGCGCCACCAGGGTATTGCCGGTAGCAAAACTGAGGTTGAACATGTCGTTGTTCACGGGCAGCGACGGCCTGACAATGCCGTTGATGGTGGGCAGGGTTCTCGGCGAGCCGAACAGGAAGTTGCCCCGGACGCCGAAAATCGAGGCGGAAGCTTCCTTGAGCTTGGTCCGGCTGACTTCAACGAAGCGGATATCGGTCTGCACCTGGCTTGGCAGCAGCGGGTCGTCGGAAGGCACCGACGGCACGCTGGTCAGCGCCGCGGTGGCCTTACCCTTGACGAACACCATGCTTTGGCGCGGCGTTTTCGAACAGGCGGTCCAGACCATCAGGCTGGTGGTCCCCGGTGCAACGCCCGTGAGTATGAAGGCGTTGTTGCTACTGTTTGCACTGGATTGCACGTCGGCAATTTTCGGGTCACCCACCGCCAGTTGTGTTATCGGAACGGGGCTGCGCAATTCACTTTGCAGCCCCTGGCCGACCTCATACGTTGTCGGCCAACTGTCCAGTTGCGAACAATTGTTCGGCGCGGCCTGAGCCGCATTCACGCTGAGGCCTGTCCAGAACAGGCCATGGATGATTCGCTTGAAAGCGGGCACGGGACGAAGGCTCATTTAATACATCCTCACTGGATAGGCCATCTTTAGGCTGACTGATTTGTCACGGATCACTTCACGGGGACCGGACTATCCCCCCCAATGCGTCAGACCACTTGTCCATGGTCTTGGTGTTATTCCTTACGTGCTACACACGAGCGAGCGCAATTCGCTGATCTGGCTGGATAGCGAGCGACCTTTGCTAAAACGGTTTTTAGTGATCCGGTTATCTGGACTGCTCGCCAGAGCGAAACTTGCGGCTATGGACGGTACTGTCCGCCGACGTGGCTCCCCCGGAAAGTAATCGGCAATGAAGGTACAGAGCCGGAAAACGCCTGACAGGATCATAGAGAGGTAACTCCTTTTGCCTATTCACCATCTGATCACTGAAGCTAACGTGAAAACTCGAGCCGTTATGACTTCTTATTGCTTCAACGTTAGTTCAATCAAACCAAAGTGCCATGATTTTTAAAAAAAACCACGGGTGCAAAGACTGGAGAAAGGCGGGCGGGAGAGCGGTGCAGGCAAGGTCATAGCGCAGTGCGGTTGCCTGATATTGACGGGTTATGCTGAGTGTCCAGTCCGTAGAACCGTACGAACGGTGGTGTGAGAGGACGGCGGCTGTAAAGCCGCCTCCTGCTCGATTCACGGGTATTTACATCGACAAAATCAACCGGCCGGCAAACAGGATCAGGATCACTCCCATGCTCCGTTCGAACCAGTGCCCCAGGCGCATGAACAGCAATCGCACCTTGCTGCTTGAAAAGAACAGCGCAACGATGACAAACCACAATGCGTTCACGAAACACATCCAGAGACCGTATAGCGCCTGAATCTTGAGTGGTGTCGTGGTGCTGATGATCGTGGTGAAGATTGCCAGGAAAAACAGTGTCGCCTTGGGATTGGTGGCATTGGTCAGAAACCCGGTGGTAAACGCTTTTAGCAGTGTTTGCTCGACCATCGGTTCGTCTGCATTTTTTTCACCCTCCGGCATGGATTTGGGTTGGCTGCGCAGCAGGCTTACGCCGAGGTACAGAATGTAGGCGCCGCCCACGACCTTGGCCACGGTCAACAGCCAAGGCGTGGTGTGCATCAATGCGCCGACGCCGAACAGGGTGTAAAGCACATGCACGGAAATGCCCGCACCGATGCCCAGCGCGGTACAGATCCCCACCCATCGACCGAAACGCACGCTCTGGCGGATGGTGACCGCAAAATCCGGTCCGGGGGCGACGACGGCCAGAAAGTGGATAGTTGCCAGCGCCAGGAACTCGCCCAGGTAATTCGAAAGCTGCATCTCAACTCCAGAAGGTAAGGGGTGATGCGTTGCCGCGATAGCCGACAAAGAATGAAAGGCTTAAGCGCGGATCGGCCACGCCCGGTGTCACCGAGTGCATGCGGCGTGAATTGAACATGATGAAATCTCCCGGATCCGGACGAATCTCCAGGGTCGGCGGGCCGAGCAGGGACGGATCGATGCCGTAATTGTCGCCGCGCATGTCGTCGAACTGCTCCGGGGAAATATCGTCGTCCCACATCTGTAGCGCGCCGCCCTCGATCGGCATGTTGAGGTAAACATTGCAGGCGAACTGCGACTCCAGACTTCGCGCCTGGAAACTGTCCGGGGCATCCTTGGCGAAAATGTCGTGATGGGCCAGAAAGCACACACCGGGTTTCACTACCCGTGAAAGCCCGACGTACATTTTGCGACCGTAGAGATTTTCCAGGTGCGCACCCGCCGGCCAGGACTCGTCGAGCATGCAGCGCAGGGTGTCGACCGGGGACGAGTAGGGCGCACAGCGACTGCGCAACTCCGCGATGTTACGGGTGGCACGCTCGAAATAATCTTCGATCAGGAGCGGCTGGTTTTCCGCTTCGTAAAACGCCATGCCAATGCGACCGATACTCGGCGCATTGATGTATCCCTCGAAGCCAGGGGCGAGGATCTTGTCGCCAATCTGAATCGCCAGCGGTCGGGGCAGAAAGCCTTTGACGCGCACGGCGAGGACTTCTTTATTGGCCAGTTTTTTTATGCACGTCTCATCGAGACGCTCGACGTCAAGCATCATGTCTTAGGTCCATCTATCAGATAGTCAACAGAACCCGCGAACGCAGGCTCCCCCGGCGTCAGGCGATGACAGGAACGGCATCGCCCAAATGCTCAATCCACGCTGTAGTGGACTGACAGCGTTCCCTTCTTCAGTGAAAGGGACGCGATCGTGACCGTGCCCAAATCCTTCAGGCTGCGTACATGGGTGCCGCCACAGCCGTAGGCGGGCAGTTCACCGAAACCGATTTCCCGGGCGCCTTCACGCATCGACATCAGGCGCGGCAGATCATGGGCGATCCACTGCTCGATGCCGTGCTGAATCATCTCGGCATCAACCTCTTTTGCCGACTCTGCCGGTTTGAATTGCACGCGTCCTTCGCCCGGCCAGTGATGAGCCTTGATCGGCATCCAGCCCATGGCCTGGACGAAGTGGCCGATCAGGTGGCCGGCGGAATGCATGCGTGAATTGAACTGGCGGCGTTGTTCGTCGACCCGAATCTGAGTCATGCCCGGTTTTACCGGATGGTCGACGAAATGAATGATCCGGTCCGGATCCTGAACAACCCGCAGTATTCGGCTTTCGCCGATCCAGCCGGTGTCAAAGGGCTGTCCACCGCCCTGGGGGTGAAACAACGTGGCGCGTAGCACCACGGCAAATTCGTTCTCGTGGGGCGTGCAATCCAGGACTTCCACATTAGCCTTGAGGTCATCACTATGGAAAAAGAGGCGAAGCGTCATATTCCATGCCCTTATTAACAATTCTATTTTTATTATATGGAGCGTGGAATTGCGTGATAATCCGTTCAAACATCAAAGGACTGTTGCGCTGTGAGCATAAATCTTCCACTACCGCTGCTCGGTGAAATGGCGATCTTCGTCAAGGTTGTCGAGACCGGCAGCTTCTCCGAGGCTGCTCGACAATTGGGTTCTTCTCCCTCAGCGGTCAGTCGCAGCATTTCGCGTCTGGAGAAGGCGCTCGCCACCCGTTTGCTGCAGCGAACCACGCGCAAGCTGCGTTTGAGCGACGGTGGCGAGGAGGTGTTCAAGCGTTGCCAGGAGATGGTCAGCGCCGCCAAGTCGGTGATGGAGATCAGCGGTCAGTTCACCCATGAAGCCGAAGGACGGGTGCGCGTCAGTGTGCCGAAGGCGGTGGGGCGTTTCGTGATTCATCCGCATATGCCGGAATTTTTGCGTCGCTATCCCAAAGTGGATGTAGAGCTGTTACTTGAGGACCGCCAGGTGGATTTGATCGACGACAACGTTGATCTGGCGATTCGTATTACAGATCGGCCACCTGCTGGGCTGGTCGGTCGGCAATTGCTCACCATCGATCACATGCTCTGTGCAACGCCGCAATACCTGGCCGAACACGGCACACCGACCCATCCCCACGACTTGCTCAACCACAGCTGCATCTATCTGGGCGAAACGCCGAGCGATGCACGCTGGAAATTCAAGAAAGGCACCAAGGCTGTCACCGTTGGCGTGCGCGGACGTTATGCGGCCAATCACACCGGTGTGCGGTTGGGCGCAGTGTTGCAGCACATCGGGATTGGCAGCCTGCCGTACTTCACCGCGCGTTATGCGCTGGAACAGGGGCTGATCGTGCAGGTGCTGCCGGACTGGACCTTTCTGGCGTCCTACCACGGCGGTGCCTGGTTGCTGCATTCGCCAACCCGGTATTTGCCCCCGAAGTTACGGGTGCTGATCGACTATCTGGTGGAGTGCCTGGAAAAGGAGCCGACCCTGAGCAAGCCGGGCAAGTTGAGTGGCTCGGTTAGGGGCGCGGCGGAGTATGAGTTGCCCGAGAGTGATGGATTGCTCTGACAGACGCCTTCGCGGGCAAGTCGAAGGGGCCCGACCAGCCACTGCATCACTTGAAGCAAGGCACAAAAAAGGCCCGCATGAATCACCATGCGGGCCTTTTGCATTTCTGACCGAGGATCAGTGCTTGCTGTCGTCTTTCGACATCGCCAGCAGCTGTTTTTCCTGGTTCCAGTCGAACGGTTCGTCGTTTTGTTCAGCTTCGAAACGACGTTCTTCCAGTGCCTGATACAAGTCGATTTCATCGTCGGGCATGTAATGCAGGCAGTCACCGGCGAAATACCACAGCAGGTCGCGCGGGACCAGGTGGGCGATTTGCGGGTAGCGGGTGATCACCTGGCACAGAATGTCCTGGCCCAGGTATTGGCTTTCGATCGGGTCGACCGGCAGCAACGCACGCAGTTCGTCGAAGCGCTCCAGGAACAAGGCATGGCTTTCTTCGGGAACCTGTTCGGCCTCACCTACGGCGACCAGGATGCTGCGCAGGTGGTCGAGCAAGACAAGATGATCGGCAACGACATTGGACACGAGATAAGTCCTCAAGAGCAAAACGGGCGCGGGAGTATAAAGCGCCCGCGCCCATTTTTACAGGTAGAAGGCACATGGTAAGCGGGATCAGCGGACCTTTCCTTTGCCCAGCGCCAGTTCCTTTTTGTCGAAATCATCGACATCAATCACCTTGCGCCGCGCCGCTTCGGCGTCCCGCAGGGTCTGCGCTTCCCTGGGCTGCAACACACCGGCTTCAAGCGCTGCGTCGATGACGTGCTCCCCAGCGACCGGTTTGACCTGGCCACTTTTGAGCGCGACATGAAGCTTTTTGCGCAGCGGTTGCGCGGCACTCAGCAGGTTACACGCATGTTGCAGGGCGCCAACCGGGTCATCAGTGGATTGCGGCCGGTAGCAACCGCCGAGCAACTCTTCCAGGGTCGGATCGCCCTTGGCGCGGCCGATCACCGCCGCCACTTCGGCGCCGAGTTTGTCCGATGGCCCTTTGTGACGACGACCGAACGGGAACACGATCACCCGCAACAGGCAACCCAACACTTTGTTCGGGAAGTTGGTCAGCAGCTCATCCAGTGCTCGTTCCGACTGCCCCAGGCTTTCTTCCATGGCCCAGGTAAACAGCGGTGCCATGTGCCCCGGTGAATCGAGGTCGTGGTAACGCTTGAGCGCGGCGGAGGCGAGGTACATGTTGCTGAGCACATCCCCCAGACGTGCCGACAGACGTTCGCGTCGTTTCAATTCGCCGCCCAGCAGCATCATGCTCAGGTCGGCGAGCAGGGCGAACGCAGCCGCCTGGCGATTGAGGGCGCGGAAGTAACCCTGGCTGAGCTTGTCGCCTGGCGCGTGTTCGAAGTGACCGAAACCAAGGTTCAGCACCAGCGTGCTGGCGGCGTTACTCACGGCGAAACCGATGTGTTTGAGCAGCAGGCCATCAAATTCAGTGAGTGCCTGATCCTTGTCTTCACGACCGGCGAGGGCCATTTCCTTAAGTACGAAGGGATGGCAGCGAATCGCACCCTGGCCGAAGATCATCAAGTTACGCGAGAGAATGTTCGCGCCTTCCACTGTGATGAAAATCGGCGCGCCGTTCCAGCTGCGACCGAGGTAGTTGTTCGGCCCCATGATGATTGCCTTGCCGCCATGAACATCCATGGCGTGGCTGATGCACTCGCGGCCGCGCTCGGTGAGGTGATACTTGAGAATTGCCGACAGCACCGATGGCTTCTCGCCCAAATCCACCGCATTGGCGGTGAGCATCCGCGCGGCATCCATCATCCAGGCGTTGCCGCCGATACGGGCCATCGCTTCCTGAATGCCTTCGAAGGCCGACAAAGGAACGTTGAATTGTTCACGGACCTGAGCGTACTGGCCAGTCACCAGGCTGGTGAACTTGGCGGCGCCGGTGCCGACCGCTGGCAACGAAATCGAACGCCCGACCGACAGGCAGTTCATCAGCATCATCCAGCCTTTGCCGAGCATTTCCTGGCCGCCGATGAGGAACTCCAACGGTACGAACACATCTTTGCCGGAGTTCGGGCCGTTCATGAATGACGCGCCCAACGGCAAGTGGCGGCGGCCGATTTCGACACCGGCGGTATCGGTCGGGATCAATGCCAGGCTGATCCCCAGGTCTTCCTCCTCACCCAGCAAGTGATCCGGGTCGTAGGCCTTGAACGCGAGGCCGAGCAGGGTGGCGACAGGACCCAGAGTGATGTAACGCTTTTCCCAGTTCAGGCGCAGGCCCAGGGTTTCCTTGCCTTCCCATTCACCTTTGCAGATCACCCCGGTGTCGGGCATGGAGCCCGCATCAGAGCCGGCCAGTGGCCCGGTCAGTGCGAAGCACGGGATGTCATCGCCGCGCGCCAGTCGTGGCAGGTAGTGGTTGCGTTGCTCGTCGGTGCCGTAATGCAACAGCAGTTCGGCCGGGCCGAGGGAGTTGGGGACCATCACGGTAGAGGCAAGGTCGCCGCTGCGGGTCGCCAGTTTCATCGCCACCTGGGAGTGGGCATAGGCGGAGAAACCCTTGCCGCCGAACTCCTTGGGAATGATCAGGGCGAAGAAGCCGTTTTCCTTGATGTAGGTCCAGGCTTCGGGAGGCAGGTCCATGGTTTGACCGATCTGCCAGTCGCTGACCATGGCGCAGAGTTCTTCGGTCGGGCCGTCGATGAAGGCCTGTTCCTCTTCGCTCAGCTGCGCTTTTGGATAGGCCAGCAGTTTGTTCCAGTCCGGGCGACCGCTGAACAGTTCACCGTCCCACCACACCGTGCCGGCATCGATTGCATCGCGTTCGGTTTGCGACATCGGTGGCAGGGTTTTCTGGAACCAGCTGAACAGCGGCGCGCTGAAAAATTTGCGGCGCAGGTCGGGCAACAACAAGGGCGCAGCCACAGCCGCGATCAACACCCAGAGAACCAGCAGCAACCAGCCTGGCGCGCGGCTGAAAGCGCCCATCGCCACCACGTAAACGGCAACGATGCACAGGGCGGGCAACGGGGCGACACGACGGTGGGCTAAATAAGCAATCCCGACAACCAGAACCAGTATCCACAACAGCAGCATATTTAATCCTCCGTGAAACCAGGGCAAAACCAACTTTCAGAGCTTAGACGGCATCCGCAAAACAGGGTGGTCAGAGCGATGTGATTGAATTCGTGGGAAACCTTCGATGAGTTTTGTAGGCCCAGTGGGCAACAGGCCGCGGAAATCGTTCGTTGGGCGGTCGGCAAAGCGCCCATGTTTGGCCGAAACGTCGTTATCTCTGTGCTGAACGTGTCGCTAGACTCGTGGCTTCCCCTGGAGATTGTTCTCATGCACGCGTATCTGAGTCCCGGCCGCTTCATCGATAGTGACCACTCGTCGGTGGTGGAGTTCGCCGAAAAACATCGCGGCAACAGTCGTGACCCTCTAGAGCAGGCGATCAATCTCTATTACGCCGTGCGCGAAGCCGTGCGTTACAACCCTTACACCTTCAGTCTCGACCCGAATACCTTGCGCGGCAGTTATGCGCTGGCAGCGGGGGAGAGTTATTGCGTGCCCAAAGCCACGCTGCTGGCCGGTGCCGCCCGGCATTGCGGGATTCCCGCGCGGATCGGTCTGGCGGATGTGCGCAATCATTTGTCGACGCCGCGGTTGCTCGAGTTGCTCAAGAGTGACGTGTTCGCCATGCACGGTTATACGGAACTTCACCTGAACGGCCGCTGGGTCAAAGCCACGCCAGCGTTCAACCAAGGCTTGTGCGACCTGTTCAATGTCGCACCCCTGGAATTCGACGGCATCAACGACAGCGTTTTCCATCCGTTCAATCGCGACGGAGAGCAATTGATGGAATACCTGATCGACCACGGCCAGTTCACCGACGTGCCTGAAGCGTTCTTTTTCGAGCACCTGGAGAAGTGCTATCCGCATCTGTTCGGCGACCAATCGCCCGTGCTGCCGGGTGACATGCAGAGCGATTTGAGTCGCGCCTGATCCGGCGTATGCTGCCTGCGCATTCATCCATAAAGAGGCGGTCATGCTGAAGATCTGGGGTCGGAAAAACTCGTCGAATGTCAGAAAACCTTTGTGGGCCGCCGAGGAGCTGGGCCTGGCCTATGAAGCCATCGATGCCGGCGGCGCCTTTGGTGTAGTCGATACGCCGCAGTACCGCGCGATGAACCCCAATGGCCGCGTGCCGGTGATTGAAGACGAAGGTTTCGTGTTGTGGGAATCCAACGCCATCGTGCGTTACCTGATGGCTCGCCACGCCAGCGGCACGGCCTGGTATCCAGAGGATCTGCAGTCCCGGGCTTCTGCCGACAAGTGGATGGACTGGACCACTTCAAGTTTTGCCGGACCGTTCCGCACGGTGTTCTGGGGCGTATTGCGTACCCCGGAAGACCAGCAGGACTGGCCCGCAATCAACGCCGCGATCAAGGAGTGCGATGGCCTGCTGTCCATGGCCAACCAGGCGCTGGCGACCCAACCCTACCTGTCCGGTGATGAGATCGGCATGGGCGACATTCCTCTGGGCAGTTTCATTTATGCCTGGTTCGAGATGCCGATCGAGCGCGCACCGCAGCCTCATCTGCAAGCCTGGTATGCACGCCTGAAACAGCGTCCGGCGTATCAGAAAGCGGTTATGACCGCGTTGACTTAATACTCACTATCGACACGCTTGACTGTACTTGTGTGGCGGCGGCAAGCACCATTGCGCTCGTGCGCCGCGGTTGTATTCGTCGCCGCCCACCCTTATTTGTCCCTTTCTTCCCTTCTTGGTGCGTAAATCCGATATGAGTTCCGCTCTGTCCATCCGGCAGCTAACCAAAACCTACGGCAACGGTTTCCAGGCCTTGAGTGGTATCGATCTGGACGTCGCCGAAGGTGACTTTTTCGCCTTGCTCGGCCCCAATGGCGCCGGCAAATCCACGACCATCGGCATTCTCTCGACCCTGGTGAACAAGACCAGCGGGACGGTGAATGTTTTCGGTCACGATCTGGACAAGAATCCTGCGCAGCTCAAGCGCTGCATCGGCGTCGTGCCCCAGGAATTCAACTTCAACCAGTTCGAAAAAACCTTCGACATCGTCGTGACCCAGGCCGGTTATTACGGCATCCCGCCGAAAATCGCCAAGGAACGTGCCGAGCAGTACCTCACCCAACTGGGCCTGTGGGACAAGCGCGATGTCCCGTCACGTTCACTGTCCGGCGGCATGAAGCGTCGACTGATGATCGCCCGTGCGCTGGTTCACGAACCACGCCTGCTGATCCTCGACGAACCGACGGCGGGTGTGGACATCGAACTGCGTCGCTCGATGTGGACGTTCCTCACTGAGCTGAACAAGAAAGGCATCACCATCATCCTCACCACCCACTACCTGGAAGAGGCTGAGCAGTTGTGCCGCAACATCGGCATCATCGATCACGGCACCATCGTCGAGAACACCAGCATGAAACAGTTGCTCAGCCAACTGCATGTGGAAACGTTCCTGCTCGACCTCAAAAACACAGTGCAAACCGCGCCGCAGTTGCTTGGTTACCCGACCAAGCTGCTCGACAGCCACACCCTTGAAGTTCAAGTCGACAAGGCCATGGGCATCACCGCGCTGTTCACCCAATTGGCGCAACAGAACATCGAAGTGTTGAGCCTGCGTAACAAAACCAATCGCCTCGAGGAGTTGTTCGTGTCCCTGGTGGAGAAAAATCTGTCGAAGGTGGCGGTATGAGTTCCGAGCTGCAACCCAATCTCGTTGCCCTCAACACCATCGTTTACCGAGAGGTCAGGCGCTTTACCCGGATCTGGCCGCAGACGTTGCTGCCGCCGGCCATCACCATGGTTCTGTACTTCGTGATCTTCGGCAATCTGATCGGCCGGCAGATCGGTGACATGGGTGGTTTCACCTACATGGAGTACATCGTGCCGGGGCTGATCATGATGTCGGTGATCACCAACTCCTACGGCAACGTGGTCTCGAGTTTCTTCGGCAGCAAGTTCCAGCGTTCCATCGAAGAATTGATGGTGTCGCCGGTGTCGCCGCATACGATTCTGATCGGTTACACCCTGGGCGGCGTACTGCGTGGCTTGATGGTTGGGGTCATTGTGACCCTGCTGTCGCTGTTCTTCACCCAATTGCAGGTGCATCACCTGGGCGTGACCATTCTGGTGGTGGTGCTGACGGCGACGATCTTCTCGCTGCTGGGCTTCATCAACGCCGTGTTTGCGCGCAACTTCGATGACATCTCGATCATCCCGACATTTGTGCTGACACCGCTGACTTACCTGGGCGGGGTGTTCTACTCGATCTCCTTGCTGCCGCCGTTCTGGCAGACCGTGTCCCTGGCCAACCCGGTGCTGCACATGGTCAACGCCTTCCGTTACGGCATTCTTGGCGTTTCGGACATCAGGATCAGCGTGGCGATCACCTTCATGCTGGTGGCGACCGTGGTGTTGTACATCGGTTGCGCACGGCTGCTGGTCAGTGGTCGCGGGATGCGTACCTGAGGAAGACCGAGTCGCCTGCTTCGTCGGAACGCCGCCCGGACCAAGCCCGCTCCCACAGTGGGTTTGTGTCGTTCACAGATCCAATGTGGGAGCGGGCTTGCTCGCGAAGGCGCCAGTCCAGACACCAAAAAAACGGCCTTCCAAGCGGAGGCCGTTTTGCGTTTACGGCATCCGTTTTTTCTGGCGCCGCCGCCACTGCCGTCCTACCCACCAGCGCCAATACATCATGGTCAGGCAATAGGCGAGCGCGCCGAGCACCAGTCCCGTCACCACCGAGCCGAGTAAAAACGGCTGCCAAAGCGTCGAGAGTTCGCCGCTGATCCATTCCCAGGTCAGCTCGTCCGGCAAATGGCGGGTGGGAACGTCCATCAGCCACGCTCCGGTCTGGTAAGTGCAGAAGAACACCGCCGGCATGGTGATCGGATTGGTCAGCCAGACCAGGCTGACCGCAATCGGCAGGTTGCCGCGAACCATGATGGCGAGAATGGCGGCGACCAGCATCTGCAGCGGAATTGGCAGGAACGCTGCGAACAGACCCACCGCCATAGCCCGTGCGACGGAATGGCGGTTGAGGTGCCAGAGGTTCGGGTCATGCAGCAGGGTGCCGAGAAAGCGTAAGGACTTGTGTTCCCTGATGCTGATCGGGTCTGGCATGTAACGTTTGAATAAGCGCCGGGGCATAAGGCTTCTCGGTCGGTTAAGGCGGCAAGTATGTCTGGATTCTATGAGCTGCCCATTCAGACTTTGTGACAATTAATAACGATGCCTGTGCGATTAGCCGGCTATGCCTAGGAGGGGACTCTCAAGGACGGGCGTATGCGCACAGGGATGATGGCGCTGGCGTTGGGTCTGTTGATCCTGCGTTTTTTACCGGTATTACCGCCGGTCTGGTTATGGATGTTGCTGCCGGTCATCGGTTTGATGTTGCTGCCGTTTCGCAGCTATCCACTGGCATTTTTGCTGTTCGGCTTCAGTTGGGCGGGCGCGAATGCGCAGTGGGCGCTGGATGATCGGCTGCCGATGAGCCTCGATGGCGAAACCCGTTGGGTCGAAGGTCGGGTGACGGGATTGCCCCAGAACAATGAGGCCGTCGTGCGTTTCGAGTTGGCCGACGCCCGGTCGCGACACGGCAAGGTGCCGCAACTGATGCGCCTGGCCTGGTATGACGGGCCGCCGGTCAACAGCGGCGAACAGTGGCGACTGGCGGTCAAGTTGAAGCGTCCTGCGGGGCTGCTCAACCCCCATGCCTTCGATTACGACGCCTGGCTGTTGGCGCAACGTATCGGCGCGACCGGGACGGTCAAGGCTGGCGAGCGGCTCAAGGAAGCCCAATGGGCCTGGCGCGACGGCATCCGTCAGCGCTTGCAGTCCGTGGATGCCCAGGGGCGAACGGGAGCGCTGACGGCGTTGGTGCTGGGGGATGGCGCCGGACTGAGTCGCGAAGACTGGCAGGTGCTGCAAGACACCGGCACGGTCCATCTGTTGGTGATTTCCGGACAACACATCGGGTTGTTGGCGGGGCTGGTGTATCTGTTGATCGCCGGGCTGGCCCGTTATGGCCTGTGGCCCAAACGCTTGCCTTGGCTGCCGTGGGCCTGTGGACTCGCGTTCGCGGCCGCTCTCGGTTATGGGCTGCTGGCCGGTTTTGAGGTGCCGGTGCGGCGGGCCTGCGTGATGATCGGCCTGGTGCTGTTGTGGCGCCTGCGATTTCGTCACCTTGGCGCCTGGTGGCCGCTGTTGCTGGCGCTCGACGGTGTTTTGCTACTGGATCCGCTGGCGAGTCTGCAACCGGGTTTCTGGCTGTCGTTCGCGGCGGTGGCGGTGTTGATCTTCACTTTCGGTGGTCGGCTGGGCCCCTGGCGCTGGTGGCAAACCTGGACCCGCGCCCAATGGCTGATCGCGATTGGCCTGTGCCCGTTGCTGCTGGTGCTCGGGTTGCCGATCAGTCTCAGCGGGCCGGTGGCCAATTTGCTCGCGGTGCCGTGGATCAGCGTGGTCGTGCTGCCTCCGGCATTGCTGGGCACGCTGTTTTTACCCCTTCCTTACGTGGGCGAAGGGTTGTTGTGGTTGGCAGGAGGTTTGATCGACCTTTTGTTCAAGGGCCTGACGCTGATGGCCGGGTACTTGCCCGCGTGGGTGCCGGTGGCCATCCCGTTGTGGGTATGGGCACTCGGCACACTCGGTGCCTTTCTACTATTAATGCCTCGAGGTGTGCCGTTTCGCGCGTTGGGTTGGCCGATGCTGCTGTTGCTGGTTTTTCCGCCCCGGGAGCGCTTGCCTGAAGGCATCGCCGAAGTCTGGCAGCTGGATGTCGGCCAGGGTTTGGCCATCCTGGTGCGCACGCGACATCACGCACTGTTGTATGACACCGGGCCACGTTTCGGCGATTTCGACCTGGGCGAGCGTGTGGTGCTGCCGGCATTACGCAAACTGGGAGCGGAGGGGCTCGATTTGATGTTGATCAGCCATGCCGACGCCGATCATGCGGGCGGCGCCCGGGCCGTTGCCAATGGTCTGCCGGTGAAACGGGTGGTCAGTGGCGATCCCCAGGCGCTGCGGGCCGAGTTGCAGGCCGAAGGCTGCGAGAGCGGCAAGCAATGGGTCTGGGATGATGTGAGGTTCCAGCTGTGGCAATGGTCTTCGGCCAGCGACAGCAATCAAAAATCCTGCGTCCTGCAGATAGAAGCCAACGGTGAGCGTCTGTTACTTACCGGCGATATAGACGCCGCAGCCGAGCGGGCGCTGCTCGACAGTCCACTGGCCGTCACCACTGATTGGTTGCAGGCGCCGCACCACGGCAGTCGCAGTTCGTCATCGATGGCGTTGCTTGCCGCGTTGCAGCCCAAGGCGGTGTTGATCTCTCGTGGCCAGGGAAATTCATTCGGTCATCCCCATCCCACAATCATGGCGCGCTATCGAAAGCGCGGCATTTCGATCCATGACAGTGCCGAGCAGGGTGCCATCCGTCTGCAACTGGGACGCTTCAAGCCGCCATGGACGATGCGTCAAGAACGGCGTTTCTGGCGCTCTGCACAGTAACCCGGAGTGATTAAACACCGACTGGATGCGACATCACGGTCTTCGGTGCGCTCACCCCCTATGTTAGAGTGGCGCACTTTTTCGAGGGGGCTGTCACTGTGTGGGAATTGGTCAAATCCGGCGGCTGGATGATGCTGCCGATCATTTTGAGTTCCATCGCGGCCATGGCAATCGTCGCCGAGCGTCTCTGGACCCTGCGAGCCAGCCGTGTGACCCCGGAGCATTTGCTCGGGCAAGTCTGGGTGTGGATCAAGGACAAGCAACTCAATAAAGAAAAACTCAAGGAATTGCGCGCCAACTCGCCGTTGGGCGAAATCCTCGCGGCTGGCCTGGCCAACTCCAGGCATGGTCGCGAGATCATGAAAGAGTGCATTGAAGAGGCTGCGGCACGGGTCATTCACGAGCTCGAACGTTACATCAACGCGTTGGGCACCATCGCCGCCATGGCCCCGTTGCTGGGTCTGTTGGGTACGGTGCTGGGCATGATCGACATTTTCAGCGCGTTCATGGGCACGGGCATGGGTACCAATGCTGCGGTGCTGGCTGGCGGTATTTCCAAAGCGCTGATCACCACGGCCGCAGGCCTGATGGTCGGTATCCCGGCGGTCTTCTTCCACCGATTCCTGCAACGCCGGATCGATGAACTGGTGGTCGGCATGGAGCAGGAAGCGATCAAACTGGTAGAGGTGGTACAGGGTGACCGTGATGTCGACCTGAATGGGGGCAAAGCGTGAAATTCCGCCGTAAACCGCGGGAAACGGTAGACATCAACCTCGCGTCGCTGATTGACGTGGTGTTTATCCTGCTGCTGTTTTTCGTGGTCACCACTACGTTTACCCGTGAAACCCAGTTGCGCGTGGATCTGCCGGAAGCGGTCAGTGGTTCCCCTGCCGAAGACCAGCAGGTCAAACACCTGGACGTTGCCATCAGTGCCGAAGGTGCCTTCTCGGTGAATAATCAGGTATTGCCCAAGAACGACCTGGCGACCCTGATGGACGCACTGCAGAAAGAATCCAGTGGCGACACCAACCTGCCGCTGTCCATCAGCGCCGACGGCAAGACTCAGCATCAGTCCGTCATTACCGCCATGGACGCCGCCGGCAAACTCGGTTTCAGTCACCTGCGCATGACCACTGTCGAGGCGGCGCCGCCCGCGCCCTGATGGCCATGTCCGATCGCTTGCTCGCCGCGTGGTACCAAGGTCATCCGGCCCTGAAGCTGTTGCAGCCGCTGGAGTGGTTGTATCGGCGCGTGGTCATTAACAAGCGCAAGCGTTTTCTGGCGGGTGAGGGCGAGATCTATCAACCGCCGGTGCCGCTGATCGTCGTGGGTAATATCACCGTCGGCGGCACCGGCAAGACGCCGCTGATTCTGTGGATGATCCAGCACTGCCAGCGCAGCGGTTTGCGGGTCGGCGTGGTCAGTCGGGGTTATGGCGCCAAGCCACCCCACTTGCCGTGGCGAGTCGAGGCGGATCAAAGCGCTGATATCGCCGGCGACGAACCGCTGTTGATCGTCCAGCGCACCGGCGTTCCGTTGATGATCGACCCGGACCGCAGCAGCGCCGTCAAAGCCCTGCTGGCGAGTGAGCCACTGGACCTGATCCTGTCCGACGACGGCATGCAGCATTATCGACTGGCCCGCGACCTTGAACTGGTGCTGATCGATGCCGCCCGCGGCCTGGGCAACCAGCGTTGCCTGCCTGCCGGGCCGTTGCGTGAGCCGGTCGAGCGTCTGCAAAGTGTCGACGCGGTGCTCTACAACGGTGCCGATGCCGATCGCGACGGCGGTTTTGCTTTCCAGCTTCAACCCACCGAATTGATCAATCTGCACAGCGGCGAGCGGCGTCCCCTCGACCACTTTCCCGCTGGCCAGGCGCTGCACGCCGTGGCCGGGATCGGCAATCCGCAGCGTTTCTTCACAACCCTCGAAACGTTACACTGGCAACCAGTCCCGCATGCGTTTGCCGACCACGCCGAATACAGCGTGCAGGCCTTGAATTTCACACCGTCATTGCCGTTGGTGATGACCGAAAAGGACGCGGTGAAGTGCCGTGCCTTCGCCGCCGCCGATTGGTGGTACCTGGCGGTCGATGCTGCGCCATCACCGGCTTTCGTGGCCTGGTTCGATACGCAGCTGATGCGCCTGTTGCCGGCTCGTCTTTTGCCTTAAATCCATTTATCCAGGGAATGCTCATGGACACCAAATTGCTCGATATCCTCGCTTGCCCGGTCTGCAAAGGCCCGCTCAAGCTCAGCGCCGACAAAACCGAGCTGATCAGCAAAGGCGCAGGCCTGGCTTACCCGATTCGTGACGGCATCCCGGTGATGCTCGAAACCGAAGCCCGCACCCTGACCACCGACGAGCGTCTGGATAAATGACCACAGCCTTTACCGTTGTCATTCCATCGCGTTACGCCTCCACCCGCTTGCCGGGCAAGCCGCTGCTGCTGATCGCCGGCAAGCCGATGATCCAGCACGTCTGGGAACAGGCGAGCAAAAGCAGTGCTCAGCGCGTGGTGGTTGCCACTGACGATGCGCGCATCGTCGAGGCCTGCAAAGGGTTTGGCGCTGAAGTGGTGCTGACCCGCGAAGATCACAATTCCGGCACCGATCGTTTGGCCGAAGTCGCCGCGAAACTGGGCCTGGCGCCCGACGCCATTGTGGTCAACGTCCAGGGTGACGAACCGTTGATCCCGCCGAGCGTGATCGATCAGGTGGCCGCCAACCTGGCCGCCCACACCGAAGCGCGCATGGCCACGCTGGCCGAGCCGATCGAAGACGTGGAAACCCTGTTCAATCCCAACGTGGTCAAGGTTGTCAGCGACCTTAATGGCCTGGCGCTGACCTTCAGTCGTGCCACTTTGCCGTGGGCCCGGGACGCGTTCGCCAAAAGCCGCGAGCAATTGCCGGAAGGCGTGCCGTATCGTCGGCACATTGGCATCTATGCCTACCGCGCCGGTTTCCTGCATGACTTCGTCAGCTGGGGCCCGTGCTGGCTGGAAAATACCGAATCCCTGGAACAGCTCCGCGCCCTGTGGCACGGCGTGCGGATTCACGTCGCCGACGCGCTGATCGCACCGCCGACCGGCGTCGATACCGTCGAAGACCTTGAGCGCGTTCGTCGCCTGCTGGAGGCCTGATGCGGGTTTTGTTTGTCTGCCTGGGCAACATTTGCCGTTCCCCCACGGCCGAAGGCGTGTTGCGACATAAACTGCGCGAAGCGGGGCTGGCCGATCAAATCGAAGTCGCCTCCGCGGGTACCGGTGACTGGCACGTCGGCAAGGCCCCGGACAAGCGCAGCCAGGCGGCGGCCAAGCTGCGCGGTTATGACCTGTCCGCCCAGCGCGCCCAGCAAGTGTCCCGCGCCGATTTCGCCACCTACGACCTGATTCTGGCGATGGACCACAGCAACCTGCGCAACCTCGAGGCTTTGCAACCGGCCAAGGGCAAAGCCGAGCTGGACCTGTTCCTGCGTCGCTATCAGTCGGAAATAGATGAAGTGCCGGATCCGTACTACGACGGCGACCAAGGCTTTGAGCAGGTACTGGACCTGATCGAGCGCGCCAGTGATTTGCTGGTGATCGAATTGAAGGGACGGTTATGAGTTTGCAGGTCCAACCCCGGGTTTCGCTCAAGCCGTTCAACACCTTTGGCGTCGATGTTCAGGCCCGGCTGTTTGCCGAGGCCCATAACGATGCCGACGTGCGTGAGGCCCTGGCCTATGCGCTGGAACATGACGTGCCGCTGCTGGTGATTGGCGGTGGCAGCAACCTGCTGCTGACGGCCGATATCCAGTCGTTGGTGCTGCGCATGGCCACCCGCGGGATTCGCATCCTGAGCGATGACGGCAGCAAAGTCGTGATCGAAGCCGAGGCCGGTGAGCCTTGGCATCCGTTCGTGCAGCACACCCTGGCGCAGGGGTTGTCGGGACTGGAGAACCTCAGCCTGATTCCCGGCACCGTCGGTGCGGCACCGATGCAGAACATCGGCGCCTATGGTGTGGAGATCAAGGACGTGTTCGCCGGCCTGACCGCGCTGGATCGCCAGACCGGCGACTTGCGTGACTTCACCCTGGAAGAATGCAACTTCGCCTACCGAGACAGCCTGTTCAAACAGGAACCGGGACGCTGGTTGATCCTGCGGGTACGTTTCATCCTGGACCGCGCCGCGCACCTGCATCTGGAGTACGGCCCGGTGCGTCAGCGCCTGACTGAGCAAGGTATCGATCACCCGACCGCCACCGATGTCAGCCAGGCGATTTGCAGCATTCGCAACGAAAAGCTTCCGGACCCGGCAGTGCTCGGCAATGCCGGCAGCTTCTTCAAGAATCCGTTGGTGCCAGCGGCGCTCGTTGCGCAACTCAAAGGTGAATACCCGGATCTGGTGGCCTACGCGCAACCCGACGGGCAGATGAAACTGGCGGCGGGGTGGCTGATCGAGCGGGCCGGCTGGAAAGGTTTCCGTGAAGCCGATGCCGGCGTGCATAAATTGCAGGCATTGGTGCTGGTCAACTACGGCAACGCGACCGGTCTGCAATTGCTGAACCTGGCGCAACGCATCCAGAAAGACATTTCAGAACGTTTTCATGTCGACCTGGAAATGGAGCCCAATCGGTATTGAGGCTACGCTTTCAAGACTGATCCAAAAGCCCTGCACACGTTTAACGGTGCAGGGCTTTTTTGTTAATGCTGGGTTAACTTAGCCACCTAACGATGCAAACGTTTGCTCCACCAAAGGCCCGATGCAGACGCTACCGTCCGTATAAGAGAGCCCATTTAGCCTGAGCCGATCTGCGTGATACCAACCGCCAACCCTGGGCGGCAGATTGCTCGACCCCATAACCAATAATATGCGGGCGTGCCCATGATTACCCTGAAGCTCAATGGTCAAGACCATCAACTCGACGTCACCGAGGACATGCCGCTGCTCTGGGCAATCCGCGACGTGGCCGGTTACAACGGCACCAAATTCGGCTGCGGCATGGGCCTCTGTGGCGCCTGCACCATCCATATCGACGGCGCCCCGGCGCGCAGTTGCATCACGCCGATCGGTTCAGTGGTCGGCCAGAACGTCACCACCATCGATAACCTGCACGCCGACCCGGTCGGGCAAGTCGTCCAGCAAGCCTGGCTCGACACCGCCGTGGCCCAGTGTGGTTTCTGCCAGGGCGGGCAGATCATGTCCGCGACGGCGCTGCTCAAGACCAACCCGAACCCCAGCGACGAACAGATCGAAGAGGCGATGGTCGGCAACATTTGCCGCTGCGGCACGTACAACCGCATCAAGACCGCCATCCACCAGGCATCCACTCACCTGAAGGAGGCCAAGGCATGAGCCAGTTACCGAATGATTTCGCGCTGAGCAACCTCAGTCGTCGCGGTTTCCTCAAAGGCGTTGGCGCCACCGGTGCGTTGGTTTTGGTGGCGAGTTGGGGCTGGCAAGATGCTTTGGCTGCGGAGAAAGACAAGAAATTCGGCGCCGATGGCATGCCCAACGGCTGGATCGACGATCCCAAGGTTTACGTCAGCATTGCCGCTGACGGCAGGGTGACCGTGGTCTGCAACCGTTCGGAAATGGGCCAGGGTGTGCGCACCAGCCTGACGATGGTGGTGGCCGATGAACTGGACGCCGACTGGGCGATGATGAAGGTGCAACAGGCGCCGGGCGACGAAGTGCGCTTCGGCAACCAGGACACCGATGGCTCGCGCAGCATGCGCCACTGGTACGAACCGATGCGTCGCTGCGGTGCTGCTGCGCGGACCATGCTTGAACAAGCCGCTGCCGAACAGTGGAAAGTGCCGGTCAGCGAATGCCATGCGCAACTGCATAAAGTCATCCATAAACCGAGCGGTCGTGAGCTGGGTTACGGCGCCTTGGCCGCCGCGGCGGGTGCGTTGGCTGTGCCGGCGCGTGACAGCCTGCGGCTCAAGCAGCCGTCGGAGTTCCGTTACATCGGCAAGGAAGGCACCAAGGCCATCGACGGTGCCGACATCGTCAATGGCCGCGCCATTTACGGTGCCGACGTTCATTTCGACGGCATGCTCTACGCCACCATTGCACGCCCTGCGGTGTATGGCGGCAAGGTCAAGTCCGTCGACTCCAGTGCCGCGATGAAAGTCCCGGGCGTGATCAAGGTCGTGCAGATCGAAGGTCATCCGCTGCCGTCGGAGTTTCAGCCGTTGGGCGGCGTGGCCGTGGTCGCCAGTAATACCTGGGCGGCGATCAAGGGCCGTGAAGCGCTGAAAATCGAGTGGGATGATGGCCCTAACGCCAGTTACGACTCGATCGCCTACCGCAAGGAAATTGAGGCAGCCTCCCTCAAACCCGGCAAAGTGGTGCGCAATACCGGCAGCATCGACGAAGCCATGGGCAGCGCCGACAGCACGCTCGAAGCGTCCTACTACCTGCCGCACCTGACGCAAGCACCCATGGAACCGATGGTCGCCATCGCCCGCTTCAAGGACGGTGTGTGCGAAGCCTGGGCCCCAAGCCAGGCCCCCCAAGTCACCCGCGAACGCATCGGCGAGCGCCTCGGCATTGCGTTCGATAACGTCACCTTTAACGTCACTTTGTTGGGCGGCGGTTTTGGGCGTAAATCCAAACCGGACTTCATCATCGAAGCGGCCATCCTCGCCAAGGAATTCCCCGGCAAGGCCGTGCGGGTGCAATGGACCCGTGAAGACGACATCCACTGCTCCTATTTCCACACGGTGTCGGCCGAGTACCTGAAAGCCAGCCTGAACAAGGACGGCCTGCCGTCCGGCTGGTTGCACCGCACCGTGGCGCCGAGCATCACCGCGTTGTTTGCGCCGGGCATGAACCACGAGGCAGCCTTCGAACTGGGCATGGGTTTCACCAACATGGCTTACGCGATCCCCAACGTGCGCCTGGAAAACCCGGAAGCGGCGATTCACACCCGGGTCGGCTGGTATCGCTCGGTGTCGAACATTCCTCACGGTTTTGCGATTCAGAGCTTTGTCGATGAACTGGCGCACAAGGCCGGCCAGGATCCGCTCAAGTACCAGATCAAATTGCTGGGCCCGGACCGGCAGATCGATCCGCGCACCTTGAGTGAAGAGTGGAACTACGGCGAATCCCCCGAGCGTTATCCGATCGATACCGCGCGGATGCGCACGGTGCTGGAAACCGCTGCCAAAGCCGCCGGTTGGGGTCGTGAGTTACCCAAGGGCCGAGGTTTGGGGCTGGCGGTGCATTACAGCTTCGTGACCTATGTGGCGGCGGTAATCGAGGTTGAAGTCAAAGACGACGGCACGCTGATCGTGCACAAGGCCGACATCGCAGTGGATTGCGGTCCGCAGATCAACCCCGAGCGGATTCGCTCGCAGTTCGAAGGCGCCTGTGTCATGGGGCTGGGCAACGCGGTGCTGGGGGAAATCAGCTTCAAGGACGGCAAGGTCCAGCAGGACAACTTCCACATGTACGAAGTGGCGCGTATGTCCCTGGCGCCCAAGGAAGTTGCAGTTCATCTGGTCACACCGCCAGGCAATGTGCCACTGGGCGGTGTCGGTGAACCGGGCGTGCCACCGATTGCGCCAGCACTGTGCAACGCAATCTTTGCCGCCACCGGCAAGCGCATCCGCAACTTGCCGGTTCGCTATCAGCTGCAAGGTTGGCAGAAGGCACAAGCCTGATGGACAGCGTCGATCTGAACGTCCTGCGCAGCGTGCTCGAATGGCGCCGCGCCGGTCGGCGGGTGATGTTGTACAGCGTGGTCCAGACCTGGGGCACCGCGCCGCGGGCACCTGGCGCCATGCTGGCGTTGCGTGAAGATGGTGTGGTGATTGGCTCGGTGTCCGGTGGTTGTGTCGAAGACGATTTGATTGCCCGGCTGCATGACGGTCGGATTCCCGCCGATGGGCCGCCGGTGCAGTTGATCACTTACGGCGTCACCCGTGAGGAGGCGGCACGCTTCGGTTTGCCGTGCGGCGGCACCTTGCGCCTGACCGAGGAGCGGGTCGGCGATCCGGCTTGGGTCGCCGAGTTGCTGGCGCGCTGCGAGGCGCATGAAATCGTGGCTCGCTCGCTCAGTGTCGAGACGGGTGAAGTCACGCTGCAACCGGCTGACAAGACGGATGTCCTGACGTTCGATGGTAAGACGCTACGGGCCATTTACGGCCCGCGTTGGCGGCTGTTGCTGATCGGTGCGGGGCAGTTGTCCCGGTATGTCGCCGAGATGGCACGGCTGCTGGATTTCGAAGTACTGATCTGCGATCCGCGCACCGAGTTCGTTTACGGCTGGGAAGAGCAGCACGGGCGATTTGTTTCGGGTATGCCCGATGACGCGGTGCTCAGCATCCAGACTGACGAGCGCACGGCCATCGTCGCACTGACCCACGATCCTCGCCTCGATGACATGGCCTTGCTCACTGCTTTGGACTCCAGGGCGTTTTATGTCGGTGCACTGGGGTCGCGGGTCAACAGCTTGAAGCGCCGGGACAATCTGGCTCAGCTAGGCTTGTCACAAGAGGCTATCGCTCGGCTGCACGGTCCGATCGGTTTGCACATTGGCAGCCACACACCGGCGGAAATCGCTTTGTCGCTGCTGGCCGAAATTGTCGCGATCAAGAACGGTGTCGAGCTCAAGCAGAAGAAGCTGTTGCAGGAGGGCGTATGAGCGAATCCATCGGCGTCATTGTGCTGGCAGCGGGGCAGGGCCGTCGGTTTCGACAGGAGGCCGGTGCCGAGCGGGACAAGCTGGTGGCGGATTGCACGGGGCGCGACGGCGCTGTGCATTCGATGATCGAGCAAGTGCTGGTGAATTTGCCGGCGTCTCTTGAGAAGCGCGTCCTGGTGACCACGGTGGATCGACCGCAAGTGATCCGCATGGCCAAGGCTTATGGTTGCGAAATTGTGCTGATTGAATCGACCGGCATGGGCGACAGCATCGCGGCCGGGGTGGCGGCATGTCCGCAGCTCGGTGGCTGGCTGATTGTGCTGGGGGATATGCCGTTCATCTTGCCGTCGAGCATCGAGCGGGTAGTGGCGAGTATTTCCGACGATTGCATCAGCGTGCCGGTGCATGAAGGCGAGTTCGGGCACCCGGTGGGATTTGGGCGCAGCTTTGGTCCGGCGTTAATGGCGTTGTCCGGCGATCGAGGGGCCAAGGCGTTGTTCGCGCAGGCGAGAGTAGTCGAGGTGGTCGTGGACGATCCTGGGGTGTTGTGGGATGTGGATGTGCCAGAGAAATTGAACTTCCAGTAGCCTCGACATAGATCCAATGTGGGAGCGGGCTTGCTCGCGAAAGCGGTGAATCAGCTTGCATCAATGTCGAATGTGAAACCGCTTTCGCGAGCAAGCCCGCTCCCACATTGGATCACGGTGATATTTACGGGCATAAAAAAAGCCCCGCCTGGATCACCAGGCGGGGCTTTTTAGTGGCCGATGGAATCAGACGAGAGGTTTAGGCTCGTGTTCTTTTTCCAGGGCTTGCTCGTGTTGCTCTACCGCTTCCTGAACGGAGCGCGGTGCTTCTTCGATCACTGATTCAGCGGGTTCGGCAGCAGCGATTTCAGCAGCCGGGGCAGGTGCTGCCTCGATGACTTCAGCGACAACCGGTGCTGGTTCGACAGCCGTTGGAGCAGCAGCGGCAGCCAGTTCGGCTTCCTTCTGCAGACGTTCCTCTTCACGCTTGCGACGACGCACTTCACGTGGGTCGTTCGGCGCACGGCCACTTGGCGTCAGGGCGCTGACAGGGGCGGCTTCGACTTGCGGTGCGGCCACTTCGGCAACAACCGGCGCTTCAACCACCGGAGCAGGCTCGGCAGCAGCAACCACTGGCTCGGACACCATGGCCTCGGCTTCTGGCGCTTCGGCGACAGGTGGCTCGGCAACCCAGTTGAACGCCGTTTGCTCTTCGCGAACTTCACGGACAGCTTCGGAGACTGTTTCGCTGGCTGTTTCGGCAGCCGGTTCTGCGGCAACTACTGGGTCAGCGGCAGCTTCGAATACAGGCTGTGCTTCACGAACCGGGGCCACTTCGATTTCCGGAGCGGCGGTGGCTTCGACCGGAGTCGTTGCTTCAACCACTGGCGCTTCCACTGGAGCCGTTTCCAGAGTGGCGGCAGTTGCGCGTTCGGCTTGCTCGTTAGCCTGTGCTTCGGCTGGAGCGCTGATCACGGTGCTGGCAACGGCTGCGGTAACAGCCAGGCCGGCGGCCAGATCGGCTGCGCTTGGCGCTTGGCTGGTTTCAGCAGCTTCATTACCTTCGGCGGACTCGGATTCTTCCGAGCCTTCGATCACGTTACCGTTGGCATCGCGTTGACGCTCGCGACGGTTGCTGCGACGACGCTGTCCACGGGAGCGGCGGCGTGGGCGATCGCCTTCGGCGCCGTCCTGACCGTCTTCCTGCAGTTGCTCTTCGTTGGTAACCAGTTCTTCTTCAGCTACAGCGGCAGCGGCAGCGGCTTGGGCTTGCTCGGCACGTGGCTGACGTTCTTCACGCGGTGGGCGTGGAGCACGTTCTTCACGTGGCTGACGAGCTGGACGTTCTTCAACGGCAGCAGCGGTAGCAGCGGCGGCCGGAGCGGCATCCAGAGGCTCACGCAATTCACGAACCGGACGCTCTTCACGATCGCCACGTGGCTTGCGATCTTCGCGAGGAGCGCGCGGTGCACGTTCTTCACGAGGTGCGCGTGGTGCGCGCTCTTCACGTGGAGCGCGTTCTTCGCGGGCGACTGTTACTGCTGGCGTTTCCTCGCGGGCTTCGCGTGGCTCACGTGGTGCGCGCTCTTCACGCGGTGCACGTTCCTCGCGAGGCTTGCGTTCTTCATCGCGGCGACCGTTACGGTTGCGGCTCTGCTGACGACCGTTGCGACGCTCTTCGTTGCGGGCCGGACGCTCGGTGGTTGCCGGTTTTTCAACCACCACCGGAGCAGCAGGCTCTTCCTTGGTCGCGAACAGGCTGACCAGCGACTTCACCAGGCCTTTGAACAGGCTTGGCTCTGGCGCGGCGACCGGTGCGACAACTGGGGCGGCAGCGACGACTTCGGTCGGAACCGGAGCGTTGGCGCGGGCCGGAGCTGTCTTGACCGCGGCTTCCTGGCGAACCAGGGTGCGGGTCGCAGCGGCTGGCTGGACTTCTTCGACTTCGGCAGCGGCAGCAGCGATTTCGTAGCTGGACTGGCCGACCGCGGCTTCCGGGCTGTCATCGCGCAAACGCTGCACTTCGAAATGCGGCGTTTCGAGGTGATCGTTCGGCAGAATGACGATGCGGGCACGGGTGCGCAGTTCTATCTTGGTGATCGAGTTGCGTTTTTCGTTGAGCAGGAACGCGGCGACCGGGATCGGCACCTGGGCACGAACTTCGGCAGTGCGGTCTTTCAGGGCTTCTTCTTCGATCAGGCGCAGAATCGCCAGCGACAGCGATTCAACGTCACGGATGATGCCGGTGCCGTTGCAACGCGGGCAAACGATGCCGCTGCTTTCGCCCAGCGATGGACGCAGGCGCTGACGGGACATTTCCAACAGGCCGAAGCGCGAGATGCGACCGACTTGCACGCGAGCGCGGTCGGCTTCCAGGCATTCGCGGACTTTCTCTTCCACGGCGCGCTGGTTCTTGGCAGGGGTCATGTCGATGAAGTCGATGACGATCAGGCCGCCGATGTCGCGCAAGCGCAACTGACGGGCGATTTCTTCGGCGGCTTCAAGGTTGGTCTGCAGAGCGGTTTCTTCGATGTCGCTGCCTTTGGTGGCGCGCGCCGAGTTGATGTCGATGGACACCAGGGCTTCGGTCGGATCGATAACGATGGAACCACCGGAAGGCAGTTCAACGACGCGCTGGAAAGCGGTCTCGATCTGGCTTTCGATCTGGAAACGGTTGAACAGCGGAACGCTGTCTTCGTAGAGCTTGATCTTGCTGGCGTACTGCGGCATCACCTGGCGGATGAAGGTCAGGGCTTCGTCCTGGGCTTCAACGCTGTCGATCAGCACTTCGCCGATGTCCTGGCGCAGGTAATCGCGGATGGCGCGGATGATCACGTTGCTTTCCTGGTAGATCAGGAACGGCGCGGAGCGATCCAGCGAGGCTTCTTTGATGGCGGTCCAGAGTTGCAGCAGGTAGTCGAGGTCCCACTGCATTTCTTCGCTGCTGCGGCCCAGGCCGGCAGTGCGAACGATCAGGCCCATGTCGGCTGGAGCAACCAGGCCGTTCAGGGCTTCACGCAGTTCGTTGCGCTCTTCACCTTCGATGCGACGGGAAATACCGCCGGCACGCGGGTTGTTCGGCATCAGAACCAGGTAACGACCGGCCAGGCTGATGAAGGTGGTCAGGGCTGCGCCCTTGTTGCCACGTTCTTCTTTTTCGACCTGAACGATGACTTCCTGGCCTTCGCTCAGGACGTCCTTGATATTGACGCGGCCTTCGGGGGCTTTCTTGAAGTATTCGCGGGAGATTTCTTTGAGGGGCAGGAAGCCGTGGCGCTCAGAGCCGAAATCGACAAAGGCAGCCTCAAGGCTTGGTTCGATGCGAGTAATCCGGCCTTTATAGATGTTGGCCTTTTTCTGCTCGCGTGCACCGGATTCGATGTCCAGGTCGTAGAGGCGTTGGCCATCTACCAGTGCAACACGCAACTCTTCGGGTTGAGTTGCGTTAATCAGCATTCTTTTCATGTAGTACCGTCGGTTTCCGGGCTGCCGGAAACGGCGTTCGGCACACACGACTTCTCATGGTCGGTGTCAGGTGCGTCAGGAGTGGTTGGACACTCCAGTGTCTAGCGATGGCGGCCAATGTGGGCCGGCGTCGCGACGTACGCGTCCTGCTTGCTGTGGCTACTTAAGCACTCAGTCAGGAGGAGGAATCAACCAGCGGCTGTGGACGAGATGAAGCGTCTTGATAAAGCCTATTGCTACACAGTCCAGCGGTTGTGCATCTCCACCCTACACGTATCCCTGATAATTCGGGTGCTGCCGCGCGCAGAATCCGCAGCGGGTTGGCATTTACCGTGAGCTCCGAAAGGGGAGGTCACGCATCATGGCTAATTTAGGCGTTGTTTCCGAAGCGTTCGCTCGGGGTTGTTCGTAGCTGACTGCACTTTGTGAACTGGCCGTGAATATTTGCTCGCAAGGCGAGTGAAAACTCTGCTTTGCGGCATGCTTCAGGCCTCATGTCACCTGCGCTCGTTACAACTGCGAACTCTACCGTTTCGTAGCGAAAGCCCCGTAGGACGGCCTCTCGTCCTCGTGAATTGCGTTGGTCAGGGCCGGTTTTTGACCGTTAGTCCGCTGTCCAGGCCACTTTTGGCGGCGTTCGCGACTATAGCAGCAATGATTAAGTGCTTCAATTCCATAAAAAATTGTTATCATCCGCACCATGACGACTACTGCCCCTTCGACCCCAGCCGTACAACTGCTGGAGGTCTCGCCGGAATATGCCGGCCAACGTATTGATAACTTCCTTCTCGCTCGGCTCAAAGGCGTGCCCAAGACCTTGATTTACCGCATTTTGCGCAAAGGCGAAGTGCGAGTGAACAAAGGTCGGATCAAGCCCGAATACAAGCTGCAGGCGGGTGATATCGTGCGCGTGCCGCCGGTTCGCGTGCCTGAGCGTGACGAGCCGGTGCCACTGGCCCAAGGCCTGCTGCAGCGCCTCGAAGCCTCGATTGTGTTCGAGGACAAGGCGTTGATCGTGATCAACAAGCCTTGCGGTATCGCGGTTCACGGCGGCAGCGGCTTGACTTACGGGGTGATCGAAGCCTTTCGTCAGTTGCGTCCCGATTGCAAGGAGCTCGAGCTGGTTCACCGTCTCGACCGTGACACCTCCGGCCTGCTGATGATCGCCAAGAAGCGCAGCATGCTGCGTCACTTGCACACGGCATTGCGCGGCGATGGCGTCGACAAGCGCTACATGGCGCTGGTTCGCGGCAACTGGGCGGCCTCGATCAAGCAAGTCCGGGCGTCGCTCGGCAAAAGCAATCTGCGCTCCGGCGAGCGTATGGTCGAGGTCGACGAGGAGGAGGGCAAGGAGTCGGTGACCGTGTTCAAGGTCCTGCGTCGTTTCGGCGACTTTGCCACCCTGATCGAAGCCAAGCCGATTACTGGCCGGACTCACCAGATCCGCGTCCACACCCTGCACGCCGGGCATTGCATCGCTGGTGACACCAAGTACGGCGATGAAGGCTTCAGCAAAGAAATTCGTGACCTGGGCGGAAAGCGCCTGTTCCTGCACGCCTACCTGCTGACCGTGCCGCTGCCTGATGGCGGTGAGCTGAAGTTGCAGGCGCCGGTCGACGAGATGTGGGCCAAAACCGTGGAGCGCCTGAGTGCACCCATCTGATTACAAGCTGCTGATTTTCGATTGGGACGGCACGCTCGCCGACTCCATTGGTCGGATTGTCGAGTCGATGCATATCGCGTCCGAGCGCTCCGGTTTTCAGTTGCGCGATGATTTTTCCGTCAAGGGCATCATCGGTCTTGGCTTGCCGGAAGCGATTCGCACGTTGTATCCGGAAATTGGTGACGACGAACTGGTGGCCTTCCGTCAGTACTATGCTGATCACTACATCGCCTCAGAAGCCGTGCCTTCGCCGTTGTTCGAAGGGGTGGTCGAGTCGATGGAGGCGTTTCGTGCCGAGGGTTATCACTTGGCGGTCGCGACCGGCAAGGCTCGTCGCGGTCTGGATAGGGTGCTGAAGTCTCACGGCTGGGAGGATTATTTCGATATCACCCGCGCGGCCGACGAAACCGCCAGCAAACCCCATCCGTTGATGCTTGAGCAGATCCTCGCTCACTGCGAGGTTCGCCCGGAGCAGGCGCTGATGGTGGGCGATTCGTCCTTTGACTTGCAGATGGCACGTAATGCCGGCATGGATTCGGTGGCCGTCAGCTATGGTGCGCAATCGATCGAAGCGTTGAAATTATTCGAGCCGGTACTGGCTATTAATCGTTTTTCAGAATTGCGTGCCTGGCTGAGTCAGCGGGCTTAATAGGTTTTTGTTGGGGAAAATGTCATGACCGACGAATGGACAGCGCCCGCCAAGGCGAGCGCAGAGAGCGGTGACGAGAAAAGCTGGAAGCTGCTGGAAAAAACCTTGCTGGCCAGCGTGCAGGAGCAGCGCCGGTCCCGTCGCTGGGGGATATTCTTCAAGCTGTTGACCTTTGTGTACCTGTTTGGCTTGTTGATCCTGTTCTCGCCTTTGATGGACATGGAAAAAGCTGCCACCCTCAGTGGAAACTACACCGCGCTGATCGACGTAACCGGCATGATCGCCGACAAGGAACCTGCCAGCGCTGACAACATCGTCGGCAGCCTGCGTGCAGCGTTCGAGGACAAGAAGGTCAAGGGTGTCATCCTGCGAATCAACAGTCCGGGCGGCAGTCCGGTGCAGTCGGGCTACGTCTATGACGAGATCCGCCGTTTGCGCGGCCTGCATCCGGACACCAAGCTTTACGCGGTGATCTCGGATTTGGGTGCTTCCGGTGCTTACTACATCGCCAGTGCGGCGGATCAGATCTACGCCGACAAGGCGAGCCTGGTGGGTTCCATTGGTGTGACGGCGGCCGGTTATGGCTTTGTCGGAACCATGGAGAAGCTGGGTGTCGAGCGTCGCACTTACACCTCTGGCGAGCATAAATCGTTCCTCGATCCGTTCCAGCCGCAGAAGCCTGAAGAAACTCTGTTCTGGCAGGGCGTGCTCGATACCACTCATCAGCAGTTCATCGGCAGCGTCAAGAAAGGTCGTGGCGACCGCCTCAAGGACAAGGAGCATCCGGAGTTGTTCTCAGGGTTGGTCTGGTCGGGCGAACAGGCGCTGCCGCTGGGCCTGATCGATGGTCTGGGGAATGCCAGTTCGGTGGCGCGTGATGTGATCGGCGAGAAAGAGTTGGTGGATTTCACCGTTCAGGAATCGCCCTTCGACCGCTTCTCGAAAAAACTCGGTGCCAGCGTGGCTGAACATCTGGCGATGTGGATGGGCTTTCAGGGGCCTTCGTTGCGCTGATTTTCTGGCTGCATAAAAAAACCGGCTTTTGCCGGTTTTTTTAAGTCAAAAGATCTTTAAGGTATCTGCACGCCTTCGGCCAGTAACATGTCCACCAGGCGAATCAATGGCAGGCCGATCAGGCTTGTGGCGTCAGAGCCTTCGGTGCTTTGAAACAGGCTCACCCCCAAGCCTTCGGCTTTGAAGCTGCCAGCGCAGTCGTAGGGCTGTTCGGCGCGCAGGTAGCGTTCGATGCGTGCCTGATCGAGCGAGCGCATGTGTACGGTGAACGGCACACAGTCGACCTGGCATTCACCCGTCTGGCTGTTGAGCAGCGCCAGGCCGGTAAGGAAGGTCACACTGGCGCCGCTCGAAGCCAGCAATTGTTCGCGGGCTTTTTCGAAGGTGTGCGGTTTGCCGATAATCCGATCGCCAAGTACGGCGACCTGGTCGGAGCCGATGATCAGGTGAGCGGGGTGACTGCTGACCAGTGCGCGTGCTTTTTCCTCGGCGAGGCGCTTGACCAACTCGACGGCAGACTCGCCCGATCGGTGGCTTTCGTCGATATCCGGCGAGCTGCAGGTAAACGGCAGCTGCAAGCGGGCCAGCAATTCCCGGCGATAAACCGAGCTTGAAGCGAGTAATAAAGGCAGCATGCGCATCTCCAAAAGGCAGGGGCGAATTCTAGCGGAGGCTTGCAAGTGACGGACAGGGCTGAATTTCCTTTGACATGGCTGGGGGCATCCCTATAATGCTGCGCCTATGTTGAATGACCCGATTCCACCTCACGTTGACCCGCGCAAATTGGCTGATCGTGGCACCACCCTTCAAGGTGAAATGCTGCTGGCCGATTTGGAGAGACTCTGCGACCCGCTTTCCGACACTGTCGGTACGGTGCAGGCTAAATTCGTTTTTGAACGAGATGAACGTAAGTCTGTGGTAATCCACAGTTTTATCGACGCCGAAGTCAAAATGGTTTGCCAGCGTTGTCTTGAGCTGGTCACCCTGCCGATCCATAGCGAATGCAGTTATGCTGTGGTGAAGGAGGGTGCGAATACCCAGTCGTTGCCGAAAGGTTATGACGTGCTGGAACTGGGCGAAGATCCTTTGGATCTGCAGTCACTGATCGAGGAGGAGCTTCTGCTCGCCTTGCCCATTGTGCCTGCTCATCATCCGGAAGAATGCCAGCAGCCGGCGGGTCTCGATGAGCCCGAACCGAGCGAGGACGAGGTAACGCGGTCCAACCCGTTCAGTGTATTGGCGCAGTTAAAGCGTGACCCAAACGTTTAGGAGTTAATCAATTATGGCTGTTCAGCAGAACAAAAAATCCCGCTCTGCCCGTGACATGCGTCGTTCGCACGACGCCCTGACGGCAAGCACTCTGTCTGTAGAAAAAACCACCGGTGAAATTCACCTGCGTCACCACGTATCGCCAGAAGGCGTATACCGTGGCCGTAAAGTGATCGACAAGGGCGCTGACGAGTAATCACTTGTCTGCTCAAGTCATCGCGATTGACGCAATGGGCGGGGACTTCGGTCCCCGCAGCATTGTTCAGGCCAGCCTTGCTTGTCTGTCTGCTACGCCCTCGCTGCACCTGACCCTCGTCGGTCAACCCTCCCTTCTTGAAGAATTGCTCTCTGGCCAATCGGCTGTGGATCGCTCGCGCCTGTCGATCGCGCCGGCGTCCGAAGTCATCACCATGGACGAAAAACCTGCCCAGGCCCTGCGCGGCAAGCCCGACTCGTCGATGCGCGTGGCGCTGGAGTTGCTGCGAGACGGCAAGGTGCAGGCTTGTGTCAGTGCCGGCAATACCGGTGCGCTGATGGCGCTGTCGCGGTTTGTGCTCAAGACCTTGCCGGGCATTGATCGGCCGGCGATGGTGGCGGCGATTCCGACGCAGAAGGGTTATTGCCAGTTGCTCGACCTGGGTGCCAATGTCGATTGCAGCGCCGAGCATCTGTTGCAGTTCGCTGTGATGGGGTCGGTGGCAGCGGAAACCCTGGGCATCGTTCGTCCGCGAGTGGCGCTACTGAATATCGGCACCGAAGACATCAAGGGCAATCAGCAGGTCAAGCTGGCTGCAACATTGTTGCAAAGTGCTCGTGGTATCAACTACATCGGCTTTGTCGAGGGTGACGGTGTGTACCGTGGCGAGGCGGATGTGGTGGTCTGTGACGGTTTTGTCGGCAATATCCTGCTCAAATCCAGCGAAGGCCTGGCGACCATGATTGCCGCGCGCATCGAAGCCTTGTTCAAGAAAAACCTTGCGTCGAAAGTGGTCGGTGCTCTGGCATTGCCGCTGATGAAGCGCTTGCAGGCTGATTTGGCGCCTGCGCGGCATAACGGCGCAAGCTTCCTCGGGTTGCAGGGGATTGTGGTGAAAAGCCATGGTTCGGCGGGGGTTCAGGGCTTCCAGAGTGCGATTCAGCGTGCCTTGATCGAGATCCAGGAAAACCTGCCGGAACGTATTCACGGTCGCCTGGAGGATTTGTTGCTTTAGGCGTTTTCGTCGGACAATGCTTAAATGTGACCGCTCAGTTCAATTTGCCATCCAACTGTCAGTTTCTTGCGTCCCCAAGCGGGACGTCAATTCTCCGACGACAAGATCATTAGGGGCTTGTTACATGTCTGCTTCCCTCGCATTCGTCTTTCCGGGACAGGGTTCGCAGTCCCTCGGCATGCTGGCCGAGTTGGGCGCACAACATCCGGTTGTCCTCGAAACATTCAAAGAAGCTTCCGATGCTCTGGGTTACGACTTGTGGGCACTGACCCAGCAAGGGCCGGAAGAGCAACTCAATCAAACCGATAAAACCCAGCCGGCCATTCTGACCGCCTCGATTGCCTTGTGGCGTCTGTGGCTGGCTGAAGGCGGCGCGCGTCCGGCTTATGTTGCCGGTCACAGCCTGGGCGAATACAGCGCTCTGGTCGCTGCAGGCAGTCTGAGCCTGGGCGACGCGGTGAAGCTGGTTGAACGCCGTGGTCAGTTGATGCAGGAAGCCGTTCCGGCCGGGCAAGGTGGCATGGCTGCCATTCTCGGTCTGGACGATGCTGATGTGCTGGCAGCCTGTGCCGAAGCGGCTCAAGGCGAAGTGGTCAGTGCGGTCAACTTCAACTCCCCTGGCCAGGTGGTCATCGCCGGTGCCAAGGCAGCGGTCGAGCGTGCCATCGAAGGCTGCAAGGCTCGTGGTGCCAAGCGCGCCATGCCGTTGCCGGTCAGCGTGCCGTCCCATTGCGAGCTGATGCGTCCGGCAGCCGAGCGTTTCGCCGAGTCGATCGCAGCGATCGACTGGCAGGCGCCGCAGATTCCGGTGGTTCAGAACGTCAGCGCCACTGTGCCGGCCGATCTGGAAACCCTCAAGCGCGATCTGCTCGAGCAGCTTTACAAGCCTGTACGCTGGGTCGAATCGGTTCAGGCGCTGGCCGCCAAAGGTGCTACCCAGTTGGTCGAATGCGGCCCTGGCAAAGTGCTGGCTGGCCTGAACAAGCGTTGCGCCGAAGGCGTGTCAACATCCAATCTCAATACCCCCGACGCCTTCGCTGCCGCTCGCGCAGCGTTGGCCTGAATCAGGAGAAGCCTGCATGAGTCTGCAAGGTAAAGTTGCACTGGTCACTGGCGCGAGCCGCGGTATCGGCCAGGCTATCGCCCTGGAACTGGGTCGTCAGGGCGCCATCGTTATCGGCACCGCGACGTCTGCCTCGGGTGCCGAGCGCATTGCGGCAACCCTGGCGGAAAACGGGATTCAAGGCACTGGCCTGGAACTCAATGTCACCAGCGACGAATCCGTTGCGGCAGTACTGGCGAGCATTACATCGCAGTTCGGTGCGCCGGCGATCCTGGTCAACAATGCCGGTATCACCCGCGATAATCTGATGATGCGCATGAAAAATGACGAATGGCATGACGTCGTCGATACCAATCTGAACAGTCTGTTCCGCCTGTCCAAGGGTGTTTTGCGCGGTATGACCAAAGCCCGTTGGGGACGAATTATCAGTATTGGCTCTGTTGTGGGTGCCATGGGCAACGCAGGCCAAGTAAACTACGCAGCCGCCAAGGCCGGTCTGGAAGGTTTCAGCCGTTCACTGGCGCGTGAAGTCGGTTCGCGTTCGATTACGGTAAACTCGGTGGCCCCTGGGTTCATCGACACCGATATGACCCGCGAACTGCCCGAGGCACAGCGTGAAGCCTTGCAGACGCAGATTCCGCTGGGCCGTCTGGGACAAGCTCAAGAGATCGCGTCTGTGGTCGCTTTTCTTGCATCCGACGGTGCGGCTTACGTTACTGGGGCTACAATCCCGGTGAACGGCGGGATGTACATGAGTTAAATGTGACGGATCGCTTCAAAAAAATGTCATACGAGCTGTCTAAAATCCGTTATAAAGCTGCAATCTATTTATAGGCAGAGGGTCGTCGGGTTTGAGGAGTGAAGCTTTCAGTTGAAAAACTGAAAAGTCTTTCTATACACTTACCCACTGGCCAGCTGCCTGAATTTGTCCATTAGGAGTGAAAACAAGGTATGAGCACCATCGAAGAGCGCGTCAAGAAAATCGTTGCTGAGCAACTGGGCGTTAAAGAAGAAGAAGTGGTCAACACTGCTTCCTTCGTTGAAGACCTGGGTGCCGACTCCCTTGACACCGTTGAGCTGGTGATGGCTCTGGAAGAGGAATTCGAGACCGAAATCCCTGACGAAGAAGCTGAGAAGATCACTACTGTACAAGCTGCAATCGATTACGTTACTAACCACCAGGCTTAATAGCTTGTAATCGTTGCTTGCTGTCATGGAAAAACCGCACTGCCATCACGGCGTGCGGTTTTTTCCTTTAGGCCTGATGCAAAGTCGTCATTTGAAAAAAGGAGAGTGCTGTGTCGCGTAGACGCGTCGTAGTCACCGGTATGGGTATGTTGTCGCCACTGGGCACGGATGTGCCGAGCAGTTGGCAGGGCATTCTGGCTGGCCGCAGTGGCATTGGTCTGATCGAACACACCGACCTTTCTGCCTATTCCACCCGTTTTGGCGGCTCGGTAAAGGGCTTCAATGTCGAGGAATACCTGTCGGTCAAGGAAGCTCGCAAGCTCGACCTGTTCATTCAATACGGTCTGGCCGCAGGTTTTCAGGCAGTTCGTAACGCCGGTCTGGAAGTCACCGACACCAACCGTGAGCGCATCGGCGTGGCCATGGGTTCGGGTATTGGCGGACTGACCAATATCGAAGAAACCAGCCGCACGCTGCATGATTCCGGCCCACGACGGATTTCTCCGTTTTTCGTGCCTGGCTCGATCATCAATATGATTTCCGGTTTCCTGTCCATCCATCTGGGCGCACAGGGACCTAACTACGCCATCGCCACCGCGTGTACCACCGGTACGCACTGCATCGGCATGGCGGCACGCAACATCATGTACGACGAAGCCGACGTGATGATTGCCGGCGGCGCTGAAATGGCTGCTTGCGGTCTGGGCATGGGCGGCTTCGGTGCCTCGCGCGCGCTGTCGACCCGCAACGACGAACCGACCCGCGCCAGCCGTCCATGGGACAAGGGCCGTGATGGCTTCGTACTGTCCGACGGTGCCGGCGCTCTGGTTCTGGAAGAACTGGAACACGCCAAGGCCCGTGGCGCGACGATCTACGCCGAGCTGATCGGCTTTGGTACCAGTGGCGATGCCTACCACATGACTTCGCCTCCGGCCGATGGCGCGGGTGCTGCACGTTGCATCACCAATGCGCTGCGCGATGCCAAGATCAATGGCGATCAGGTTCAGTACATCAACGCCCACGGCACCTCGACGTCGGCCGGCGACCTTGCGGAAGCCCGTGCGATCAAGTCGGTATTTGGCGATCACGCTTACAAACTGGCGGTCAGTTCGACCAAGTCCATGACCGGTCACCTGCTGGGTGCTGCGGGCGCGGTCGAGGCGATCTTCAGTGTGCTGTCGATCAACAGCCAGGTAGCGCCGCCGACCATCAACCTTGATGAGCCGGACGAAGGTTGCGACCTCGATTTCGTACCGCATACCGCGCGCAATATGGATATCGATGTGGTGCTGTCCAACTCCTTCGGGTTTGGCGGTACCAACGGCTCGCTGGTATTCCGCCGGTTCGCTGACTGATGGACAGCTGGGTCGACGGTCAACCGGCTGACGCTTTGTCGCTGAAGGATCGCGGCCTGGCTTACGGTGATGGTCTGTTCGAGACCATCGCTGTACACAACGGCAGTCCAGTGCTGCTGGATCGGCATATGGTGCGTTTGGTCAAGGGTTGCCAGCGCTTGGCAATTAATCTCGATCATGCGGCTGTCTGCACAGAGTTACTGACCTATGCCCAAGCGTTGGGCGAAGGTGTGCTCAAGCTCATCGTCACGCGTGGCGAAAGCGCGCGCGGCTATGCGCCCGATCCTTCGGCTCAGGCACGCCGCATCATGCTGGGCAACCCTCCTGCGGTTTATCCTGCTGCCAATGCGGAGCAGGGCGTTCGCCTGTTCCCCTGTGCGACGCGGCTTTCCAGGCAGCCTCTGCTCGCCGGACTCAAACATCTGAACCGTCTTGAGCAGGTTATCGCCCGCTCCGAATGGCAAGACACCGATCATGCCGAAGGCTTGATGCTCGATCAGGCCGGGCGCGTCATTGAAGGCGTGTTCAGCAATCTGTTCCTGATCCGCGATGGCGTGCTGATCACGGCTGATTTGAAGCGCTGCGGCGTGGCCGGCGTGATGCGTGCCGAATTATTGTTTCAAGCCGAGTCATTGGGGATCCCCACGCAAATCACCGATATCACCCTCGATCAGCTGCAATGGGCTGATGAAGTCTTTGTCTGCAACAGCGTGTATGGCATTTGGCCGGTGCGCGCCTATGCCGCACTGAGCTGGCCGGTTGGTCCGCTCACCCGTAAACTCCAAACCATTGCCCGCGCGCTACTGGATGCTTGATACGTGAGACGTAAATTCTTGCTGCTGCTGGAAACCGGATTGGTTCTGGCAGGGCTGTGTCTGGGCGCTTCTGCCTGGAAAATCCATTCGGCGCTGGAACAGCCGCTGAACATCACCCAGGAAGAGCTGCTGGATGTGCCCAAAGGCACGACACCGACCCGCACCTTCTATCGACTCGAAGCCGATGGCGTCATCAAGGACGCTTTCTGGCTGCGGGTGTATTGGCGCTTCAATCTCGCCAAGCAACCGTTGCACAAGGGCGAGTACCGCATGCAGCCCGGCATGACCGTCGAAGGCTTGATTGACCTGTGGAAACGCGGGGAAATGGTTCAGTACAGCCTGACTCTGGTCGAGGGCTGGAATTTCCATCAGGTCCGCGCTGCTCTGGCCAAGGATGAAAAACTCGAAAAGACCCTCGATGGTTTGAGTGATAGCGAGGTGATGGACAAACTCGGTCACAGCGGGATTTTTCCGGAAGGGCGATTCTTCCCTGACACCTACCGCTTCGTGCGCGGCATGACCGATGTCGAGCTGCTGAAAAAAGCCTACGACCGTCTTGATGAAGTCCTCGCCAAGGAGTGGAGCCAGCGCGCCGCTGACGTGCCTTACACCGAACCCTATCAGGCGCTGATCATGGCCTCGCTGGTGGAGAAGGAAACCGGTGTGCCGCAGGAGCGCGGGCAAATCGCTGGCGTGTTTGTACGGCGTATGGAAATGGGCATGTTGTTGCAGACTGATCCGACCGTGATCTACGGCCTCGGTGATCGTTACAACGGCAAATTGACTCGCGCCCACCTCAAGGAACCGACGCCGTACAACACCTACGTGATTTCGGGACTACCGCCGACCCCGATCGCCATGGTCGGCCGCGAAGCGATTCATGCAGCGCTGAACCCGGTGGCGGGCAATAGCCTCTATTTCGTTGCGCGTGGTGATGGCAGCCACGTGTTCTCCGATGATCTGGACGCGCACAATAACGCTGTGCGTGAGTTCCAGATCAAGCGCCGTGCCGACTATCGCTCCAGTCCGGCGCCAACCACTGCGCCAGAGGCGGCGGATGAGCAGGCACCGATTCCGGCGGCTTCGCCCGACACAGTCCTCGAGGCTGTGCCGCAAGTGCCGTCGCAAGAGACTGCTAAGACGGCGCCACCAGAGCCGCAAGCGCCGCAAGCGCCGCAAGCGCCTGACCCGTCGCCATCTCCGGAGCCGGCGCAAGCACCCGCTCAAGAACCCGCAGCCGCGCCCGAACCGAATGCAGCCGCGCCGCAAAGCCCGCAATGACTCTGACTAAGGACTGCCTGTGACTGGCTTGTTTATTACCCTGGAAGGCCCGGAAGGGGCCGGCAAGAGCACCAATCGCGAATACCTGGCCGAGCGCCTGCGCGCCGCGGGTATCGAGGTCGTGCTGACTCGCGAACCAGGCGGCACGCCGTTGGCCGAGCGGATCCGCGAAGTGTTGCTGGCGCCGGTTGACGAAGTCATGAACCCCGACACCGAGTTGCTGTTGGTGTTCGCCGCGCGAGCCCAGCATCTGGCCGAGGTGATTCGTCCGGCACTGGCCCGCGGTGCGGTGGTCCTGTGTGATCGCTTTACCGATTCGACCTATGCCTATCAGGGGGGCGGTCGCGGCCTGTCGCTGGAGCGCATCGCGACGCTGGAAGCCTTCGTCCAGGGCGATCTGCGTCCGGACCTGACGTTGATTTTCGATCTGCCGGTGGAAGTGGGCCTGGCCCGCGCCAGTGCTCGCGGTCGTCTGGATCGCTTCGAACTCGAAGGCCGAACCTTTTTTGATGCGGTGCGCAGTGCTTTCCTCAAACGTGCTGAAGCGGATCCTGCGCGTTATGTCCTGGTCGATGCCGCCCAGCCGTTGGCGCAGGTTCAGCAGGCACTGGATGCCTTGCTGCCGCGTCTGCTGGAGTTGACCCGTGGCTGAAGCCTATCCGTGGCAGGACAGTCTCTGGCAGCATTTGGCCGGTCGCAAACAACATGCCCACGCCTATCTGCTCCATGGCCCGGCCGGGATCGGCAAGCGTGCACTGGCTGAGCGCTTGATGGCCAGTTTGTTGTGTCAGCGGCCGAGCGCCGCCCACGATGCTTGCGGCGAATGCAAATCCTGCTTGTTGCTCAAGGCGGGCAGTCACCCCGACAACTACATTCTGGAACCGGAAGAAGCCGATAAGGCGATCAAGGTCGATCAGGTTCGTGATCTGGTCAGCTTCGTGGTTCAGACTGCGCAGATGGGCGGTCGCAAAGTGGTGCTGATCGAGCCGGCCGAGTCGATGAACATCAACGCCGCCAACGCTTTGCTCAAAAGCCTTGAAGAACCGTCCGGTGATACGGTGTTGCTGCTGGTCAGTCACCAGACCAGTCGTTTGCTGCCGACGATCAAGAGCCGCTGCCAGCAGCAGGCCTGTCCGCTGCCGAGCGAAGCCATGAGTCTTGCATGGCTGGCGAAAGCTTTGCCGGATTGCTCGGAAGAAGAGCGCATCGAGTTGCTGACCCTGGCCGCCGGTTCGCCACTGGCCGCCGTCAACTTGCAGACCCAGGGCGTGCGCGAGCAGCGGGCGCTGGTGGTCGATGGCGTGAAAAAGTTGCTCAAGCAACAACAGTCGCCGACGCAACTGGCCGAAGGCTGGAATGCGATTCCGCTGTTGCTTCTGTTCGACTGGTTCTGCGACTGGTCGAGCCTGATCCTGCGCTATCAGCTGACTCAGGATGAAGAAGGGCTGGGATTGGCGGACATGCGCAAGGTGATTCAGTACCTGGCGCAGAAAGCCGGCCAGGACAAAGTCCTGAATATTCAGGACTGGATTCTCGCCCAGCGCCAGAAAGTGATGAGCAAAGCCAACCTCAATCGGGTGTTGTTGCTGGAGGCGCTGTTGGTGCAATGGGTGGGTTTGCCTACCCAGAAGTGACCGACTGTGCCTAGACTCTGAGCATCTGCAACGGAGGTCAGCATGAATGAACTCGTCAATCCGGGGCCGCGCAACGGCATTTTGTCCCTGACGATCAAGGACAAGTCCGTGCTTTACGCGGCCTACATGCCGTTCATCAAGAACGGTGGCCTGTTTATCCCGACCAACAAGAGTTACAAGTTGGGCGATGAGGTATTCATGCTGTTGCACCTGATGGACGAGCCGGAGAAGATTCCGGTCGCCGGCAAGGTCACCTGGATCACCCCCAAAGGTGCGCAGGGCAACCGGGCCGCCGGCGTCGGCGTACAATTCAACGAAGGCGACAATACCGCGCGCAGTCGAATCGAAACCCATCTGGCCGGAGCCCTGAAGTCCGACCGTCCCACTCATACGATGTAAGTTGCAGCCCTTTTATGCTCGTAGATTCCCATTGCCACCTTGATCGCCTCGACCTCGCCGCCCACGACGGCTCCCTGGATGCCGCACTGGATGCGGCCCGTCTGCGCGGGGTAGGGCACTTTCTGTGTATCGGCGTCAGCGTCGAGAATGCCGCCGACGTCAAAGCCCTGGCCGAACGTTACGACGACGTCGATTGTTCGGTTGGCGTGCATCCGCTGGACGTGCAACCGGGCTCTGCGCCAGCACTGGATTGGCTGTTGCGCGAGCTCAACCACCCGCGTGTGGTCGCGATCGGTGAAACGGGCCTGGATTATTACTACGAGCCGGAAGCGGCAGAGTTGCAGCAGGAGTCGTTTCGCCTGCATCTGCAAGCGGCACAGCAGACGGGCAAACCGGTGATCATCCACACCCGTGGTGCCCGCGCCGATACGTTGAACCTCCTGCGTGAAGCCGCGCTGCCCCAGGCGGGCGTGCTGCATTGTTTCACCGAGGACTGGGACATGGCCAAAGCGGCGCTGGACATGGGGTATTACATTTCCTTGTCCGGGATTGTCACTTTCCGCAATGCCGATGCTCTGCGTGACGTGGCCAGTAAAGTGCCGGCGGACCGATTGCTGGTGGAAACCGACTCGCCTTACCTGGCGCCGATCCCTCATCGCGGCAAGCCGAACCTGCCGCAGTACGTGCGCGACGTAGCGGAATTTCTGGCAATGTTGCGAGGTGAGCCCTACGAGCGGTTTGCCGAGCAAACCACCGAGAACTTCAAGCGCCTGTTTCCGTTGGCGCATGTGAAAGGCTAAATCGCAGGCAAAAAAAACCCGGGTTCTGGGGGGTGAATCCGGGTTAAGACCATTAGGAGTAAAACAAAGGCACGCGGTCCGTTGGTACCTATATCGGCGCAACACTTGGGGGAGATGTCCCGCCGACAGTTGAAGTATTGATCAGTATTGCGCCGAGTCCAGTTTGCCGGCGCCGGTTTTTAAACAAATTTGGAATACGGGCGCTTCGGTTGAGTTCTCATTCATCTGCGAGGCTGCCGGAATTCATCAAGAAACACATATATGGTCGGATGATCCGTGCATTTTTGCGCAAGTTAGGCATAATACGCGGCTTCGAATTTTGACCCCTACAGACCTTTTCTTATGCATAAAGAACCTCGTAAGGTCCGTGAGTTTCGTCGCCGCGAGCAAGAAATTCTCGATACCGCGCTCAAGCTGTTCCTCGATCAAGGTGAAGACAGTGTCACCGTCGAGATGATTGCTGATGCCGTCGGTATCGGCAAAGGCACGATCTACAAGCACTTCAAATCCAAGGCCGAGATCTATCTGCGCCTGATGCTCGATTACGAGCGCGATTTGAACGAGCTGTTGCATTCGGCCGATGTCGACAAGGACAAGGAAGCCCTGTCCCGGGCCTACTTCGAATTCCGCATGCGCGACCCTCAACGCTATCGGTTGTTCGATCGCCTGGAAGAAAAGGTGGTCAAGGGCAATCAGGTGCCGGAGATGGTCGAGGAGCTGCACAAGATTCGTGCCTCGAACTTCGAACGTCTGACCCTGCTGATCAAGGGCCGGATCAGCGAAGGCAAACTCGAAGACGTTCCGCCTTACTTCCATTACTGCGCATCCTGGGCGCTGGTGCACGGCGCCGTGGCGCTGTATCACTCGCCGTTCTGGAGCAATGTGCTGGAAGATCAGGAAGGTTTCTTCCAGTTCCTGATGGACATCGGCGTGCGCATGGGCAACAAACGCAAACGCGATACCGACACCCCGAGCAGCTGAACCATTCAGTTGCCTTATTGCGCCATGATTTCGCTACGTGGTGCAGTACCGCAGGAATATACTCAGGCATAGGACTTGCTAAAACTTGATTTGTGAGTCAAGTTTTAGTGGTCCGAATATTCTTCCGCCGGAGTAGTCCATGATCGTTGACCGTCAAGGCAGGCGTTTTCGCAATTTGCGAATCAGTCTGACTTCAGCCTGCAATTACGCTTGTACCTACTGCGTGCCCAACGGCAAGCGATTGGTCGCTGCGCAGGATGAATTGTCGGCCGAGGCCATGGCGCGTGGCGTGGCCTATCTGATCGAAGCCGCCGGCATTGAGCGTTTGCGCATCACCGGCGGCGAGCCGCTGGTCAGCCCCAAACTCGAAACCTTCATGACCGCTGTCGGGCAGATGGGCCTGGCGGACATCAGCCTGACCACCAACGGTCAGCTGCTGGCGAAAAAGCTGCCACTGCTGGTGGATGCCGGCATTCGTCGCATCAACGTTTCCCTCGATACCCTGGATGCCAGCGCTTTTCGCAGCATTGCCCGTGGCGGCGATCTGGCGACTGTGCTCGACGGTATGGATCAGGCCAGCGCCGCCGGCCTGAAGATCAAGGTCAATATGGTGCCGCTGCGTGGGCAGAACCTCGATCAAGTGATGCCGCTACTCGATTACTGTCTGGAGCGCGGCTATGAGCTTCGCTTCATCGAGTTGATGCGCATGGGCCATCTGGCCAGCGACTCGAATGCTTTCCTGCAGCAGTTTGTCAGCCTTCAGCAGTTGCTCAGCCTGATCGGCGAGCGCTACGAATACCTTCAGGCCGATGCGCCAGTAGACGCCACCGCCGTGCGTTACCAGATTCCGGGTCAGGGCTACTTCGGCGTTATCGCCAACGAAAGCGTTCCTTTCTGCCGCACCTGTTCGCGGCTGCGTCTGTCCTCCACGGGCTGGTTGCATGGCTGCCTGTCGTCGAGCAACCGCCACTATGTCGGCGACCTGCTGGACAAGCCCCGTCATCAAGCGTTGCCTGCCTTGCAGAGACTCTTGGTGAAAGCCTTGGGTGATAAGCAGGAAGTGGCATTTTCCGGTGGCGCGACCATCATGAAAATCATTGGCGGCTGATCGGGCCTCATCGCGGGCAAGCCTTGCTCCTACGGGTTGGGTGGCGACCACCATTTTGTGAGCGATACAAAACCGTAGGAGCAAGGCTTGCCCGCGATTGCATTCCATCAGGTGACGATGAGTATGAGCTGGCGCGGAAGCTGCATCCCATGGCCATTCGCCGGTTTTCCGTCACCGGCCTCTGGAGGGTAGGATGCGTAGCCTGGTTTTGCTGCTGGCCGTTTTGGCGCTTGGTGGCTGCATGAATGTCAGCGATCTGGCTGAAGGGACTCGCTACCACATGAGCGACGCGGGGCTGCTCGACCATAGCGACAGCCGCCGTGTGAACAACCTGCGCATCCAGCCGGATTCATTCGTCTATATCGCCCAGGGCGCTTTTGTGCCGCCAGGCAGTACTGTCTACCCACGACCTAACGTGATTGCCGAAGTCGCCTTCGATGGCTTTGTCGAATACTTCTCCATGGTCCGCCGCGCCCGTGCCCCGGAAGGTCTTGATCAAGCCATGGGCGAAGCTCGTGCCGCCGGTGCCCATTACCTGCTCTATACCCGGTTCGCCAAGTCTGATGACCGTATCGGCAACTCGGACGAGTGGCTTGATCAGGAAGCCCTGGATCGCCTCGGTATCGATGGCGGCGTGATTCAGATCATGTTGATCGAGACCAGCACCCAGTATTTGATTGATACTGCACGTATCAAGGGTCGTGGCGGTTTACTGACGTTCCACGACAAAAAGCCAGAAGACCTGATGGGCCCGCCGCTGGAACAATACGCGCGCAGCCTGCTGGGGCTCAGCGACCAGTAATTCAAAAGGAGAACGCCATGAGTGGCCCGCAAAAAGCCAACGACCTGTTGGGGCAAATCCCCAAAACCAAAGGCTTGCCGCCGGTCCACCTGTGGAACCCCGATTTCTGCGGCGACATCGACATGCGTATCGCCCGCGACGGCACCTGGTATTACCTGGGCACGCCGATCGGGCGCAAGCCGATGGTCAAGCTGTTCTCTACCATCATCCGCCGCGATGGTGACGATTACTTCCTCATCACCCCGGTCGAGAAGGTTGGCATCAAGGTCGACGATGCGCCCTTCGTGGCGATTGCCGTGGATGTCGAAGGCGAGGGTGAAAACCAGGTCCTGCGCTTTACCACCAATGTTGACGAGACCGCCGAGGCCGGCTCCGAACACCCCATGCGCGTGGTGATCGACCCGGTCACGCAAGAACCTGCGCCCTACGTGCATGTGCGCACCAACCTTGAAGCCCTGATCCACCGCAACGTGTTCTACCAACTGGTGGAGCTGGCCGTCACCCGCGAGATCGACGGGCAGCGCTGGTTAGGTGTGTGGAGCGCTGGCGAGTTCTTTCCCATCGGGCTTGAGCCGTAATTCGCCGGGTTGTTGTGTTCTGGAAAATGGCCCGCTATTCGAGCGGGCCATTTTTTTGCCTACAAACCTTTGTCCTTAAGCCGAGCCGCATGTTCAAGATAGAGGCGGACCGGGCTTACGTTCCAACTCGTGATCCCGGCCATTTGATTGACTGCGTCGAAATGGTCCATCGGATAATCCGAACGAATGACTTTGCCCAGGTGCGAGCTGTACTGTCCGACGAGCCCATCGTTGGCGTGTTTCTCTTTATAAAATAACTTCGACAGCACGATACAGTTCAAGTGGGACGGATCGAGCGGTTGCAGGCTTTGAAATTTTTGTACGATCCCGCTCCAGGAGTAGTAGTACACGCCGTTTTCAATTTCGTTACCTTCCCCACCCCATTGTTTCGGTAATCCTTGCGGGTACTTGCGATTGAAAGCAGCCAACCCCGCGCTAGTCAGGGACTCGAAGGCCGCTTGAGGGTCCTGAGGGTTTTCCGGATGGTCGCTGATCAGCGAAATGAAGGTGCCGACTGCTTTGAACAGGGCGAGTACGAGCGCTTCGGGCAGCTCACCAGGCGTCAGCGCCTTATGCAACTGGTCGGCAATTTCGGAGCCGTGATTGGGGCAACTGACAGAAGTGACTGATGCGACCTTTTCCGGGTGTAGCGCCGCTACGTAACGTGCCGCCAATGGGCCTTGGCTATGGCCGATCAGATTGACCTTGGCAGCTCCCGTTTCCCGCAATAGGCGATTGACGTGTTCGAGCAGTTTTTTACCGCGCTCCTCGTTTCCGTTAACGGCTGGAATGTTGACGGAAAACACCGTGGCCCCGGCATGTTCCAGAGCTTCCTTGATCTCGAAGAAGTAGGGATAACCGGCAATTTTATCGAAGCCAAAAAGACCGTGGACCAAAACAATCGGGTATTGCGTAGACGCATCCATGTTCATGCTTATACCTGTCGATAGCGGACTTGAGTGGAACAGATGCTATTGACTGCTTGATCTGTCGCGGCTAACCGTAGGTCACAATGTGGGTTCGTTCAAATTGTTCGTCTGAATGCAATCAGATCGAAAAATTCAAATTGACACTCAATCGTATGATGATTAGCGTGGACACCCATCGCGAACGGCTTTGTGCCGCCCCTGAATCGAGGTGTCCATGTCCAGCAGTTTTCATGCGTCGACGGTCGATTGGCTGGGTTGCTGGATCGCCACGGGGCAGGTCAAGCCAGGTGAGACGCTCAAGGTCGAAGCCGACCTGGGCGAGCAGCTCGGTGTCAGCCGCACGGTTATCCGCGAGGCCATCAAAACCCTGGTCGCCAAGGGCATGCTCGAGGTCGGGCCCAAGGTCGGCACGCGGGTGCTGCCGGTGCGCCGGTGGAACCTTTTCGATCCGCAAGTCGTCGGCTGGCTGTCGCGCAGCGGCTTGCCGGAAAACTTCGTCGACGACTTGCTCGACCTGCGCCGCACCATCGAACCCATGGCCGTACGCTGGGCTTGCGAGCGCGCTACCGTCGAGCAGGTTCACGCCATCCTTCAGGCTTACAACGCATTGGAGCGGGCAGTGGACAGCGGCATCGATTACAACCGTGCCGACCAGTTCTTCCACGAGTGCATCCTCGCTGCCAGCCACAATCAATTCATCGAACAAATGGTCCCGGCCCTCGGCGCGCTGCTGGCGGTGTCGTTCGAAGTGTCCGCCGCCGACCCGGACGAACTGCGCCGTACGCTGCCGATTCACAAAGACATGGCTGAGGCCATCGCCGCCCGGGATGCCGCGCGGGGAGTGTGGGCCTGCATGACCCTGATCGATAACGCCGACCTGGCCATCAAGCGCTTTTACCCGCAAGTCATGGCTGACAAGAAGGCCAGCTGACAATACAAAACCCTGTGGGAGCGGGCTTGCTCGCGAAGCGGTGTGTCAGGTAACCGTGATGTTGAATGTACCGACACCTTCGCGAGCAAGCCCGCTCCCACATAAAAAAAGAACAACGCAGGAGGTTTCATGGAGTGGACTGCGGTTACCGAACACCGGGCACGACTGGGCGAAGGCCCGTTCTGGGACGCGCCGACCCAGGCGCTGTACTGGGTTGATATCGCCGGTCAGCAGGCGCTGCGGCTGATTGGCGCCAACGTGCAGATCTGGCAAATGCCCGAGCACGTGTCTGCCTTCATCCCTTGCGAAAGCGGTGATGCGCTGGTGACGTTGAACAGCGGCGTGTATCGACTCGATCTGGATTCTCCCGGCCTGGAACCACGATTGACCTTGCTCTGCGTCGCCGATCCGCAACCCGGCAATCGCGCCAATGAAGCCCGCTGCGATGCTCAGGGCCGTCTCTGGCTCGGCACCATGCAGAACAATATCGGCGAGCAGGGCGAAGACGTGCCCATTGTCCGGCGTTCCGGTGGCCTGTTTCGTATCGATCGCGATGCTCGGGTCACGCCGTTGCTTCGCGGGTTGGGCATCCCGAACACGTTGTTGTGGAGCGACGACGCGACCACCGTGTATTTCGCCGATAGCCTCGACAACACGCTCTACCAGTACTTCATTCGCACTGATGGCAGTCTAGACCCGGCCCACATCTGGTTCGGGCCGCATGAGCGCGGCGAGCCGGATGGCTCGGCGATGGATGCCGAAGGTTATATCTGGAACGCCCGTTGGGACGGCAGTTGCTTGCTCAGGCTGACTCCGGACGGGCAGGTTGATCGCGTGATCGAGCTGCCTATCAGCCGCCCCACCAGTTGCGTATTCGGCGGTGAAGACCTCAAAACCCTGTACATCACCAGCGCCGCGAGCCCGCTCAACCATGCGTTGGACGGCGCGTTGCTGTCGATTCGAGTCGATGTGCCCGGAAAAACCTGTACGCGGTTCGCGGGTTAAATCCCAAAATATGGGATGCAAAATTATATATTGAGATTATTTGGCAGTCGGGTTTATAGTCGGCTCCATCAGTTACACGCACTCACACTTAAAAAAACAAAACAGGTGAAGTGATGCAGCGATTTTCCAAAAAGCCTTTTGACCGGACATCGACAGATGCCCGGTTTTTGTCGTGCCTTCGAAAAGGAGTCTTGATCCATGGCTGAACCTCTTTCCTTGCCACCGGTGCCCGAGCCGCCGAAGGGTGAGCGCCTGAAAAACAAGGTCGTGCTGCTGACCGGTGCGGCTCAGGGTATCGGCGAGGCAATTGTCGCGACTTTCGCTTCCCAGCAGGCCAAGCTGATCATCAGCGATATCCAGGGTGAGAAAGTCGAAAAAGTCGCGGCCCACTGGCGGGACAAAGGCTTCGACGTTCAGGCAGTCAAGGCTGACGTTTCCAACCAGCAAGACCTGCACGCCATGGCCAGACTGGCGATCGAGCTTCACGGTCGCATCGATGTGCTGGTCAACTGCGCTGGGGTCAACGTGTTCCGCGATCCGCTGGAAATGACCGAGGAAGACTGGCGTCGTTGCTTCGCCATCGACCTGGACGGCGCCTGGTATGGCTGCAAAGCGGTGTTGCCGCAGATGATCGAGCAGGGCATCGGCAGCATCATCAACATTGCCTCGACCCATTCCACGCACATCATTCCCGGCTGCTTCCCGTACCCGGTGGCCAAACACGGTTTGCTCGGCCTGACCCGCGCCCTGGGCATCGAATATGCGCCGAAGGGCATTCGCGTCAACGCCATCGCGCCGGGCTATATCGAAACCCAACTGAACGTCGATTACTGGAACGGTTTTGCCGACCCGCATGCCGAGCGTCAGCGCGCTTTCGATCTGCACCCGCCACGTCGCATCGGGCAGCCGATCGAAGTCGCCATGACCGCTGTTTTCCTGGCCAGTGATGAAGCGCCGTTTATCAATGCCTCGTGCATCACCATCGATGGCGGTCGCTCGGTCATGTACCACGACTGAGTCAATCGGGTTTCAGGCGCGGAACTACGTCTGAAATCCAATCATCATACGATATGACTATTGGCTGCACAGTTTGATTGGCTTTCAAATAACGCTCAAAAAAAATAACAAGGAGTCAGCTTATGAATCGTCGTCGTGGGATCCGTTCCCTGTGCTGTGCCGCTTTGGCGGTCACCGCGGTCAGCCTGAGCAGTTCGTTGCTGGCGGCCGAGGAAGTGAAGATCGGTTTTCTGGTCAAACAGGCGGAAGAGCCCTGGTTCCAGACCGAATGGGCATTCGCTGAAAAGGCCGGGAAAGAGAAGGGCTTCACCGTCATCAAGATCGCCGTGCCCGACGGCGAGAAAACCCTCTCGGCCATCGACAGCCTCGCCGCCAACGGTGCCAAGGGCTTTGTGATCTGCCCGCCAGACGTATCCCTCGGCCCTGCAATCATGGCCAAGGCCAAGCTCAACGGATTGAAAGTCATCGCCGTCGATGACCGCTTCGTCGATGCCGGCGGCAAGTTCATGGAAGACGTTCCGTACCTCGGCATGGCCGCGTTCGAAGTCGGCCAGAAACAGGGCAGCGCCATGGCCTCCGAAGCGAAGAAACGTGGCTGGGACTGGAAAGACACCTACGCGGTGATCAACACCTTCAACGAACTCGACACCGGCAAGAAACGCACCGACGGTTCGGTCAAAGCGCTGGAAGACGCCGGCATGCCGAAAGACCACATCCTGTTCTCGGCGCTGAAAACCCTCGACGTACCCGGCAGCATGGACGCCACCAATTCGGCGCTGGTGAAACTGCCGGGCGCGGCGAAAAACCTGATCATCGGCGGCATGAATGACAACACCGTGCTGGGCGGCGTGCGCGCCACCGAGAGCGCCGGCTTTGCTGCGGCCAATGTGATCGGCATCGGCATCAACGGCACCGACGCCATCGGCGAATTGAAGAAGGCCAACAGCGGCTTCTTCGGCTCGATGCTGCCGAGCCCGCACATCGAGGGCTACAACACCGCCAGCATGATGCACGACTGGGTCACCACCGGCAAAGAACCGCCGAAGTACACCGCGATGGATGACGTAACGCTGATCACTCGCGAGAACTTCAAGCAGGAACTGGAAAAGATCGGCCTTTGGAATTGAGGCGCGGTTGATTTCATCGGTGGCCCTGGCGACGGGGCTGCCTGATCTGTGTGATGAGGTGGTTATGCACGCGCAAACAAAAATACAACAACACAATGCCGGCGGCAGCTTGCGCTTCAACGGGATCGGCAAGACCTTTCCCGGGGTGAAGGCGCTGGATGGCATCAGCTTCGTCGCCCACCCGGGCCAGGTTCACGCCTTGATGGGCGAGAACGGCGCCGGCAAATCGACCCTGCTGAAAATCCTCGGCGGGGCTTATACCCCAAGCAGCGGCGACCTGCAGATCGGCGAGCAGGTGATGGCTTTCAAGTCCACCGCCGACAGCATCGGCAGTGGCGTCGCCGTGATCCATCAAGAGCTGCACCTGGTCCCGGAAATGACCGTGGCAGAGAACCTGTTCCTGGGGCATCTGCCGGCCAGTTTCGGCCTGATCAATCGCGGCGCGTTGCGGCAACAGGCACTGGCTTGCCTCAAGGGCCTGGCCGATGAAATCGATCCGCAAGAGAAAGTAGGGCGCCTGTCCCTCGGGCAGCGGCAACTGGTGGAAATCGCCAAGGCTTTGTCCCGTGGGGCGCATGTGATCGCGTTTGACGAACCGACCAGCAGCCTGTCGGCGCGGGAGATTGATCGTTTGATGGCGATCATCGGTCGCCTGCGCGACGAAGGCAAAGTGGTGCTTTACGTCTCCCATCGCATGGAAGAAGTGTTCCGCATCTGCAACGCGGTGACGGTGTTCAAGGACGGTCGCTTTGTGCGCACGTTCGAGGATATGAGCGAACTGACTCACGATCAGTTGGTGACCTGCATGGTCGGTCGCGACATTCAGGACATCTACGATTACCGCCACCGTCAGCGTGGCGCGGTGGCGCTCAAGGTCGACGGTTTGCTGGGGCCGGGTTTGCGTGAGCCGGTGAGTTTCGAGGTGCACAAAGGCGAGATTCTCGGGCTGTTCGGTTTGGTCGGTGCCGGTCGAACCGAGCTGTTCCGCATGCTCAGCGGGCTTGAGCGCAACACCGCCGGACGCCTGGAATTGCGCGGCCATGAACTGAAGTTGCGTTCACCCCGCGATGCGATTGCCGCCGGGATTCTGCTGTGTCCCGAGGACCGCAAGAAAGAGGGGATCCTGCCGCTCGCCAGCGTCGCCGAAAACATCAACATCAGCGCTCGCGGCGCTCATTCCACCTTCGGCTGCCTGTTGCGTGGCCTGTGGGAGAAAGACAACGCCGACAAGCAGATCAAGGCGCTGAAAGTGAAGACCCCCAACGCGGCGCAGAAAATCATGTACCTGTCCGGCGGCAATCAACAGAAGGCCATTCTCGGCCGCTGGCTGTCGATGCCGATGAAAGTGCTGCTGCTCGACGAACCGACTCGCGGCATCGACATCGGCGCCAAAGCCGAGATCTACCAGATCATCCACAACCTGGCCGCCAGCGGCATCGCGGTGATCGTGGTCTCCAGCGACCTGATGGAAGTGATGGGTATTTCCGACCGCATCCTGGTGCTCTGCGAAGGCGCGATGCGCGGCGAGCTGTCTCGCGCAGAGGCCAATGAATCCAACCTGCTGCAACTGGCTTTGCCGCGCCAACGCGCCGACGGCGTGGCGAACTGAGAGGTGACTATGACAATCCAAAACAACGCTTTACCCACCCAGCGCAAACCTCTGGACCTGCGGCGCTTTCTCGATGACTGGGTGATGCTGCTGGCGGCTGTCGGGATCTTCGTGCTCTGCACCTTGCTGATCGACAACTTCCTCTCGCCGCTGAACATGCGCGGCCTGGGTCTGGCGATTTCGACGACGGGGATTGCCGCGTGCACCATGTTGTATTGCCTGGCGTCCGGGCACTTCGATTTGTCGGTGGGGTCGGTGATTGCCTGCGCCGGCGTGGTCGCCGCGGTGGTGATGCGCGACACCGACAGCGTGTTTCTCGGTGTGGTAGCGGCGCTGTTCATGGGGCTGATCGTCGGGTTGATCAACGGCATCGTGATCGCCAAGCTGCGGGTCAATGCGTTGATCACCACGCTGGCGACCATGCAGATCGTTCGCGGCCTGGCTTACATCTTCGCCAACGGCAAAGCGGTGGGCGTGTCGCAAGAGCAGTTCTTTGTCTTCGGTAACGGCCAGTTGTTGGGTGTGCCGGTGCCGATCCTGATCACCATCGTGTGCTTCCTGTTTTTCGGCTGGCTGCTGAACTACACCACCTACGGGCGCAACACCATGGCCATCGGCGGTAACCAGGAAGCGGCGTTGCTGGCCGGGGTGAACGTTGACCGGACCAAGATCATTATCTTTGCCGTGCACGGGGTGATCGGGGCGTTGGCCGGGGTGATTCTGGCGTCGCGCATGACATCCGGACAGCCGATGATTGGCCAGGGGTTTGAGCTGACGGTGATTTCTGCCTGTGTGTTGGGCGGGGTGTCGTTGAGCGGCGGGATCGGCATGATTCGGCATGTGATTGCCGGGGTGCTGATTTTGGCGATTATCGAGAATGCGATGAACCTGAAGAATATCGATACGTTTTATCAGTATGTGATTCGGGGTTCGATTTTGCTGTTAGCTGTCGTGATCGACCGCCTCAAACAACGCTAAAACCTGCGTGCGTGCGTGCGAGCCTGCTCGCGAAAGCGGTTTGTCTGACACAAATATGTTGGATGTGCCGACGCCATCGCGAGCAGGCTCGCTCCCACATTGGTCTGTGTTTAAACACAATTTTTTGTGTTTGGCGCAAATCCCCTGTGGGAGCCAGCCTGCTGGCGATTGACCGCGCAGCGGTCACTTTTCAAGGTTCATCCTCCCGTCACCTCCCCTAAATATCCCTTGCCCGCCCAACCCCGTTTCGGGTATTTCTTTGTACATGATTAGACAGGTACGATTTGACAAGAAACAACGGGTGGTCGACGAACTCATCCGGCGCATCGAAAGCGGCCTCATGGAGGACGGCTTTCTGTTGCCGGGCGAGCATCAATTGGCTCAAGAATTCAAAGTCAGCCGCGGCACGCTGCGCGAAGCCCTGGCTGAGTTGAAACGGCGCAACTACATCGCGACGCAAAGCGGGGTGGGTTCCATTGTCACCTTCGACGGCGTGGTGCTCGATCAACGCAGCGGCTGGGCCCAGGCCCTGGCCGACAGCGGGGCGCTGATCAATACCGAAGTGCTGCGGCTGGAGGCGGTCACCCGTCCTGACCTGTTGCCGCGTTTCGGCACCGACCAATTCATCACCCTCGACCGTCGCCGCCGTTCCAACGAAGGCAAACTGGTCTCCCTTGAACGCTCATTGATGCCCGCCACCGGAGGCCTGGAAAGCCTGCCGCGGGTCGGCCTTATCGACAACTCCCTGACCATCACCCTGGCCGCCTACGGCTATATCGGCGAGCGCGGCGATCAATGGATCGGCGCCGAACCCTTGAACGCCGAAGACGCCGAACTGCTCGGTCGTCCGGAGGGCACGGTCTTCCTCAAGGCCTTGCGCACCACTTACGACCGGCAAAACCGCTTCATGGAACAGGTCGAAAGCTTGCTCGATCCGGTGCATTTTCGCCTGCACTTGCAGTTTGGAGAGTCAAAGTGACCGCGCTCAATCGTGCATTGGGCGCGTTCTACGGACTGGCCCTGGGCGATGCCCTGGGCATGCCGACCCAATCCCTGAGCCGCGCCGAGATCAAGGCGCGCTTCGGCGAAATCACTGGCCTGGAAGACGCAGGCCCCGATCAACCGATCGCCGCCAACATGCTCAAAGGCTCGATCACCGATGACACCGAACAGGCGATTCTGGTCGGCCAATTGCTGGTTGAAGGAGAGGGCCGGATCGAACCGTCGCTGCTCGCCCAACGGCTGATCGAATGGGAAGCCGCGATGCAAGCCAAGGGCTCGCAAGATTTGCTCGGCCCTTCGACCAAACGTGCCATCGAAATGATCCTCGCCGGCCACTCGCCGGAAGAAGCGGGACGCTACGGCACCACCAATGGCGCGGCGATGCGCATCACTCCGGTAGGGATCGCGGCGGATGTCGCTGATCCTGAGCGACTCATCAACGCTGTCGTGCAGGCTTGCCAGGTCACCCACAACACCACGCTGGGCATTTCCAGCGCGGCGGCGGTGGCGGCGGTGGTCTCGGCCGGTATCAACGGCATGGACCTGGGTGAAGCATTGAACCTCGGCCAGCAAATCGCTCTGCAAGCTGAAGGCCGCGGTAACTGGGTGGCCGGCGGACGCATTGCCTCGCGCATCAGTTGGGCGCGGAGCATCAGCGTCGACAGTGACAACGCATTGCTGGCGGATTTGATGTACGACGTGATCGGCACTTCGGTGGCTTCACAGGAATCGGTGGTGGTCTCGTTTGCCTTGGCCCAGCAAGTGGCCATTGGTGAAATGAACGCGTTCGAAGCGCTGTGCATGGCCGCGAGCCTTGGCGGCGACACGGACACCATCGCGGCGATTCTCGGGGCCATGCTCGGGGCCTGCCTGGGCCTTGAGAGTTGGCCGGCGGCGATGATCGACAAGGTCAAAACCGTTAACGATCTGGAGCTTGAACCGTTGGTGCAGGGGCTGTTGGCTCTGCGTTGACCGGGCTGACGCCTTCGCGAGCAAGCCCGCTCCCACACTTGATCTGTGCCATGCCCAAGATTTGTGTGCACAGGAGATCCATGTGGGAGCGGGCTTGCTCGCGAAGGGCGCGCCGCCTACCTGAATTTTTCACCCGCAACGGAAAGCACAAACACGGCCAGGACCGCCGAAATGTTATGTCGTCTTCCGCAATTGCCCACAACCACAACAAAGGCAACAGGAGCATTTCACATGAGTTCATCAAACGTCGGGCAAAGCGCCGGGCAACTGGAAACCCGAGGCATCGAGCCCGTGCCGGAAGCAGAGTGCAACGGTCATCCGCTGCAGCTGTTCTGGGTCTGGTTTGCTGCCAACATCTCCATCCTCGGCCTGCCGCTGGGCGCGACTCTTGTTGCCTTTCGCGGCTTGGCGATCTGGCAGGCGATCATCGTCGCGATTCTCGGGGCTGCCGGTTCCTTCGCCGTGGTCGGGATCATCTCCATTGCCGGTCGCCGTGGTCGCGCACCGAGCCTGACGTTGTCGCGAGCGATCTTCGGTGTACGCGGCAACATCGGCCCGACCCTGGTCTCGCTGATGTCGCGTCTGGGCTGGGAAACCGTCAACACCACCACCGCCGCGTTCGTGTTGCTGTCGCTGTGCTCGATCCTGTTCGGCTCGCCGGTGGAAGCCAAAAGCGCACCCGTGCTGACGCTGATCTTCATTGCGATTTTCGTTCTGCTGACCCTGTCGGTGTCGGGTCTCGGTCACGCCACCTTGCTGGTGATCCAGAAGTGGGCAACCTACGTGTTCGGTGCGCTGAACATTCTGGTCGGCGGTTTCCTCTGCGCCACCATCGACTGGAGCGCGGTGTTCAACGCCACACCGGCCCCGCTGAGCGCAATGATCATCGGCGTCGGCACCATGGCTGCGGGCACCGGGATTGGTTGGGCCAACGCCGGTGCCGACATGTCGCGCTACCAGCACCGCAGCGTCAAAGCCGCACGCCTGGTGGCGTCGGCGGCGTTCGGTGCCGGGATTCCACTGGTGCTGCTGATCACCCTCGGCGGCTTGCTGTCTGTGGGCAACAACGACCTGGCCTCGGCCACCGACCCGATCATCGCGATCCGCGACATGCTGCCGACCTGGATGGCCGTGCCGTACCTGATCACCGCGTTCGGCGGGTTGCTGCTGTCGAACAACCTGTCGGTGTACTCCGCCGGTTTGACCACGCTGACCCTCGGCTTGAAGGTCAAACGCGTCTACGCGGTGGTGGTGGACATCGTCGCGATCTTCGCCGGTTCGATCTATTTCATGCTGATCGCCGACAGTTTCTACGGCCCGTTCATCACTTTCATTTCGCTGCTGGCGGTGCCGATTACCGCGTGGGTCGGGATCTTCGTCGTCGACCTGATCCATCGTCATTACTACAGCCCCAAAGACCTGCTGGACGTCAGCCCGAGCAGCGCTTACTGGTACAGCGGCGGTGTCGAGTGGCGCGCCTTCGGTGCGTGGGCATTGGCGATCACGCTGGGCTTCAGCTTCACCACCATCGGCACGACCGAACAAACCGTGTGGTTCCGCGGCTTCCTGTCCGACTCTTGGCTGGGCCATAACGGCCTCGGCTGGATCGTGACGTTCCTGGTGGCGGGCGGGATTTACTTTGTACTCGGTGGCGCCAAGGATCGCCGCGCCGCGTTGACCGAGAATGCTCATGCCTAGATTGCTACACACCGGCCAGGTCATGATCGACCTGGTCATGGCCGTGGATAAACTGCCGCATTCGGGCGGCGACGTGCTGGCGCAATCCGCCAGTTTCGAGGCGGGCGGCGGCTTCAATGTGATGGCTGCCGCCCAGCGCAATGGTTTGCCGGTGGTTTACCTCGGGCGCCACGGCACCGGGCGTTTCGGTGATCTTGCCCGTGAAGCGATGAAAGCTGAAGGCATTCGGATCGGCATCACTCACCGCGCCGAACGGGATACGGGATTGTGCGTCGCGTTGACCGAGGCGTCGGCCGAGCGCAGTTTCATTTCCTATATCGGTGCCGAAGGTGAGCTGACGGCCGAGGATTTGGCCAGCGTGCCGGCCGAGGCGGGTGACTATGTCTACGTCAGCGGCTACAGCCTGCTGCATGGCGGCAAAGCCCAGGCGCTGGTGGATTGGGTGCTGGATTTGCCGCGAGGAATCAACGTGGTGTTCGATCCGGGCCCGCTGGTGGATTCGCCGGATGAGCCGTTGATGCAAGCCTTGCTGGCGCGCATCGATTTGTGGACCAGCAACAGCGTCGAGGCGCTGAAGTTTACCGGTGCGTTGGACATTGCCGAGGCGTTGGATCGGCTGGCCGATCATCTGCCGGCCAACGTGTTGATAGTGGTGCGTGACGGCCCGCGGGGGTGCTGGATCAGTCAGCGTGGAGACTGCCGGCATGTGCCGGGTTTCAAGGTTGAGGCGGTGGACAGCAATGGCGCGGGTGATGCGCATGCTGGGGTATTTGTGGCCGGGTTGGCGCAAGGATTGTCGGCGAGCGAGGCGGCGCGGCGGGCGAATGCGGCGGCTGCGTTGGCGGTGACTCGCTGGGGGCCGGCGACTTCGCCGGGGACAGCGGAGGTGGATGATTTGATCCGCAAGACCTGCGGCGCCTGATCTATCGCCTTCGCGAGCAAGCCCGCTCCCACAGGGGATTTGTGAACGACACAAATCCCCTGTGGGAGCGAGCCTGCTCGCGATGGGGCCACCAAATTCAACAAAAAATACTGGCCTTACCCAGCCTTGCGCAACGCCTCGATCAACTCCTGCTTGCGCATGCTCGACCGTCCCGGAATCTTCTTCGCCCGGGCTTCTTTCATCAAACTGTCGACGGTCTGGGTTTCGCGCGAAGCCTTGCTGTTACGCGAATGACCTTCACGGCTGGCCACCGCACGACGAGCTGATTCCTGGCGATCTTCGGCCTTGGCACTCGCCGGTTTCTTGCGTCCAGACCCACCTTTGCGCTCACCGCCACCCGACTGCTTGTTGACGGTCGCCCAAGCCCGGGCTTCAGCTTCTTCTTTCGAGACACCCTTGTGCTCGTAGCTCTCTTCGATGTGTTCGGCCTTGCGTTTCTGCTCGGCGGTGTACTTGTCTTTGCTTCCACGAGGCATGGGATTTCTCCTTCTGCTTGTAGAGTCTCTCAAACGGTCACAGTCGCGCACGACTGCGACCTGATTCGTCTTGTCAAACGTCCAGCTTGCGCGCCGCCTCAACCCCTGCGGCACTGAGTTTGATCGGCAAGTTCAACGAGTGCTCACCGGCCTCGTTGCAGGTCACATGACCCTGTTGGATCAGTCCACGATCCTGCAGCGTGGCGAGGGTGCTGGCCACGACTCTCTCCCCCCGGTAATTGTCCAGGACCTCTTTGCCCAAACCGCTTGGATGGGCATGCAGCAGACGGGTCAGGACTTCTTTCTCAAGGTTGTTATCGACGTTCATGGTTACCTCTTCATGGATGTGGATAGGTCCATTTAATTAGACTCCTTATCTGATATTGGTCCGCCCGCGATTTGGATTGGTGCCTGATGAACGACGAACGGTCCCGGCCGGCTGCAACGCTTTGTTAACGGCGCGCTGCCTTCTCGGCAGCCAGCCGGGACGCCTGAGAGCGCAGCGGCGAATTCTTCACTACCGCCAAGCAATCATGCAAAAGCACGGCCGCGAGCAGCACCTCAAGTTCGCAATCTTCTGACGGCTCCAGCGCGTGGGGCAGCATTTGCGTAACGAGCCTTGGATCAGCGTTGAATTTCCAGTGTGACGAGCGCTGCTTGCGGACTTAGTATGGCGTTTTCAACTTTTGACGAAGGCACGTCCATGACGATCGAGATCCGCCCGGCGACCCCGAGCGATGCACCGCAAATCCTCGGGTTCATCACCGAACTGGCCGACTACGAACGTGCCCGCCACGAAGTCATCGCCAGCGTCGCCGACATCGAGCGCAGCCTGTTCAGCGAAGGCGCCACCGCCCACGGTCTGATCTGTTTGCGCGACGGCTTGCCGATCGGTTTCGCGGTGTTTTTCTTCAGTTATTCCACCTGGCTCGGCAGCAACTGCCTGTACCTCGAAGACCTCTACATCACCCCTGATCAGCGCGGCGGCGGCGCCGGTAAAACCTTGCTGCGCCACCTGGCGAAAATCGCCTGCGCCAATGATTGCGGTCGATTTGAGTGGAGCGTGCTGGACTGGAATAAACCGGCGATTGAGTTCTACAAGTCGTTGGGTGCGCAGCCGCAGGAAGAGTGGGTTCGATATCGGATGGATGGGGCGGTGTTGCGGGAGTTTGCCGAGGGGCGGTGATCGTTTACCCGCTCTGACTCTGAATAAGTTGTCGGCACCGCACTAGTCCGGCATTCTGTGCGCACTTTTGCATATTCACGGATGATACCTGCAATGTCTTCGGCATTAATTCATCCCCTGAATTTTGCGACGAATTCGGCTAATAGTTCGAATGTGTCGAAAGCCAATGGCGCGTCGATCTTTACCACCACCTTAAAATTCAACAGCAAGGAGCTTTGACTTGAGTGGAAAACCAGCTGCTCGTGTAACCGACTCAACCTCGTGTCCGTTGCCGGGCCATGGCACCAATCCAATAGTCTCTGGATCACCAGACGTTTTCTTCGATGGTCTTGCCGCTGCCCGCATGACGGATAAATCCGCCTGCGGTAGCCCCATTACTGGTGCAGTATCAGGCACGGTGTTCATCAACGGCCTCAATGCCGCAACCCTCGACAGCACCGGAGGTCACGGCAACGTTGTGGTGGGTGGTTCCGGGACTGTGATCATCGGTCAGAGCGGGGGAGGCGCGGCGTTCAGCAGTTTGCTACCGATGCCAGTGCATTTCACAGACAGATTGCAGGTAGTTAATGAGGCGACCGGCAAGCCGATTCCTTATCACCCCTACACCATTCAGCGTGGTGACGGCAGCGAGGAACATGGCATTACTGATGCGGTTGGCTTCACCCATACCGTCAGTTCCCATTTGGCTGAAACCATTAAATTGTTCGTGGAGTGATAGGGATGTCGGCTGAAGGACTGGCGGCGAAAGAAGAATCACCAAAAAAAAGGGAAGTAAAAACTCACACATTAACGTGTAAGACTGATCAGTCTGTTAAGCAGGTTCCCGTAGCTTTGCGGGACTTGGTTGTGTTTTTTATTGGTGGTGCGGGTGATCAGGAAAGTTATTATGGTACAGGCCCAAATAATAATATTGATTATGTTCGCCGGATCACGGTAGACGACGCAAAGCAATTGGAGGTTTTAAAGCGCTGCCCATCCTGGGCGCTCAGTTATAATGCGTTTATAAGTGATGAAGATCTTGAAAAGAATGTGTTGAGTCGGATACCTAATTGCTCTACCGCTATTTATATTGTTGGTCATAGTCTGGGTGGTTGGAATGGTGCCCATCTCTCTAGTGTACTGGCAGACAGAGGGTTCAAAGTAAGAATGTTAATAACACTTGACCCAGTCGGTGAAGGGAAAATCGTCTACGGAATTTCAAGTATTTATAGGCGGGAGCCAAAACCCAAAGCCGACTACTGGGTGAATATTCGGGCTGCTGCGGTCGACTGGAATGTGTCGGATCTGGTCGCAGATTTCGGTGAACAGTGGGAAGTGACACAAGGGCCTGACGTAATGGGGCGGGTGGATATCAACCACGCCGATGCAAACAGGATGTTCGTGCAACCGTTACCGGGCGGTAAGGCAGCTCGGCAAATATTTAATGAGTCGATTTTGAGTTATTTCAGGGAGTGAATCTGGATGCACAAGGTTTTTCTGTTTTTTTTAATAATGATGAGTGCATCCTGTTCTTTAAATCATGGGAAGCCTGTAGCAACACTTGAATATTCCAGTGTCGCGGAACTTCGTAGTACTGGCCTTTACCAGGTTTATTTTACTTCAGATGTGGATGTGCTCCAGTTGTTTAAGTCTAAAATTGGCGAGGGCCTTGTCTGTGCATTAGAAGACGATTTGGATTTTGCTGAGTCGCATCATATAAAAAGATCTGGTTTTGGTTTGGTAGAATCTGTGCCAGGAGAATTATCTTTGCGATATCGGGCAAATGTCATTTTTAGTGAGTCGGCAAACGGGAAAGGAGGGGAGAACTATCTGGAGGGTGAAACCTTGGCTCCGCTTTTGAGGAAACGTGATTTTATCTCATGTGTGTTTAGAGTTCACACCACTACGTACAAAACGTACTTCTCAAAGGTCATGCGCATACCAACCAAGGAGCTTTTGAAGGCGGTTGTTAAACAGTAAAAGCGCGCATCTCTGACTCGAACATACGCAGGAAACGTACTCGTTCAATTACTGAATTCCCACTTACCGCTAACCAAACCATCGAGTGTTTGCCGCACAGTGATCTTGAAAGCCCCGGCGCTTCCTTCATCGAAGGCCGCTCTCCACGCCGCGTACCCCTGATTGAAATCCGGAATCTCTGCAGTTTCGCCAATGCGATGGGTGATGCTGCGTTCCAGGGCTTTTGCCTGGAAGGGCAGGTGAGGCATGTCGTTGAACTCATTGCCTGTCACTGGATTGATCATCCGAAAGCCATCGACCCTGATGTGAACGATCTTGCCCAGTTTCGGATAATTTTCGATTTTCAGGATCGTCAGTGTCGATCCGTCCTCACCCGGTCGGTTTTTGTAAGCCCAGATATCGCTCACCTTCAAGTCTTTCGATGCGCTGAATGCCGCCATGGACCAGAGCACGCCGCATAACAGCAGAGCCTTTGAAGCAATCTTCATTTTTCTTCCTTGAATGGGTGTACGGCAGCAATGGCCCGGCATTTTAAAGCGTCGCCGTAGAAAAACTTGTCACACTTGTATATCCCACAATATGGGAGTGATATTTATATATTGAGATTTTGGCGCGTCCGGGTTTATAGTCCAGCTCACTCACTGCCAATAAACAAAACAGGTGAAGCGATGCTGGCGCAATTGATCGCGCTCGATTGGGGGACAACCTCATTACGTGCTTACAAACTCGCCGCGGGTGGCCAGGTACTCGAACAGCGTTCGCTGTCGTCGGGGATCATGCAGCTGCCCAGGACGCCGCGAATGATCGCGGGTCAGGAATGTGCCGACGGTTTTGAACTGGCCTTCGATGAGGCCTGCGGTGACTGGCTGGACGCGCAGCCCGATTTGCCGGTGATTGCTTGCGGCATGGTCGGCAGCGCACAAGGCTGGCGTGAAGCGGCCTACCGCGATACGCCGGCGAACGTCGCTAATCTCGGAACTTCCCTACAAACGGTTCGCAGTCTTCGCGGTGTCGATGTGCATATCGTGCCGGGCGTGATTCAGCGGTCTCGCTTGCCAAACGTGATGCGCGGCGAAGAAACCCAAGTGCTCGGTGTCCTGCAGAATCTACCGGGCGAGGCGGGCAACGATGTGTTGATCGGCCTGCCGGGCAGTCATTCGAAATGGGTGGAAGTGGCCGACGGCTGCATCGTGCATTTCGATACCTTCATGACCGGCGAAGTCTTCGCTGTGCTCAGCGAACACAGCATTTTGGGGCGCACCCAGCAAAAGGGCGCGTCCTTCGATGGCCAAGCCTTTGATCGTGGTGTGCAGGTGGCGCTGTCGGCAGATGGCGAGATCGGGCCGTTGTCGACATTGTTCAGTGCCCGCAGCCTTGGGTTGACTGGCGAGCTCAGCGCCACCGCCCAACCGGATTACTTGTCCGGTCTGTTGATCGGCCATGAACTGTCAGCGTTGGCGACTGTTCAGCGACGCCGACGCAACAGCGTTCATCTGCCTTCGATCGTCCTCATCGGTAACGCCCAACTCTGTGCCCGCTACAGCCGGGCGCTCGACGCCTGTGGATTTGCCCGGGTGACCCTCGCCGAACAAGCCACCGAACGCGGCTTGTGGCAGTTGGCGGTTGCCGCCGGACTGATCACACCCAACCCATCCCGTTAAACCTGACTGGAGGTCTGACATGCTCAAGCAAGCATTGGCGCAAAACGGTCTGATCGCGATTTTGCGTGGCCTGCGCCCGCAAGAAGCGGCAGCCATCGGCGAAGTGCTTTACGCCGCCGGATTTCGCGTCATCGAAGTGCCGCTTAATTCCCCTGAGCCGTACGAAAGTATCCGCATCCTGCGCAGTACCTTGCCCGCCGATTGCCTGATCGGTGCCGGCACGGTGTTGACGCCGGAGCAGGTCGAGCAAGTGAAAGCGGCGGGCGGTCAGGTGATCGTCATGCCGCACAGCGATGCCAAGGTGTTGCGTGCTGCGAAAGCGGCGGGGTTGTTCTTGTCGCCGGGTGTGGCGACGCCGACTGAAGCCTTTGCGGCATTGGCCGAAGGGGCGGACGTGCTGAAGATGTTCCCGGCCGAGCAGATGGGCCCGGCAGTCGTCAAAGCCTGGCTCGCGGTGCTGCCAGCGGGAACGATTCTGGCGCCGGTCGGCGGGATCACGCCGGACAACATGCAGGTGTTTATCGACGCGGGCGTCAAAGGCTTCGGCCTCGGTTCCGGATTGTTCAAACCGGGCATGACGGCTGACGAAGTAGCGGTACGCGCGAAGGCGTATGTCGCTGCCTGGAATGCATTGCGTTAAGTATTTTTGGCGCTGCGAGCGCTGCATCTAATAAGAGAGGCAATAGATGAAAATCACCAAACTAACCACCTTCATCGTTCCGCCGCGCTGGTGCTTCCTCAAGATTGAAACCGACGAGGGCGTGACCGGTTGGGGCGAGCCCGTAGTCGAAGGCCGCGCTCACACTGTCGCCGCTGCCGTTGAAGAATTGTCCGACTACCTGATCGGCAAAGACCCACGCAACATCGAAGACATCTGGACCGTGCTTTACCGCGGCGGCTTCTACCGGGGCGGCGCGATCCACATGAGCGCGCTGGCCGGTATCGACCAGGCGTTGTGGGACATCAAGGGCAAAGCGCTGGGTGTGTCGGTCAGCGATCTGCTGGGCGGTCAGGTGCGGGACAAAATTCGCGTCTATTCGTGGATCGGCGGCGACCGCCCGGCGGACACCGCTCGCGCTGCAAAAGAAGCCGTCGAACGTGGTTTCACTGCAGTGAAAATGAACGGCACCGAAGAGCTGCAATTCCTCGACTCCTTCGAGAAAGTCGACCTGGCCCTGGCCAACGTCGCCGCCGTGCGTGATGCGGTGGGTCCGAACGTCGGCATTGGTGTGGACTTCCATGGCCGGGTGCACAAGCCCATGGCCAAGGTGCTGATGAAGGAACTCGATCCGTACAAATTGATGTTCATCGAAGAGCCGGTGCTCAGCGAAAACTACGAAGCGCTGAAAGAATTGGCGCCGCTGACCAGCACCCCGATTGCTCTTGGCGAGCGGCTGTTCTCGCGCTGGGATTTCAAGCGTGTGCTCAGCGAAGGTTACGTCGACATCATCCAGCCGGACGCGTCTCACGCCGGCGGCATCACCGAAACCCGCAAGATCGCCAACATGGCCGAAGCCTACGACGTGGCGCTGGCGCTGCACTGCCCGTTGGGGCCGATTGCACTGGCGGCGTGTTTGCAGCTGGATGCGGTTTGCTACAACGCGTTCATCCAGGAGCAGAGCCTGGGCATTCATTACAACGAGAGCAATGACCTGCTGGATTACGTCAAGGATCCGCGGGTGTTCGACTACGACAAAGGCTTCGTGAAAATCCCCAATGGCCCGGGCCTGGGGATCGAGATCAACGAAGAGTACGTCATCGAACGCGCGAAGGTCGGCCACCGCTGGCGCAACCCGATCTGGCGCCATGCCGATGGCAGTTTTGCCGAGTGGTGAGTGATCTCTGACCCCACACAAAACCCCTGTGGGAGCGGGCTTGCTCGCGAAAGCGGTGTGTCAGTCGACATCAATGTTAAATGGTCAACCGCCTTCGCGAGCAAGCCCGCTCCCACAAGGGTGCAGTGCAAGCCTTTACATCGACCTCAATAAACATAAGAAGAGGCACTCCTCATGCAACCGCAAACCCTCACCGGGCAGGCGTCGTTGGTGACGCCCAGTCGCAAGCGTTTTTTCATCATGGTGCTGCTGTTCATCACCGTGGTGATCAACTACCTGGACCGCAGCAACCTGTCCATCGCCGCCCCGGCACTCACCAGCGAACTGGGTATCGATCCGATCCACGTCGGGCTGATTTTCTCCGCGTTCGGCTGGACCTACGCCGCCATGCAAATCCCCGGCGGCTGGCTGGTGGATCGGGTTCCACCACGGATTCTTTACAGCGTCGCATTGCTGCTGTGGTCGATCGCCACCGTCATGCTCGGCTTTGCCGCCAGCTTCATCGCACTGTTTGTGTTGCGCATGGCAGTCGGTGCACTGGAAGCCCCGGCCTACCCGATCAACAGCCGTGTGGTCACCACCTGGTTTCCCGAGCGTGAACGCGCCACGGCCATTGGTTTCTATACCTCCGGGCAGTTCGTCGGTCTGGCGTTCCTGACGCCGGTATTGGCCTGGCTGCAGCATCAATATGGCTGGCACATGGTGTTTGTCAGCACCGGTGCGGTGGGCATTCTCTGGGCAGTGATCTGGTACGCGGTGTATCGCGAGCCACGGGATTTCAAAGGCGCCAATGACGCCGAAATCGACCTGATCCGCGAGGGTGGCGGGCTGGTGGATATCCAGGCTGAACAAGCCAAAGTCAAAGCCAAATTCAGCTGGATCGACCTCGGCATCGTTCTGACGAAGCGCAAGTTGTGGGGCATCTACCTCGGCCAGTTCTGCCTCAACTCGACGTTGTGGTTTTTTCTGACGTGGTTCCCGACCTACCTGGTGAAATATCGCGGTATGGACTTCATCAAGTCCGGCCTGTTGGCGTCGCTGCCGTTTCTCGCCGCCTTCGTCGGTGTGCTCTGTTCGGGGTTCTTTTCCGACTGGCTGATCCGCCGCGGCTACACCGTGGGTTTCGCCCGCAAGTTGCCGATCATTGGCGGCCTGCTGATTTCCACTTCGATCATCGGCGCCAACTTCGTCGAGTCGACACCGCTGGTGATTGCCTTCCTCGCGTTGGCGTTCTTCGGTAACGGGCTGGCTTCGATCACCTGGTCGCTGGTGTCAACGTTGGCCCCGGCGCGATTGCTCGGGTTGACCGGCGGGGTGTTCAACTTCATCGGCAACCTGTCGGCGATTACCACGCCGATCGTCATCGGGTTCCTGGCTACCGGTGATTCGTTCGCTCCGGCGATCACCTATATCTCGGTTTTGGCGTTGATTGGCGCACTTTCCTACATCTTGCTGGTCGGCAAAGTCGAGCGTATCAAGTTGTAGTTGCGGCATGCGGGCGACCATAATGCCGCCCGTTCACTCGCTCAACGGTAAAGGCTGGATATGCAGGAAGACGCCCCAAAAATCGCCAAGGACGCCGCACCGACCGGTACCCAGACACTGCTTCGTGGTTTGGGTGTGGTTCAGGCCGTGGCCAGTGGTGCCCGCGATCTCAAGGAGATCGCCCGGCTGATCGGCACGACGCGCAGCACCACTCATCGTCTGGCCAGTTGCCTGGTGGACGAGCGTTACCTGCGTGTGGTGCCGCAAGTCGGTTATCTGTTGGGGCCGAAGTTGATCGAGCTGGGCTTCCAGGCGCGTGAAGAATTGCCGCTGGTGACATTGGCCGGGCCGTATCTGGATGAATTGTCGGCGTTGACCGGCGACACCATTCACCTGGCGATTCGTGAAGGTGACGAGGTGCTGTACCTGCACAAGAATCCGGGGCGCAATGGCCCGGAAATGCGTTCGCGGGTCGGCCATCGCATGCCGTTGGCGCGCACCGGGATTGGCAAGGCGCTGATGCTCGATGACACGCAGGCAGAATGGCAGCGGCTGTACGAAGTCAGCTTGCCGGCGGGTGGGAAAAATCAGTTCTGGCCACAGCACCCGGAGCAGTCCTGGGAGCAGTTTCAGCAGCGCATGGTCGAGTATGTGGCGGGCGGTTATGCGTTCGATCTGGAAGACAACGAACCGTCGATCCGCTGTGTGGCGGCGCCGATCCGTGATGCCAGCAAGCGCATCGTTGCCGGCATCAGCATCGCCAGCACCGTGCCGTATATGCCGCTGGAGAAAATGGCCGAGCTGATTCCCCTGATCAAAGGGGTCACGGCTCGGCTTTCGGCGGAGCTTGGCGCGAAAGTCTGATTAGACTTTCAACGTCGCCATGTCGATGACGAAGCGGTACTTCACATCACCCGCGATCATGCGGGCGTAAGCCTCGTTGATCTGGCGGATGTCGAGCATTTCGATGTCGCAGGTGATGTTGTGTTCGGCGCAGAAATCCAGCACTTCCTGGGTTTCGGCAATGCCGCCGATCAGCGAGCCGGCCAGCACACGACGGCCCAATACCAGTTTGGCAGCGTGGACCGGTGGGTCGATCGGTTCAATCAAGCCCACCAGAATGTGCACACCGTCGAAACGCAACGTATCGAGGTAGGGATTGAGGTCGTGTTGCACCGGAATGGTGTCCAGCAGGAAGTCGAAATGTCCTGCGGCGGCCTTCATCTGTTCGGCATCGGTGGACACGATCACGTGGTCCGCACCCTGGCGACGACCTTCTTCAGCCTTGCTCGCCGAGCGGGTGAACAGCGTGACTTCGGCGCCCATCGCCTTGGCGAACTTGATGCCCATGTGGCCGAGGCCGCCCATGCCGAGAATCCCGACCTTGTCACCCGCCTTCACGCCGTAGTGCTTGAGTGGCGAATAGGTGGTGATGCCGGCGCAGAGAATCGGCGCGGCGCTGGCCGGGTCGAGTTTCTCGGGGATGCGCACCACGAAATGTTCGCTGACCACGATGCTGTCGGAATAGCCGCCCATGGTGTTGCTGCCATCGACGCGGTCCGGGGTGGCGTAGGTCATGGTCGGACCTTCAAGGCAGTATTGCTCGAGGTTCGACTGGCAGGCTTCGCAGCTGCGGCACGAGTCGACCATGCAGCCGACACCGACCAGATCGCCGACTTTATGTTGGGTGACGTTCGCACCGACGGCGGTAACTTTGCCTACGATCTCGTGGCCGGGCATCAGTGGGTAAACGGCAATGCCCCACTCGTTGCGTGCTTGATGGATGTCGGAATGGCAGACGCCGCAGTAGAGAATATCGATCGCAACGTCGTCAGCACGTGGGGTGCGGCGCTCGAATTTCACGGGGGCGAGGGGAGTGGTGGCCGACTGGGCGGCGTATCCGATGGCGGTGTACATGATGAACCTCGCAAAAGCTGTGACGGGTGAGGTGGCGCATTCTGGGCGCCGCACCGGCCACCGGCCATGGCGATTCCTCCGGGTGTCATGCCTAATCCTCCGGCATCAGCCTTCAATGGGTCGTATTGGCCATCAGACCTGCGATGATGCTTTCATCCCTAATCCGCGACATTTTTTTGTGAAGAGCCCTCATGTTGTTGACCCGTCATCTGGATGCCAATGCCACGCTGGTTTCGCTGATTCAGCCTTTGACTAATCGCGACGGTTTCGCTTCCACGGCGTTGCCGGGTGTGCAGGTTTTGCGGGCCAGTTGTGATGTGGCTCGCGGCCCGCAGATTTACGAGCCGAGTCTGGTCATCATCGCCCAAGGCAGCAAACTGGCGTATCTGGGGCCGCGTACGCTGGAGTACGGCGCCGGGCATTATTTGATTCAGGCATTGCCGGTGCCGTTCGAATGCGAGACGTTTTCAGCCCCCGATGGCCCGATGCTGGGTGTTTCCATCGCCATTGACCGGGTGTTGCTCGGTGAGTTGGTCTTGGCCATGGGGCTGGTGCCGGGGCGTAATATTGCGGCGCAAACGCCAGCGTCCATGACCTCGGCGGTGCTCGACGATGCGATGCGTGGTTGTGTTGAACGGCTGCTGCGTTGCCTGCACGATCCGCTGGAATGCCAGGTCATGGGGCAGGCGCGATTGCGTGAGTTGTTGTTCGTCGCCTTGCGCGGGCCGCAAGCCGATGTGCTGCGGGCGCTGGTCGAGCAGCAGGGGCAATTCGCCCGGATCGCGGCGTCGCTCAGCCATCTGCATGCGCATTACACCGAGCCGCTGAATGTCGAGACCCTGGCCAGTTGCGCGAACATGAGTGCGTCGACCTTTCATGAGCATTTCAAGCGCAGCACCTTGTTGTCGCCAGTGCAGTACTTGAAGCGCTTGCGTTTGCTCAAGGCGCAGACGTTGCTGGTGGCCGAAGGTCTGGGCGTGGCGCAGGTGGCGCATCGGGTCGGGTATCAAAGTACGTCGCAGTTCAGTCGCGAATACAAGCGCTACTTCGAGCGTAGTCCCGGTGACGAACGCGCTGCTTGATACACCACGAATCCCCATGTGGGAGCGGGCTTGCTCGCGAATGCGGTGGGTCAGTCGACTTAACGGGTGACTGATGCACCGCATTCGCGAGCAAGCCCGCTCCCACAGTGGTTTTGTGTCGTTGCTTAAATCGCGGGCAACAAAAAGGCCCCCATTTCGGGAGCCTTGATGTTCAGCGATTCGACTTACATGTTCGGGTAAGTCGGGCCGCCAGAGCCTTCCGGCGCCACCCAGGTGATGTTCTGTGCAGGGTCCTTGATGTCGCAGGTCTTGCAGTGAACGCAGTTCTGGGCGTTGATCTGGAAGCGCTTCTCGCCGTCTTCCTTGGTCACCACTTCGTATACGCCGGCCGGGCAGTAACGCTGGGCAGGCTCATCGTAGAGCGGCAGGTTCTTGGCGATCGGGATGCTCGGATCGGTCAGCTTCAGGTGGCACGGCTGCTCTTCTTCATGGTTGGTACCCGAGATGAACACCGAGCTGAGTTTGTCGAAGCTGAGCTTGCCGTCCGGTTTCGGGTAGTCGATCTTCTTGCAGTCGGCCGCCAGCTTGAGGCAAGCGTAATCCGGCTTGGTGTCGTGCAAGGTGAACGGCAGTTTGCCGCCGAAGATGTTCTGGTCGAGCCAGTTGAAACCGCCGCCAACGATGGCGCCGAACTTGTGGATAGCCGGGCCGAAGTTGCGGCTGGCGAACAGTTCGTCGTAGAGCCAGCTCTTCTTGAACGCGTCGACGTAAGTGGTCAGCTCTTCGGTGCCGTCTTTTTCAGCGAACAGCGCCTCGGCCACGGATTCAGCGGCGAGCATGCCGGACTTCATCGCGGTGTGGCTGCCCTTGATCTTGGCGAAGTTCAGGGTGCCGAGGTCGCAACCGATCAGCGCGCCCCCCTTGAAGACCATTTTCGGTAGCGAGTTCAGGCCGCCTTTGCAGATGGCGCGAGCGCCGTAGCTGATGCGCTTGCCGCCTTCCAGGTACTGCTTGAGTACCGGGTGATGCTTGAGGCGCTGGAACTCGTCGAACGGCGACAGGAAGGTGTTGCTGTAGGAAAGATCGACGATCAGACCGACTACGACCTGATTGTTTTCCAGGTGATAGAGGAACGAGCCACCGGTGTTCTCGGTGCCCATGATATCCAGCGGCCAGCCGGCGGTGTGGACCACCAGGCCTGGTTGATGCTTGGCCGGGTCGATTTCCCAGATTTCTTTCAGGCCGATGCCGTAGTGCTGGGCGTCGGCATCGCTGTCGAGGTTGAAGCGCTTGATCAGTTGCTTGCCGATGTGGCCACGGCAACCTTCGGCGAACAGCGTGTACTTGCCACGCAGTTCCATGCCCGGGGTGTACAGGCCTTCTTTCGGGTTACCTTCGCGGTCAACGCCCAGGTCGCCGGTGATGATCCCGCGAACTACGCCGTTTTCGTCGAACAGTGCTTCCTGAGCGGCGAAGCCTGGGTAGATTTCCACGCCCAGGTTCTCGGCCTGCTGGGCCAGCCAGCGGCACAGGTTGCCCAGGGAGATGATGTAGTTGCCTTCGTTGTGCATGGTCTTGGGCACAAAGAGGTCAGGAATCTTTTGCGCGCTGTCGGCGTTCTTGAGAACGAAGATGTCATCGCGGGTGACTGGTGTATTCAGCGGGGCGCCGAGTTCTTTCCAGTCAGGGAACAATTCGTTCAGGGCGCGTGGTTCGAACACGGCGCCGGACAGGATGTGAGCACCGACTTCGGAGCCTTTTTCGACCACGCAGACGCTGATTTCCTTACCGGCTTCGGCGGCCTTCTGCTTCAATCGGCAGGCGGCGGAAAGACCAGCGGGGCCGGCACCGACGATGACCACGTCGAATTCCATGTATTCGCGTTCCACAGGTTATCTCCTACTCAAGGCTCAACAGTTTTTTTTCTAATTGGAGGTTTGGTGTCGCATCCATGAATTCCTGCGCAATGCAGGAAGAGGACAATCGATGAGCCACCTTTCTCTCTAAGGTGGCGCATTATATCTACACCACTCCTAGCGTCCAATACAAACGTTTGTTTGAATCGGCTCAAAGCCAGAGAAATCAAAGTCACGCGGCTTATGACTGGCCATTTTGCCGTATTGACCGGAATAGGCGTTCCGGTCAAGATACGGTCGGTTTTGCGCTCGCCGTAGGCTGACTGTTGGTTTCAAGAGCACCTCTAAAGACAGGGCGATGGCAGTACAAGGTGATGCGCAGCGCAGGTTCCGGCGCGCAGTTTACACGCCGCGATAATGAATGACTCGTCAGTCACCACTGACGAACGGTCATCTTCATCGTGAGCGCTTGTCACTTGACACCTTTGCCAGCGTTTTTAGAGGTGCCCTTGCGCCGATGAGCATCAAACCGCCAGGTTCGCCTAGGCGACTTTCTTTTCACCGGAGAGTAACGAGGAATCCATGAAGGTTCTTGTAGCTGTCAAACGCGTTGTGGATTACAACGTCAAGGTTCGCGTCAAGGCGGACAATTCCGGCGTCGACCTCGCCAACGTCAAGATGTCGATGAACCCGTTCTGCGAAATCGCAGTGGAAGAAGCCGTACGCCTGAAAGAGAAAGGTGTTGCGACTGAAATCGTCGTCGTCTCCATCGGCCCGTCCACCGCTCAAGAGCAACTGCGCACCGCGCTGGCTCTGGGTGCCGACCGCGCCATCCTCGTCGAATCCGCTGAAGACCTGACTTCGCTGGCCGTTGCCAAGCTGCTCAAGGCTGTTGTCGACAAGGAACAGCCTCAGCTGGTGATCCTTGGCAAACAAGCCATCGACAGCGACAACAACCAGACTGGCCAGATGCTCGCGGCATTGAGCGGCTACGGTCAGGGCACGTTCGCGTCCAAAGTCGAAATCAGCGGCGACAACGTTGCCGTGACTCGTGAAGTCGACGGCGGCGCGCAGACAGTTTCCCTGAAGCTGCCGGCCATCGTCACCACTGACCTGCGTTTGAACGAGCCGCGTTACGCGTCCCTGCCAAACATCATGAAAGCCAAGAAGAAGCCTCTCGAAGTGCTGACTCCGGACGCTTTGGGCGTTTCCACCGCCTCCACCAACAAGACCGTGAAAGTCGAAGCGCCAGCTGCACGCAGCGCGGGTATCAAGGTCAAGTCGGTGGCTGAACTGGTTGAAAAACTCAAGAACGAAGCGAAGGTAATCTAAATGACTATCTTGGTTATTGCTGAACACGACAACAAAGTGCTGGCCCCGGCCACGCTGAACACCGTGGCTGCCGCCGTTAAAATCGGTGGTGACATCCACGTTCTGGTGGCAGGTCAGGGCGCTGGCGCCGTGGCTGAAGCCGCTGCGAAAATCGCTGGCGTGAGCAAAGTCCTGTCTGCTGACAATGCTGCTTACGCGCATCAGCTTCCGGAAAACGTTGCTCCTCTGGTCGCCGAGTTGGGCAAGGGCTACAGCCACATCTTGGCTGCCGCTACTTCCAACGGCAAAAACATCCTGCCGCGCGTTGCCGCTCAGCTGGACGTTGACCAGATCTCCGAGATCATCTCGGTCGAAAGCGCTGACACGTTCAAGCGCCCGATCTACGCCGGTAACGCGATTGCGACCGTTCAATCGAGCGCTGCAGTTAAAGTGATCACCGTGCGTGCTACCGGTTTCGATCCGGTTGCCGCTGAAGGTGGATCTGCTTCGGTTGAAGCCGTTGGCGCTGCACACGACGCTGGCATCTCCAGCTTCGTCGGCGAAGAACTGGCCAAGTCCGATCGTCCGGAACTGACCGCTGCCAAGATCGTCGTTTCCGGCGGTCGCGGCATGCAGAACGGCGACAACTTCAAACACCTGTACGCCCTGGCTGACAAGCTGGGCGCTGCTGTCGGCGCTTCCCGCGCTGCGGTCGACGCAGGTTTCGTACCCAACGACATGCAGGTCGGTCAGACCGGCAAGATCGTTGCGCCACAGCTGTACATCGCCGTCGGTATCTCCGGCGCGATCCAGCACCTGGCCGGCATGAAAGACTCCAAAGTGATCGTTGCGATCAACAAGGACGAAGAAGCGCCGATCTTCCAGGTGGCCGATTACGGCCTGGTGGCGGACTTGTTCGAAGCCATCCCTGAGTTCGAGAAGCTGGTCTAATCCAGCGGCCTGACTTATAAAGAGCCCGACCTTTTGGTCGGGCTTTTTTTTTGTTCCGGATTTGAGTGGGAGAGTGTCGCCATGGATCTGCGCCGCGTTTACGGCTGGTCATTGCTGCTGGGTCTGACAGTGTTGCCGGCGCTGTCCGTCGCCGCAGGCAAGTGCGAACGCCTGGTGGTGACCGGCAGCCCGGATGCGCCGCCGTACCTGTGGCAAGACCCGCAACACCCCAAGCACCTGATCGGCGCCAGTGCCGACCTGTTGCAGCAGGTGGCGGGGGAGTTGGGGATCAAGGTCGAACTGCTTTACGCCGGCAAACGCTCCCAGGCCCTGGACGAAGTGCGCAGTGGGCGAATGGACATGCTGGCGGATGCGTCATTGACGGTCAGTGAACTGGACACTCTGGATTACATTCATCCTCCGTTACTGGAAAACGATTACCTGGTCTGGACCCGCAAAGACTCGACGCTGGTCTACAACGAAGCGCAGGACCTTCACGGTCATCCCGGCGCGCTGTCGGAAAAGTCTCGTATGACCCAGGCATTTGGTGTGTTCGCCCAGCAGCAATTGACCCTCGCACGTACACCTAACCTGACCCAGGCCTTTCAGAAATTGCTGCTGGGCGAGGTGGAATTTGTCCTTGCCGGACGCTATTCGGGCATGGCGGCCGCGCAGACACTTCACCTGGCCAACGACCTGGTCGCCCGCCCACAACCGATCGACAAACCCGGCTTGTTCCTCGCGGTTTCCCACAACTCCGCCTGCAACGATCCGTGGTTGCGCGGACAGCTGGCCAAAAAGATGACAGAATTGCCCGCGTCCGGACTGACGGAAGCCGTGCTGCAACGCAATATCGAGCGCTGGAAGGCGCAGCTCTCACAGCCGCAGCAACCACCTGTCAGTACCCCAAAACAGTAGGGATTTTTAGTGAGTATTCGACCTCTTTTCGTTGCCCTGGCCGTTCTGGCTCTGGCGGGTTGTGCAGCCGATCCGGCGCCGAATGAACAATTGCGCCTGACCGAACAGGCACTCGAGCAGGCCAAGGCGGTGGGCGCCACCGCCGCCGACGTGCCGGAAATGAAACTGGCCGAAGACAAGTTCAACCGCGCCAAGGGCAGCATGAACGACCAATCCTTCAAGAACGCGCGCATGCGGGCCGAGCAGGCCGAGCTGGACGCGCGACTGGCCGAAGCCCGGGTTCTGACCCTCAAGAGCGAGGAGCAGTTGAACGTGCTCAACACCCGCATCACTCGCCTGCGCAAGCAACTGGGAGATGTCCAATGAGCCTCAAGACCAAAGCATTGGGCGGTTTGATCCTGGCAGGCTGCGCCAGCCTCTATGGTTGTGCCGGTCAGCACAGCGAGGCCGCGTTGCAGCAGGCCAGTACTGACTTTCAGAAGGTCAAGGAAGATTCCAACGTGCTGCGAATCGCGCCCAAGGACGTGATTCGCGCCGGTGAGTCGCTAGCCCGTGCCGATCGTCTGTCCAGCTATTGGGGCAGTGGATCGGACGTGCTGCATTACGCTTACCTGAGTGAACGCTATAGCGAAATCGCGCGCGAACACACCAATCAGGTGCTCAACGAGGAACGTGCGGCGAAGCTCGAACTGGAGCGTCAGCGTCTGCAGCTGGCCCTGCGCGAATCCAAACTGCTCAGCGTGCAGCAGCAGGGCAAGTGGCTCGAAGAACAGATTGTCGCGCTGGCGACCACCCAGACCGATCGCGGCCTGGTGATGACCTTGGGCGACGTGCTCTTCGACACGGGTGAAGCGGAGTTGAAAAACTCGGCAAACCGCGTGGTGTTGAAGATCGTGCAGTTCTTGCAGCTCAACCCCAAGCGCGTAGTGCGCATCGAAGGTTATGCCGACAGTACCGGTGGCAAGCAGGAAAACCTCAAGCTGTCCCGTGACCGTGCCCAATCGGTGGCAGACGTGCTGATGGATTTGGGCATCGACGATAAACGCATTCAGGTCGAAGGCTACGGTGATGAATATCCGGTCGACGTGAACGCCTCCGAACGGGGACGTGCACAGAACCGTCGGGTAGAAATTGTGTTTTCTGACGAAAAAGGCCAGCTCGGCGCTGCCCGTTAGGGGCTGCGTCACTGGAAAACCCGGCCTGCCCGCCAGCGCCGGGTTTTTTTACGCCTGCTGATCAACTCTAAAAAACAGTACAGTTTTTGCTGACACTGCACTGTACGGTCGACTATTGTGGCAACTGTCCCAGTACACTTCTAAACTGTTCCGGTATTGTTTCGCACAAGAATAAAATGCCCGTGAAATCGAGTGCTGCGTCATGACCAATCTCTTGCTTTACCAACGTATTGCTCAACAACTGGCCGAAGACATCCGCCGTGGCGTCTATCAACCGGGGGAGCGCGTGCCTTCGGTGCGCAAGATGAGTTCACAGCTCAACGTCAGCCATGCGACGGTGTTGCAGGCTTACGCCAATCTCGAGGATCAGGGGCTGATCCGCGCCCGGCCGCAGTCGGGTTACTACGTGCACCAGACTCCGGCCCTGACCGCGCCGACACCGGACATCGCTCGGGTCGAGCGTCCAGGTCTGGTCACTCGCAGCAGCATCATCCAACAAGTTCTGGTCGAATCCCGCCGCGAGGGTGTGTTTCCCTTGGGCGCGGCCGTACCGAGTGTTGATTATCTGCCGGTGCGGGCGCTGCATCAGCAACTGGCCAAAGTCACCCGTTTTCATAGCCCGCGGGCGTTCAGCTACATGTTCAGCCCGGGTTTCGAACCGTTGCGCCGACAAGTGGCGATCCGCATGCGCGATGCCGGCGTGGTGGTCGATCCGTCGGAAGTGGTCATTACCCACGGCTGCGTTGATGCGTTGCAGATGTCTCTGCGTGTGCTGACTCGCCCGGGCGACCTGATCGCCGCCGAGTCGCCGACCTACTACGGTTTACTGCAACTGGCTGACCTTCTGGGCCTCAAGGTCATCGAGATTCCGAGCGATCCGGCCACCGGTATGAGCCTCGAAGCTTTGCAGCTGGCGGCCAACCAGTGGTCGATCAAGGCGCTGGTGCTGACCACTCGTCTGAGCAATCCATTGGGCGGCACCATGCCCGAAGAGCGGCAGAAGCAACTGCTGCGCCTGGCCTCGGATTTCGATATCCAGATTGTCGAAGACGATATCTACGGCGAACTGATGTTCGAGCAGGGTCGCACCAAATCACTTAAAGCCTACGATCGGCTGGATCGGGTGATCTATTGCTCCAGCTTTTCCAAAACCCTGTCGCCGGGCGTGCGGATCGGCTGGATGATTGCCGGCAAGTACCAGCAGGAAATCCAGCGTTTGCAGACCTTCAGCACCCATTCGGCCTGCAGCGTCACGCAGATGGGCATTGCGGCGTACCTGGAGAACGGTGGTTACGACCGGCATTTGCGCTACATCCGTCAGGAGTACCGCAAGAACCTCAGCGCTTTCCAGCTGGCGGTGCAGCAATACTTCCCGGAAGGCACGCAGATGACCCGGCCGACCGGCGGCTTCATTCTGTGGGTCAGCCTGCCGGGGCGGGTCAACACGCAGGAGCTGCACGTTCGTGCGTTGCAGCAGGGCATCAGCATCGCACCGGGGCTGATTTTCAGTAACACCGAGCAGTTCAACCACTGCATTCGACTGAACTGCGGCACACCTTGGAACCGTGAAGCCGAGCGTGCATTGATGACCCTGGGCATGCTCGCCACCCAACTCTGTCAGGAGATGGTCGGCGGCTTTTGAAGGGGCGGACAGGTTGTTCCTGTCCGTGCTTGTCTTGTTGCGTGCAACAGGCGAGCATATGGCCTCCTGCCGTTTGCGCTGTTGGGTCCATGAAATCGATTTTTCCCGCCGTTTGGCTATCGCTCTGCCTGCTGATGACCTTCCAGGCGGAAACCGTCATGGCGGCTTCCGTTCAGGAAAAACCGACAGCCAGCGCCACGTCGAAAAAGCCGGCTCCCGCTAAAAAAGCCACGCCGGTCAAAAAGAAAGCGGCCCCGGTGAAAAAACGACCGCCGATTGCCTCCAAGTCCAAACCCGCCAGTGAGGTCGTGAAAACCAAGCTCCCTTCGGCCGACCTGGATTTGAGTCTGCCCCAAGGCATGGTCGAGGAACTGAAACCGATTGGTACGGTACCGATGCCCCGACACGATGCGGTATTGCCACAAATGTTTGGTGACAAGACCGGCAGCTCTCCATTTCAGCTCAACGGGAGGCTGATCAGCAACGAAATGAAGTTGCAACTGCGCAACGAAGAGCGCCGTGAAGTTGAAGGCGCAGCCCTGGAATTCGAGTTCAAACGATAATTTCTTCCCGTTCGTGACCTGCTGGCCAGACGCTTTGTCGGAGACTGGTCGGTCACGCTCGTTTAAGCGAAAAAACCAGGGTCCAGACAATTTTAAACAAGCGTTTTAGCGGTTACTCTGTGCCACGTCCTTTAACACATCGCCCGTCGAGGAGCTCGTCGTCATGAAATGCCGTGAAGGCTGTGGCGCCTGTTGCATTGCCCCTTCCATCAGTTCACCGATTCCCGGCATGCCCAATGGCAAGCCGGCGGGAGAACGTTGCGTACAACTCTCTGTCGATAACCTGTGCGGCATTTTCGGCAAACCGGAACGTCCTGCAGTGTGTTCGGCGTTCGAAGCCGACATCGAAGTCTGCGGAAGCAGCCGTGACGAAGCGATCAAATTGTTGGGTTGGTGGGAGAAAATGACGGCGGCGTGATGTGTTCAACGAACGGATCTTCAACAATAAGGAATAAGACTATGGGTTCGCTGCAACGTATGGCTGTGCTGTGTGGTTTGACGGTTTTGCTGGCTTCCACGGCCGCTCAGGCAGAAGACTGGAAAGTTGCCAAGAACGAAGACGGTATCAAGGTTTCCTTGAGTGAAGTGGCTGGCTCCGATTACAAGGCTTACCAGGGCGTCACGCTGATGAAGACCACCATCGCCAAACTGCGTGCGCTGCAGGAAGACGTGTCAGGCGCTTGCGCCTGGATTCACGACTGTAAAACCCAGAAGTTGCTCAAGCACGAAGGCGATCAAAACTGGACCTACACCCAGTTCAATACGCCTTGGCCGGTGACCGCGCGTGACTCGGTGTTGCATGTCACCACCATCGAGGGTGCTGATGGCAGCCTGACCCGCAAACTCGAAGGTGTGCCGAAGTACATTCCTGAAGAAAAAGGCTTTGTACGGGTTACCAAGGTCGATGGGTTCTGGAAGTTTGTGCCCAAGGGCGATCAGGTTGAGGTGACCTATCAGGTGCATACCGAGCCGGGCGGTAGCATTCCGTCGATGGTGGCCAACAAGTTTGTGGTGGATGCGCCGTTTAATACTTTGAAAGCCCTGAAGGCACGCGCTGAGAAATAATTGCTCTTTTGATAAAGCGCCCTGACCTTATTCGGGGCGTTTGCTATTTGGTGGGGCGGTTTATTTGATCGGGGGCATATCCGTTTTTGCGGTAACGGCGCCCGACGGTTTCGCTTTTACAGCGAGTCACTTGGAAAAGCCCCAAGTAACCAAGGGCTCTTGCCCCTGACGTTCGGTGCCTCGCTGTGGCTCGGCATGCCCTCGCTCCGGTCCTGCTCCGTGGGCCCGCCGCCATCGGCCATCCATGGCCGGGGGCGGCTAACCCGGCATCCATGCCGGGTTGCCCACTGCGCAGAACCTCCACTCGGCCTCTCGATGGGGCGTACACCTCAAGATCAAAAGCTGGAGGCGAGCTAACGCTCGGCCTGATGAGTGGTGAGAAGCAAAAGCTGTACGCCGATCTGCTTTATGTTGATCGTTCCCACGCTCTGCGTGGGAATGCCGCTAGGGACGCTCCGCGTTCCGCTGTCGACGCAAGGCTCGAGTCCTGCGCAAGAGTGACGCGGAGCGTCACGGGATGCATTCCCACGCAGAGCGTGAGAACGATCAGTGGGTGCCGGGAGCTGTTGATCTGGCTTTGGCTCTGGCTTTTGATTTTGATCTGCTTGCCCCTTTCCCAGAGGCCGAACGCAGGCGTTGCGCAGGGGGCACCGCGGCAGGGATGCCGCGGTAGCCGCCCCCGGAGCAATGCCGGAGTGAGGGCATGCCGAGCCTAGGCGAGGCACCGAATGGAGGGGCAAAGCGTTTTGCTTCCTTTTGGGCGTCTGCAAAAGGGAGTCGCTGTAAAAGCGAAACCGCCAGCCGCCGTTGCCGCAGAAACGGATATGCCCCCGATCAAAGAGCACAACTGAAACGAATACGCCCCAAACTAACGATCATTCGAATCAGAGAGGCTTTATTTTGTTTCCGAATATGCGTTGCACGAAATTTTCACAAAGCCTCCAAGACAATTCGCCCGCGCCAACATCCGGGCAGTAATCAATGGCAATGCGACGGTTGATCGTGCAACATTTGCGCACCGTGCAAGCCCCGGGGCCGAGTACTGGCCAACAGAGGGCAAGGCGCAGCCGTATTTTTGAAACTTCAACTTCCAATGGGTCCTAAAACGACATGGCAATCCCGGACGCCCTGAATCAGCAGCGAGCTTCTAGTCGCCTGCTGCAACCGACCGTCAAATCGCATCTGGCCTACACGCTGCTGTGTGCCCTGGTCATGATGGTCATGTTCAGCCTGCTGCGCGTTGCGCTGCTGGTTTACAACCGCGAGATGATCCTCGACACCCCGGCCTCGACCTTTCTCGAAGCGTTCGCCAACGGTCTGCGTTTCGACCTGCGCCTGGTGGTCTACCTCAGCATTCCATTGCTGCTGGCGCTGTTCAGCGCCCGGGCGATGGCCGCCCGCGGATTCTTCCGGTTCTGGCTGACCATTGCCTCGAGCATCGCCCTGTTCCTCGGCCTGATGGAGATGGACTTCTACCGCGAGTTCCACCAGCGCCTCAACGGCCTGGTCTTCCAATATGTAAAGGAAGACCCGAAAACCGTGATGAGCATGCTCTGGTACGGTTTTCCGGTGGTTCGCTACCTGCTGGCCTGGGCCGTGGGCACGTTGATCCTGACCCTGGCGTTCAAGGGCGCCGACCGCGCCACCCGTCCACGTGGCCCCTTCAGCGGCGGCAGCATCGGCACGCGCCAGATCGCCCCATGGTATGCACGCATCACGGTGTTCGTCGTCTGCTTGATGGTTTGCGTGGTGGCCGCTCGTGGCACCTTGCGTCAGGGCCCGCCACTGCGTTGGGGTGACGTTTACACCACCAACTCGAACTTCGCCAACCAATTGGGCCTCAACGGCACCTTGTCGCTGGTCGCCGCGGCTAAGAGCCGCATCTCCGAAGATCGCGACAACGTCTGGAAGGCCACGTTGCCACAGCCTGAAGCGCAGAAAATCGTGCGTGACATGCTGGTGATGCCGGACGACAAACTGGTGGATGCGGAGATCGCCGCCGTGCGTCGCGATTACACGCCGCCGGCCGACAAGACCCTGCCGATCAAGAACGTCGTCGTGATCCTGATGGAAAGCATGGCCGGTCACTCGGTGGGCGCCTTGGGTGCACCGGGCAACATCACGCCGTACCTCGACAAATTGTCGAAGGAAGGCCTGCTGTTTGACCGTTTCTTCTCCAACGGCACCCATACCCACCAGGGTATGTTTGCCACCATGGCGTGCTTCCCGAACCTGCCAGGTTTCGAATACCTGATGCAGACGCCGGAAGGCAGCCACAAGTTGTCCGGCCTGCCGCAATTGCTCAGTGCCCGTAAATATGACGACGTGTACGTCTACAACGGCGACTTCGCCTGGGATAACCAGTCGGGTTTCTTCAGCAACCAGGGCATGACCAACTTCATTGGTCGTAATGACTTCGTGAACCCGGTGTTCTCCGATCCGACCTGGGGCGTGTCCGACCAGGACATGTTCGACCGTGGTCTGGTCGAGCTCAAGGCGCGGGAAAACGGCAAGCCGTTCTATGCGTTGCTGCAAACCCTGTCCAACCACACGCCATATGCCTTGCCGACGCCATTGCCGGTTGAACCTGTAACCGATCGCGGTAGCTTGAACGAGCATTTGACCGCCATGCGTTATGCGGACTGGGCGCTGGGCCAGTTCTTTGAAAAGGCCCGCAAGGAGCCGTACTTCAAGGAAACCCTGTTTGTGATCGTCGGCGACCACGGTTTTGGCAACGAGCGTCAGATCACCGAAATGGACCTGGGCCGCTTCAACGTGCCGATGCTGATGATCGCTCCGGGCATCCAGGAAAAATTCGGCCAGCTTGACCATACCGTGGGCACGCAGATCGACATCGTGCCGACCATCATGGGTCGTATTGGTGGTGAAGTGCGTCATCAGTGCTGGGGCCGTGATTTGCTCAACCTGCCTGAAGGCGACACTGGTTTCGGCGTGATCAAGCCGTCGGGTAGCGAGCAGACCACCGCCATCATCACGGCTGATCAGATTCTGGTGCTGCCGAAAGAAAAGGAAATGGCGCCGAAGATGTACCAGTACCAACTGGGCGCGACACCTCACGCCGAGATCGTTCCAAATGCACCGCGTACCGCTGAGCTGAAACTCAAGCTCGAAGCGTTCCTGCAAACGGCGACCAAGAGCCTGATCGACAACACCGCCGGTGTGGTTGATGGCAAGCCGGACTAAGTCTTGATGCAATTAAAAAGAGGCCCTTGAAAAGGGCCTCTTTTTTTTGCCTGTTAAACCTTTATATCTTGCCGAGCAACAGCAGGATCAACAGCACCACCAACACCACGCCGATGATACCCGACGGGCCATAACCCCAACTTCTGGAGTGCGGGAAGACCGGTAAACCACCTACCAGCAGGAGGATCAGAATAATGATAAGAATTGTGCCCATGTCTATTTCCTTGTTGGAAGTGTTCTGGAATTACCTGGCGTTTAGCTGTCAGCCGGGCTGTTATAAAACCGGGCTGCTTACAAATCCGACTGTGGCGAATGAAAGAAAATTCCAAGTTTTTTTAATGTTTTTCGAAGAAAGGCTTATTTCGTTTTTAATGAGTCTAGTTGGTTCAGGCGCTGCCATGGTTTGCTCGAGCCATTCAGCAATCTGATGGAGCGTGGGTCGGGCATTGTCCTTCGCTACACTCGATGCATCTTCCCCGGAACAACAAGGCTGTTTGCTATGCAAAATCGCATGATGATCACTGGCGCGGGCTCGGGCCTGGGTCGCGAAATCGCGCTGCGCTGGGCGCGTGAAGGCTGGCAGCTGGCCTTGTCGGATGTCAGCGAACCCGGTCTGCAGGAAACCCTGAAACGGGTTCGCGAAGCTGGCGGCGACGGTTTTATCCAGCGTTGCGACGTGCGCGATTACAGCCAGCTGACCGCTTTCGCTCAGGCTTGCGAAGAGAAACTCGGTGGCATCGATGTCATCGTCAACAACGCTGGCGTTGCCTCGGGCGGGTTCTTCAGTGAACTGTCCCTGGAAGACTGGGACTGGCAGATCGCGATCAACCTGATGGGCGTGGTCAAGGGCTGCAAAGCCTTCCTGCCGCTGCTGGAAAAAAGCAAAGGCAAGATCATCAACATCGCATCGATGGCCGCCCTGATGCAAGGCCCGGCCATGAGCAACTACAACGTGGCCAAGGCTGGCGTGGTGGCGTTGTCCGAAAGCTTGTTGGTCGAGCTGGCGCAGCAGGAAATCGGTGTGCATGTGGTGTGCCCGTCGTTCTTCCAGACCAACCTGCTGGACTCGTTCCGTGGCCCGACGCCGGCCATGAAAGCCCAGGTCGGCAAGTTGCTGGAAAGCTCGCCGATCACCGCAGCCGACATTGCCGACTACATCTATCAGCACGTCGCCGCCGGCGAATTCTTGATCCTGCCTCACGAACAGGGCCGCATGGCCTGGGCGCTCAAGCAGAAGAACCCGCAGCTGCTCTACGACGAAATGACCGTCATGGCCGACAAAATGCGCGCCAAGGCCAAACAAACCGCAGGTTGAACTTGCCCGTACGCAACACCGTCGTTAGGGTGGCCGCCATCGGCCATCCTCGCGAGATGTATGCATGCTCAATTACCTGTGGTTTTTCCTCGCCGCGCTGTTCGAAATCGCCGGCTGCTTTGCCTTCTGGATGTGGCTGCGCCAGGGTAAAAGCGCCTGGTGGGTCGTGCCCGCTCTGCTCAGTCTGACCTTGTTCGCGCTGCTGCTGACCCGCATCGAAGCGACCTACGCCGGTCGCGCCTATGCCGCATACGGTGGCATCTACATCATCGCGTCGATCGGCTGGCTGGCGGTGGTCGAGCGGATTCGTCCGCTGGGTTCGGACTGGCTCGGCGTGGCGCTGTGTGTAATCGGGGCCAGCGTCATCCTTTTCGGCCCGCGCTTCTCCGCTTCCTGAAGGATCGGTCCTTCATTCAATGGGTTTGTCAGACGTTTCCATAGGAACTGTTCGGACGGCCCTGTAGGGCGGGACTGATTTGCCGCTGTCGCATTGAAGCCCTACTCAGTGCAGGGCATCTTCAGGGTTCGATAACCCTGAAGGACGAATGCCATGCTTGTACTCAGTCGCGTTGTGGGCGAGTTGATTTCCATCGGTGACAACATTTCCGTGCGCATTCTTGCCGTCAACGGAGGCAGTGTGCGCTTCGGTGTCGAAGCGCCGCAAAACGTCAACGTGCACCGCTCCGAAGTCTACGACCGCATCCAGGTCAAACTGGCGAAAAACAAAGGACGCTGAGGTCTCAGTCGAACAGGTGCTTGGGCACATCGTGTTTGAGCATCAACTGGCATTGCTCGCTTTCCGGGTCGAAGACAATCAGCGCCTGGCCCTTGGTCAATGCCTGGCGAACACGCAGCACACGGGTTTCCAGCGGCGTGTCATCGCCGTTGTCCGTACCGTCACGGGTCACGAAATCCTCGATCAGGCGGGTGAGGGTGTCGACTTCAAGTTGGTCGTGGGGGATCAGCATAGGCACCTCGGCTAAACAATGGCGCGATGCTACGGCGAATGAGGATTTGCGGCTAGCCTGGGTTTTTGTGTTGGCTGGTCTGACGCCTTCGCGAGCAAGCCCGCTCCCACAGTTAACCGCGTACCTCCATGGGAATGCGGGCAAATGTGGGAGCGGGCTTGCTCGCGAAGGCGATCTCTCAGGCGACGAAAAAGTCAGAGTCAGGTATCCGACCGCTGCCCCACCAGGCTATCCACCGACGGCACCCGCGTATCGCTTTCCATCTGCGTCTCATGTTCGAGCTGATGACTGAACCGGTCCAGCGACCCCTTGGCAGGTTGTGCATCGCTGGCAAACACCGGCGGACTCAGAATGTAGGCGCCGAGCAATCGACTGAGCGCAGCGAGGCTGTCGATGTGGGTGCGTTCGTAGCCATGGGTGGCGTCGCAGCCGAAGGCGAGCAGGGCGGTGCGAATGTCATGCCCGGCGGTGACCGCCGAATGGGCATCGCTGAAGTAATAGCGGAACAGGTCGCGGCGTACCGGTAATTCGTTGTCACTGGCCAGGCGCAGCAGATGCCGCGACAGGTGATAGTCGTAAGGTCCACCGGAATCCTGCATGGCCACGCTCACCGCGTGTTCGCTGGAATGCTGACCCGGCGCGACCGGGGCAATGTCGATGCCGACGAATTCGCTGACGTCCCACGGTAACGCCGCCGCCGCGCCGCTGCCGGTTTCCTCGGTAATGGTGAACAGCGGATGACAGTCGATCATCAGCTCCTGGCCGCTGTCGACAATCGCTTTGAGCGCCGCCAGCAATGCGGCAACGCCGGCCTTGTCATCGAGATGTCGGGCGCTGATGTGGCCGCTTTCGGTGAACTCCGGCAAAGGGTCGAAGGCGACAAAATCACCGACGCTGATCCCCAGCGAGTCGCAATCGGCACGCGTGGCGCAATAGGCGTCCAGGCGCAATTCGATGTGATCCCAACTGATCGGCATTTCATCCACGGCGGTATTGAACGCATGCCCGGAAGCCATCAGCGGCAGCACGCTGCCTCGAATCACGCCGTTGTCGGTAAACAGGCTGACCCGGCTGCCCTCGGCAAAACGGCTGGACCAGCAGCCGACGGGCGCCAGGGTCAGGCGACCGTTGTCCTTGATCGCGCGAACCGCTGCGCCGATGGTGTCGAGGTGAGCGGAGACCGCGCGGTCGGGACTGTTCTTCTTGCCCTTGAGGGTGGCGCGGATAGTGCCGCGGCGGGTCATCTCAAAGGGAATGCCCAGCTCTTCAAGCCGTTCGGCGACGTAACGCACGATGGTGTCGGTGAACCCGGTCGGGCTGGGAATGGCGAGCATTTCCAGCAGGACTTTTTGCAGGTAGTTCAGATCTGGTTCGGGAATGTTGCTGGTCATGGAAACTCCTGATGAGTTGAGGCCATCGATGGTTTCGATGAAGGGAAAGAATCTGCGGTGCCTGGACTGGCCCCTTCGCGAGCAAGTCGGATCGCCGCACCGCCGCTCCCACATTTGACCGCATTCCCCTGTGGGAGCGGCGGTGCGGCGATCCGACTTGCTCGCGAAGGCGTCAGCCCAGGCACTACATCACTAAGAGGCCGCCGGCTGACTGTGCGGAAACAACAAATCCACAAACCGTTCGGCCGTCGGCTGTGGTTCATGGTTGGCCAGGCCTGCGCGCTCATTGGCTTCGATAAACACATACTCCGGCTGATCGGCGGCAGGCACCATCAGGTCGAGCCCGACCATCGGAATGTCCAGCGCCCGCGCCGCTCGCACCGCCGCATCCACCAACGTCGGATGCAGGATCGCCGTGACATCCTCAAGAATCCCGCCGGTATGAAGATTCGCCGTACGCCGTACGAACAGATGCTCGCCCGCCGGCAGAATGCTGCTGTAGTCATAACCCGCAGCATTCAATGTGCGCTCGGTCTCGTGATCCAGCGGGATCTTGCTTTCACCGCTGGTAGCCGCCTGACGACGCCGGCTCTGCGCTTCGATCAGCGCACCGATGGAATGCTGACCATCGCCCACCACTTCTGCCGGACGGCGAATCGCCGCGGCGACCACCTCAAAACCGATTACCACAATTCGCAGATCGAGGCCTTCGTGGAAGCTCTCCAGCAGCACCCGACTGTCGAACTGGCGAGCGGACTCGATGGCTTGCTGGACCTCTTCGATGCTCCGTAAATCCACCGCGACGCCTTGGCCCTGTTCGCCATCCAGCGGCTTGACCACCACCCGTTCGTGCTCATCGAGAAACGCCAGATTGTCATCGGCATTGCCGGCCAGTTGCTGCGACGGCAGGTTCAAACCGGCGGCCTTGAGCACTTTGTGCGTCAGGCTTTTGTCCTGGCACAACGTCATGCTGATGGCGCTTGTCAGGTCGCTGAGGGATTCACGGCAACGTACGCGGCGACTGCCATGGATCAAGGTGAACAGACCGGCGTCGGCGTCATCGACTTGCACTTCGATGCCACGACGGTGCGCTTCCTCGACGATGATCCGTGCATAAGGATTGAACTCGGCTTCGGGGCCCGGGCCCAGAAACAACGGCTGATTGATGCAGTTCTTGCGCTTGATCGCGAAGGTCGACAGGTTGCGAAACCCCAGCTTGGCGTAAAGACTTTTCGCCTGCCGGTTGTCGTGCAGCACGGACAGGTCCAGGTAACTCAGCCCCCGGCTCATGAAGTGCTCGATCAAATGTCGCACCAGCACTTCACCGACACCCGGACGCGAACATTGCGGATCGACCGCCAGGCACCACAGGCTGCTGCCATTTTCCGGATCGTTGAACGCCTTGTGGTGATTGAGGCCCATGACGCTGCCGATGATCGCGCCGCTGTCCTCATCTTCGGCCAGCCAATAGACGGGCCCACCCTGATGACGTGGAGTCAGCAGACTCGCGTCGATCGCCAGCATGCCGCGCAACTGATACAGCTGATTGATCGCCTGCCAGTCCGCGTCGCTCTGGGCCCTGCGGATGCGAAAGCCGCGAAACACCCGAGTCGACTGGCGGTAATCGCTGAACCACAGGCGCAGGGTATCGGACGGGTCAAGAAACAACTGGGCCGGCTCCAGCCCCAGCACTTGCTGAGGCGCCGCCACGTACAGGGCGATGTCGCGTTCACCGGTGTGCTCGTTGAGCAGTTCTTGGGCCAGGCTCGCCGCATCCGGGAAGGTATGGCCGATCAGCAACCGGCCCCAACCGCAATGCACGGCGATCGGTGCGGCGCCCAATTCACTGCCGTCTTCGGCCAAGCGGGCCTGCAAGCGTTCGTAAGAGGGCGCCTGACCGCGCAACAAGCGTTGGCTGTAGGCCGTGGCATGGGGTTTCATCGATCAGATTCCTTGTTCGCTGAGCCACAGGTTCAGGGCCGCCAATTGCCACAGCTTGGAACCGCGCAACGGGGTCAATTGACCTTGTGGATCGGTCAGCAGGCGGTCGAGCATCTCCGGTTTGAACAAGCCGCGATCCTGACTCGGATCGAGCAGCAGTTCGCGCACCCAGTTCAGCGTATCGCCCTGCAAATGCTTCAGGCCCGGCACCGGGAAGTAACCTTTCTTGCGATCGATCACTTCACTCGGAATCACCAGCCGCGCCGCTTCTTTCAAGACTTGCTTGCCGCCATCCGGCAGTTTGAATTTGCCCGGTACGCGGGCCGACAATTCCACCAGGCGATAGTCGAGAAACGGTGTGCGCGCTTCCAGGCCCCAGGCCATGGTCATGTTGTCGACGCGTTTGACCGGGTCGTCCACCAGCATGATCGTGCTGTCCAGACGCAAGGCTTTGTCCACCGCTGCATCGGCGCCGGGCTGGGCGAAATGTTCCTTCACGAAGTCACCCGCGGCGTCATTCGCTGTCAGCCATTTCGGCTGCACGGTGGCGGCGTAGTCGTCGTAGCTACGGTCGAAAAACGCATCGCGATAGGCGGCGTACGGATCTTCGGCACCGTCGACTTGTGGGTACCAGTGATAACCGGCGAACAACTCGTCCGCGCCTTGGCCGCTCTGCACCACTTTGCAATGCTTGGCCACTTCGCGGGACAGCAGATAGAAGGCGATGCAGTCATGACTGACCATCGGTTCGCTCATGGCGCGGAACGCTGCGGGCAATTGCTCGATGATCTCTTTTTCGTCGATGCGCAATTGGTGATGCTGCGTGCCGTAGTGCTTGGCGATCAGGTCCGAATACTGGAACTCGTCGCCGCGCTCGCCGCCGGCATCCTGGAAACCGATGGAGAAGGTCGACAGGTTTTCAACACCGACTTCACGCAACAGACCGACCAGCAGGCTCGAATCGACACCGCCCGACAGCAGCACACCGACGTCGACTGCTGCACGTTGACGGATTGCCACCGCGTCACGGGTGCTGTCGAGTACACGGTCACGCCAGTCTTCGAGTGTCAGATTCATCTCGTCGGCGTGTGGGCCGTAAGGCAGGGTCCACCAGGTTTTCTGCTCGGTGGTGCCGTCCGCTTCGATGCGCATCCAAGTCGCCGGTGGCAGTTTCTCGATGCCGGCCAGCAAGGTGCGTGGGGCCGGAACCACGGCGTGGAAATTCAGATAATGATTCAGCGCCACCGGATCGAGGATCGGGTTGATGTCGCCGCCCTTGAGCAGCGCCGGCAGTGCCGAGGCAAAGCGCAGGCGCTGGCCGGTGCGCGACAGGTACAGCGGCTTCACGCCGAGACGGTCACGGGCGATGAACAGGCGTTGGGCATCGCGCTCCCAGATGGCGAAGGCGAACATGCCGTTGAGCTTGGGCAGCAAGGCTTCGCCCCAGGCGTGATAGCCCTTGAGCAGCACTTCGGTGTCGCCACCGGAATAGAAGGCATAACCGAGGCTTTCAAGCTCGGTGCGCAGTTCCGGGAAGTTGTAGATCGCGCCGTTGAAGGCCAGGGACAAGCCTAGTTGGTTGTCGATCATCGGCTGCGCCGAGCCGTCCGACAGGTCCATGATTTTCAGGCGACGGTGGCCCAGGGCAATCGGCCCTTGGGCATGAAAGCCCCATGCGTCAGGGCCGCGAGGGGCCAGGTGATGGGTGATTCGTTCAATGGCTGCAAGGTCTGCAGGTTGATGATCAAAACGTAACTCGCCAGCTAATCCGCACATAAATTCCTTACCGGTTTTTCCGTTGGGGAGGGTCAATCGGTACCGCGCCAAAAACGGCGGATACTCAGAAACTGACCCGGCTGAATCCCCGGAGTTTTAGACCGATAAGTTATAAGGCGCGCCGTCAGACTTTTCCGCGGACCAATTGGCGCACGGCGAAACGGTTGGGATGGCAGGCCTCGGCGACCGTTCTGGGCAAGGGCAGCGGTTCGTTTTCGAGCCATGCCGCGAGCAATTCACCCGACAGTGGCGCGGTGATCAAGCCGCGAGAACCATGACCGCTGTTGACGTAAAAACCCTCAAGCCAGGGGCAGGGAATGTTCGGGATTTGCCGGGCGTCCTTGCTCAGTACGGCATAGGCATCGGCGAAGGCCGCGGATTCGGCCAACGGGCCAACGATCGGCAGGTAGTCTGGGCTGGTGCAGCGGAACGCGGCGCGTCCTTCAAGCTGTTGCGGGTCCAGTGCCTGTGCATGCAGTCGCGTGGCCAGGTCGGGGGAGATTTCCTCGAGCAAGGCCAGGTTGCCGAGGTGTTCGGCGAGGGTCGGGGTCAGGTCATCGCTCTTGAAGTCGAAGCTGGCGCCGAGGGTGTGTTCGCCCAGTCGAGCCGGCGCCACATAGCCTTCGGCGCAGACGACGGTGGCCAGGCTCTGGCTTTCAGGGGTTTGCGCCAGTCGGGTGATCTGGCCACGAATGCGTTTGAGGGGCAGCTCGGCGCTTTGAGGGAAACGCTTGATCTCGGCGGCGCCGGCCAGGATCACCACGGGGGCACTGGCCAGCAAATCATCACCGTCCCAGGCCTGCCACTGATCATCAACCTTGCGCAGTTCCAGGACATCGCGATGGGGCAGCCACTGGATGTTCGCCGAAGACGCCTGCCAATGGCACAGCGCCGGCGGATGAACCCAACCACCTTCCGGGAAGAATAATCCGCCGTGCTCCAGGGCGATCCCGGCCTGAACCTGGGCTTGCGGTTGATCGAGCAGGTGCACCAGGTCTGGCGAAAAGGCGGCGGCCAATTGCGCTTGACGCTCGGCTTCCTTGGCGTTGAAGGCCAGTTGCAAGACTCCGCAATCGTCCCAGTCGACGCCCCGTTGCAGATGTTCAAGCAAGCGACGGGTATGACCGAAACCACTGACAATCAACTGCGACAACGCAGTGCCATGGGCCGAAAGCTTGAGGTACAGCACGCCCTGTGGATTGCCCGAGGCTTCCTGCGCCAGTGCATTGTGGCGCTCCAGCAGACTGACGTGCCAACCCCGCGCCGCCAGACTGGCGGCCGTGGCGCAACCGGCCAGGCCGGCGCCGATCACCAGTGCCCGACGTTCGCCGGTCAGTGGCGTCGGGCGCGTGAACCACGGTTTGGCCGCGGCGGGCGCCGGGACTTCTTCAGGCCAGCCGAGAAACACGCCCCGCAGGATTTCCCATTTGTGGCCGATGCCGGGCGTGCGCTTCATCTTGAAGCCCGCCGCATTCAGCAGACGGCGCACCCAACCGGTGCTGGTGAAGGTGCTGATGGTCGAGCCGGGGGCCGCCAGACGTGCCAGTTCGGCGAACAGCTCGGCGGTCCACATGTCAGGATTTTTCGCCGGGGCAAAACCGTCGAGAAACCAGGCGTCGATCTGCGCGTCGAGTTGTGGCAATTGTTCCAGCGCATCGCCGACCAGCAGGGTCAGGGTCACGCGGCCGTTGTCCAGCACCAGGCGCTGGAAGCCTGGGTGGATCGCGACGTATTGCGTCAGCAGTTGATCGGCAAACGGTTTGAGCTCCGGCCACAAGGCCAAGGCACGCTGCAGATCGGGCAGGCTCAGCGGGTACTTTTCGACACTGACAAAATGCAGCCGCGCCCCGGCCACCGCGTGCTGTTCGAACAGCTGCCAGGCGCAAAGGAAATTCAGCCCGGTGCCGAAACCGGTCTCGCCAATCACCAGCCGGCCGCCCGCAGGCAACGCGGCAAAGCGTTCACGCAAAGCGTTCTGTTCGAGGAATACGTAGCGGGTTTCGTCCAGCCCCGACAGGTCGGAGAAATACACATCATCGAACACCCGCGAACGCGGGAGCCCTTGGTCGTCCCAGTCGAGCTGGGCGTGGGGCAATACAGGTTTCATGGCAGGCTCGGCAACGGCAAGGCGGCCATTCTAGCCGATCGCCGGGGCGGTGCTTGATCCATGGCAAGTGCCACGTTGGAAGTGTCAGGGACAATCGCTGCTTTTGTGGAGAGGGAGCTTGTCGGATCGCCGCACCGTCCCGCTCGGGTGCGAAGCAGCCGCAAACGGGTTATCTGTGTACCTCCCGTGTGCAAGTTTGCCGATACCGGGACGGCTTCGCCGTCCAGCGGGAGCAAGCTCCCTCGCCACAGGTTTCATATCAGCCTCAAAAATGGGATTTCTCCCACGCAGGAGAGGTCAATCCGCTAGTCTTGCTCAATCCTGGAAGGAGCTGTCCCATGTTCGAATCCGCCGAAATCGGTCACGCCATCGACAAAGAAACCTACGACGCCGAAGAGCCGGCCCTGCGTGAAGCCTTGCTCGAAGCGCAGTTCGAACTGCACCAGCAGCGCCGCTTTCCGGTGATCATTCTGATCAATGGCATCGAAGGCGCCGGCAAGGGCGAGACGGTCAAGTTGCTCAACGAATGGATGGACCCACGCCTGATCGAGGTCCGCACGTTCGATCAGCAGACCGACGAAGAGCTGGCGCGGCCACCGGCCTGGCGCTACTGGCGGATGCTTCCGGCCAAGGGCCGCATGGGGATTTTCTTCGGCAACTGGTACAGCCAGATGCTGCAAGGCCGGGTTCATGGCTTGTTCAAGGACCCGGTGCTGGATCAGGTCATCAACCAATCCGAACGCTTTGAAAAAATGCTCTGCGACGAAGGCGCGTTGATCTTCAAGTTCTGGTTCCACCTCTCCAAGAAGCAAATGAAGGCGCGGCTCAAGGCCCTGGCGGATGACCCGCTGCACAGTTGGCGCATCAGTCCGCTGGACTGGCAACAATCGCAAACCTACGACAAATTCGTGAAATACGGCGAGCGCGTGTTGCGCCGTACCAGCCGCGACTATGCGCCTTGGCATGTGATCGAAGGGGTGGACCCTCATTACCGCAGCCTGGCAGTGGGCAAGATCCTGCTCGAAGGCCTGCAAAATGCTCTGAAGCGTGCCGAGGTCCATCCCGACAAGGTCAATGCCGCGCCGTTGCCCATCCATGTCGATCAACTGAACCTGCTCGACAGCCTGGATTTGACCCAGCACCTGGACAAGGACGATTACGAAGAACAATTGATTACCGAACAGGCACGATTCTCCGGTCTGATGCGCGACAAACGCATGCGTCGACACGCCTTGGTGGCGGTGTTCGAGGGCAATGATGCGGCAGGCAAGGGCGGGGCGATCCGCCGGGTCGCGGCAGCCCTCGATCCACGCCAGTACAGCATCGTGCCGATCGCCGCACCCACCGAAGAAGAACGTGCGCAGCCTTATCTGTGGCGGTTCTGGCGACACATTCCGGCCAAGGGCAAGTTCACGATGTTCGATCGTTCGTGGTACGGGCGGGTGCTGGTGGAACGCGTCGAAGGCTTCTGCCCGCCGACTGACTGGTTGCGGGCCTACAGTGAAATCAATGATTTTGAAGAGCTGATCGCCGAGGCCGGGGTGATCGTGGTCAAGTTCTGGCTGGCCATCGACAAGCAGACACAACTGGAGCGCTTCCAGGCGCGGGAAGAAATTCCCTTCAAGCGTTTCAAGATCACCGAAGATGACTGGCGCAATCGTGATAAATGGGACGACTACCGCGCGGCGGTCGGTGACATGGTCGATCGCACCAGCACCGAGATCTCGCCCTGGACGCTGGTGGAAGCCAATGACAAGCGCTGGGCGCGGGTCAAAGTCCTGCGCACCATCAATCTGGCGCTGGAAGAGGCGTTCGAAAAGTCCGATAAGCACGACAGGAAAGTGAAGCAGCACAAGAAGTGAGCGATGGTTACGCATACGCGGGGTGAATGATTGTCGCGGTCGGTAATGCAGTGGACTTATGCTCGGTCCACTCCCAACCGACAACAACAATGAGGTATGCCATGCGTGAAGTGGTGATCGTCGACAGCGTGCGGACCGGCCTGGCCAAGTCCTTTCGCGGCAAGTTCAACCTGACCCGCCCGGACGACATGGCGGCCCATTGCGTCAATGCGCTGCTGGCACGCTCGGGCATCGATCCGGCCAGCGTCGAGGACTGTATCGTCGGCGCCGGTTCCAACGAAGGTGGCCAGGGCTTCAACATCGGTCGCAACATCGCGGTGCTGTCGCGCCTGGGCACCGGCACTGCCGGGATGACCCTCAACCGTTTTTGCTCCTCGGGCTTGCAGGCGATCGCCATCGCGGCCAACCAGATTGCTTCGGGTTGCAGCGACATCATCGTTGCCGGTGGCGTCGAGTCCATCAGCCTGACCATGAAAAGCATCAACACCGACAACCTGATCAATCCGCTGCTGAAAGAGCGGGTGCCCGGTATCTATTTCCCGATGGGCGAGACGGCTGAAATCGTCGCTCGTCGTTACGACGTCACTCGTGAAGAACAGGATCTGTACGCGCTGCAAAGTCAGCAACGTACTGCCCAGGCACAGGCCGATAGATTGTTCGACGACGAAATCGTGCCGATGGCGGTGAAGTATCGGGTTGAAGACAAGGCCACCGGTCAGGTGCAGATCCTTGACGGCATCGTCGATCACGATGACTGCAATCGCCCGGGCACCACCCTGGAAAGCCTGGCGGGATTGAAACCGGTGTTTGCCGAAGACGGTTCGGTGACAGCGGGCAATTCTTCGCAGTTGTCCGATGGCGCGTCGATGACACTGGTGATGAGCCTGGAAAAAGCACTGCAACTGGGGTTGAAACCCAAGGCGTTCTTCCGTGGTTTCACCGTGGCGGGGTGCGAGCCGGATGAAATGGGCATCGGCCCGGTGTTTTCGGTGCCGAAGTTGCTCAAGGCCAAGGGATTGCGGATTTCCGACATTGATCTGTGGGAACTCAACGAAGCGTTTGCGTCCCAATGCCTGTACAGCCGCATTCGGCTGGAGATCGATAACGACAAGTACAACGTCAATGGCGGCTCGATTTCCATCGGCCATCCGTTCGGCATGACCGGCTCGCGTCAGGTCGGGCATCTGGTGCGTGAATTGCAGCGCCGCAACGTGCGTTACGGCATCGTCACCATGTGTGTGGGTGGCGGGATGGGGGCGACCGGGTTGTTTGAAGCTGTGCGTTAAATCCGGAAGATTTTTGTTGCCTGGTTAATCGCCTTCGCGAGCAAGCCCGCTCCCACAGGGATCTAGTGTGCGGCATAGATCCAATGTGGGAGCGGGCTTGCTCGCGAAGGCCGCGCCGCGGTCTATAAGCTCATCCGCAAAACCAGCATCCGCTCAATGTAAGCCTGTACCTCCCGCGCCAACTTCTCCGGATTTTCAAACGGCCCCTCAAGGGTGTTTTCCCGGGTGCTGAAATACAACTCCCCATTCACACGACACATCCGGTCACAGCGAAAGTGAGTGGCGGGGGCATTGTCCTGGGCGCGCTTGCCGTACATGGCGATCTCCTGAGGAATGTACCTGTTGGCGAATCCCATGAGCTTATGCATGAACCACTTGCAACGCCTGGCCAACCGATCGACGGCATAGCGCCAATTTAATGGTGCGACCTGCACAGTTTCATTCGCGGCCAACGCCCAACTGTCCCTGTGTGCCGAACCGCTCTAAGCCTAGAATGACCGTTCTTGCTACTTGGCTTTGGGGTTCGCAATGCACATTTCATCGGGTCGCTGGGTTTACGGTCTGTTCCTGGCCTTGGTGACCGCGTTGCTGTGGGGAATCCTGCCAATCAAACTCAAGCAAGTGCTGCTGGTGATGGACCCGGTGACGGTGACCTGGTTTCGCCTGATCGTGTCGGGCGGCTGCCTGTTCATTTATCTGGCGGCGACCAAACGCCTGCCGAGCCGCAAGGTACTCGGGCCGCGTGGTGGCTGGTTAGTGGTGATGGCGGTGCTCGGCCTGGTGGGCAACTACGTGCTGTACCTGATGGGCCTGAACCTGCTGAGCCCCGGCACCGCGCAACTGGTGGTGCAGATGGGCCCGATCATGTTGTTGATCGCCAGTCTGTTTGTGTTCAAGGAACGATTCAGCGTGGGGCAGGGGATTGGCCTGCTGGTGCTGTTGATCGGCTTTGCCCTGTTTTTCAATCAGCGGCTGGCCGAGCTGCTGACCTCGCTGACCGATTACACCGCCGGCGTGCTGTTGGTGCTGTTGGCGTCCACGGTCTGGACGTTCTACGCCTTGGGCCAGAAGCAATTGCTCACGGTGTGGAATTCGCTGCAGGTGATGATGGTGATCTACCTGTTCTGCGCGCTGTTGCTGACGCCGTGGGTGCATCCGCTGGAAGCGCTGCAACTGAGCCCGCTGCAAGGCTGGCTACTGCTGGCGTGCTGCATGAACACCCTGATCGCCTATGGCGCGTTTGCCGAGGCCCTGGCGCACTGGGAGGCATCGCGGGTCAGTGCGACGCTGGCGATTACGCCGTTGGTGACGTTTGCTGCGGTGGCTGTGGCCGCGTGGATGTGGCCGGACTATGTGCATGCCGAGACGATCAATGGTCTGGGTTATGGCGGGGCGGTGCTGGTGGTGCTGGGATCGGCGCTGGTGGCGTTGGGGCCGTCGTTGATTGCGGGGCTCAGGGCTCGGCGGGTTCGGGTGGCGGCCAGTTAGACCGCGTTATCGTTCTTCGCGGGCAAGCCACGCTCCCACAGGAAAATGCGATCCAATGTGGGAGCGAGCCTGCTCGCGAAGCGATCTGATGGTCGCTACAAAGCTTAACCCTTGGCGCCAGCCTCCAGCATATTCTCCGGCCTTACCCACGCATCAAACTCTTCATCCGTCAGATACCCCAATTGCAACGCCGCCTCACGCAGGGTCAGCCCTTCTGCGTAAGCCTTCTTGGCGATTTCCGCCGATTTGTCATAACCAATGTGCGGATTCAGCGCTGTCACCAACATCAACCCACGCTCCAGATGTTCAGCCATTTTCTCTGCATCCGGTTCCAGGCCGGCGATGCAATGCTGCTGGAAGTTGCTGCAGCCATCTCCGAGCAAGCGGATCGATTGAAGCAGGTTGTGGATGATCACCGGTTTGAACACGTTCAGTTGCAGGTGCCCCTGACTTGCGGCAAAACCAATGGCGACGTCGTTGCCCAATACCTGACACGCCAGCATCGACAGGGCTTCGCACTGAGTGGGATTGACCTTGCCCGGCATGATCGAGCTGCCCGGTTCGTTGGCCGGCAGTTTGACTTCGGCGAAGCCTGCTCGCGGCCCGGAGCCCAGCAGGCGCAGGTCGTTGGCGATTTTCATCAGGGTCACGGCGAGGGTTTTCAACGCGCCGGACAGCGTGGTCAGCGGCTCGTGGCCAGCCAGGGCGGCGAATTTATTGGGTGCGGTGACGAACGGCAGGCCGGAGAGGGCGGCCAGCTCGGCAGCGATGGCTTCGCCAAAACCGTGGGGCGAGTTCAACCCGGTGCCGACCGCGGTGCCGCCCTGGGCCAGTTCACAGACGGCCGGCAGCGCGCTGCGGATCGCCCGCTCGGCGTAATCCAGTTGCGCGATGAACGCCGACAGTTCCTGGCCGAAGGTGATCGGTGTCGCGTCCATCATGTGGGTGCGGCCGGTCTTGACCAGTTTCATGTGTCGCGCGGACAGCTCGGCCAATCCGCCCGACAGTTCGCTGATCGCCGGCAACAATTGCTGTTGCACTGCCTGGGCTGCCGCGATGTGCATGGCGGTCGGGAAACAGTCGTTGGAACTCTGGGAGCGATTGACGTGATCGTTAGGGTGAACCGGCGACTTGCCGCCACGAGCATTGCCGGCCAGTTCGTTGGCGCGACCGGCGATCACTTCGTTGACGTTCATGTTGCTCTGGGTGCCGCTGCCGGTCTGCCAGACCACCAGCGGGAACTGTTCGTCATGGCTGCCGTCGAGCACTTCGTCGGCGGCCTGTTCGATCAGCCGGGCGATGTCGGCGGGCAGGTCACCGTTGCGGTCATTGACCCGCGCCGCGGCTTTCTTGATCAGCGCCAGGGCATGCAGCACCGCCAGCGGCATTTTTTCGTTGCCGATGGCGAAGTTAATCAGCGAGCGTTGCGTCTGAGCGCCCCAGTAGGCTTCATCCGGGACTTCCACCTGGCCAAGGCTGTCGGTTTCGATACGGCTCATCATGCACACTCCTGTAGGTCTGATAGCGCAGTTTAGGCCGTGATCGCCGGCCGTGGTTCCATCAGTCTGTTTTTTGACCGTTCAACCCCTCTAAATCAGGCCCGACAAGGCTTGGGGTTGAGTGACACACTTTTTTAGGTGCAGAATGGTCGCCCTTGGGGTAATGACCTCGCCTGCTAGAAAAGGAAACTCGATGACTCGTCTTCGTGCCATCTGTACCGCGGTTGCACTGGTTTGCGCCAGCGGCCCTGTTTTTGCCGATACCGCCAGCCACAACGCCAGTGCCGAAGCTTTCCTGACCCTGGCGCACGCTGACAAATTGGGCACTCCGGTGTACATGCAAGTGCAGCAAATGTTCGCTCAGCGTTTTGAACAGACCAAAGCCCCTGAATCGAAGAAGGCCTTGCTGGAAACCTACCAGGCCAAAGCCAACGCCGCGCTGGACCAAGCTATTGGCTGGAACAAGCTGAAGCCGGACATGGTCAAGCTCTACACCACCAACTTCAGCGAATCCGAGCTGAAAGACCTGGTCGCGTTCTACCAGTCGCCGCTGGGCAAGAAAGTCCTGGAAAAAATGCCGCAGCTGACTCAGCAATCGGCCCAGATGACTCAAGCCAAGCTGGAAAGCGCCGTGCCTGTGGTCAACAAACTGCTGGCTGACATGACCGCCGAGCTGGAGCCTAAAGGCGCCGCCGCTCCTGCCAAGAAAAAGCCTTAAGCGGAGTTCGGTATGACCATGCAACAACGCATCGAATCGACGCTGGGCCTGTTGCAGCCGCAGCATCTGCAAGTGCTGGATGAAAGCCACATGCACAGCCGTGGGTTGCAGACCCACTTCAAGGCCGTGGTGGTCAGCCAGCAGTTCGAAGGGCTCAACCGCGTCAAGCGTCACCAGAAAGTCTACGGCACGCTCGGCGAGCTGATGGGCGAGTTCCATGCGTTGGCGCTGCATACCTACACGCCAGAGGAATGGGCACAGATCGACGCGGCTCCGGCCTCGCCGACCTGTGCCGGTGGCAGCAAACATTAAGATCTGCCACCTGTAGGAGCACGGCTTGCCGGCGATGGCGATCTTGAATACGCCATCGCCGGCAAGCCGCGCTCCTACAGGAGGGGTTATTTTTGTTAGACTGCACAACGCGCCGCTCCCCGGCGCGTTTTTTTTCGCATCCGGTTCACCCCTTACGAGGGTAGCCACCTGGAGAATTACCCATGACACAACAGATTGTCGTGGCGGCACTGTATAAGTTCGTCACCCTGGAAGATTACGTCGCCCTGCGCGAGCCGCTGCTGCAAGCGATGGTCGACAACGGCATCAAAGGCACGCTGCTGATCGCCGAAGAAGGCATCAACGGCACCGTGTCGGGCAGCCGCGAAGGCATTGACGGGCTGATGGCCTGGCTCAAGAACGACCCGCGCATGGACGACATCGACCACAAAGAGTCGTACTGCGACGACCAGCCGTTCTATCGCACCAAAGTCAAACTCAAGAAAGAAATCGTCACCCTCGGCGTCGAAGGCGTGGACCCGAACAAAAAGGTCGGCACCTACGTCGATCCAGAGAACTGGAACGCCCTGATCAGCGACCCGGAAGTGCTGTTGATCGACACCCGCAACGACTACGAAGTCTCGATCGGCACCTTCGAAGGCGCCATCGACCCGAAGACCACCAGTTTTCGCGAATTCCCCGATTACATCAAAGCCAATTTCGACCCGGCCGTGCACAAGAAAGTCGCGATGTTCTGCACCGGCGGCATTCGTTGTGAAAAGGCGTCGAGCTACATGCTCAGCCAGGGCTTCGACGAGGTCTATCACCTCAAGGGCGGCATTCTGAAGTACCTCGAAGAGGTGCCGCAGGAAGAAACCAAATGGCAGGGCGACTGCTTCGTGTTCGACAACCGCGTGACCGTGCGCCACGACCTCAGCGAAGGCGACTACGATCAATGTCATGCCTGTCGTACACCGATCAGCGCCTCCGACCGCACATCCGAGCACTACGTGGCCGGCATCAGTTGCCCGCATTGCTGGGATAAGCTGAGCGAGAAGACCCGTCGCAGTGCCATCGACCGGCAAAAGCAGATCGAACTGGCCAAGGCTCGCAACCTGCCTCACCCGATCGGTTACAACTACAAGCAAACTCCTTCCGAGGCTTGAACCATGTCTGCGCAACGCCTGCTCTATGTGATGGACCCGATGTGTTCCTGGTGCTGGGGCTTCGCGCCGGTGGCCAACGCGCTGGTCGAGCAGGCGCAAGCAGCGGGGGTGGACGTGCACCTGGTGGTGGGCGGTTTGCGAACCGGCAGCGGTTCCGCGCTGGAGCCGACCACCCGGCGCTACATCCTTGAGCATTGGCAAGCGGTCACCGAGGCCACGGGTCAACCATTCAAGCTGGAAGGCGCGTTGCCCGACGGGTTTGTCTACGACACCGAACCTGCCTGTCGGGCATTGGTGACCGCGCGCAGCCTGGCGCCGGATTGTGCGTGGAAACTGCTTGGGCTGATTCAGCACGCGTTTTACGCCGAAGGGCGCGACGTCACTCACGCCAGTGTTCTGGTGGAGCTGGCGGAGCAGGCCGGTCTGCCGCGCATCGAGTTCGCCGCCGCGTTCGATCGTGCCGATCAGCACGCCGCGACGGCGGCCGATTTCACCTGGGTCCAGGACCTGGGCATTGCCGGTTTCCCTACCTTGCTGGCTGAGCGTAATGGTCAATTGGCGCTGTTGACCAATGGCTATCAGCCGCTCAGCGTACTGTCTCCGTTGCTCGGCCGCTGGCTGGAGCGCGCTGCCTGTGCATGACCAGCCTGACGACGCCGCAAACGCTACACGTGTCGACCGTCTGAGCTGGGCGGAAATCCGTCGCCTGGCCTTGCATCACAAGAAGTCCCTGTGGATCGCCAACGGCGTGGCCGTGCTGGCCACGCTGTGTAGCGTGCCGATCCCCCTGCTCTTACCGTTGCTGGTGGACGAAGTGCTGCTGGGCCACGGTGACGCCGCGCTGAAAGTCATGAACCACGCGTTGCCCGACGACTGGCAGAAAGCCGCGGGCTACATCGGCCTGATGCTGCTGGTGACCTTGTTGCTACGTTGTGGCGCCTTGTTCTTCAACGTGGTTCAGGCAAAGTTGTTTGCGGCACTGGCCAAGGACATCGTGTATCGCATTCGCACACGGCTGATCGAACGGCTCAAGCGCATTTCCCTGGGCGAATACGAAAGCCTGGGCAGCGGCACGGTGACCACGCATCTGGTCACCGACCTGGACACGGTGGACAAATTCGTCGGCGAAACCCTCAGCCGTTTCCTGGTCGCGATGCTGACCCTGGTCGGCACCGCGAGCATTCTCATCTGGATGCACTGGAAGCTGGCGCTGCTGATCATGCTGTTCAACCCGCTGGTGATCTACGCCACGGTACTCCTGGGCAAACGGGTCAAACACCTGAAGAAACTCGAGAACGACAGCACCTCGCGCTTTACCCAGGCGCTGACCGAAACCCTCGACTCCATTCAGGAAGTGCGTGCCGGCAACCGTCAGGGGTTTTTCCTTGGACGTCTAGGGCAGCGCGCCCGGGAAGTGCGCGATTACGCGGTGAACTCGCAGTGGAAAACCGATGCCTCGAACCGTGCCAGCGGCTTGCTGTTCCAGTTCGGCATCGATATTTTCCGTGCGGCGGCGATGCTCACCGTGCTGTTTTCCGACCTGTCCATCGGCCAGATGCTCGCGGTGTTCAGCTACCTGTGGTTCATGATCGGTCCGGTGGAACAGCTGCTGAATCTGCAATACGCCTATTATGCGGCCGGCGGCGCGCTGTCGCGGATCAACGAGTTGCTGGCGCGGGCCGATGAGCCTGAATACCCGGGCGGTGTCGACCCGTTCAACGGTCGCGAAACCGTGGGTATCGAAGTCCAGGGATTGAGTTTCGGTTACGGCGACGAGCTGGTGTTGAACCAGATGAACCTGTCGATTGCCCCCGGCGAAAAAGTCGCGATTGTCGGCGCTAGCGGTGGCGGAAAAAGTACCTTGGTGCAGTTGCTGCTGGGCCTGTACACGCCGCTTGCCGGGACGATCCGCTTCGGCGGTTCGACCCAGCAAGAGATCGGCCTGGAAACCGTGCGGGAGAACGTCGCCGTGGTTCTGCAACATCCGGCGCTGTTCAACGACACCGTGCGCGCCAACCTGACCATGGGCCGTGAACGCAGTGACGAGGCCTGCTGGCAGGCTTTGGAGATTGCTCAGTTGCACCACACGGTTCGTGAATTGCCCGACGGCCTGGACAGCATTGTCGGACGTTCCGGGGTGCGTTTGTCCGGCGGGCAACGCCAACGCCTGGCCATTGCGCGGATGGTGCTGGCGGAACCCAAGGTAGTGATCCTCGACGAGGCCACCTCGGCACTGGATGCCGCCACCGAATACAACCTGCACCAGGCGCTGGCGCGGTTCCTGAGCAATCGCACCACCCTGATCATTGCGCACCGGTTGTCCGCGGTGAAGCAGGCCGACCGGGTGCTGGTGTTCGACGGCGGGCAAATTGCCGAAGATGGCGACCATCAGCAATTGATTGCCGATGGTGGTTTGTACGCCAAGCTTTATGGGCATTTGCAGCAGTTATAAGGGGCGCGGATCAGTCCCAGATCACCTTTAACGCGTCCTCACCGCCCGAGTGAGCAAACTGTTGCATCACCACCGAGCAGGAGTCGCAGGGTGCCATGGTGGTGACGACTGTAACGGGCCCGCGGGTGGCGTCATCCGGGTACTTGTCGCGAATAACCTTGATCAACTTGCTTTCGCTGTCCAGCGATGTGGGTCTTTTGGTCAGCTCCGGGGTGTATGTCGACATGTCGGGAATGGTGCGAGGAATAGATTCGAGCTTGCCTTGTGCCGACACACTCAGCGAAGTCCTCTCAAAGTTTTTCTTGAAGTCGACATTGATGTAGGTAGTAGTACCTACCGTAACTTCCCGAGTGTTATGTGTTTTGAACAACGGCAAAAAGTTAGTGTCATGACCAGCACCCGATACGCTGACATAGACTTCGGTGTGGCCGTCGGCGCGGGTGATTTGGGCGTAACCGATATTTCTGGGGTTTTTCATGGTTTTGAAGTTGCTTTTATTGACAATGCTCTGAAGCGCTTTCATCGTTTTGGCAATGTATAGATCGTTCAATTCACCGGCTTTGAATAGCTGCTTTTGAAAGAGATCATTGAAAATTGCCGCAGTTTGTTGGCGCAAGGATTCCGGTGCCGCTTTAGTACGTGTCCAGGTTTTTGTCGTGATGGGGAACTCGCAGACAATCATCCGGGTTCTATGATCGAACATTACGGCTTCGCCGGGCGTGGTTGCGACCTTTACCAGCCTCAGGTTTGCAGGTGGGTTTGCCAAGCCACCGAGAGGGATCGCAATCTCATTCATAGCGTTGACAGCCTGCTTCACTTTATCCAACCCGTAGATTCGAGCGGTATTGTTGGCCTGTATTGAGCCAATGAAGACCGTATGGAGTTCCTTGTAGAGCGGATCTGTTTGAAGGCTGGCGTCGGGTATGCGTTGCAACCGATGTGCGCCAGCGAGGCTCTGTCCTTTTGTTATCTCGGCAAAGTAGTAGTCGGTCGCGTTGAGTTGGGTGAACAGATACTCCGTTTTAGCATCGGTTTTTGACTGGATGATCAATGTGCCGACCTGACGGAGATCGTCATCAAGGTCGTCGTACACACCCGAGACCTTGATTCGACCGTACATCCCCTCTTGAAACTCGATGGTTCCCTCGAGTCGAACCTTGGGCTGGAGTTTTGAAAGGCCCAGGGGCTTCCTGGCACCCTCATATCGGGTCCACACGCCCCTCGACTCGATATAAAGTTGGCCGTCCAGCGCCAGAACAGGTTGGTTACGACCCGCTTTTGCCGGTGCGGGCGTGTAGATTTTGTCACCAAACCACGGACTATAGCCTTCAACCGTTGTGTGGCTACCCGGTATGGGCGTGGGCGCGAGTTCACCGTGGACATAGCTATTGAGACAAACAGTGTCTCCCGGGGCGCGACGAATCCGACAGGTCTTACGCTTAAGGGTTTCACTGGCATCAATGGTATCGACACGCCGCAGGGTTCCTTTGTCGAGTCGATAAGGCACGTGATCGATCAGTAAAGTGCTGCGACCATCCACTTCGGGAACATTCTGTACTCGTGCACTTTCTGGCAATTCGAAGACAACCCTGTTGTCGATTTCAGCCACTGTGGAGTACTCGGATCGACCGATCGAGACTTCTGCTGTTCTGGTGTTTAGTCGGGGACCGTAAGGCTTGCCCGATAGCGGTTCTATCAGGTGATAGCTCGGGGTGCTAACCGTTCCCGTGTTACGTATGGGAATGTCTTCAATTCCTCGAACTGTGGCCAGTTGGTCGCTTGCGGCCAAGGGCTTCCAGGTGCTGGGGGTTGTCGATTGAGCCATGGCGCCTATGAGGTTGTATTGCCCGGCTCGACCGGTCAGTGACTTCACCTGGAGCGCGCCTTTGCGGGCAAGTCGCAAGGAAAGCCTGGAGCCGGATTTGAGTAGTGAGGGGAGGCCGTCCAAAGGGTGCAGGTTTTGCAGTGTTGCAATGAGCAGTTTTTTTGTCAGGTTGCCAAAGCGCGGTAGAGCAACACGGATGCCAAGTTTTCCTGCCGTCATTGCCAGTTTCATTGTGCCCGACACGAACTTGCCAATAGGAATCAGGAAGGTGGTCAAATCCAGAACTAAACCAAACACACCTTGAAAGATCCGAAGTCCATTGCCTGAGACGATATCTTCGATATTGCTCCAAAATGGCACGTACATTTTTATGATGCTGATTACTTTCTTGGTCTTGGCCTCCATGCGATCAAATTCGGTTTCTCCACGGGTGTACGCAAGAAGCTGTGCTTCATCGAAAAACATAAGATTATCGGCGATCAACCCAGTTATATTTTGTGAACGCCTGGACGATAACGTCTGAGGGACAATTTTGGCAGCATCCTCGGGTGGAGTTTCCTCGAGTATACTTCCCAGCCTTTGGATAAGGGCCTTGCAGCTTGCACCAGGGATGGGAGTTGTGCCGGTTTCATATGCATTCCAGTCCAAGGGTAGCGTCCTGACGGGGACGGATATTGTTTGAGTAAGAACGGGCCCGATTGTATTCAGTGTTTGTTCTGGTGTTCCGCCAATAAGTACTTTGTCGAACGAGGTAAATGGATGAATCACCCCGGCTGAAGGTAGGCATTCGTAATAAGAGTTTTTGTTTTGATAGGTGACTCTCAATATAAAGCCTTTGCGGGCGTTGACTGAGTTAGTGAACTCTCCGTTTTTGATAATTATCGAGTCACCCGAAGTGGCCTTTCTCAAGCAGTACAGTGTTACGGTGCCATACTCTATTGCCTGACGATCCGCCAGTGGCAACGATGCCAGTTGGCTGCTGATCAGTTTTTTATAGGCGGATTTTGATAATTCGATATAGCGGTTGAATTCCTCCTGAAAAAGAGCATTGGCGTCAGGAAGAACTTTGTTGGCGGGCATATAAATGACGGACGCGTGTGAAAACATCACGTTTTTGTGAATCTGTATTTTTCGGTCCTTATCCAGGTGGATCCATAGCGAACTTCTGTTTTTGCCGTCAGGGGTCGTCCTAAACCACTTTTGGCTTTGATCAAATTTTCCGGATGCGTACACATCCAGAAATGAGAACGTCTCATGCGTGACAATGGGGGTGTCATGAATACTGTCCGCTCGTACCGCTTCAGCTATCAGCCTGTGGCCATCCGATGTAAATGCGTTAGGACCAAAGAGCTTGACCATCTCACGCTTGGCAATCGCCAGTCTTTCAGGAGGAGGCTTATCAAGATCAGTGGTAGCGTTTTTTAACGCTGTTGTGCGGTCATCGAGTGTAGATACGGCAAATTCGATTTCACGGGTTGAATAGTCGAAATCGCTCCTTTCCTCAAGGAATCCGTTGGTGATCGCCCATTCCAGAGCGGGGCGCAGTCGTTCAAGGGTGATCAATTCCAGATAGTCGGCAGAGGCACCCGCTGCTTGATTGATAGGGAAGTCCACCAACTCCTGGAACTTGAGACGTTGCAGTAAGGCAGGATCAATGGCATGGGCGAGGTTGACACCATGTACGAAATTTACCCACACCACGGAGCTTCTATAAGGCAGGTCTTTCGGGATGTCGCTGATGCGGAATTCGGTTGGGAACTCGTGAAGGAACAACCTTGCCATGACAGTGGCTTCTTTTTTTGAGATGGCGCGTTTTGATGTGAATAAATGGTCTTTAAATTCCCTCCATATCTCTTTGTAACTTTTCCCCCAGTTTAAGTTGGATTTCAGGTCATAACCGGCAATCCTGTCGGGGTATTCAATAGTTTGCGATTTGAACCAGATTTGCAGCGCTTGGGCTACCACTTTGGTGCGTACATGAGGCGAGGTCTCTTCGCCCATTTTTCCACCGTACCAATCCATCATTGTCAGCAAGGCGGTTCCCAGTTTTTCGGCTTCCGGACTTTGCAGGATCTTTTGAAGAAAAACGGTTGGCTGGACATCTACCTTTTCAGGCATGGCTGACCCAAGAATGTCGTTGGCCAAATGGGTCAGCGGGGATGTAACCCCATCAGGTAGAAACGATTGGATGACTCTTTTAATCTCGCCTTTAATGAACTGCCCTTGCAATTCATCACGGGATTCGGTTGTCAGGACACCTTGAAAAGAAACCTGTCGATCTTCTTTCTTAAGAGTTGGTTTGAGGTCCAGTATGTTGAAATCGTCCTCGAGCCCCAATTGAAAACTTGCGATCTTTTCTTCAAGGGTGTCGATGGCGGCCTGATGTTTAGCGGTGTTGGCCGGATCCCAAGGGTGTAACCCGTAAAACGTGGCAATCCTGGGTGCCGAGATCAGGCGGTCATAGCGAATTTGTCCACCCAGCAAGGTGGCAGCCTTTTCGATCCGGGTTCGAAGTGCTTGCCAGTTTTCGTTTCCTGTCAGGGTCAATTCGATCTTGTTTGCACCTTCGCGACCAGAAGTCTCATAAACAAAGGCCCCTTCTTTCAAGGTGACGATCAGATAGTGTGGGGAGATATTGTTTTTTTTGCACAGTGCACGGTAGTCGGGATCCACAAGCAACTGCTGTAACGCTTCCTGGCCAGTTTCGCTTTCATGATGCAAGGGTGAAAAGGATTGTGGCCTGAGTAGCGTTTGGGCAAAGCTGGACAGTGAACCCACCTCCCCACGTAAAACTGATCGCAACAGTTCATAGTCCTGGAGTTGACCCTGATGGACCTGAGCGGTGGTCGGGGATGAAGTGCCTGGGGCGCTTGAAACGCCATTTGAAGGGGTTGTATGCACGATGCGGCTTCTCTTGTCTTGTTTCGGTTGGTTCCCTGCGGTGCAGCAGGGGGATCGGTACCGATTACAACGACCTGGAAGAGAGTCCATGCGGTATATATATCGCGAGGGGACCGCAGTGTGTTTTTTGTTGATCACTTGCCGGGGCTTGGAACGCACCCTAGTCTAGCTGTAGCGATTTCGTCCGGAAGACGATCAAGCAGTGCTAATGCAAGGGATCTCATGAAACAAACGCGGACTCTCGGAACGCCACGGTTGTTGGGCATCGTCTGGCCATTTATCGCCGTCGTGCTGTTTCAGGCGATGCTCGGCGGCGTGAGCCTGTACGTTCTGTCGGCGGTTCGCGGCTACGTTGCCGGTGAAAGCCTCTGGTCCAAAGGCCAAAAAGACGCCATCTACTACCTCAATCTCTACGCCGATAGCCGCGACGAGACGATATTCAACAAATACCTGAACGCGATTGCGGTGCCTCAGGGTGGCCACGAATTGCGTGTGGCGCTGGATCATCAGCCGCCGAATATCGAAGCCGCGCGCGTGGCGATCCTCAAGGGCGGTAACCACCCGGATGACATCAATAGTGTGATCTGGCTGTACCTGAATTTCCGGCACTTCACTTACCACGAGAAAGCCATCGACCTCTGGAGGGTGGGCGATGCGTATCTGGTGCAACTCGATGCCATTGCGCGGGAGATGCATCAGCGCATCACCGCCGGTCAGGCCACCGATACCGATATCAAGCGCTGGAAGGATCAGATATTCGTCATCAACGAAAGTGTGACACCGGCGGCGAAGGCTTTCAGCGATGCCTTGGGCGAAGGCTCGCGGATGATCCTGCGGGTGTTGCTGGTGACCAACCTCGCCACGGCCCTGGGTTTGATCCTCCTGGCCTTGATGCGCACGCACAAACTGCTCAAGCAGCGCCATGCCTTCGCCGACGCTCTGCAGTTGGAGAAAGACCGGGCACAAATCACTTTGCAATCGATCGGCGATGGTGTGATCACCACGAATGTCGAAGGCGAGATCGCCTACATGAACCCGGCCGCCGAGGCGTTGACTCACTGGAAGGCCGAGCAGGCGACGGGTTTGCCGCTGGCGGCGCTGTTCAATCTGCTGGACGAGAACGCTCAGGCCGATGGGTTTACGTTGATCGAACACATTTTGAGCGGACAGCTGAGTGGTGGCAGCGAACACTCCAAACTGATCCAGCGCCTGGATGGCAGCACGGTTTCGGTGACCCTGGTCGGTGCGCCGATCCGCAACGCCGGCAAGGTCAGCGGCACGGTGCTGGTGCTGCACGATATGACACAGGAGCGGCAATACATTGCCAATCTGTCCTGGCAAGCGACCCATGACGCCTTGACCGGGCTCGCCAACCGCCGCGAGTTCGAATATCGCCTGGAACAGGCGCTGCACAACCTGACACGGCAGTCGGGGCGCCATGCGCTGATGTTCCTCGATCTGGATCAGTTCAAGCTGGTCAACGATACCTGCGGCCATGCGGCGGGTGACGAGTTGCTGCGGCATATCTGCGCTCTGCTGCAATCGGGTTTGCGCGAAGGCGATACCTTGGCCCGCCTGGGTGGCGACGAGTTTGGCATCCTGCTGGAGAACTGCGCCCCGGAAGCCGCCGAGAAAATCGCCGAGGGCCTGCGTCAGACCGTGCAGAACCTGCACTTCGTCTGGAAAGGCCGACCCTTCGTGACCACTGTGAGCATCGGGCTGGTTCACGTCACTCAGAATCCGACCACGCTCGAAGCCTCGCTGCGCGCTGCCGACATGGCCTGCTACATGGCCAAGGAAAAGGGCCGCAATCGGGTTCAGGTCTATCACGCGGATGATTCGGAACTGTCCCTGCGCTTCGGCGAGATGGCTTGGGTGCAGCGCTTGCACTTGGCGCTGGAAGAAGACCGCTTCTGTCTGTACGCCCAGGAAATCGCGCCCCTTGGTCATATCGAGAAGGGCGGTGGGCATATCGAAATTCTGTTGCGCCTGCATGACGAAGCCGGACGCATGATTTTGCCCGACAGTTTCATTCCAGCTGCTGAGCGTTATGGTCTGATGACGTCCCTTGATCGCTGGGTTGTACAGAACGTTTTCAAAATTATTGCCCACTGCATAGCCGAACAGCACAAAGGACCATTGGCCATGTGTGCGATTAATCTGTCAGGCACAACTATCGGAGATGAGGCGTTTCTGCACTTCCTGCGTGAACAGTTTGTTACTTACTCCATACCGCCTGAAATGATTTGTTTTGAAATCACCGAAACCAGTGCAATTTCCAATCTCGGAAGTGCAATCAAATTTATTAATGAACTCAAAGGTTTAGGCTGCCACTTTTCGCTGGATGACTTTTGCGCCGGAATGTCCTCATTCGCCTACTTGAAACATTTACCTGTAGACTTCTTGAAGATCGACGGGAGTTTCGTAAAGGATATGCTGGACGACCCGATTAACCGCGCCATGGTCGAAGTGATCAATCACATCGGTCATGTTATGGGTAAACGTACGATTGCCGAGTTTGTTGAAACACCCCAGATCGAGCAGGCATTGCTGGAGATCGGGGTGGATTACGCTCAAGGGTATGTGATTGAACGCCCGCATTTGTTTACCAGCGACAGTTTACAAAGTCGTCCAGCCAGGCCTCAGCCTTTGTTATTCAAGGCGCCTGGCACGTTCCGTTGAAATCTCTTGCTGATCCTTATAATCACAATCAAAAGGAGCTCGACAGTGATCGACACATTCAACCGAACCGGACCGCTCATGGAAGCTGCAAGTTATCCCGGCTGGGCTCAACGCCTGATCCATGATTGCAGCGAGAGCAAGCGCCGGGTTGTCGAACACGAACTGTATCAGCGTCTGCGTGATAACAAACTCAGTGCAAAGACTATGCGTCAGTACCTGATTGGTGGCTGGCCGGTGGTCGAACAGTTCGCGTTATATATGGCACAGAACCTGACCAAGACTCGCTTTGCCCGCCATCCAGGTGAAGACATGGCACGTCGCTGGTTGATGCGTAACATTCGAGTCGAATTGAACCATGCCGATTACTGGGTGCACTGGAGTCGTGCTCACGGCGTCAGCCTGGAAGATCTGCAAGCGCAAAAGGTTGTCCCTGAACTTCACGCCTTGAGCCACTGGTGCTGGCACACCAGTTCGTCGGATTCGCTGATCGTTGCCATTGCCGCCACCAACTACGCCATTGAAGGTGCGACCGGGGAGTGGTCGGCGCTGGTCTGTTCCAGTGGTGTCTACGCGGCCTCATTCCCGGAGGAAGATCGCAAGCGAGCCATGAAATGGTTGAAAATGCATGCCCAGTACGACGATGCCCATCCGTGGGAAGCCCTGGAAATCATCTGCACGCTGGCGGGTATGAACCCAAGCAAATCCCTGCAAATGGAATTGCGTCAGGCCGTCTGCAAGAGCTACGACTACATGTTCCTGTTCCTGGAGCGTTGCATGCAGCTTGAGCATGCGCAAAAGGCTCCTGTGGCGCGTGAACGCATGGAGCTGGCCGAGAGCTGATCGGTTAATACACGCCATAAAAAAAGCCCGCTCCCCCTGTCAGTATCAATAGGGGGGCGGGCTTTTTAGTAACGGCAGTAAAGTCAGGCGCTGATTTTCAGCCCAACCAGCCCGGAAATGATCAACGCCACACTGGCGAGTCTGAACAGCGCCATGGATTCACCGAACAGAATGATCCCGGCAATGACCGTCCCGACCGCACCGACACCGGTCCAGATCGCGTAGGCCGTGCCCAGCGGCAACTCCTTCATGGCGAGGCCCAGCAAGCCAAGGCTGATAGCCATGGCGGCAACGGTCAATGCGGTGGGGAGAGGGCGGCTGAAGCCATCGGTGTATTTCAGGCCGACGGCCCAGCCAACTTCGAACAGGCCGGCGAAAAACAGAATGATCCAGGACATGAGAGACCTCCATCGATTGACGGGGTCGTCCCCAGATTAATGACTCGATCGAGCCGCGAGGTCGTCCTCACGTTTTGCAATAGAGTGCCCATCATTAACCCGGGGATCAAGTTTTCGGATCAGTCGATAGCCTGCTGCGCCGCAGTTTCCCGATCTTCTTTTTCGCTCATCCGGCGGAAATACGTCGAAAGCAGCGCTCCGGAGATGTTGTGCCAGACGCTGAACAACGCACTCGGCACCGCCGCCAGCGGTGAGAAGTGCGCACTGGCCAAGGCAGCCCCCAACCCGGAGTTCTGCATGCCGACTTCCAGTGCCAGGGATTTACGCTGGGCCAGTGGCAACTTGAACAGCCTTGCGGTGAAGTAACCCAGCAGGTAGCCAAAGCTGTTGTGCAGCATCACCACGGCCATGATCAGCAGGCCGGATTCGGCAATCTTCGCCTGGCTGGCAGCCACCACGGCAGTGACGATGATTACGATGCTCACCACCGACACCAGCGGCAACACCTCTACCGCGTGACGAACCCGATCACCGAGTACGCGTTGGGCAACCACGCCGAGCACGATTGGCAGCAGCACCACTTGCAGGATCGACCAGAACAGCTCCATGAACGACACCGGCAACCAGGCTGAGGCCAGCAGCCAGATCAGCGCCGGGGTCAGCAGCGGGGCGAGGAGGGTGGTGACAGCGGCGATGGCCACCGACAACGCCAGATCGCCGCGGGCCAGCCAGGTCATTACGTTCGACGAGGTGCCGCTAGGGCAGCAGCCGACCAGGATGACGCCGACAGCGATCTCCGGCGGCAAGTGGAACGCCTGGCAAAGTAACCACGCCACACCGGGCATGATCACGAAATGCGCAACCACGCCCAGGGCCACGCGCCATGGATGGCGAGCGACTTCGGCGAAGTCTTCGAGTTTGAGGGTCAGGCCCATGCCGAACATCACCAGGCCCAACAGCGGTACGATCGCGCCCTTCAGGCCGATGAACCAGGACGGTTGCAGGAACGCCACGACGGCGAAAATCAGTACCCAGTAAGCGAAGGTGTTGCCGACAAAACGACTCAATGCAGCCAGTGCGCGCATGGCCTGATCCTTATTCTTGAGTAACACCATAAAACCAATGTGGGAGATTCTATGGTTGAGGGAAAGCCCTCAACCATAGAATCTCCCACAGGGATAACTTTTTACCTTTTAGATCCCCTGCGGGGTCTCTTCGCCGCCCAGCGCTTCAACCAGCGCCGGCAGGAAGTCGCCGAAGGTCAGCATCATCAGGGTGAAGCTGGCGTCCAGTTGGCCGAGGGCTTCTTCGCCACCGTCCTGTTCCGCCTGGTCTTGCAGCAGGTCTTCGAACTTCAGGCGCTTGACCACCATCTTGTCGTCAAGAACGAAAGACAGCTTGTCTTGCCAGGCCAGCGACAGCTGAGTGACCACTTTGCCGGTGCTCAGGTGCAGCTGTATTTCTTCGCTGGTCAGGTCCTGACGCTTGCAACGCACGATGCCGCCGTCTTCGTGGGTGTCGCGCAGCTCGCACTCGTCCAGCACGAAGAAATCGTCCGCGGCTTTCTGGGTGGTGACCCATTCAGTCATGGTCGCGGTAGGGGACATCTTCACGGTCAGCGGACGTACCGGCAGCGTGCCGATGACTTCACGCAGGGTGGACAACAGATCTTCGGCACGTTTCGGGCTGGCCGAGTTGACCAGGATCAGGCCTTGTTTCGGCGCGATGGCAGCGAAAGTCGACGAACGACGAATAAAGGCGCGGGGCAAAAAGGCCTGGATGATTTCATCCTTGATCTGATCGCGTTCCTTTTTGTAGACCTTGCGCATTTGTTCGGCTTCGATCTCTTCGACCTTTTCCTTCACCGCGTCGCGCACGACGCTGCCCGGCAGAATGCGTTCTTCTTTACGGGCGGCGATCAGCAGGAAGTCGCCACTGACGTGCGCCAGCGGAGCATCTTCGCCCTTGCCGAATGGCGCGACGAAACCGTAGGTGGTCAACTCCTGGCTTGCACATGGACGCGCCAGTTTGGTGGCCAGTGCAGTTTCCAACGCCTCGGCATCAAAAGGCAGATCTTGGGTCAGGCGATAGATAAGCAGGTTTTTGAACCACATGGGGCGAGTCTCTCCTTTATACAAAGGGGGGCATTATTCTCTTCGCAGCGCCATAGGCCAACCCTTCTCTAAGCCTTTGGAAGGCCTGAAAAAATTAATTAAAAAAGTGCTTGCCAGAGGTGTGGTCGCTACGTAGAATGCGCGCCACACCGAAAGTGAAGGGTGATTAGCTCAGCTGGGAGAGCGTCTGCCTTACAAGCAGAATGTCGGCGGTTCGATCCCGTCATCACCCACCATTCGCTTCCAGTGTTACGCGCAGCGGTAGTTCAGTCGGTTAGAATACCGGCCTGTCACGCCGGGGGTCGCGGGTTCGAGTCCCGTCCGCTGCGCCATATTCGGTTATCTGGAACGCTGAACGCCAGGTCACCACGGAAAAGCCCGCTTAACGCGGGTTTTTTTCTGTCCAAAGTTTGCAAGTTGTTCCTGCAGGTCGCGTCGTTTTATGGGTTTTCAGATTTTTTTGAAAAATTATTCAATTAAATCAACACTTTATGAAAATCTGTGGCACAATGCGCCCCGCAACGAAGGTAAAGGGTGATTAGCTCAGCTGGGAGAGCGTCTGCCTTACAAGCAGAATGTCGGCGGTTCGATCCCGTCATCACCCACCATTTACTTTCAACGCTACGCGCAGCGGTAGTTCAGTCGGTTAGAATACCGGCCTGTCACGCCGGGGGTCGCGGGTTCGAGTCCCGTCCGCTGCGCCATATTCGGTAACCTGGAACGCTGAACGCCAGGTCTCCACAGAAAGCCCGCTTAATGCGGGCTTTTTGCTGTCTGGGGTTTGGCTTTTGCCGAGGCTCCACCGAGAAAGCGACCTTTGGGTCGCTTTCTTTCGTTATGCCTTCTTATCGTTCGGCGTTGCGGCTGTGTCGGTAGTCGCTCACGGCTTCGTACACGGCTTTGCGCAACCGGTTGATGCCGCCAATGGGGCGATGGGCCTCAAGGCCAAACCACGGGTTGAACGACTGGTTATCGCATTGCACGTTCAGAGCAGGCGTATCGAAGTCCTGGGCGGGTACTTTGATCCGCGCCACGGTCTCGAACGGAGCATCGTTTTGCTGCCACTCAATGCTCGTGTCTTCGATCGGCATGTACCTGGCCGGGTTCTGGCGCTGAATCTGCAGGACGAAGCAGGCCGGCATCCGGTCGGTCGACAGTTGCTGGTGCAGCGCATTGCGCAGGAAGTTCGGCAACTTCTGGTTTTGCGCAGGCAGGGTGTAAGTCGGGCAGCTTGCCGGATCGGGCATGACGCGGAACTTGGCATTGGCTTCGCCGAATTTGTAGGGCGAAACTGAAAAGTAAGTCGTCTGGGTCGGGCTTTGCGGGGCGGGTGACAGTGTCGCCAGCGCGATAAACAGATGGCGAACCTGCCAGGTCCGCGGGTCCCAACCCGGAAAGAACGCCATCAGCTTCTTGCCGTCAGCCTGTGCGGCTACATTCTGACGGTACTCGGCGACATCGCTGACGAAGAAATTCGGATGGCTGAACATCACGAAGTCCTGTTCACCACGACTCTTTTGGTCATGCAGCAGTTGTTTGCCGGGCACATCGAGCAACTTGATTGCCATGCCCCGTGCGTCGCGGATGCTGTCGAACTGCGGGTAGGCATTGCCGTTGGACAGCCGCATCGTCGCTTGCCAGGTTTTGCCGGGTTCGTTGAACACACCCTGACGCAGTTCGCCCGCCAGATCCGGCAGCACCTGAACCTCGGCCTTCACGCAGCCATGGGCCTTGGCATGAGCGTCGCGCAGATAGCGGGTGCTTTCACGGTGCTGATCGACAATGCGCACGGCCGTCTGGATGATGTCTTGGGTCATCGCTGATTCGCCATCCGGAATCAGTTCTTCAGCCGAAACCGGGCCGCTGTGCTGCCAGGCGAACCACGCCGTGGCCAACGCCCAGGCGAGCAATCCAAGGCCTAGCGACCACATTAGGGTTTTGCCGAGAAAGGCGCCTAAACGCATCCAGAGTCTGCTCATGGCAATTGTGCCTCTAACGGACCGCCCAACACTTTCAGATACTCCAGCAGCGCCCAGCGCTCTTCTGGTTGCAGCAGGCGACCGATGACGCCGTTGCCACGCGTGCCTGCCCGGAACTCGTGGCCGCTGTTGTGATTGCCGGTGATGCGCGTGTCGAACATGAAGCCATTGGCGAAGGCCTCGGTGCGATAGCCGAGGTGCCTCGGGTCGTACTCGAAAGTGCCTTTGTAGAAGGTGGTTGCGCGTTCATCCTGGGGCGAGAGCAACTGATAAATGCTCGGCACCGAACCGTTATGCAGAAACGGTGCAGTGGCCCAGACTCCCGCCAATGGTCGCGCCTTGTAGGCGCGCAATTCGCGCACGCCAATCGGCAGGCCGAAGCCATCCATGTCCGGTCGTTCGGCCGTAGGAATGTTTGCATCACGGTAGGCCCGGTTTCCGACGAAAGCGGTGACGTAGGCCAACCCTTTAGCCGATGAGAGCTTGCTCAAATCCAGCGAATCCGCAGGCGTCGGCTGCAACTGAACATCCAGTTGCGCCAGCTCTGCCGGGTCCCATTGCAGGGCGGTGAGGTCGAAGCGATGGTCGGCGATGTTATCGGCCGCGCCCGGGTCTGTGCCAATGAACTCCACGGGCAGCATTTTCAGATGTTGCACCCAGCGCCCTTCGCTTTGGACCGATCGAGGTACATGGCAGCCAGCGCAGTTCTCGGTGAATAATTCGCGACCTTTTGCGGCTTGGGTTTTGTCGATGGCGCCCAGCAATTCTTCCGGCCAGGCTGGCGGTTTGAGCCGTTGCAGGGTTTGTTCGATCAGGTGCAGATCGCGCAAGCGGACACTGGACGGATAGCGGGCGTCTCCTTTAAGCGGTTGGCCGTTAGCGTCGAAAAAATTCAGCGTGGCGCCCACGCCCAGCGCCTCGCCGATGTTGCGGGCCATCGGTTGCTGCGCTGAACCGTTCCACTGCACCCAATCGAAGGTCCACATGTCCCACAGTTGCGGATAGTCGACCGGGGCGTTGGCCACACGGTAGTTGGCGGGGGAAATCGCATCGCCGAAACTGGCGTTGGCAATGCGCCCGAAAGCGTCGGTGCGGCCGGGGCCTTCTTCAGTGGGATAGAGCCCGCGATGGGTGTCGTTCCAGGCCACCTTCAAGAAAGTGTCGAGAGAGACTTTGAAGTCTTTGCGCAGTTGTTGATGCCGGGCATCGTAGTCCTGGCCCAATACGTTGCGTGCGAAACGTTCGAATTTCCACGGGTTGTAGTAAGTCGACGTCAGACTTGCTACCAGCGCTTGTCCGAAACTGCCTCCGCGCAACGTAGGAACGCTGGAGGGCAGAACGTGCTGTGCCGAACCGCCATCGATGCGCACGGCCTGGCCATTAAAGCGCAGTTCGCCGGTGTGGCAGGCGGCGCAGGTAATGTCCAGAAACTCGTCCTGGCTTCCAGGGTTCTGATGACGGGCAAAACCCACGGGCAGATTGCCGGGGTTGTTCGGGGTGGCTCGCTGGTTGGGGTCGATCAGAAAACCGAAGCGGGCGAGGTATTCGGGCGCGGCGAATCGCTGTTGCGAGAACGGTAATTCGAGGGCTTTGAACCAGTCATAGTGCAAACCTTTGACCTGGGTACCCTGAGGTGTGAAGTAGTAAGTCTCGCGGTCGGCGGTGCTCCATTGCTCCAGGTAATGCACTTGTTGCACGGGTGACCAGGCCGGCAATTTCGGGTTGGCGACGTAATACAGAGCCACGGCGAGGCCCAGCCCCAGCAGGACTGCGAACAGAACCAGCAAGCGAAAGAAGAGGCGCAAGATAAACATCCTTGTCGATTTGAACCTCTCTTATGCCTCAGCACCTGAGGTGCGGCAAGTGGCCATTACGCCATTTGCTGGGGGTTCTGCTATCCGTTTCTGTGAGCGCAAGATGACAGAAGCTTCATCCGCCCATTCCCGAAATGCGTTGAATCCCCTGAACTTATCAGAAGTTTCCTGCTCTCATGCCGGTAGCCATTGGTCGTGGCCGCCTGATAAGCTCGCGGCTTTACTCGATTGCCCTTTAGGCGCATGAACAAGGAAATAGCATGAAACAGCATCGGTTGGCGGCGGCGGTGGCCCTGGTTAGCCTGGTACTTGCGGGTTGTGATTCGCAGACCAGCGTAGAGCTGAAAACCCCGGCGCAAAAAGCTTCCTACGGGATTGGCCTGAACATGGGCAAGAGCCTGGCTCAGGAAGGCATGGATGATCTGGACTCCAAAGCCGTAGCCCAAGGCATCGAAGATGCCGTCGGCAAGAAAGAACAGAAGCTGAAGGATGACGAACTGGTCGAAGCCTTCGCAGCACTGCAAAAGCGTGCTGAAGAGCGTATGGCCAAAATGAGCGAAGAGTCGGCAGCTGCCGGCAAGAAATTCCTCGAAGAAAACGCCAAGAAAGCCGGTGTAACCACTACCGCTTCGGGCCTGCAGTATGAAGTAGTCAAGAAAGCCGATGGCGCACAGCCTAAGCCGACCGACGTAGTGACCGTTCACTACACCGGCACCCTGACCAATGGCACCGTTTTCGACAGTTCCGTCGAGCGTGGCAGCCCGATCGATCTGCCGGTCAGCGGTGTGATTCCGGGTTGGGTCGAAGGCCTGCAACTGATGCACGTTGGCGAGAAGTACAAACTGTACATCCCTAGCGAACTGGCTTACGGCGCCCAAAGCCCAAGCCCGGCGATTCCAGCCAACTCGGTGCTGGTATTCGACCTGGAACTGCTGGCGATCAAGGATCCGGCAAAACAAGACGCTACTGCCAAGTAATCAGCGTCTGCTTTAAAAACAACGCCTCGCTTATGCGGGGCGTTGTTGCATCTGGCGTTTAGCGAAGGTAAACAAAGCGAACGGATGCTGTAGGCTGGAGTCATAGCCATTGAGGACGCCCGCGCTAGCCGCGCCAGAGCGCCAAGTCAATGAATTCTTGGGTTTTTTTATGTGAGTAAAAAACGCCCGATCTGAGTTGGGCCCTTATGAAACGGGGCTTTCAGCCATGAAAAGCAGCTCTGTTCACAAGGTTATCCACAATTTGTGTGGATAACATTTCAGTGGGAGGAAATGATGAAAACACCCTGGAATTTCGCTCGTTTCCTGCCTCTGGCCGGACGCCTGCTCGCGCGTGGACGTTTGCCGACCTTGCTCTTCGCGGTAGCCAGCAAAGGTGCCAGCCAGGGTAATCGGCTGGGCAAGCTCAAGGATGATCTACGCCTGTTGCAGGCACTCTGCCTGGCTTACTGGCGCGGTGAGTATCGGGCTATCAGCCCCACAGCGTTGATATCGGTGGTGGCAGGCCTGATGTACTTCCTCAGTCCCATTGATGCCATTCCGGACTTCATTCCAGTGTTCGGCATGCTGGATGACATCGCAGTGCTGGCCTGGCTGATGAAAGTTCTCGACGATGAACTCAACGCCTTCCGCGCCTGGCGCAAGCGTCAGTTGCCGGAAAAGCTTGCAGTGGTTGAACGCCTGCCCGATACCCCGGAGCAACTTCAACTTCAGGGTCCGAAAAAAAACTGAACTGATTCAATCTCATCCATAGATTGATACCCCCGCGACCTTGGCCGCTGTTAGGATTACACTTCTAGGGAAAAGTGCCGACTCGCTAAGTGTTGTTGTCCTACGGGGTAGTCATGGATATTCAGATAATTACACGCGAAGGAGAGCCCGAGTATGCGGTTCTTCCATGGGCTCAATATCAGGCTCTACTAAAAGCAGCAGGCATCAATGAACAACCGCCGCGGGTCGCCCCAGAGCGTCAGGCGGCAACACCAGACCAGATTCTTCCGGGTCTGGATCAACTACGCAGTTTGCGCGAAGGGAAGGGCATCGCCATCGAGGCGTTGGCCCGCACGGTAGGCATCAGCCCGTCTTATCTGGCCTTGATCGAAAGTGGCGAGCGTCTACCCGACGCTGCGATTCGCCGCAGCCTGGCCTGGGAGTTGACGGTGCCAGGGTGGAGGGATGAATCGTGAGCGTACGCATCAGTCGTCAACACTGGGACGGGTTGCTGGGCGAACTGGATCAGGCACGCCGCCAGCGTCATCTTCTGACATACCGGGCGTTGCTTGAACGTTTGCAACTGCCCACACCGGCCATGCAAACCTTGACCGCCGCCCTTGAACATCTGGCCGCGCTGGACGCCAAGGCCGAGCAGCCATTGCGCAGTTCCCTGGTGATCAGCCAGGGCGCCAGCCGCCTGCCGCGCACAGGATTCTTTGAATGTGTCGAGCGTCTGGGGCGTTTCTCCGGGCCGTCCGATGGGGTCGCCGCAGCGTCCTGGCATGCCTCGGAAGTGGTGCGGGTGTTCGAATATGAGTACCCGGAATCGGCGGAGGCCTGAGTGTTTTTAAAACTCAAGGCGCGGGCCAGCTACTGGCTGGCTCGCCGCTTGTTTCATTGGTCATGGTTTGTGCGTCAGCCGCGTGGCTGGAGCTGGCTCGAAGGCCAGTTCGCACGCATGGCGAACCTGGGTGATGTTGGCGCCCAGAGCTTCTATGGCCACATCCTGACCTTTCGCGGTGTTGGCCTTGGGGCTCGCGAAGAGGGCGTGCGCTTGCTGCGCCTGGCGGCGTTGGCGGGGGATGGCAAAGCGGCGTATCAGGTGGGCGTGATCAGTCTGGCGGGGACGCCGAGCAAGGCGCCCGATGCGGTTGAAGCTGCGCGGTTTTGGGAGATGGCCGCCAAAGCAGGACATCCGTTGGCCGAGATCAAACTGAAAGAGTTGGCGGCTCGCGGTTCCGAGGCACCACCCTCAATCTGAGTTGGCAGAACTGGCGTCTTCGCGAGCAAGTCGAATCGTCGCACCGCCGCACCCACATTTCACCGAGTTCCTCCAGAAGAAATGGGATTGAATCGTGGGAGCGGGCTTGCTCGCCAAGGTGTCAGATCAATCACCGCTGTCCTACGAGCAAATCCTCACCCGGCACCGCCAGACTATCAATCACATGCACGCTATACCCCGGCACATTCTTCGCGTGATGCTTGGCCTGCGATGCCATCTCCGCCAACTGGCTTGCATCGAGTTGTCCACAGGCCTGTGGATGTAAATGCACCACGCCGATCGACAGTGACAGCAACGCGAACTCCTGACGCACACCCTGACGGTTTGGGGCGATGAAGCAGCCGGCTTCCAGGTGTTCGCTGCGATAAAAGCGTCGGCATTGGCTCTGGAAGTCGTCCAGCAACTGGTTCAAGCGCTTGCGCCAGTCTTCCGGGCCGAGCACCAGCAGGAAATCATCACCGCCGATATGGCCGACAAAGTCGCGGGAAGGGTCGACGCGATCATTCAGGCATTGCGCCAGGCACAGCAGGACTTCGTCCCCACGGCCGTAGCCGTAGATGTCGTTGAAGGGTTTGAAACTGTCGATATCGACGTAGCAGATCACCGACTCCCGTTGCTGTTGCAGCAGGCGCGACAGGCATTGCTGGATCGGCACGTTACCCGGCAGCAGGGTCAGCGGGTTGGCGTAACGGGCTTGCTGGATCTTCAGTTCGGTAATCAGTTTAAGTACGTCGATCACTCGGCCCAGCCCCAGGTAACCGCCGTTGAGGGTAATGATGAAGTCCTCTTCGATGCGCTGCCGCGCGCGGCTGGTGATCAGGCGACTCACTTGTTGCAACGACTGGCTCATCTCAACGGCGAGGAAGTCATCACTCATTAAACGGCTGATCGGCTTGCGGGCGAACAGGTCGGTGGCAAAAGGCTTGAGCAGTGCATCGGAGAGCGAATGCCGGTGGACGATGCCGCAGGGCTGGCCTTGCTCGTCGAGTACCGCCAGGGAGTTCAGATTGGCCTGGCGGCGAAAGGCTTCCAGGACGGTGGCGGTCGGGGTATCGCGACCCACTGCCGGTTGGTCGTTGAGCAAAGCGCTAAGGTCGCTGACTTCATCATTCAATGCCACCGCTGTGCTTTCCCGTTTGGGCATCAAGGTTCGGGCATCACGAGGTGGATGTTCCTGGGGGCGGCAGAGCAGATAACCCTGAACCAGATCCACGCCCATCTCGGTCAACACTGCGAGTTCTTCTGGTAGCTCGATACCTTCCGCGATCACTTGCGCCCGTGAGGCCTTGGCAATTTGCAGGATCGAGCCGACGAATTCGCGCTTGAGGGCGTCCTGGTGAATGCCGTCGATGAAGTGTCGATCAATCTTCACGTAGTCGGGACGCAATTCAGACCACAGCCGCAAACTCGAATAGCCTGCGCCTAGATCATCCAGGGCAATGGAAAACCCCATCGCTCGATAGTGATGCAGAGCGGTTTGCAGCAGCTCGAAATCGTCGGTGGGTGTTTGTTCAGTCAGTTCGATCACCACCTGGTTCGGCGGTATACCGAAATCCTGTAGCAGTTGCAGGGTGCGCCCGGGTTGGTGGGCGGCCTCGAGCAGGGATTCAGGGGAAACGTTGAGGAACAGTTTGCCGGGCAGTTGCTGATCATTGAAGCGCCGGCAGGCGCTTTGACGGCAAGCGATTTCCAGCTCGCTCAGGCGGCCGGCCTGACGGGCAACGGCGAACAGTGCGAGCGGTGAGTGCAGTGGACTGTTGGAGGGGCCGCGACTGAGGGCTTCGTAACCGACAATACGTCGTTCAGAGAGGGAAATGATCGGCTGGAACAAGCTGTGCAAACCGCTTTGAGTCAGTATGGAACTCAAGGCACTCAGCTGTTCTGTGGTGGTCATGGCTTTCTCTGGCGATAAAAAAAGGACTGGGAGCACTCTCTTGGGTAAAGAGGAGCTCCCAGTCCTTTATTTCACGACAGAATGATGACTGTATGATGACGCTCCGGAGAGCGTCAGCATTAAATTGCCATCATCTTGCTTGTTACAACTTAGTGCTTGGCTACCGCGGTATTGAGTTTCAGGTAGTCCAATAGAATCCGCCCGGTCTCGCTCAGGTAGGCATCGTCTTCTGGTTTGGTCTTGTCTGGCTCGGCCGCGATCGCGTCTTCATCTTCTTTCTTCAGCTCTTTGAGCGGCTCTTCACCCTTGGCCTTGCGACGGATGTTTTCCATGGCAAGTTGCTTGGCTTCGATATCGGCGTGTTGTGCACGACGATCGGCTTCATTGAGGCTGACGGTTTTTTCCGTCATCAGTTTCTGCGCCAGGGCCAGTTTATCGCGGATGAACACGAACTCCGCGTCTTTGGCCGAGCGTACGTCATGCTCGGATTTGAGCTGCGAAATGTACGGTTTGAACGGATCGACCGCAGGCTTGATGGCCGCGCGGATGGTGTCCCACGGCATGGCTTCAGGCAGTGCGCTTTCGCCGATTTCCTTGGTGTCGATGATCGACGGGTAATCGATGTCCGGCAGTACGCCCTGATGCTGGGTGCTCTGGCCGGAAACCCGGTAGAACTTGGCCAGCGTCAGTTTCAGTTCGCCATGGTTCAGCGGCTGAATGGTCTGCACGGTGCCTTTACCGAAGGTCTGGCCACCGATGATCAATGCGCGGTGATAGTCCTGCATGGCGCCGGCAAAAATTTCCGAAGCCGAGGCAGACAAGCGGTTGACCAGCAACGCCATTGGCCCTTTGTAGAAGGCTCCCGGGTTTTCATCTTCCAGTACATCGACCCGACCATCGGCATTACGCACGAGAACGGTCGGACCTTTGTCGATGAACAGACTGGTCAGCTCGGTGGCTTCCTGCAGGGAGCCGCCGCCGTTGTTGCGCAGATCGATGACCACGCCGTCGACCTTGTCTTTCTGCAACTCGGTCAGCAGTTTCTTGACGTCGCGAGTGGTGCTCTTGTAATCCGGATCGCCAGCACGGAAAGCCTTGAAGTCCAGGTAGAAGGCCGGGATCTCGATGACGCCGAGCTTGTAGTCCTTGCCGTCCTGTTTCAGGTTGAGGACCGACTTCTTCACCGCCTGGTCTTCAAGCTTCACCGCTTCGCGGGTGATCGGGACGATCTTGCTGGTCTGGTCGTTCGGTGCATTGCTGGCCGGGATCACTTCCAGGCGCACCACGGTGCCTTTGGGCCCACGGATCAACTTGACCACTTCGTCCAGGCGCCAGCCGACCACGTCGACCATTTCCTTGTTGCCCTGGGCAACACCGATGATCTTGTCGGCCGGTGCAACCATTTTGGTCTTGTCGGCCGGGCCGGCAGGTACCAGACGTACGACTTTCACCTGGTCGTTGTCGCTCTGCAACACGGCGCCAATGCCTTCGAGGGACAGGCTCATGTTGATGTCGAAGTTTTCCGCGTTATCCGGCGACAGATAGTTGGTATGCGGGTCGTAGGACATGGCGAAGGTATTGATGTACGCCTGGAAGATATCTTCCGCACGGGTTTGGTCCAGGCGCGTCAACTGATTCTTGTAACGCTTGGTCAGGGTTTCCTGAATCTGCTTGGAGTCCTTGCCCGCGATCTTCTGCCGCAAGACTTCGTCCTTGACGCGTTTGCGCCACAGGTCGTCGAGTTCTGCGGTGGACTTGAGCCAAGGGGCGTCCTTGCGATCGACCAGCAAGGTTTCCTTGGTGGTGAAGTCGATCTTGTCGACGCCTTTGTTCAACTCGGCAAGGGCGAAGTCCAGACGCGCTTTGACGCGGTCCAGGTAGCGCTTGTAGATGGTGAACCCGGCATTCAGGTCGCCGCTTTTGAGGAAATCGTCAAACTGGGTTTTCCACTTGTCGAATTCGGCAATGTCGCTGGCCATGAAGTAGCTGCGCGACGGGTCCAGCAGTTTGAGGTAGCTGTCATAGATGATCGCGGAGCGCGCGTCATCGAGCGGCGGCTTGCTGTAGTGATGGCGCTTCAGCAATTCGACGACGTTCAGGCTGGCGATCACTTCGTCACGATCAGGCTGAAGCTTGTCCCAGCTATTGGCTGCAAACGAATGGGTAGACATCGGCAACAGACCGATACCAATGAATAGGGCTAGGGCGGTGCTGGGGAAAAAATGCTTCATGCTGATTCGACGCGGGGACAATTGATCACGCATATTAGGCCGTCTTTGAAGTCGCCGGTACCACTAGTCTCTGTATGGAAACTGCCTGTTAGCTTTCGTACAGACCCAAGGGCCGGTCGCATAATGCAAGAAAGCCCGGCGCTACAGCTACGGGCTCAGTCCAGACTCACTATGGAGGCACTGTGAAAGCATTGCAAGGCGTTGAAGGTCGAGTGGAGTGGGTTGAAGAGCCCAGTCCTACATGCGATGTAGGACAAGTTCGGATTCGAGTGGCGGCTGCGGGTCTCAATCGCGCCGATTTGTTACAGAAAGCGGGTCTTTATCCGCCACCGCCGGGAGCCAGTCAGGTACTGGGTCTTGAGTGTTCGGGGGTGATCAGCGAGGTGGGCCCGGGCTCGTCCTGGCAGGTCGGGGATCGGGTTTGCGCCTTGCTGGCCGGGGGCGGGATGGCCGAGGAGGTAGTTGTCGACGGACGGCATGTGTTGCCGGTTCCCGAAGGTTTGTCCCTGGCTGAGGCGGCAGCGCTGCCAGAAGTGTATGCGACCGTTTGGCTGAATTTGTTTCAACTGGCTGCGCTCAAGCCGGGTGAGAAAGTTCTGCTGCACGCTGGAGCAAGTGGAATCGGTTCAGCTGCCATTCAGCTGTGCAAGGCGTTTGGTAACCCGTGCTGGGTCAGCGTCGGTTCCGCCGAGCGTTTGGCTTACTGCGAAGCGCTGGGCGCCCAAGGTGGGGTCGTGCGCAACGGGGATCTGGACAGCTTGAGTGACCTGGGGCCGTTCGATGTGATTCTCGACCCGGTGGGCGGCAACTATGCCGCGCTGAATCTGAAACTGATGGCGCTCGATGGTCGTTGGGTGCTGATCGGCCTGATGGGCGGTCGTGAGGCGCAGCTGGATCTGGCGCAGGTACTGGCCAAGCGCGTGCAATTGCTGGGTTCGACCTTGCGCAGCCGCGACGAACAGTTCAAGGCGGATCTGTTCAGCGATCTCAGCCAACATGTCTGGCCGCTGTTTGCCGAAGGGCGTTTGAGCCCGCAATTGGCCAAGACCTTCCCGATCAAGGACGCCGAAGCGGCGTTTGCGGAGTTGGCGACTAATAAGGTGTCGGGAAAGTTGGTGTTGGTGATCGACGAAAGCCTGGTTTGATCCCTGTGGGAGCGGGCTTGCTCGCGAAGGCGGACTTACATTCAACACATTTGTTGAATGACACAACGCCTTCGCGAGCAAGCCCGCTCCCACATTGATTTTCGGTTACTTCCAGGTATGGATCGGCCAGCCGGCTTTTTCAGCGTGTTCAAGCAGTACCGGATCCGGGTTTACCACGTGTGGGAAATCTACTTTCAGCAGCAACGGCAAATCATTGCGTGAGTCGGAATAGAAACTGGCGCCTTCCAGGTTTTCCTCTTCCGCATCCAGCCACTCCAGCAAACGCGTGATCTTGCCTTCGCGGTAGGTCAGCGTGCCAACGGTGTTGCCGCTATACACCCCATGTGCCACTTCCAGCTCGATGCCGAGAATCTCGTCAATGCCCAAACGATCGGCTATCGGCCTGACCAAGTGCGTGCCCGACGCCGAAATCACCAAAATCCGGTCGCCGGCCTTGCGATGGGCCGCAATGGCTTTGGTGGCGTCACTGAAAATGATCGGCTCGATGAAGTCTTCCACCCAAGGCCCTACCAAATGGTCGACCTCTTCGGGGGTGCGCCCGATCATCGGCTCCAGGCTGAAGGTCATGTACTCCTCCATCCGCAGTTTGCCGTGGCTGTAGGCGTCCATCAGTTCATTGTTCTGACGCATGAACGACTCGGGATCGACCCAACCCAGGCGACCCATTTGTTCGCTCCAGAGGGTGGCGCAGTCGCCGTGGATCAGGGTTTCGTCCAAATCAAAAATTGCCAGGGCCATCAGTGCGGTTCTCTCTTCAACATCAGCAAAGTCATCAGGCTACCTCACACAGGGCCGTCGGATCGATGGAAAGCGCCAGACGCTGACCATCGGGATGCAAATCGGCCGCCGAGCGGTTCAGCACATCTACCACCAATTCCACGCCCCTGGCTTCGACCCGGTAGCGAATCACGTTGCCCAACAGGCTGTGGCTGCGGATTTGTGCGTCGAGTTCGCCGTTCAGGCTCAGTTCGATGGCTTCCGGGCGAATCGCGATGCGGTGGGTAATCGGTCGCTGCAGCAGTTTTGTGGCGCTGTCGGCGTCCAGCAGGTTGTAGTTGCCGATGAAACCTGCGGCAAAGATATCGATGGGTGCGGTGTAAAGGGTCTGGGCATCGCCGCTCTGTACGATCTTTCCCTGATTCATCAAGAAAATTCGGTCGGACATGGTCAGGGCTTCTTCCTGATCGTGAGTGACGAAGATGGTGGTCAAGCCGAGTTCACGCTGGATCTGACGGATCTGTTCGCGCAGGTGCTTGCGAATCCGTGCATCCAGGGCCGACAGCGGTTCATCCAGCAACAACAGGCGAGGCCGGGTCACCAACGAGCGGGCGAGGGCGACTCGCTGGCATTGGCCGCCGGACAGTTGATGCGGATAACGCGCGGCGAAGTCGTTGAGCTCCACCAGTTTCAGTACTTCGGCAACACGCTTGTGGCTGTCGTCGGCGTTGACCTTCTGCATGCGCAAACCAAAGGCGACGTTCTGCTCGACGGTCATGTTCGGAAACAGCGCGTAGCTCTGGAACACCATGCCGATCCCGCGTTTCTGCGGGCTCAACGGAACGAGGTCCTGGCCATCGAGCAGGATTTTGCCGCCGTCCACCGAGGTCAGCCCGGCGATGCAGCGAAGCAGTGTGGACTTTCCGCAACCGGACGGGCCGAGGAGGGTAACGAACTCACCCTTCTGGATTTCACAGTTGATATCGCTGAACACCGTGGTGCCCGCGTAGCTTTTCAGTAGGTGTTGGACGCTGACGAAGCTCATTGGCTTTTGTCCTTGTTCAAAATATTGGCAGCCCAGGTCAGAACCAGCACAAAGAAGAAATAGGAAATCACCAGCGCACTGGTGAAGTGGCCGCTGCTGTTGCGCATGTTGTTGAGGTAGACCTGCAGGGTTTCGTAGCGGGTCCCGACGAGGATGTTGGCGAACACGAACTCACCGAACAGGAACGAGAACGACAGCAGCAACGCCACCATCAAACCTTTGCGCAAGTTTGGCAGCACCACCAGGAACGCCGCTTGCCAGGTGCTGGCACCGAGCAGTTGGGCGGAGTCCATCAGGTCTCGCAGGTTGATCGCCTGCAAGTTGTTGGTGATCGCCCGGTACATGAACGGCAGCGCCACGGTGAAGTAGCAGCCGATCAGAATCCACGGCGTCCCGACCATCGCGAACGGCCCCGAACCGTAGAGCTGCAACAGACCCACCGACGACACCACCGGCGGCACCGCGAAGGGCAGCAGGATCAGGATGTTCATCAGCGCATCGAGTTTCGGAAAATGGTAATGCACCACAAACAGCAACGGCAGAATCAGCACCACGGACAGAATCAGCGAGCCGACGCAGACCAGCAGCGATTGGCCGAACGAATGAAGAAACCGCGGGTCGCTCCACAGCTCCACGTACCATTTAACGGTGAAGCCACTGGGCAGAATGGTCGCCGACCAACTGCTGGCGATCGAGTAGATCAGCGTTCCGAGCAACGGTAGCAACAGGATGGCAAACAGCAAATACACCACCACCCGGTGATAGACCCCGACGGGGCTCAGTTCAGCGCGAGACATGGTAGCTCCTCTTCAACAGCAACTGATGCACGATGGTCACCAGGGTCATCAACGCCACCAGCACCACGGCCAGGGCACTGGCCAGGTTCGGGTCCAGGGAAATGTCGCCGGAAACCATCGCTGCGATGCGGATCGGCAGCACGTTGAAGTTGCCGGTGGTCAGGGCGTACACCGTGGCGTAGGCGCCCAGGGCGTTGGCCAGCAGGATGACAAACGTACCGAGCAGCGCCGGGGTCAGCACGGGCAAACCGATGTGCCGCCAGAACTGCCAGCCATTGGCGCCGAGCAGCGCGGCGGATTCACGCCAGTCTTCGCGCAGGGCATCAAAGGCCGGGTAGAGCAGCAGCACGCCCAGCGGAATCTGGAAGTAGGTGTAGAGAATGATCAGCCCGGTTTTCGAATACAGGTTGAAGTCCTGAATGATCCCGGCCTGCTTGAGCATGATGGTGAAGCTACCGTTGAAGCCCAGCAGAATGATGAACGCGAAGGCCAAAGGCACGCCGGCAAAGTTGCTGGTCATGTTGGCGAAGGCGTTGACGAAGTTGCGCAGTTTCGAGTCGACCCGGCGCAGGGAGTAGGCGCCGAGCACCGCGATGATGATCCCGAACACGCTGGACCAGAAACTGATCTCGAGGCTGAACTGGATCGCCTGCAGATAGAACTTCGAATTGAAGATCCTGGTGAAGTTGGCGATGCCCCAGCCGAACTCTTCCGATTGCAGGCTGTTGATCATCACCCAGGACAGCGGCGCGATCTGGAACACGATAAAGAACAGTGCAAAAGGCACCAGGCACAAGGCTGCCAGCCATTTTCCGCGCTTCATGGTGTTCACTTGAGCAGCTCCCGGCATACAGGTTTGTCGTGGGGCACACCCAGCAGTTCACAGACGGTGCCGCAGATTTCAGTCTGTTTCGGTGCGGCGTTGGCATTGAAGCTGAAAGCGTCGCCGAGGACGAACAGCGGTACTTCGCGTTCTTCCGGCAGCAAGCCGTTGTGGGAGCGGTCGTTGTTCATGCCATGGTCGGCGGTCACCAGCACCTGATACCCGGCGTCGAGCCAGGTTTGCAGATAGTCGGCCAGAATAATGTCGGCCGAGCGGGCGCTGTTACGGTACTGCGAGGTGTCGAGACCGTGCTTGTGCCCGGCGTCGTCGATGTTCATGGGGTGGACCAGTAAAAAGTTCGGCGCATGACGCAGGCGCAGGTTTTCGGCGTCGGCGAACAGGTGCGAGTCCGGGTAGTGATCGTTCCAGTAGAAATGGCCGTGCTGGATCGGCAGGTCCGGGTCGTCGGTGTGACGATCCCGCGGCGCACTAAACGGCGAACGGTTATACAGCTCACTGACCCAGTGATAGGCCGCGGCGGCGGTGACAAGGCCGGCATCGCTGGCGTAGTGATAGATGCTGCGCTGGTTGGACAAGCGTGAGACGTTGTTGTGGACGATGCCACTGTCGATCGGCGTGACGCCGGTCAGGATGCACTCGTAAAGCGGTCGGGACAGTGCCGGCAATTCGCACTCCAGTTTGTAGAGCGCCGCGCGTCCTGCGCCGACATAAGCCTGCAGGTGCCCCATGGCGTGACGGGCGACCTCGTAATTAAGGCCGTCGAGCACGACAAGGATGACGTTGTGCTTCATAGGGGCTGGAACTCCGCTAAACAGATATTCAAAACACCTGTAGGGGCAAAGCTTGCTCGCGATGCAGGCACCCCGGTCTGTCTGGTGACCGAGGTGAAGCCATCGCGGGCAAGCCTTGCTCCTACGAGGGTTGCATCATTGCTTCATATTGACGATGACTTCTTCCTGCCACTTCTGCGGAAGGGCTTTGGAGGTCTTTTCCCATGCGTCGGCGTCTTTGATCGGCGTGACCTTTTTGTACTGCTCGTTAGGCAGCAACTGGGCCTGAACCTCGGCCGGCAGCGTCAGATGCTCGGCGCGGATCGGACGGGCGTTACCGCGTGCCAGGTTGATCTGGCCGGCGTCGCTGAAGATGTATTCGCGGGCCAGTTTGGCGGCATTCGGGTGCTTGGCGTATTTGTTGATGATGGTGGTGTAACCGGAGATCACCGAGCCATCGGATGGAATCAGCACGGTGTAATCATTCGGGTTGACCATTTTGGCCTTGTAGCTCAGACCGTTGAAGTCCCAGACCACGCCGACTTCGATTTCACCCTTTTCCATGGTGGCAATGGTCGGGTTAGCCATCGACAGGCGGCCTTGTTTGGCGATCTCGGAAAACAGATCCAGCGCCGGCTGGAGGTTTTTCTCATTGCCACCATTGGCGAGCGCGGCAGCCAGAACACCGTTGGCGGCTTGGGCTGCGGTGCTCACATCACCGATGGAAACTTTGTATTTGCCGTTCTTGAGGTCAGCCCATTTGGTCGGAGCGTCGGAGCCGTGCAGCAACTTTTTGTTGACGATGAACGCGATGGTGCCGGTGTAGGCGAGCGCCCAGTTGCCGTCCTTATCCTTTGCCCAGCTCGGGATCTGATCCCAGGTGCTTGGCTTGTAAGGTTGAACAACGCCTTGTTTCACCGCGATCGGACCGAACGCTGCACCGACATCACCGATATCGGCAGTGGCGTTGTCTTTTTCAGCGGCGAACTTGGCGATTTCCTGGGCCGAGCTCATGTCGGTGTCGATATGTTTCAGGCCGTAGTTCTTGGCCAGGTCATCCCAGGTGCCTTTCCAGTTGGCCCAGTTGTCGGGCATGCCGACGCTGTTGACCTCTCCTTCCGCTTTCGCCGCGGCTTCCAGGGTTTTCAAATCGCTATCAGCCGCCATCGCGGCGGTACACATGGCAATGGTCGAGCCTAACAGTGAGGCCAGGAAAAGCTGTTTCATCCGAAGCTCCTTTGGGCGTTTTCAACGCTGCGATTGCGGTTATGTTGGTCTAGGTCAGCAATACCTGAGCCAATTTAGGCGTCTCTGATGACATTTTGATGTCGACGACCGGTCGGCCTATATTTCTTGAGCGGCAATGCTCAGGCTTCGGAGTAAGCGTAGACCATGGCTAATAGGCTGATATAAAAGGACTTGGCCGTGAATTTGCAGGTGTCTGGATCAACCGTTCGGCGGCTTTGTCATCTGTCAGTCATGTGCAGTGCCTAGGCTTGTCGGGAGTTGAGGGAACCGATTTGAATCGCGGTTCCGCCCCGAAACAGTGCTGGTCTAGTCCAGATAGGTAACGTTGATGCGCATCGAGACAACCAAAGCGGTGACAGCCATCGGGCAGGTTCTGCAGGAACAGCTCGACCATGGCCTGTTGGCGCCCGGGAGCAAACTGCCGGCCGAGCGCAAGCTCAGTGAGTTGTTCGGGACCACGCGGATTACCGTGCGTGAAGCGTTGTTGCAACTGGAAGCCCAGGGGCAGATTTATCGGGAGGAGCGCCGTGGCTGGTTCGTATCGCCACCGCGCCTGGCCTATAACCTGATGCAGCGCAGTCACTTTCACGCGATGGTCAGTGCACAGGGGCGGGTGCCGTCTACCGAGGTGATTTCCGCGCGGTTGCAACCGGCGTCGGCGGCGGTCTGTGCCTGGTTGCAGTTGCCGGCGTTGTCCAGCGTGATTCAGATTTGCCGGGCACGGCGGATTGATGAGCGGCTGGTGTTGTATGTAGAGCACTATTTGAATCCGCAGTTTTTTCCGGGGATTCTGGATTTCGATCTGAATCAGTCGATTACAGAGCTGTATGCGCGGCATTACGACTTGCACTATGGGCGGGTGCGTTTCGAGATTGTGCCGACGGCGTTGTCGGTGGATGCGGCGGCGGCTTTACGGGTGTCGGTGGGGAGTCCGGGGTTGCGCATCGCTCGGGTCAATTACGATCAACATGAGCGGTTGATCGATTGTGATCTGGAGTTTTGGCGGCACGATGCGATTCACGTCGGGGTTGATGTGGTCTGAGCCTGGCCGCCACAGGCCTCGGTTCTGTCATTACCCGAATCGGTAAATGTCCATGCCCAGGGCGCCCATGGTGAATCCCTTGTGGGTCACGCTGAATGTCCCTCCCGCGCCGCGCGCAAAGTACAACGGCAACAGGTGTTCATCACTGGGATGGTTGCGCACTGCATTCGGTGCTTGCTGGCGGTAATCGTGCAACGCGGTTTCGTCGTTGGCAGCGAGTTTTTCGATCATCCAGTCACGAAAGGCCTGGGCCCAGGGTTCGACGCTTTCTGTGCCGGCGTGCCAGTCCAGTTCGCGCAGGTTGTGGGTGATGCTCCCGGAGCCGATCAACAGCACGCCGTGTTCGCGCAGACTGGCCAGGGCATGACCGACGCGGGTCTGCAAGGCCGGACCGCCGCGGGTGGGTAGCGAGACTTGCACCACGGGGATGTCGGCTTGTGGATACATCAATGACAAGGGCACCCAGACACCATGGTCGAATGGTCGTTCGGCGTCGATGCGTGCGGGCAGGCCATCGCTTTTCAGCAGTTCGACAACCTCTGCGGCCAATTGTGGATTGCCGGGCGCCGGGTATTGCACGTCGAACAATGCCTGCGGAAAGCCGCCGAAGTCATGCCAGGTTTCAGGCTGGGGGTTGCCGCTGACCAGCAATTCATTGCTTTCCCAATGCGCAGAAACAATTACGATGGCTTTGGGTTTCGGCAATTCTGCGGCCAGGCGAGCGAGGGCGGGCCCGCTGGCACCTGGTTCCAGTGCCAACATGGGCGAGCCATGGGATATGTAGAGGCTGGGGAACATGAATGAGCTCCTGAGGGGTAAGATGGCATCATCTTCAGTCAGATCATTGATCTAAATCTAATATAAGTTTTAGGGTCTTTTGATCGAATTTTCGGGATTAATTATGCAGCCGGAGTTTTGGCACAAGCGGTGGACGTCGAATCAGATCGGCTTTCACCTGCCGGAAGTGAATCCATATCTGCAACGGTACTGGCCGCAGCTGGGCCTGGAAGAGGGCGCGCGCGTACTGGTGCCGTTATGTGGGAAAAGCCTGGATTTGCTGTGGCTGGCGAAATGCGGTCACGAGGTGCTGGGCGTCGAGTTGTCGGAAAAAGCGGTGGAAGACTTTTTCCACGAGCATCAATTTGACCCGGACGTCAGCGATCAAGGCCCCTTCACGGTCTATCGGGCGGGCTCGATCGAGATCTGGTGTGGTGATTTCTTCGCGTTGACGGCCGGCGATGTCGCCGATTGCAGTGCGCTGTACGACCGCGCTGCGTTGATCGCCTTGCCACCGAAGATGCGCGAGCAATACGCTGAGCATCTGAAGCGGATTGTGCCGAAGGATTCGCTGGGGCTGCTGATTACCCTGGATTACGACCAGGCACAAATGGAAGGGCCGCCCTTTGCCGTGCTGGATGACGAAGTGCAGCGGTTGTTCGGTGCTTCGTGGGAGCTGAAGATTCTGGAGGACCAGGACGTTCTGGGCGAAAGCTGGAAGTTCCTGGAAAGCGGCGTTACGCGGCTTGAAGAGCGGGTTTATCGGGTTTCCAGCCGGTAATTGATGTTGTTTGTGCTGGCCTCTTCGCGAGCAAGCCCGCTCCCACACTCGATCTCTGTGCACCGAAGATCCAATGTGGGAGCGGGCTTGCTCGCGAAGAGGCCCTGAAGCACACTGCAAAAATCCGCAGACAAAAAAAAGGCCCGCATTCACTGCGGGCCTTTTCTTTTAGTGCGGAACCTCTCAGCCCCGACGACGCAACGCGTCGATACGCTCTTCCAGCGGCGGGTGGCTCATGAACATGCGGGCGAACCCCTGTTTGATGCCGCCGTTGATGCCGAAAGCCGTCAGGGTGTCCGGCATGTGCACCGGCAGCCCCTGTTCGGCACGCAGGCGTTGCAGGGCGCCGATCATTGCGGCGGTGCCGGCCAGACGTGCACCGGCTTCGTCTGCACGGAATTCGCGTTTACGCGAGAACCACATGACGATGGCGCTGGCCAGAATGCCCAGGACCAGTTCGGCGAAGATGGTCGCCACGTAGTAGGCGATGCCCTGGCCTTCTTCGTTCTTGAAGATCACCTTGTCGACAAAGTTGCCGATGATCCGTGCGAAGAACATCACGAAGGTGTTCACCACGCCCTGGACCAATGCCAGGGTGACCATGTCGCCATTGGCGACGTGGCCGATTTCGTGGGCCAGAACGGCCTTCACTTCATCAGGCGAGAAACGCTCGAGCAGCCCTTGGCTGACCGCGACCAACGCGTCGTTCTTGTTCCAGCCGGTGGCAAAGGCGTTCGCCTCGTAGGCCGGAAAAATACCGACTTCAGGCATTTTGATCCCGGCTTCCCGGGACAATTGCTCGACGGTCTGCAGCAGCCATTGCTCGTGACGTGTGCGCGGCTGGCTGATGATTTGGGTGCTGGTGCTCATCTTCGCCATCCACTTGGAGATGAACAGCGAGAACAGCGAGCCGGCGAAACCAAAGACCGCACAGAAAATCAGCAGCTGATTGAGGTTGAGATCAACCCCGTTGGCCGCCATGAACCCGTTGAAGCCGAAAAGGCTCAGGGTGATGCTGGCAATCAGCACGACCGCCAGGTTAGTGGCCAAAAACAGCAGGATGCGCATCATGGTTGTAGAAATCTCCTCATGCTAAAGATGTAGCGTACTGCGGGGTATATAAGGTGCTGACTCGGGCTATTCAACCGGGTGACTATTTCAAACTGTGTCCTACGGCAACAGTCTAGCTGTTTGAAGGGCATTTCCGACGTCGATGCAGGAAGTGTTTGTCAGCCAATTTACGTCGTAAACCCCGCCGTTGTTAGACGCGAGCACACAACGAGTCATCAGTCAGCGATTGAAGAAGCGATGTTCGGCAGGGTGCAAAGAAATGTTGCTGAATCAATCACCGTGCGACTTGCGCAAGCGTCGCACGGTGACAGGCAGGTTATTGGCGATAGGACTTGAGGAAGTTGCCGATACGTCCGATGGCCATGTCCAGGTCGTCCACGCGCGGCAGGGTCACCACACGGAAGTGGTCCGGCCATGGCCAGTTGAAGGCGGTGCCTTGAACCACCAGCAGCTTTTCCGATAGCAGCAGGTCGAGCACGAATTTTTCGTCGTTATGGATCGGGCAGACTTTCGGGTCGATCCGTGGGAATGCATATAGCGCGCCCATTGGCTTGACGCAGCTCACGCCGGGAATGTCGTTGAGCAGTTCCCAGGTACGGTTGCGCTGTTCCAACAGGCGTCCGTTGGGCAATATCAGATCATTGATGCTCTGGTAGCCGCCGAGGGCGGTCTGGATCGCATGCTGGCTCGGCACGTTGGCACACAGGCGCATGTTCGCCAGCATGTCGATGCCTTCGATGTAGCTCTGGGCGTGGTGTTTCGGGCCGGAAATGGCGATCCAGCCGGAACGGAAACCTGCCACGCGATAAGACTTGGACAGACCGTTGAACGTCAGGCACAGCAGGTCTGGCGCCAGGGAAGCCGTGCAGATGTGCACGGCATCGTCGTACAGAATCTTGTCGTAGATTTCGTCGGAAAAAACCACCAGGTTGTGCTGACGGGCCAGTTCCAGCATGCCCAGCAGGACTTCTTTCGAATACACCGCGCCGGTCGGGTTGTTCGGGTTGATGATCACCAGTGCTTTGGTGTTCGGGGTGATCTTGGCCTTGATGTCGGCCAGATCCGGCCACCAGTTGGCCTGCTCGTCGCACAGGTAATGCACCGGGTTGCCGCCCGACAGGCTCACCGCGGCAGTCCACAGCGGGTAGTCCGGTGCCGGCACCAGCACTTCGTCGCCGTTGTTGAGCAGGGCCTGCATCGACATCACGATCAGCTCGGAAACGCCGTTGCCCAAATAGATGTCTTCAATGCCGACGCCTTCTACCTGCTTTTGCTGGTAGTACTGCATCACGGCCTTGCGGGCGCTGAACAGACCTTTGGAATCGCTGTAGCCCTGAGCAGTCGGCAGGTTGCGGATGACGTCCTGGAGGATTTCATCCGGCGCTTCGAAACCAAAAGGCGCCGGGTTGCCGATGTTCAGCTTGAGGATGCGATGGCCTTCCTCTTCCAGGCGTTTGGCGTGCTTGAGCACTGGGCCGCGAATGTCGTAGCAGACGTTGGCGAGCTTGTTCGATTTGCTGACCTGCATGGCGATGTGTTCCCGAAAATGAACGATCCAGGCGGCGTATGAACGACCGTGCTGGGAATCCTGCGTATTCACACAGGCCTGACGCCTTGAGAAGCAGCACCCATAAATCCGTTTGAATGCGCGTGGTCTGGCTGCCAGACTGGCGTTTGACGAGGCGCAATCATACGTGCCGCCCGATCCGTGGAAAAGGTACAGATCGGGCTTTTTCAGCTGCTGAGGTGTGACGATGGAAAAGTTGGAAAAAACCCAGGAAGAATGGAAGGCGATGCTCGACCCGGAGCAGTACAACGTTTGCCGCCTCAAGGGCACCGAGCGACCGTTCTCCGGCAAGTACAACGACACCAAAACTGACGGTGTCTACCACTGCATCTGCTGCAACGAGCCGCTGTTCGACTCCAAAACCAAATTCGACTCCGGCTGCGGCTGGCCGAGCTTTTATGCGCCGATTGGCGACAGCGCCATGGTCGAGATCCGTGACGTCAGCCACGGCATGATCCGCACCGAAGTGGTCTGCGCCAAATGCGATGCGCACCTGGGGCACGTGTTCCCGGACGGTCCGCCGCCGACCGGCCTGCGTTATTGCATCAACTCGGTGTGCCTGGACCTGGTACCGCGCTCGTAATGCGAGCCCTGTAGGAGCCGAGCTTGCTCCGGGCGGCGATCCGACGATGGCGATCTCAAGAACGCCATCGCCGGCAAGCCATGCTCCTACGGTTGTTCTGCAATCGATTTATTAAATTGCACACAATTCAATTGCTCGCTATGTTCGTCTCATCTTCCCTCATTTAGAGTCCGAGCCATGAGCGACAACCTGCTGAGCATCCCTTGCACCACCATCAAGGGTGAGCAAAAGACCCTGGCCGATTTCGCCGGCAAGGCCGTGCTGGTGGTCAACACCGCGAGCAAATGCGGCTTCACCCCGCAGTACAAAGGCCTTGAAGAGTTGTGGCAGACCTACAAGGATCAAGGTTTGGTGGTGCTGGGTTTTCCGTGTAACCAGTTCGGCAAGCAAGAGCCAGGCAACGAAGGGGCGATTTCCGAGTTCTGCGAGTTGAACTTCGGCGTCAGTTTTCCGCTGTTCAAAAAGATTGAAGTCAATGGCGCAGGTGCCCATCCGCTGTTCGTTCAATTGAAAAAGCGCGCGCCGGGTGTGCTGGGTTCCCAAGGCATCAAGTGGAACTTCACCAAGTTTCTGATTGGCAAGGACGGCCAATTGGTCAAGCGCTTCGCCCCCGCGACCAAGCCGCAGGACCTGACCCGCGAGATCGAAGCCCTGCTCAAATGAACACCTTGTCAGTCGATTCCCTGAAGCTTGACAGTCAACTGTGCTTCAAACTGTACGCCGCTTCCCGGGCGGTGATCCGCGCCTACAAGCCGATGCTCGATCAGCTTGGCCTGACCTACCCGCAATACCTGGCGATGCTGGTGTTGTGGGAATGGCAGGAGGCGGCCCCTGAGCAACCGACGGTCAAGGCGTTGGGCGAACGCCTGGCGCTGGATTCCGGCACGCTGACGCCGTTGCTCAAGCGTCTTGAGCAACTGCAACTGGTTCAGCGTCAGCGCTCGGCGCGGGACGAGCGGGAAGTGCACTTGAGCCTGTCGCCAACCGGCAAGGCTTTGCGCGATCAGGTCGGGCCGCTCAAGGCCCGTCTGTTATGCGACAGCGGTGTGGATCTGGATCGCCTGAATGATCTGCGCGATGGCCTTGATCACCTTTTGGGGCAAATCAAAGCGCTGTCGTAGTAGGAACCCACAAGTCCAGCAGGGCCGCCAACTCTTCCCGGCGGAAGGGTTTTGCCAGGTAATCGCTCATGCCTGCCGCACGGCAGCGTTCGCGCTCTTCGGACATGGCGTTGGCGGTCAGGGCGACAATGGGCAGCTGTGGCCAGCGTCCGCTGCGACGGATTTGCCGACTGGCCTCGTAGCCGTCCATCACCGGCATGTTGCAGTCCATCAGCACCAGATCGAATTCGCTCTGCTCCAGCTGATCCAGCGCCTCCCCACCGTGACCGGCGACAATCACCTCGCAACCGAGTTTTCCGAGCATCCCCTTGGCCACCAGTTGGTTGACCGGATTGTCCTCCACCAGCAGCACGCGTCCGCGTCGTTGTGGGGAAAGGGCGTCAAGCCGGGCACCGTTGATCGTGTTGAGTTCCGGCTGCAGGGTTCGCCGCAGCGTCTGGTACAGCGCGTTGCGTGCCAGAGGCCGCGCCTGTTGCTGTAAGGGAGCGAGGGCGAGGGCTTGTTCGCTGGGCATGAAATTGCCGTAAGCGGTGACCAGCAAAATGGGGGCTGTACACGAAGGACGCAGGCCAAACAGGCATTCGGGGCAATCGGTAATCAGTACGTCGGGATTCAGGCCCAGTAACGAGTCATCGATGGAACGCTGCTCATAGTCGAGCCCCCAGCCGGGTAATACACTTTTCAACAGTTCTGCCAGACCGCTGCTGGCGGCGGTGATGGCGATGACCTTGCCCTGTAAAGAGGCCGGGGGAAGGGCGCGGGTGTGGCTGGGCAGCGGCAGGTCTGCACAGAACTGGCTGCCGAAGCCTGCTTCCGAGCTGATGGTGAGACGCCCTTGCATGGCTTCGCAGAGGTTGTAGGTCAATGCCAGGCCCAACCCGGTTCCGCCGAATTGCCGGGTAATGCCGGCACCCGCCTGTGTGAAGGGTTGGAAGATCTTGACCTGGGCATCCTGGGCGATACCGATGCCGGTGTCGCAGACTTCGATTCTGACGCCGTCTCCGAACGTCGACAGGCGCACATCGACACGACCGAAACGGGTGAACTTGAGGGCGTTGGACAAGAGGTTGCTGACGATCTGTCGGACCCGGGTCGGATCCCCAAGCACCAGGGCCGGGAACTGTGGGTCGATCAGGCAGCTCAGCTCGACACTCGGCGCGGCGTTTTGCGATAGCAGGTTGGCGGTGTCTTCAATCAGCGAACCGAGGTCGAACGGAATATGTTCGAGCTCCAGTTGGCCGGCATCGAACTTCGACAAATCGAGAATATCGTTGAGCAGTTCCACCAGTACTTTGCCCGAGTCATGGGCGATGGACAGCTGTTGCTGTTGCTCGGCATTGAGCGGGCCGTCCAGGGAAAGCGCGATCATCCCCAGCAGGCCATTGAGCGGCGTGCGGATCTCGTGGCTCATGTTGGCCAGGAACACCGAGCGCGCTTCGGCCATGTCCAGGGCGGTGCGGCGGGCGACTTCCAGCTCCTCGTTGGATTGGCTGAGCCGCGAGTTGATCGCCTTGAGTTCCGCGGTGCGGGCCGAGACGATGTTCTCCAGTTGCCCGAGGTAGTCGGTCAGGCGGTTTTCGGCGTTGCGCCGCTGCTGGATTTCGGTGGCGATGTTTTCGAATTGTTGATTGGCAACTTTGACCAGTACACCGATTTCATCGTTTTCATGGTCCGTCGGACACTCCAGCGACGTCGACTCTGTACTGCGCGGGTCGCGACTGCTGAGTTCACGGATGACCCGCACCAAAGGCTTGGTCAGCATCACGTAGAACAACGCCAGCAGGATGCCGGTCAGCAGCAGGCTGCGAGCGAAGCCATTGAGCAGGGTCACCTCGGCCCGACGCAGGAACCGGTTCCCGAATGAATAGGTGTCGACGTCCAGACGCAGGGTGCCGAGGGATTCGGTCGGCAAGTGATCCAGGTAGAGACGGTCTTCGAACTGCCGGTTGGCGCCGAACAGGAAGTCGCTGATCACTCGATAGCTGCTTTGCACGCCTGGGCGTTTGACGTTGGCCAGCACGTTATTGTTGTTGTCGATCAATTGCGCGCCGATGATCGCCGGCGAGTGCAACAGACCCAGGGTCAGTTCCTGAGCGAGTTCGGCGTCGATGTTGTAGGCGATGCGGGACGCGGGGTTATGGCTGATTTCCAGCAAAGACAGGATTTCGCGGTTGATGGAGGCGTCTTCACTGGCATAATCGATGCCTATTTGCAGCAGGCTGAGCAGCGTGCCCAGAATGAAACCGACCAGCACAGTAAGCCTGGCTTGCTTGTAGGACAGCCGGTTGGTGAACTTGATATCCATGGGGTGTTGAACCACTTCCGTTTCCCTTCGCTGCTCAAGCATAGCCGATGATGCATGGATACCGATGTTCTCGCGAGCCCTTGTGCAAAGGGCTGAACCTGACACCGAACGCTGTGTTTCGTCGCTGTATCGCCATCATTACTGTGAACGAGCCCGAGGAGAAGATGTGGATTCCCGATTAAATGCTTTTCTTGAACGCGCCGATGCCGTTTTGGCCCGTATCGAACCGCTGCTGCCCGCCCCTCGGCAAGCGATCGACTGGAATCATTGCCTTGCCGCACGCTGGCAGCGCGAGGGTCGCAGCGGATTTCTGTTGCCGCTGGAAGTCAGCCTCGACATGCGTTTGTCCGACCTGATCGGTGTCGACCGGCAACGGGAGCAACTGGGGCGAAATACTCAGCAGTTCCTCGATGGCATGCCGGCCAACCACGCGTTGCTCTGGGGCTCGCGCGGCACCGGTAAATCATCGCTGATTCGCGCCTTGCTGGCCGAACACGCGAAGGCCGGTCTGCGGCTGATCGAGATCGAGCGCGATCACCTGGCGGACTTGCCGCGAGTGGTCGAACAGATCGCCAAGCTGCCCCAGCGTTTTGTGCTGTTCTGCGATGACCTGTCGTTCGAGTCGGGCGAGGGCGATTATCGCGTGCTCAAAAGCGTGCTCGACGGCTCTCTCGAACAGGCACCGGATAACGTCTTGCTGTACGCCACGTCCAACCGTCGCCATCTGGTACCGGAAAAGGAAAGCGATAACGAAAACTGGAAACGCGTTGACGGCGAACTCCATCCCAGCGAGGCGGTGGAAGACAAGATTGCGCTGTCGGATCGTTTTGGATTGTGGCTGTCGTTCTATCCGTTTACCCAGGAGCACTTCCTTAACGTCGTCGAACACTGGATCGGTCAACTGGCCGACAAGGCGGGCCTCAAGTGGCAGCGAGACGAAGAACTGGACATCCTCGCAGTTCGCTGGGCCACGGGCCGCGGTAATCGCAACGGACGTTGCGCGTATCAATTTGCCCGCTATTGGGTCGGGCTGAAGCTGTTGGAGCACAAGGCATGATCGATTTACAAAAGAGCGGCCAGGGCCTCGAAGGCTACGGCATGCTGTGGGCGCAATTGGAGTCATTGCTGGCGCACGAGCGGGATTTCATTGCCAACGCCGCGCAGTTTTCTGCGTTCCTGTTCAACCAGCTCGATGACCTGAACTGGGCCGGGTTCTACCTCAATCGCAACGAAGAACTGGTACTTGGCCCGTTTCAGGGACAAATCGCCTGCGTACGGATTCCGTTCGGCCGAGGCGTGTGCGGAGCGGCGGCGGCCACTTTGCAGACCCAGTTGGTCGAGGACGTGCACGCGTTCCCCGGGCACATCGCTTGCGACAGCGCATCGAACAGCGAACTGGTGGTGCCACTGGTCAAGGACGGTCGATTGATTGGCGTGCTGGACCTCGACAGCCCGAAACTGGCGCGTTTCAGCGCTGAAGATCAGGCCGGTATTGAGCAATTGGCGGCGATTTTCCTGCGCCTGACCGACTGCTGATCATGCCAGGCCTGCCTTGACCAGCAGGCTTGTCGGATCAACCGCATCGATCTGTTGGGGATCGAGGAATCGATCGGCGTACTGCAAGTAGATTTGCGCGTTGACGAACAGCCCGAACAACTCAGGATCGATGTGGGCATCCCGGCACATCGTGGCCATGATGCCCAGCGCTTCGCTCAAGGACTTGGCTTTCTTGTAGGGTCGATCGGCGGCGGTCAGGGCTTCGAAAATATCGGCAATCGCCATCATCCGCGCCGGCAGACTCATTTCTTCGCGCTTCAACTGTTTGGGATACCCGGTGCCGTCCATTTTCTCGTGGTGGCCGCCGGCGATCTCCGCGACGTTGGCGAGGTGGCCGGGGAAGGGCAGGTGGCTGAGCATCAGAATCGTCTGCACCATGTGGTGATTGATGATGTAACGCTCCTCGCGGGTCAGGGTGCCTCGGGCAATGCTCAGGTTGTACAGCTCGCCCCGGTTGTACTTGTAGCGCGGCACATCGAGCTTGAACCCCCAGGGATTGTCCTGCGGAATCAGTTCGGCTTCGGGCCGTTCGACCAGGTGCTCGGGTTTGTCCGCCAGCAATGGCTCGCTGACCGGCAGTGTCGGTGCCGGGGTCCGCGCCTGACGCCGATTCTCTTCCCAGGAAACGCCCAACCGGTCATCCAGGGTTCGGGTCCAGGTGCGTTGGGCGATGCTGCGCAGGCGTTGCTGGTCGGATTCGGCCATCGCCTCGCCACCCAGGTTGCAGCGGGCAACGAACGCGAAATCATCGTCCAGCCCCGCCAGCGTGGTGTTACGCAGTTCGGCCAGGTGCTGCTCGTTACCGCCCAGGGCCATTGCTTGCCAATAGTTGATCCAGGCATCGCGCTTGAGTACTTCGAAGCGGGTGCGGATTTCGTGAATACGGTCGTTAAGGGTTTCCAGCTTCGTGGCTTTATCGACCACATATTCCGGCGTGGTGACCTTGCCGCAGTCGTGCAGCCAGGCGGCGATGTGCAGCGCTTCCCATTCATCTTCGTTGGGTTGATAGCCACTGAAGGCCGGGTCCTGGCTGGCAGCGGCGGCTTGGGCGAGCATCAGGGTCAGCGCCGGTACTCGCTGGCAGTGACCGCCGGTGTAGGGGCTTTTGGCGTCAATCGCACCCGCCAGCAGTTGAATGAAGGAATCCAGCAGTTGTTTTTGTTTGGCTTGCAGACGCTGACTTTCAATACTCACGGCGGCCGCGCCGGACACGGCCTGGAGGAACGCGATGCGGTCCGGACGAAGTTTCTCCAGATCGCTCTGCTGGCCGGTATCGGCCAACAGCAGGACCAGCAGGCCCACGGTTTCGTTATGACGATTGTGTAACCGAATACCGATCAGATGGACGCGGGGACACTCCAGTGCAAGCAATACCTTTTGCAAATCCCCGGCCTGTTCAAAACCAAACGTGGTGACGACGTTGTCGGCATTCGACAGCTGTTGTAGCCATGCAGGGCTTTGCGGAGCCTGGAGTTCATGTCCTTGAAGATCAAATGACGACAATGCCCGTGACGTGCCGTTGAGGACCAGACCATGGGGTTCCATGCGATCGCCATCACTTTCACGCAGGTAGATCAGACCGGCCTGGGCCTGGCCGATTTTCACGGTTTCAAACAAAACGCGTTCCAGCAAGGGGGCGAAGCGAGTCTCGGCGCTCAGGCTGTCGGTGATCTGGAAAAAACTCGCCAGGGTGTCTTTCATGCGCGTCATCGACACGCTCAGTTGGTCGACTTCGAGCACGGGAGAGCGACGCGAGGCCGGGAAGTTGAAGTCGAAACTGCGAACCGCATCGGCCTCCCGCACCAGCGCGCGCAGGGGTTTGACCAGAACCCGCGAGGTCAGCCAGCCCACCGGCAGGCACAGCAACAGCGTGGCCAGGGTAATCAGCGCGCCTTGCCAGCGCATGCGGTAGGCATCGACGAGTAACTCATCTTCCGGCACCAGCAGCGCCAGTTGCAGCCCTTGGGGGCCGCCTTCCTGCATGCTGCTGCGGGCAACGATCCATTGACGACCGGCGACATTCAGGCGGTTGCCTGCGAGTGGATTGTTGAGCAATGCGCCAAGGCTGGGGCTCAGGTCGGCGGCTTTGATCAGGCGGGCAGTCTGATCGTCGATGATCAGTTTGCGGCTGTCGGGATACGCGATGGCATCCCCTTCAGCATCGAACAGCACTATTTCGGTATTGGGGGTCACGACATGTTTGGCCAGGGTCGCGGAGAGTTCCGCCAGGGTCAGATCGGCACCCATGACAGCCTGTTCGCCACTGCGCCGGGCCAGGGTAGTGCCGACATTGTGGGTGGAGAAAAAGATGTAGGGTTCGGTAGTGATCTGATCGCTGTCGCTATGGGCGTTGGCATACCAGGCGCGGGTTCGCGGATCGTAGGTTTCGTCGAGGTTGTCCTGGCGGCTGATGAGGGCCAGATCCTGATCGAAAAACAATGATTGGGAGTGGACCTGACCGCTGTTGCCTGTTCGCTCAATGCTCCATACCTGATAAGCCGCAGTATCCGGTGCCTTGAGGAGCGTTTTCAGCTCGGGGGTTCGCAAGGGCCGAACCATGAAGAAATCACCGTTGCCATAGCCCAGATACAACGAGGCCAGGTCGGGGTTGTCCTTGAGCGACTGGCTGAAGGGTTTGAGCAGCGCCAGGCGTTGCGCCAGGTCAGGTGCCTGGGTCGCCGGGTATTCCGCCAGCAGGGTCAGCAGATGGCGAATTGGTTCATAAGTGGCGTGCAGGTCGAGACGGACGTCCTGCTCGATGCGGTTGAAGAGCTTTTCACTGCTGGAAAGAATGATCTGCGTGGTTTGCTGGTAGTTGAAAAGGCCCAGCACCACGCCCGTCAGCAACAGCAGGAAAGTGAACATCACGCTGATATGGACGTGCAGGGGAAACCGACGTTGATCCGGGCGCAGTGGGCTGGGCATTGCAGGTCTCTCCATGATGGTTAACGCACTGCTCAGCGTCCAAGCATAGTTAAGGCTCGGTCATTCCGCTTTTGTCGTTTTGACCGATCTGTTGCTGTAATGCTTGCTCCAGTTCGAGCAGGGCGCGCTCTATAGCCTTGCTGCAATCGGCCACTTCGTCGTGACGGAACACTTCATGGCAGGCCTTTTCCATTGCCTCGCAGCTGTCGATCACCCGGGACGCCTGGACAATTCGGGCGGCGCCCTTGATTTTGTGGGCGACGTCGAGAAATGGCTGAGGTTCTTTGGCGGGGGACAGCGCCAGCAGTTCTTGTCGGTCCAGACGGTTGCTGTTCAACAGTTCGGTCAACAATCGCTGGTCCAATACCGGATCTCCGCCGGTCAAAAGACGCAATCCTTGCAGGCTGAATGCGGGATCGCGGACGGTTGGCCTGACACCTTCAAACCACTGACTCAAGGCTGTCAGGGTCAGGGGCTTGAACAGGCAGTCGTCCATCCCGGCTTGTTTGCAGCGTTGTATTTCTTCCGGTTGTGCGTTGGCGGTAAAACCCAGCACGGTACAGGGCGGGCGGTGTGTTTTTTGTTCATGTCGGCGAATGGCGCGGGCCAGCTCGTATCCGTTCATGATCGGCATGTTGCAATCGGCAATCACCAGGTCGAACGGCTCGGCTTCCCATGCCTGAAATCCCGCCTGGCCATCTGGCGCGACGCTGAATCGGTGGCCCAGAAACTCCAGTTGCTGGCACATGAGCAAGCGATTGGCAGGGTGATCGTCGACCACCAGAACATTCAAGGGGATCGTCGTGGTGCGGATTTGCGCTTCAGCCGTCTCCGGCCTCCGTACGAATGGCAGCGTGGCCAGGTGCAATGACACCTCGACGTGAGTGCCGACACCCGGCTGGCTGCTCAATTGCAGGCTGCCGCCCATCATTTCGCACAGGCTGCGGCTGATCACCAGCCCAAGCCCCGCACCACCTCTGGCTGACTGCCCGGCGTGATCGGCCTGAGCAAAAGGTTCGAACAACCGCCGCTGATCCTGTTCACTGATCCCTATGCCGCTGTCGTGAACCTGCAACAGCATCCGGACCCGCTCAGGCTCGGCGGTCGGCTGCAGGTCGACGATGATCCTGATTTGGCCGTGCTCGGTAAACTTGATGGCGTTGCTCACTAGGTTGGACAGCACCTGTTTGAAGCGCATCGGGTCCAACAGGACATCAAACCCCGGATTGGCAGGGTGAAATTCCAGCAGCAGCCGCAGACTTTTCTGGCGCGCCAGTCCATCGAAGACCCGCACCACCGAGGCCACGATTTCACTTGGATTGACCCGTTCCGGGCTCAGGCTCAGCTGTCCGGATTCAATCCGTGCAATGTCGAGAATGTCTCCGATCAGCTCCAGCAGGTCCTTCGCCGAGTTGTACGCCACATCGATGGCCGGGCGATCCGGGTGCTTATGATCAATGCGCTTGAGCGTGAGTTCGAGCATGCCGATGACCGCATTCATCGGGGTGCGGATCTCATGGCTCATGGTCGCCAGAAATGTGGTTTTGGCACGGTTGGCTTCATCGGCGCGCTCTTTGGCATAACGCAGATCATCGAACAGTTGCCGCCGTTCGCTGATGTCGATCCAGCCGCCAATGATGCCTTGTACTTCACCGCTCGAATCACGGTAGGGAAGTATCCAGTGGTAAATCGTCAGCCTGCGGTCGCCGATGTGCAGTGGGCGATCGAGAATCAGCGGTTTGCCCTCGGCCATGACGCGCTGGTAATCGGCCTGATATTCCCGGGCTTCGAATGCATTACTCATGTTGGCTTGCATGACGCCTTTGCCGATAACGTCTTCACGTCTGGCGCAGAAGGCTTCCAGATAACTGTCGTTGCAGCTTTGCAGCAGTCCCTGGCGATCGCGGACGTAGATGGGATGAGGCGTCCCGTTGACCAGTGACCGCATGAATTCGAGTTGATCGTTCAATGCACGCTCGGCTGCCTGACGCTGCTTTATCTGGCGACGCATGTAAGCGTTCCAGGCAACGGAAATCAGCAGCAGCACCCCGGCACCGATAACGATTTGGTAGAACAGCCGGTGATAATTGCGCCAAGTACTTTGCGAAGACGCCGAATAGCCGCGCCAGCGGCTGTTGATGATGCCCAGTTCTTCCGGGGCAATGCTCAGCAGCGCCTTGTCGAGGATGGTGTTCAGTTCTTTGGCTTCCCGGCCTGTGGCCAGGGAAAACGCGGCCTGCCGGGTGCCGATGGTGGTACTGATTTGTAGGGTCTGCTCAAAGAGCTGCGATGAGATGAAGTAGTTGGCAATCACCAGTGAGTTCACCGCACCTTCTGCCTTGCCCTCGGCCAGCAACTCCACGGCACTGAACGTGTCCGGGGTTTCAATCAGCTTTATCCGCGGGAACTCGCTGCGCAGGTAATCCACCAGAGGATTGCCTTGGGCGATTGCCAGGCGTTTGTCCTGCAACTGCGCAAGGCTTGCCGGGCTGTCGGCGGCTTTGCGAGTCAGCAGGACAAAGGAGTTTTGCAGATAGGGGCGGGTGAAGTTCAACGTCGTTTCACGTTGGGCACTGGGGAGCAGGGCGGCGATCACGTCGGCCTTGTTGTCCCTGATCTGCTCGATCATCTCCTCGTCACTGCGGCTGCGACGGACGTCGAAGCGCAAGCCGGTGCGCAATCTGATCAGCTCTAGCAAGTCCGCGGTAACCCCACGAAAGTTGCCATCACTGTCGAAAAACGTCAGCGGTGCAAAAGCCTCATTGACCACCACACGTACTGCCGGGTTTTGCGCCAGCCAGCGTTCCTCGTTGTGGGTGAGCTGCAGTTTTTGATCGGTGAGCAGCATGTCACTGCCGGCACTCCAGCGTTTGGCAATGTTGTCTCGTTCGCTGGTGGGGATGGCCATGAGCATTGCGTTGATGATCGCGAGCAGCTGCGGGTTGTCCTTGTGCACCGCAAAGCTGAAGCCGTGGGCTTCGTGTTTGCCGAAGTTGGCCATGCGGATATTGTTCAGATACCCCTTGTTGATCATGTAATGGGTGGAAATGGTGTCACCCAGAAAAACGTCAGCCTGGTCGAAGGCAACGGCATTGATCGCATTCTGGTAGGACGGAAAGGACGTGATGATCGCCCCCGGATACATCGCCTTGACCTCCTCCAGCGGCAAATAGTGATACACCATGCTCAGCCGTAGACCGGCCAGACCATCGGTCAAGGATCTGGTTTCACCTTCGCGTGTCACCAGAACCGGCTGGTCTACGGCGTAGGGGTTGGAAAGTACGATGTCAGCATTGTGAGCTTCGAATCCATTGGCGGTCCCCAGCAAATCGATCTTGCCGTTTTCGAGTGCCTCGATCGCGGCCTCCCGGGACGCAAAGCGCAGAACCTTGATGGGCAAACCGGTTGTTTTACCAAGGATACCTGCGTAATCGGCGGTAAAACCTTCGTAGTCGTGCCCACTGATGGTCAGGTCGAAAGGGGGGTAGTCCGGGGCTGACGTGCCAAGGATCAGTTCCCGTTTATGCTCAATCCATTGTCGTTGTGATGGATCCAGTTGGAGTTCCTGGTGCCCGGCCATCGAGCGACTCATCAGGGTGTAGTTCTCGCTGACGGTTTGCGCAGCGGCCACTGCGGTGTTCAGGCATAAACCTGCCGCCATGAGTGTCAGATAATCCTTTATACGACTGGGCATCCTGTCTCTCACACTAACGCGTTACGTTTTGCCATATCGATGAGTTCAACCAAGGATTTGGCTTTGAGTTTTTGCATGAGGCGTTTTTTATAAGTGCTGACAGTCTTGTTGCTCAGAAACATGCCTTTGGCAATTTCCTTGTTGGTGCGTCCTTGGGCAAAGAGTTGCAAGACCATCAGTTCCCGGTCATTGACTGACTTGAACAGTTCCAGGTCGGCGAAACGTGCGTCATCGCTGCGAACTGGATTCAAGGCCTGGCTTGGAAAATAGTTGTAACCTGACAATACGGCCTTTATAGCACTGACCAGTTCACTCAGGTCTTCCTGTTTGCACACATATCCCGATGCACCGGACTGCATGCAGCGAATACCGAAAAGTGTGGGGCACTGTGCTGTTAATACCAATGTTTTCAGGCGGGTACTCATTGCGTTGAAACGGGCGAGAACTTCCAACCCGTCCAGTTTGGGAATGCTGATGTCGAGAATGACCAGATCAGGCATGCATTCGCGAACCATCTGCATGGCGTCGACCCCATTATCAGTTTCGCCGACGACTTTGTAACCTTCATGTTCAAGCAACATTCTGACGGCTAGGCGGATGACAGGGTGATCGTCGACAATAAAAACGGAGTTCATAATCAAATCCCATACGAGCTCTAATAAAGCGCGCACCTTAGCTCAGATAGTTGAGACGACGCATGAGCTGACGGACCTGCAGCGGCAATATAGGAACAATCCTACAACTGAAGAAGAATAGGACTACGTATCAACTAGGTTTTTTATGAAGAAGGGTAAAGGTTGTTGATAGTTAGTCGAGAGGTTGGAAGTCTTTAAATGTAAGTTTTGAGTTGTGTTTTGGCTGGATTTTTAGTGTGTTTGTTATGCGATTTTTTACAATGAGGCCAAGGTCAACAGATTTCTAAATTCGGATTGTTTCAGCGGTTTTATCAAGTATCCCAATAATGGCAGTCCGTGTTCGTTGGCCTTTTTTTCAAGTTCATCCAGTTCGGCGGATGTCAGGCTACTTAACAGTATGGCCTGTCTAATCATCCCCCGGTGGCTGGCGAATTCGACCAGATCAAGCCCGCAGAGATCGGGCAGACATTGATCGCACAAAAGAATATCAAACGGTTGCACAGCCTTGAGCATTTGTTTCAAGGCACCATCGGCACTGTCGGTGGTGGTCAGTTGGGTGAAACCATAACTCTCAAGCAGGTATTGAGTTGCCCGGAGTTGGAATGGGTGATCTTCTACCAGCAAGATGCGTAGATCGTCTTTGAACATAGGAGTATTCACGCTTCTTCTGTCGAACTGAAAGAAGCGAGATTATTTCGCGAAGTTACCGAATAATCGATCAGTTAGCTCAGCGTATGTTGTAGGGGGATTCGGCGAACGTTGAGTGCACTAGGGGGTTGAGAGGCAAATCAACCATTGCAGGCGGCGTAATGGCTGATCACCCGGGTCTCTTCAGTGGCTCGAACGACCGGTCATCTCCAGCGCCATTTCGCTGGCATAGCTGTCGGTCATGCCGGCGATGAAGTCAATCATCCGTAGAAACGAGGCGTGCAATGGGCCGTGAGGATCGGGCGCATTGTTACCCAACAAGTCGAGGACTCGGCGACTCTTGAAGGAGGGCGTTCGACCGTTATGCTGTTCCAGTGCCGCGCCGCAGAAGGCATTGAGCAGGATTTCCAGCGTGGTGTAGGCGCCGATTTCATGCAGGGTCTTGCGCTTGTCCTGGAAGATTTTTTTCCGCGCCATGTCCTTCGCATTCAAGACGCAACGCTTGGCTGGGCCGTGCATGTGCTCCACCAGATCACCGGGCAACGTGCCGGCCAGCAACGCGTCCTGTTGCTCGACAAAGGCCCGTGCTGCAGCGTTGGTCAGGTGTTCAATGGCTTTGCCTCGCAGGATCGCGAGTTTGCGCCGACGCGAATCCTGTGGACCAAGCTGGCGATAGGTTTCCGGCAGATCGTCACCCACAAGGTCCAGCAACAGGGACTCGACTTCGGCGTATTCCAGCAACTCCATTTCCAGACCGTCTTCCAGATCGATCAGCGCGTAGCAGATGTCATCGGCAGCCTCCATCAGATACACGAGCGGATGGCGCGCCCAACGCTGTTCCTCGAGTTGCGGCAGGCCGAGTTTATGGGCGATTTGTTCCAGAAGCGGAAGTTCGCTCTGATAGCAGCCGAACTTGTGCTTCTTGTAGCCCAGTGAGTCCGCGTGTTTTGCCGTCCATGGGTACTTCAGATAAGTGCCCAGTGTGGCGTAGGTCAGCCGGGTGCCGCCGTCGAACTGGTGATATTCCAGCTGGGTGAGTACCCGGAAGCCTTGGGCATTGCCTTCGAAATTGAGGAAGTCATTGCGTTCGACTTCGCTCATCGCATCCAGCCAGCCACGGCCGGCGGCTTGCTGGAACCAGTGGCGAATCGCGTCTTCGCCGGAGTGGCCGAAGGGCGGATTGCCGATGTCATGGGCCAGACAGGCCGATTGCACCACCATGCCCAGGTCGCTGGGCTCGCACCAGTCGGGCAGGGCGCTGCGGATGGTTTCGCCAACGCGCATGCCCAGCGAACGACCGACGCAGCTGACTTCCAGCGAGTGGGTCAGGCGCGTGTGGATATGATCGTTGCTGCTGACCGGGTGGACCTGGGTCTTGCGCCCGAGGCGGCGAAACGCGCCCGAGAAAATGATCCGGTCGTGGTCTTTATGGAAAGGGCTGCGGCCGAGTTCTTCCGGGCTGTGCAGAGGCTTTCCGAGGCGTTCGCGAGTAAGCAGGGTTTGCCAATCCAAGGCGGGTTCTCTCCGTCAGGTGTTTGATTGCTTAAGCTTCCGGGTTCGCGTCCGGACCTGCAAGCGAAAAACAAGCACACACCTGTAGGAGCACGGCTTGCCGGCGCTGGCGGTGTATCAGGCGCTGCAATATTGAGTGAACTGCCGTCATCGCGAGCAAGCTCGGCTCCTACAGCCCGGCGGCGTCGATATCGATGAGCAGCAGTCGTTCGCCGTGGTCGAAAAATTGCCCGGCGGTGAGGCAATACTGATTGCTGGTGGCATCGCGGTAAGTATTGGAGAGCGTCAGTCTTCGCTCATCCCAACCCTCTGCCAGCAGGTGATAGAAGTAGGGGCGCCATGACCAGTTGTGGCCCACGTAGCGATTGTCGGCCTCCCAGCCGTTGTTGCGCCATTCAAGGTTGGGCGTCAGCTGCGTGCCGTGGCGGTCGCATTGGTAGAAGCGCAGCAGCCAGGGAAATGCATCCAGTTGTGGCAACGCGCTGAGCGGCGCCTCGGCCTGAGCCCATGCTTGCAGGATGGTCATCAGCTCGCTGAGTTGCTGGCGCATGATCATCAGGCGGCCGCGCTCAGCCAGCTTCTGCTGAACATAGCGCAGACGCAGTTGCGCGAAGCGCTCGACAAAGGCGTGCGTGGCAAAGAAACCAGCTTGCGCCCGGGCAAACAGAAAACCCTGGACGTAGCGCGAACCGCACTCCAGGGCAAAACTCAGTTGAGCCTCGGTTTCCACCCCTTCGGCGATGATCCAGCAACCGGTTTTCTCCGCCATTTGCGCCAGAGCCTTGACCACGTCGCTGCTCGGTCCGCCCAACGCAGCAGCCTGGAACAGGCGCATGTCGAGTTTGAGAATGTCCGGTTGCAGCGCGAGTACGCGATCAAGCTGAGAGTAGCCGGCACCAAAATCATCGATGGCGATCCGCGCGCCGGCCTGTCGGTAGCGTGCCACGACGTCGGCCAGGCGCTGAATATCGCCCCCCAGTTCGGTGATCTCGAAGACAATGCGTTGCGGGTCGACGTTGTGCCTGCTCAGTTGCTTGAGGCTCGGTAGCGCCTGGTCCTGTTGCAAGCGGTTGATCCAGCGTGGCGATATGTTCAGGCTCAGAAACCAGTCCGAGGGCGCTTCATGCAGACGGCTCAGCGCGTTATCGCGGATCTGGCGATCCAGACGACGCAGCGCGATGGCGGGCGTTCGCGGGTCGGCGAACAGCGGCCCCACCGAGGTCAGTTGACCGTCAGCCTGGCGCAATCGACCCAGGGCCTCGACGCCAGCGATACGGCCGGTGGCGGTATCGATGAAGGGTTGAAAGCAGGCGAGCGGTTGCCCGTCGATCACGAGGCCTCCTTGGTCAGGTCTTGTTATTGGATAAAACCTGTTCACCGGGTAGGCACGCAGGATTGAACCCCTCGATAAAGAGGTTCAATCCCAGTGTTGCAAGAATGCAGCCAGATAGTGGCCTAGTGGTGACGCGAAGAGCCTTGCATGACCAGCTTGATCAATGGCCCCAGCGTGGCGCCCAGACGAACCAGTCGAGTGAGGCTGCTGACGCCACCGCTCTTGGCGCCCTTGCCCGTCAGAAAGCCCAGCAAGGTGACGGCTGCCACGCCCCAGAGTGGAGCGTGCTTGATGCCGAAGCCATCCTGCAGGTTTTGCGTTATTCCGCGCACGCGCTGCAAGGGTTGCAGCAGTTGCGCGGATTCATGGCGGATTTCCTGACGATGCATTTCCATGCGCAGGCGAATCAGCGCCTTGCGCATTTCGGTGCGCGAGCTGTTGTGAGGCAGTTCAGGCAGGCTCATGGCAGCAGACGCTCCCGATCGTTGGCCAATTCTTCCAGGGTGCCGTGGAAGGGCGAGGACTCATCGAAAATCGCCGCTCTCAAGCGCATTGCACAGAAAATCGCCGCAAGGGTATAGAAAACACAAAGCCCGATGATGGCCGCCAGGCGATAGGTGTCCCAAAACAGGATCAACACCAGCGTCGACAAGCCCACCAGCAACAACAAGGCAAAAACCAGCGCCAGGCCTGCGAACAGCAACAGGCTTACCGTGCGGGCTTTTTGTTCCTGCAATTCGATGCCGAACAGTTCGACATGGCTGTGCAGTAGTCCAAGAAACGCAGCACCCAGGCGCCGCGGTGAGGAGCTTGGGCCCGTCGCGGACGAGCCGGATTCGCCGATCGCCATATCAGCGCCGAGTGGCCAGCAAGCCAAGCAGGAAACCAACCCCGGCCGCGATCCCGACCGATTGCCATGGGTTGGCCTGGACATAGTCTTCGGTGGCGGTAACGGCGGCCTTGCTGCGTTCGCGCAGGGAGTCTTCGGTCAATTTCAAGGTTTCGCGGGCACGCAGCAGACTGTCGTGGATTTGCTCGCGCAGCTCATCAGCCTGATCACCGGCCAAGGTTGCGGTGTGTTCCAGCAACCGTTCGGTGTCGCTGACCAGAGTCTGAAAATCATTCATCAGGATTTCTTGAGCAGTCTTTGCCTTGATGCTGGCCATGGGTGGATCTCCGTAAGTGGCTTCTGAAACGTTCGAGTATGAGCCTTGGGCGAAGGTTCAGTACAAATGACTGGTACAACTTTTGCTACGTCGTGGTGCGTGTGCCTGCGCCGTTGCGCTGTTGCTGGGCAGGATTCGAGCAAAACCTTATCTCAAATAATCAAAACTCGCGCAAAGGTTCCAACCTTGTGCGCCAAAGTGGCTCGTCGGGATCAATCTGCTGATCCCGACAAGGTGCAACTTGGTGCATGAATTGTCTGCGCGAACTGCTTTGGTGCTTTTTTAGCCTTCAGGTCTGCCAACCCTATGGAAAATCTGCAAAGCGCTGTGGACAGTCTGGTCCATAGCTCCAATACGTTGTTCATTCTGATCGGCGCGGTCATGGTGCTGGCGATGCACGCCGGTTTCGCCTTTCTTGAAGTCGGCACGGTTCGACAAAAGAACCAGGTCAATGCCTTGTCGAAGATCCTCAGCGATTTCGCCATTTCGACCCTGGCCTACTTCTTTATAGGCTATTGGATTTCTTATGGGGTGACCTTCATGCAACCGGCGGCGGTGATCAATGCGGATCATGGCTATGGGCTGGTGAAGTTTTTCTTCCTGCTGACCTTTGCTGCGGCGATACCCGCGATCATTTCCGGGGGCATCGCCGAGCGTGCCCGGTTTGTCCCGCAGTTGTGCGCGACGGCACTGATCGTGGCGTTCATCTATCCGTTCTTCGAGGGCATGATCTGGAACGGCAACTTTGGCCTGCAAGCCTGGTTGCTGGAGCACTTTGGCGCCAGCTTCCATGATTTCGCGGGCTCGGTGGTGGTCCATGCCATGGGCGGTTGGCTGGCGCTGGCGGCGGTGCTGTTGCTCGGGCCACGCAATGGTCGTTATCGCGAAGGGCGACTGGTGGCGTTCGCGCCCTCGAGCATTCCCTTTTTGGCGCTGGGGTCGTGGATCCTGATCGTTGGCTGGTTCGGTTTCAACGTGATGAGCGCGCAAACCTTGCAAGGTGTCAGCGGACTGGTGGCGGTGAACTCGCTGATGGCCATGGTCGGCGGTACCGTGGCGGCGCTGATCGTCGGGCGCAATGACCCGGGCTTTCTGCATAACGGCCCGCTGGCCGGGCTGGTAGCGATTTGTGCCGGTTCCGATCTGATGCACCCGGTGGGCGCGCTGATCACGGGTGTCATCGCCGGCGCATTGTTTGTCTGGTGCTTCACTGCGGCTCAAGTCAAATGGCGCATCGACGATGTGCTGGGGGTTTGGCCGTTGCATGGTTTGTGTGGCGTCTGGGGCGGAGTCGCTTGCGGCATTTTCGGCCAGAGCGCGTTGGGTGGGCTGGGCGGCGTGAGTCTGATCAGCCAGTTGATCGGCACTGCGTTGGGGGTGGTTGTGGCGCTGGCGGGTGGCTTTGCCGTGTATGGCACGATCAAGGCGTTCCATGGTCTGCGTCTGAGTCAGGAAGAAGAGTATTACGGCGCTGACTTGTCGGTGCACAAGATTGGCGCTGTGAGCCAGGACTAGGTCTCTTCGTCGTCAGAGCCAGGATAGAAACCGTGCAGCAGACGATAGCGGTCGTGCCGTATCTGGTCGGCCCGCTCCTGTACCTGATGCGCTGGTAATCCCAGCATGATCAGCGCGTGGGAGGCGAGCATCAGGCTCGACTCCAGCAGTTCAGGCACGACTTCGCTGGCTCCGGCTGCTTTCAACTCGGCCAGTTGGCTGTCGTCGCGCGTGCGCACCAGAATCGGCACGGTCGTGTTGAGTCGCCGCGCTTCCTTGAGGATCAGCAACGCAATGTCGGCCTGATCCACGGCGATCACCAACAGCCTGGCGCGCTCCAGCCCTATCGCGACCAGCAGTTCAGCGCGACGTGAGTCGCCATAATGCACGCAGGTCTCACCCACGGCGGCTTCGTGGACACGCACTGGATCAGAGTCCAGTGCGATGTAGCGTTGTTGCGCGTTGCGTAGTGCGCGTCCGATTGACTGACCTACACGACCATAGCCACATATAACGACATGGTTGTGTAACCCGGCATTGAGCGCGTTGATTTCTTCAAGTTTTGCTTCTTCGTTGGGTTTGCGGTGCAGGCGTGTGGCGATGTGGGGGGCGGCGCGCAGCAACAACGGCGTGACGAGCATCGAACAAAAGGTCGCCGCCAGCAGCAGGCCGCCAAAATTCGCGGGCATCAGTTTGTTCTGCTGCATCTGTGCCATCAGCGCAAAGCAGAACTCGCCGCCCTGGGCCAATGCCAGGCCGCTGCGCCAGGCGGTTTCGCCATCGCTGCCACGCCATTTGACCAGCAGCGCAACGACGCAGCCCTTGAGCAGCAACAGCCCGAGGGTCAGGCCGAGAATCAGCAGGCCGTGGCTGGCGAACAACTGCAAGTCGATCAGCATGCCGATACTGACGAAGAAGAGCCCGAGCAGGATGTCGCGGAACGGGCGGATGTCGGCCTCGATCTGGTGCCGGTAATGGCTTTCCCCCAGTAGCATGCCGGCGAGAAACGCACCCAGGGCAGGGGAGAGACCGAGCAGGTGCGTCAACCACGCCGTCAGCAGAACAATGACTAGCGCCAGTAGTACGAACAGTTCCGGGGAACGGGCAGCTGCCACTTCATGGAACAGCCGCGGCAGCAACCAGCGACTGACCAGCAGCAGGCCGACGAACAGTACGACGGTTTTACCCAGCGTCAGTGGCAGCGCCCAATACCAGGCCTGATCACTGCTGCCAGCGAACACCGGCACCAGGGTCAGCAGCAATACCGCGACGACGTCCTGAAACAACAACACGGCGATGGCATTCTGGCCGTGGCTGCTGAAAATCTCGCCGAGACTGCTCAGCTCTTTACTGACAATGGCCGTGGAAGACAGCGACAGGCCGGCGCCGAGTAACAGCGCAGGTGTGATCGGCATGCCGAGCAGCATCAACAACCCCCCTAACAGCATCCCGGAGCACAGCACCTGCAGACTGCCAAGCCCGAACACCACTCGGCGCAACGCGAGCATTTTCGACAGGGAAAACTCCAGCCCAAGGGAGAACAGCAGAAACACCACGCCCAACTCGGCGAGGTCCGGCAGCTCTTCGCTTTCATGGACCCAGTTGAATGCGCTCGGCCCGATCATCAGTCCCACGCACAGGTAACCCAGCACCGGTGGTAATCGCAGGCGCTGGAACAGTGCAATCACCACCAGAGAGGAGGCGAGGATGATCAACAGGTTGGCGAACACAAAAAAACTCCGGTGACGGGACGCTGGCCATTCAAGCGTAGAGGCAATTAATCCGAGAGCATCGCGCAAAGGATATTGAAGACGACTGATGTGCGTCAGCGTATTGCCGCGATCCGTTGTCGTTATGGCTCAAGGGTAGAGCATTCAATGGCTCGACGGCTTTTCGGGGCCGGCCTAGAATGATGACTTAAATTTTTCGGTTGAGCGCTCATGCTTCCTGAATGTCAGCTGTTCGGCACCCTTGGGTGTCATCTCTGTGAAGTCGCCGAAGCCATGCTGATGGAATTTGTCGAGCGCGGTCTGCTGGTGGAACTGGTGGATATCGCCGACGACGAAACATGGTTCGAAGCTTACAGTCTGCGTATTCCGGTATTACGACGGGTCGATACGGGCGCGGAGCTGGGCTGGCCGTTCAGTGCCGATCAGGTGGTGGCGTTCCTGCGTTAAGCGGTTGTTGCGGTGGTGGTGTTCCCGTCTGTCGAACTTTGCGATGGATCCCTTGGCTTTACCGGTACTGATCGGATACTGTATGCGCATACAGTAATTCGTAAAGCCTGCCTTGCCGTTTTCGGTGTTCGGGTTTAAGCAGGCGGTCCGGGCGTGAGAGGGATGAATCGTGGTCAATGTCGAACAATTGAAGAACAGCGTGAACCGGATGTCGGCGGACGTGGTGCGCGAGGCTGTCCTCGAATTGCGTCTGGATGGCCTGGTCACAGAAGGAAAAACGCCCTTCAATAAACTGCATTTCAATACCTGTTTCGCCGAAATCGAAGCCTTGTTCCAGCGCGCGGGCTATCACCGGCAGCTGGATGTCGTGGGTTATCAGGGCTTGTTGTATGCGCTTTATGACCCTGGTCGCTGGGAGGCAGTCGATGTGCTGCGCTGGCTCAAGGAGTTCACCGAAGCGGCAGCGCGCACGCAGATACCGGCATGAGGATTCTCTTCTAGGTTCGTTCCGGCCGCTGTTGGATAATGCCGCCCTGTATTGAGGGTTAGAACTTTCGTATGTCCACTTCATCTTTTTCTGCTGCACACAATCAGGCCAGCACGCTCTACTTGCCGCCTGGTCCGTGGCAGACCGTACTCGATTGTCTGTGCGAACATTTCAGCGCCATCGGTCGTGAACAATGGCTGGACAGAATCGCTCGCGGTCGTGTCCTCGACGGTCACGGCATGCCGATCGCCCTTGATCTGCCTTACAAGGAAGGCTTGCGGATTCATTATTTCCGTGAGGTGCCGGACGAAAAGCCGATCCCGGTGGTTGAGTCGATTCTGTACGCGGATGAGCATCTGGTCGTGGCGGACAAGCCGCATTTTCTGCCGGTGACTCCGGCGGGTGAATACGTGGAACAGACCCTGTTGCGACGGCTGATCCGTCGACTCGACAACCCGCATCTGGTGCCTTTGCATCGCATTGACCGGCACACCGCGGGGCTGGTGCTGTTTTCCGCCAACCCTCAGAGCCGTTCTGCCTATCAGTCGTTGTTTCCTGCGCGGCAGATCGAAAAGCGCTACGAGGCCATTGCCCGAGCGTTGCCTGAACTCTCTTTTCCATTGGTCCATAAGAGTCGCCTCATCGATGGCGAGCCTTTCTTCCGCATGCAGGAAGGTCCGGGCGTCAGCAATACCGAAACGGCTGTCGACGTCAGGGAGAAGAACGGTGACCTCTGGCGTTATGCGCTTTACCCGGTGACGGGCAAGAAGCATCAGTTGCGGGTGCACATGACAGCCTTGGGCGCCAGCATCTGCAACGACCCGTTTTATCCGCAAGTACTCAAGGATGTTGAGGATGACTATGCCAATCCTTTGAAACTGCTCGCTCAGGGATTACGGTTTGTGGACCCGGTCACCGGCCAGGAAAGAGTATTCGAAAGCACCATCACCCTGCAGTGGTGATCACTGAAGTTCAGTGAGTCTGCCGATCTTCAGCCACGAAAAAGCCCGCATATAGCGGGCTTTTCCATATCCGGTTGTCACCGCAAAAATTACAGCTCTTTAACGGTACGAACCTGATCCTTGTTGATGCGGGTATGCTTGCCATCCAGTTGTTCGAATTCGTAGAAACCCGAATCCTTATCGAACTTTGGCGCGTCGACAGCCTGGATTTCTCGACCGTCATTCAAGGTGATCACTGTAGGCGATGCGCAACCGGCAAGGGTAGCGAGGCCCAGTGCGAGCATGAAAGTGGCGAGGGTCCGTTGAGTCATGGGTGTGTCTCCGAATATGAATTCTTTTGGTTGCTGAGCTTGAGACGTGTACAAAGCGCGCAAGTTCCTTCTCCTGTCAGTCTGACACAGTGTAGTTGGCACTTAACAGTTCTGGTGTGTTGAGGTTGGCCAGGCGTGGATCATTGTCGGGGCATTGCAGGGCGGTGGCGCCCAGTTTGCGCATGAGGCGACCCGGGCTGCGTTCGCCGTCGTTCCAGGCACTGTCGAAATCGGCCGAGAGTGCCACGGGGATAATGCACAGCAGAGGTTCCCAATGTTCGCCATGGCGCAGCATCAGCGGTTGGTTCGGGTGCTGACTGGCGGAGTCGCGCATGCTATTGAGCAGCGCGGCATCGATGCGTGGTACGTCACACGGCAGCACCAGCAAATGCGCATGGCGGGCGGCCTTCAGGCCTGCGCGAATACCGGCCAGGGGGCCAGGAAAGTCGCCTTCATCGTCATGAACCAGTTGGTCGGCGTAGGGCGCGTACTTTTCCAGGTTTCTGTTGCAGGAGATGATCAGGTCATCGCTCAGTGAACGGGTCTTGCGGTGCAAGTGGGCAATCAATGGCTCGCCGTGCCATTCCAGCAGCCCTTTGTCCTGACCGCCCATGCGTTGGCCACGACCACCTGCCAGGAGCAGAATGGAGCAGGGCGGCAAATGTGTATTCGAGGTCATGGCAAGTCTCCATGGGGGCGGCGAAAAAATGAGGCGCTGTGATATAACACCGGGCTGTTTCTCCTACAACTGGATGAGCCTATGAAAGCCAAGGCTGATGTACCTTTCGCACCGCTCAACATCGCGGTGCTGACGGTCAGCGATACCCGCACCCTGGAAACCGATATTTCTGGCCAGCTCTTCGTCGATCGTTTGAGCGCTGCCGGCCATAACCTGGCGGCCCGGGTTCTACTCAAAGATGATCTCTACAAAATTCGCGCGCAAGTCGCCAACTGGATTGCCGACGATGTCGTGCAGGTGGTGCTGATCACTGGCGGTACCGGTTTCACGGGACGCGACAGCACTCCGGAAGCGGTGAGTTGCCTGCTGGATAAACAGGTCGACGGTTTTGGTGAGCTGTTCAGGCAGATATCGGTGGCGGATATTGGCACCTCTACTGTTCAGTCCCGTGCCCTGGCTGGCTTGGCCAATAGCACGCTGGTCTGCTGTTTGCCGGGTTCGACCAATGCCGTGCGCACCGGTTGGGATGGCATTCTTGCCGAGCAGCTGGATTCGCGGCACCGCCCGTGCAACTTCGTCGCTCATCTCAAACAGGCGGCACCCTGTGAATCCCGCGGGTAAGCCAGGCAAGACTGGCAGTCTGATGGCTGTCGAGGTGGCACTGGCACGCTTGCTGGCAATGGCCGAAGCCTCACCGATTCGTGAGCGTGAACGCTTGCCATTGGCGCAGGTTGAGGGCCGGGTGCTGGCCGATGACCTGGTCTCGACGCTGGATCTGCCACCGTGGCCCAACAGTGCCATGGACGGCTATGCCTTGCGCGTGGCCGACTGGGCCGGAGAGCCACTGGTGGTCAGCCAGAAGATTTTTGCCGGTCAGGCTCCGGAGCCCTTGAAGCCTGGCACCTGTGCACGAATCTTCACCGGTGCGCCAGTGCCCGCGGGTGCAGATTGCGTCGAGATGCAGGAAAACACCGAGGTTCAGGTGGATGAGCGAGTACGTTTCACCGAAACCATGGCCCCAGGACAAAACATTCGTCCTCAAGGCCAGGAAGCTACTGTTGGTGAATTGATTCTGCCAGCCGGCACGCGCCTCGGGTCGATCGAACAGGGGTTGGCTGCATCGCTGGGATGCGCAGAGCTGGATGTGATTCGCAAGGTTCGCGTTGCAGTTCTATCCACCGGGGATGAACTGATTGAACCGGGCCAGGCTCTAGGGCCGGGGCAGATCTACAACAGCAATCGAGTGTTGCTGTGTAGTTGGTTGCAGCGCCTGGGCTGTGAGGTGATCGATGCCGGAATTCTTCCGGATGATTTAGCGACCACCCGCACTCGCCTCGGTGAATTGAAAGATGTCGATCTGATCCTTTCCACCGGTGGTGTCTCGGTGGGAGAGGCTGACTTTCTGGGCATTGCCTTGCGTGAAGAGGGCGAGTTGACGTTGTGGAAACTCGCCATCAAACCCGGCAAACCGCTGACATTCGGGCATTTTCGCGGCGTACCTGTGATTGGTTTGCCTGGCAATCCGGCTTCAACGCTGGTGACCTTTGCTTTGTTGGCAAGGCCCTATCTCTTGCGCCGACAGGGTGTAAAAGAGGTTGAGCCCCTGAAGTTTCAGGTGCCTGCAGGGTTTGCATGGCCAAAAGCAGGCCATCGACGCGAGTACTTGCGCGGACGTCTGGAGAATGGCCGGGCGATTATCTACAGGAATCAGAGTTCTGGTGTTCTGCGTAGCGCTGCCTGGGCTGATGGTCTGGTCGAGGTGCTGGAGGATCGCACGCTGATCGAAGGTGACTACGTGGGCTTCATCCCGCTGAGCGAAGTCCTGAGCTGACTCCTGTCGCTGGCTTACTGCGCAAACCCGGTTGATCGAACCGGGTTTTGCGTTCATGGCTTACCCTTGGTGAGCCAGGAGTGTCACGAGCTGGTCGAAACGGCTATTGGCGATCCAGGCCAGCACCCCGATGACGACGGCTGTTCCAATAGCCGAGTAGGCAAGCCTGTGTTTTATGGATTTGACGTCACTACGGACTTCATCCATGTCTCGTCGGATGTATTTGAGGTGGGTCTCCAATTCAACGACGCGAGATTCCATAGCAGCTTCTCCAATGGGCTTTGCGCTGTTTTTGAATTCAGCTTGATGATTGGCGCGTTTTTCTGCGAACGGTGCAACCGGAATAACCGGTGACCTGATCTCTTGGCTTTGCATGGCACGTCCCTGTGTAGTTCCTGCTGATGTTTGATAACGGCAGGCGCCAAGGTGTACCAATCGCTTGGGGCGGTCAATTGAGCCAATTCCTCACGTCTTGTAAGAAAAAGTACCGCCTTGTAGGACGCCATACGGCTCGACTTCAAATAATTCAAATTCTTGCGACTTTTATGTGGCGAGATGAGGTCAACATCTCCCATACGGAATTCAATCATGGGAGTGACAACTGATGAGCGAACGCAAGGCGCTGTTGATTCTGCATGGCAAGCAAGCACTCAACGAGGCGGTTCGTTCTGCCGTTGCGGACAAGCGCGAGCAGGGTTGGGAGCTGGCCGTTCGAGTGACCTGGGAAGCGGGCGACGCGCAGCGCCTGGTAGATGAAGCACTGGCGGCAGGCTACACGCAAATCATTGCCGGCGGCGGTGACGGTACCTTGCGTGATATTGCCGAAGCCTTGGCGGCGCATTCGACAAAGGCCAGTCTGGTCCTGATGCCGTTGGGGACCGCCAATGATTTCGCGCGTGCCGCCGGCGTTTCTCTGGAGCCCGCGCAGGCGCTGGAACTTCTCGACATTGCGCCGAGCGCCATTGATCTGGGTGAGGTCGGCGGGCAGGTGTTCCTGAATATGGCCACGGGCGGTTTTGGCAGTCAGGTCACGGCAAACACCTCGGAGGACTTGAAAAAAATCCTCGGGGGCGCGGCTTACCTGTTCACCGGTTTATCGCGCTTCAGTGAGTTGCACGCAGCCTATGGCGAGTTGCAGGGGCCTGATTTCCAGTGGAGTGGCGAGCTGTTGGCATTGGGCATCGGCAATGGCCGGCAGGCCGGCGGTGGGCATGTGTTGTGTCCGGAAGCGCTGGCCGACGACGGTCTGCTGGACATCAGTATTCTGCCTGCGCCGCAAGAAGTCGTCGGCACTTTGAAAACCCTGCTCGCCGATGGCTTCGGCATCGACAACATGTTTGTGCGAGTCCGGTTGCCATGGGTGGAAATCAAGGTCTCGGAAGGCCTCTACATCAACCTCGATGGCGAACCTCTGGAAGGTGACAACTTGCGTTTCTCGACGCGTCCAGCGGCACTGCGCGTGCATTTACCTGAAAACTCGCCGCTGCTGGGGTCATCGCAATTGATCAATCATCCAGGCTGATGATCTGCTCGCGCACGGCGAACAGCACCAGTCCCGCCACATCGTAGATCTGCAAACGCTTCATGATCTGCGAGCGGTGGGTTTCAACGGTCTTGATGCTGAGGCCCAGGCCATTGGCAATTTCCCGGGTGGATTTTCCGCGAACGATCAGCCGAAGGATTTCCAGCTGACGCGCCGTCAGGTTGTGCGAGTCGGCAGGTTCCGGCTGGTTTTTCTGAGTTCGAGTCAGCGCCTGGTTGATGACGGTGTGGGCGATGGCCGGGCTCAGGTAGCGTTCGTTGTTCCGCAAGGCATCCAGGGCATGTTCGAGCTCGTTAGCCGTGGTGTCCTTGAGCAGGTAGCCATGTGCACCGGATTCCAGTGCCTGCATGATGATTGCGGGATCGGTGTGCATCGACAGGATCAGCACCTTGCTCTGCGGGCGTACTCGCTTGAGTCGCTGCAATGCGTCAAGGCCACTGGTTTCCTTCATGGAAATATCCAGCAGGATAATGTCGGGGGACAACTGCTCGACCATCTCGAGCAACTGCGAGCCGTCATTGGCCTCACCGATTACCGCGTAGCCGGGAATATCCAGCACCAGAGCGCGCACGCCTGCCCTGATAAGCGAGTGGTCATCCACCAGAAGTAAGTTACAAGTCAACGCATAACCTTATTCGTACTGGCCCGTTCGAGCGCACGAGGCGCCCAGGGAAAGAGGGCTTCGATTTGAGTGCCTTTGCCCGGCTCGCTGGTCACGCTCAGTGTGCCTCCCAGCTGATTGATCCGTTCCGACATCCCTGCCATTCCACGTTGCCCCTCACGACCTGGATCGGTCGCGGGTGCGAATCCCAGGCCATCGTCACTGATCAACAGTGTCAGGCCCTGAGGCAGACGTTGCAGGCGGACCAACAGGTTTTTCGCTTCGGCATGGCGCAATATATTGGTCACCGCTTCCTGGGTAATTCGAAAGGCGGCCAGCGTCATTTCCTCCGGTATGCCGGCCAAACGCTGATGGCATTCCAGGCTCCAGTGCACCGGCGTGTTGGCCAGCGTCTTGAGTAAATGCGCCCGCAGACTGGCTTCCAGCCCGAGACTGGTCAGCTGCCTCGGATTGAGAATGGCCGATACGTCTCGCACTTTGGCCAGGGTTTCTTCCAGCGTGTCGCAGAGCACCGAACACTGGCCCTGAAGTTCTTCGGGCATTCGGCGTTTGAGCCAGTCGCTTTGAAGTTTTGCCGCGGTCAGCAATTGGCCGATGTCGTCATGCAGTTCCCGACTGAGCCGGCGACGTTCGTTTTCCTGAACCTCCAACAGCCGGTCAGCCAACTCCTGGGGTTGAAACTTTATCGACTTGCGCGAAAGACAATGCTGTACCCAGACGCAGGCCAATGCGGCGATATTGAGTACCAGCAGACTCAGCGGCAGGCGAGTGGACAGGCTATAAATCAGCAGGCAGCCAAGCGCCGAACAGGTACACAACACAAGCGTGACCAGGCGCGCGTTTTTTGGGGTGGGTAGCCTTAGGGTGATCGACTTGAGGCTGGCGTACATAGCGGATGGAGCCAATGGATGTTCGCTGCGGGAAGACCGGGCATCGTGGATGACGGGTCTCTGTCTGGAGTCACTCTGCCATTAATTGACGTCAACTAATGGGCGGCATAATACCACTTAAGATACCGTTGGTCGCGTTTGGTATATGTGTCCGCAGAGTCAGGAAACAAGCATTTATGGACAGCAGTTCCATAATGGAAAAAGTTGGCTGGCAAGAGTGGTTTATTTGTTTCGAGTTGTCGTAAGCAGGTAGGGAATATTCAAATGCGACATGATCCCGCCAAAGTTGGAAGGGCAGTCATGGCAATAAAAATTCACAACACGGCATAGGGCCCGATAATTCAGGCTTGCCGACCTGCAAAGGAAACGAGTGTGAACGGCTTGGAATTAGCGGGGGGCTGAAACTGACTGTGTCCGACCTGAAAGGCGAAGGCTTCGATCAGGGAGGTCTGTTCGCTGTCATCAAGGCTGAGTTGGCCGGTCTTCTGATCGATTAGCTCGAGTTGCCAGGCGATCAACGTCAGGCAGTCTTTCAGCGCACTCAGGGCCTGGTCGTGTAAATCCATGTGATTCTGGGCATGGCTCAGCAAACCATGAATGTGCAGCGAAAACTCCGAAACGGCTGCCAGAGCGAGGGCATCAGCCTTGTTGGCCAATTTGAGCAGGGTGCTCAGCATGCAGTCGATGGCGTCCTTGTCATTACTGATCAGTTGCAAATGACTCAGGCATTCCTCGGTTTTAACCAGCAGTGTCTCTGCTTCGACGAGAAACTCAGGGAGTCGGTGAGCCCATTCTTTACGATCGTTCGGCATGTTTATCTCCACAACGTCATGTCAAATGCGGGAATGTCGTGTGTGTCGACGGGGACGATCAGCGTCCCCGTATTGCCATGCCGGCGTGAGATCGCGCGCCAGCCTGTCTGGCTGCAGGCTGGGGAACTCGATAGGGTGGATGGCCACTTACCTGCGATCGCACACAAAAGCCTGACTCCGTTCATGCAATGAGAATGGCGTCACATTAATGGCTATTGGATATTGCGAATATCAGGTTGGGCCTGATTGTTACTAGGGGAATCCCTTACACAGGGGAACCAACCGAACGAAACGAGGTCTCGCGGCAGGCAATGGGGCAGATGAAATTGCCTGGCCAGTAAAGCATGATGTTAATGTGACATCAATGTTTGGTCGTGGCATTTTACACGGGGGTCAAGGTCTAGCAAAAACAGCCGATAACCCCCTTTAGTGAATTCATCAGAACAAGCCCAGGAGTCATTGATGGCCGGCATTCTCGACACGGTAGACCAACGCACGCAACTGGTGGGTGAGAATCGCCTGGAAATTCTCATGTTCCGGCTGGCCGGACGTCAATTGTTCGCGATCAACGTCTTCAAAGTGCAGGAAGTGCTGCAACTGCCGAAACTGACCCTGATGCCCCAGCGTCATCCGTTTGTCTGCGGCGTGGTTAATCTGCGTGGCCAGACCCTGCCAGTGATCGACCTGTCCCAGGCCATCGGTATGCGTCCGCTGGTGCCAAGCCCGACCAGTACGATCATCGTTACCGAGTACAACCGTTCGGTGCAGGCGTTCCTGGTCGGTGGCGTGGACCGTATCGTCAACATGAACTGGGAAGCCATTCTGCCGCCGCCGGCCAGCGCCGGTCGTCAGCATTATTTGACGGCTATCAGCAAGGTCGACGATCAGTTGGTGGAAATCATCGACGTCGAAAAAGTCCTCGCGGAAATCGTCCCGTACAACGCCAAGGTATCGCGCGACAAACTCGACGATCCGGTTCTGGAACGTGCCCGTGGCCGTGAAGTGCTGCTGGTGGACGACTCGAACGTGGCCCTGTCGCAATTGCGCGACACCCTGGGTCAATTGGGCGTGAAGATGCACATCGCCAGCGATGGCCTGAAGGCTCTGAACATGCTCAAGGCCTGGGCCGATACCGGTGTGAACATGACCGACAAACTGCTGATGGTCTTCACCGACGCGGAAATGCCGGAAATGGACGGTTATCGCCTGACCACGGAAATCCGCAACGACCCGCGCCTGCGTGGCCTTTATGTGGTTCTGCATACCTCGTTGTCCGGCAGCTTCAACGACTCGATGGTGAAGAAGGTCGGCTGCGACAACTTCCTCTCCAAATTCCAGCCGGACAAACTCGTCGATGTGGTGCGCCAGCGTCTGATGCTCGACGAAGTGCCTGCCTGACCAAAACACGGTCCATGTGGGAGCGGGCTTGGTCCGGGCGGCGTTCCGACGAAGGCGGTGTAACAGTCAACGAAGATGTTGAATGTTATGGCCCCTTCGCGAGCAAGCCCGCTCCCACAGTTTTTGGCCTTTGATTCGGCGATCAAGCTCGTATAGGGTGGCGTTTTTATCCACCAGGGAGCTGGCCATGTTGCGTCTGAGCGCGCTGTATCGTTATCCGTTGAAATCCGGCAAGGGCGAGATCCTGCAGCAGGTCAGCCTCGACAAGCTGGGCCTGGACGGTGATCGACGCTGGATGCTGGTGGACGAGGCCAGCGGGCGCTTTCTGACTCAACGTGCAGTGGCGCAGATGAGTCAGTTGTCGGCGTTGTGGAATGCCGATGGTGGCTTGACCCTCAGCGCGCCGGGCCGCTCTCCGATCGATATCGCCTTGCCTGCCAGCGAAGCGCAACTGCGTGGCGTAACCATTTGGCGCGATACGTTGCGTGTACCGGATGCCGGTGACGATGCAGGTGCCTGGGTCAGTGAATTCATTGGCAAACCGACTCGCCTGGTACAAGTCCCTCTTGATCGCGCACGGACCACCCAGGCCGGCTACGGCAAGGACGATGATCAGGTGGCCTTCGCCGATGGCTTTCCGCTGTTGCTGATCGGACAGGCCTCACTGGAGGACTTGTCGCAAAAAGTCGGCCGCCCGCTGGAAATGCTGCGCTTTCGGCCCAACCTGGTAATCGAGGGCAGTGAGGCGTATGCCGAAGATGGCTGGAAGCGCATTCGCATCGGCGACGTCGAGTTCCGCGTGGTCAAGTCGTGTTCACGCTGCATTCTGACCACCATCGATCCGCAAACCGGCGAGCGCAGCGAAGATCGTGAACCGCTGGCGACGTTGCAGAAATACCGTGCCGAAGCCGACGGCGCGATGTTCGGACAGAACCTGGTCAACGACAGCAATGGCCAACTTGAAGTCGGTATGCCGGTGACAGTTCTGGAATAAGACAAGCTGAGTAAAAAAAATGCCCGAGTCCAAGGACGCGGGCATTTTTTTTGTCGCTGTGAAACCCAGGGTTTTAGCCGCGGTATTCGCACAGGTAAGCGGTGTCGACGGCCACTTTCAGTTGGAACTTGCTGTTGGCGGGCACGTTGAACTGGCTGCCGGCGGCGAAGGTTTCCCAGTCGCTGCTGTCCGGCAGTTTGACGGTCAGGGCGCCGGACACCACGTGCATGATTTCACGCTGGCTGGTGCCGAATTCGTATTCGCCCGGTGCCATGACGCCGATGGTCGCAGGACCTTCAGCGGTGCCAAAGGCGATCGACTTGACGGTGCCGTCGAAGTACTCGTTGACTTTAAACATGGGCGATTCCTCGAAAAGGGCTGAAAAGGGCCGGCCAGTATGCACAAGGCCCATGCCGGCGTCACCTCTCTAAGACGGAAGAACCAGTGGTAATAATCGTGCGGTATTGCGCGCATCTTCCAGCGCCCGATGTTGTTGGCCACTGAACTGCATGCCCACCAGTTGCAGCGCACCGTTAAGTCCCAGCGGGCGCTCCAGCCGACGAGCCTTGGCAAAGCGCTGTTTGAGGTTCATGTGCGGCACCCGGCTCAGGGCGCTGTCGAGTTGCATGCGCTCCCACTCCTGAACCAACTGTTTGCGATCGTAATCGCCCCAACTGACCCAGCCTTCGAGGCGCGAGTGATGCTGGCCGAGCCAGTGTTCGAACGACGCCCAAACCTCGCTCAGAGGCTGCGCGGCGTCGATATTGGCCTGGGTGATGTGGGTCAGTTGCCGGCAAAACGGCGTCAGCAAAGGCCGACGTGTCGGGCGCACGAAACACTGAAAACTATCCAGTTCTCGGCCTTTTCGGTCCACCAGGGTGGCGCCGATTTCGATGATTTCCATTTCTGTTACTGGCCAACCACCCTCATCGGTGGTGGCTTCCAGATCAATGACCAGCCAGTGAGGCATCGCAGGGTTCCTGGTATCCGCGTCCTGATAGGGCTTGAGCGTAGCCAAACCCGGCGGATCCGCCTAGCGGCTTATTCGACCTCCAACAAAATCTGACGATTTTTCACCTGGTCACCGACCCTGACCTGCAAGCGTTTGAGCACGCCGTCGATGCCCGACTTGAGCGGATGCTCCATTTTCATGGCCTCCAGCACTACCAATAACTGGCCTTTACTGACCGGGCTGCCCTCAGCCACCAGCACGTCGACGATCGCCCCATCCATCGGGGCCTTGAGGGTGCCGGAGCTGACGCTGGCCTGGCTGCTGACCAAGGCCTGCGTCCGGTCCACCAGTCGCACACTGCCGGGGCGGGTGAACAGCCAGAGTTGCCCGGCCTCAAGACGGTAAGCATGACGTCGCCGGATACCGTTGATGTCCAGGCTGGCCCAGCGTCCGTCGCACTGGATGATCTTCAATTCAAAAGGCGTTGTGGCGACTTGAATCCGATACGGTTCACCTGGCATAGCGTTCAATTCCACCGGCCAATCCTGATCCTCAAGGCCGATTCGATAGAGCAACGGCACGCTGGCATTGTTGCGCCAACCGGCCAGTGGCGCGTGATGAACCTGCGCCGAGGCCTGATAGAACAATGCAGCAGCGATGGCCAGTTCTTCGGCGCTCGGCACATGCGCATGCAGGCAAGGATGCTCGGCAAAGTGAGTCTGGATGAACCCGGTACTGAATTCGCCACTGATGAACTGCGGGTGTTCGAGCAGGTCGGCAAGCAAGCGCTGATTGCTCTGCACGCCGAGCAGCACGCTGTCCTGCACCGCCCGCAGTAATTTGCGCCGGGCTTCTTCGCGGGTGGCGCCGTGGGCGATGATCTTGCTCAGCATCGGGTCATAAAACGGGCTGACTGTCTGGCCTTCGATCAAGCCATGATCGATCCGCACGCCGCTCTGCAACGCCGGCTCCCAGGCGGTGATGCGACCGGTTTGCGGCAGAAAACCGTGTGCCGGATCTTCGGCGTACAAACGGACTTCCATGGCATGGCCACTAAGCTGGACCTGCTCCTGTCGCAAGGGCAGCGGCAGTCCTTCGGCGACGTGCAACTGCCAGGCCACCAGATCGAGGCCGGTGATCAATTCGGTCACCGGGTGCTCCACCTGGAGTCGGGTGTTCATCTCCAGAAAGTAAAACTGTCCGCGCGCATCCAGCAGGAACTCGACGGTGCCAGCGCCGACGTAATTCACTGCGCGACCTGCCTTGAGCGCCGCTTCGCCCATGGCCTGACGCAACTCGGCGGTCATCACCGGGCAGGGCGCTTCTTCGATGACTTTTTGATGGCGACGCTGGATCGAGCAGTCGCGCTCGCCAAGGTAGATCAGGTTACCGTGCTGGTCGCCGAACAGTTGAACTTCGACGTGACGCGGGTCGATCAGCGCTTGCTCAAGAATCAGTTCCTCACTGCCAAACCCATGCAGCGCTTCGGAGCGGGCGGTGCGCAGTTGTTCGAGCAAATCATTGGCCTTGTGCACCAGGCGCATGCCACGTCCGCCACCGCCGGCACTGGCCTTGATCATCAGCGGATAGCCGATGCGTGCGGCTTCGCGGCTCAGGGTGGCGTCGTCCTGTTCTTCGCCCTGATAACCCTTGATGCACGGCACACCGGCATCGAGCATGGCGAGTTTCGACAGGCGTTTGCTGCCCATCAGTTCGATGGCGTCGGGACTGGGGCCGATGAAGGTGATGCCGGCATCCTGGCAGGCGCGGGCGAACCCGGCGTTTTCCGAGAGGAAGCCGTAGCCTGGATGGATGGCGTCAGCGCCCGTGCGCCGGGCGGCGTCGAGAATGGCCGGGATATTCAGATAGGACTGCTGCACCGGGGCCGGGCCGATGTTCACGGCTTCGTCGGCCAGTTGCACGTGCAGGGCATCGGCGTCGGCATCGCTGAACACCGCGACCGTGCGATAGCCCAGGGCCTGGGCGGTGCGCTGGATGCGGCAGGCGATTTCACCGCGGTTGGCGATCAGGATTTTTCTGAGTCCGGGCATGGGGTATTCCATTGGGGTTTGCGGTGGATGTGATGGCCTCTTCGCGAGCAAGCCCGCTCCCACATTTGAAATGCATTTCCCTGTGGGAGCGGGCTTGCTCCGGGCGGCGTTCCGACGATGCTCTTAAGGCGCCCAGCCCGGCTTACGCTTTTGCACGAAGGCCATGGTCCCCTCAATACCTTCAGCCCCGGTCACCGCCTCGCTGAACCAGTCGGCCGCTTCATCCAGCAACGCATTCGATGGCTGTCCGGCACTCGCGAGCAACAGCTTTTTGGTCGTCGCATTGGCCTCCGGCGCACAGCACAACACATGGGCCAGAATTTCATCGAGACGCTCGGCCAACGCTTGCGCGTCATGCTCGACAAAATGCACCAAGCCCATGCGCCGTGCGTGTGTGCCATCGAAACGTGCCGCGGTCAGCGCCAGTCGGCGAGTCTGGGTCAGGCCGATGCGCTGTACTACGAACGGCGCGATTTGCGCGGGTAGCAGACCGAGGCTGGTTTCCGGCAGACCAAATTGCGCCTGGTGATCGGCCAAGGCGACGTCGCTGACGCAGACCAGACCCAAACCACCGCCGAGCACCGCGCCTTGCAGCACCGTGATCACCACTTGCGGCGCGTGTTGCACCTCTTGCAGCAGCGCACCGAACGCGCGATTCAAATCGCGATAGGCACTCGGGCCTTGAGCGCGTGCGTTGGCCATGTCCTTGATGTCGCCACCGGCGCAAAAATGCCCGCCCGCGCCACCGATCACCAAGGCCCGAATCTCACGGTCATCGCGCACGGCCAACAGCACGGCACGCAGTTCCGCGACCATCAACAGGCTCATGGCATTGCGGCTTTCGGGGCGGTTGAGGGTGATGTGCAGGACGCCGTTATGCGACTCCAGCAACAAGGTTTGGCAAACCGGCAGGGCGCTCATTTGTTTTTCCCCGGCAGGATGCCCATGAGTTTGCAGATGATCCCCAGCATGATTTCGTCGGCACCGCCGCCGATCGACACCAGCCGCACGTCACGGTAAGCGCGGGCCACCGGGTTATCCCACATGAAGCCCATGCCGCCCCAATATTGCAGGCAGCTGTCGCTGACTTCCCGGCCCAGACGCCCGGCCTTGAGTTTGGCCATCGACGCCAGACGGGTAACGTCCTGGCCTTTGATGTACTGCTCGGTGGCCTGATAGACCAATGCCCGCAGGCATTCGATTTCGGTTTGCAGTTCGGCCAGGCGGAAATGGATGACCTGATTGTCGATCAGCGCACTGCCGAAGGTTTTACGTTCCTTGCAGTACTCGATGGTGCTGTCGACGCAGTACTCCAGGCCCTTGATCATGTTTGCCGCGCCGAACAGCCGTTCCTCCTGGAACTGCAGCATCTGCATCATGAACCCCGCGCCTTCATGGCCGATGCGGTTGCGTTGCGGCACGCGCACGTTGTCGAAAAACACCTGAGCGGTTTCCGAACTGCGCATGCCGAGCTTGTCCAGGTGCGAACTGAGGCTGATGCCGGGGGTGTTCATCGGCACCATGATCAGCGACTTGTTGATGTGCGGTTTGTCGTCTGAGGTGTTGGCCAGCAGGCAGATGAAGTCCGCGCTCGGCGAGTTGGTAATCCACATCTTGCTGCCGTTGATCACGTAGTCGTCGCCGTCTTTACGGGCGGTGGTTTTCAAACCGGCCACGTCGGAACCGGCGCCGACTTCGGAAACACCGATGCAGCCGACCTGCTCGCCAGTGATCGCCGGCCGCAGGAACTCTTCACGCAGTTCATCGGAGCCGAAGCGGGCGAGGGCCGGGGTGCACATGTCGGTCTGCACGCCGATGGACATCGGAATGCCGCCGCAGTGGATGGTGCCGAACTCTTCAGCCGCGACGATCGAATAGCTGTAATCGAGCCCCATGCCGCCAAACTTTTCCGGTTTTGAAATCCCCAGCAAGCCGAGGTCGCCGGCCTTGCGGAAGAGCTCGTGGATCGGAAAGCGCCCGGCCTTTTCCCACTCCTCGACGTGAGGATTGATCTCGTGATCGACGAATTGGCGGACAGTGCGGCGCAGTGCTTCGTGTTCCTGGCTGAAGATCATTCTTATTGTTCTCCTGAATAACGGATCGTTGCCGTGTCTTCCCGATCGTTCCCACGCTCTGCGTCCGCTCTTGGGACGCGGAGCGTCCCTGGCTGCATTCCCACGCAGAGCGTGGGAACGATCTAATCAAAAGCGGGCTACACCAAAACTGTTGGATTGCAGCGGCCGCACTTCAGCCTCATGACAAATATCCAGCAAGTACCCGAGCAAGGTCCGAGTATCGCGAGGATCGATCAACCCGTCGTCCCACAGGCTGGCGCTGCCGTACAGTGCGGTGGACTGGCTGTCGAGTTTCTGCGCGGTGACCTGTTCCAGCATGTCGAGCATTTTCGGGTCGGGCACCAGACCGTCCTTGGCCTGCTTGGCCTCGGTGACGATCCTCAGCACTTTGCCGGCCTGGGCGCCGCCCATCACCGCCGTGCGGCTGTTGGGCCAGGCGAAAATGAAGCGCGGGTCGAGGCCGCGGCCGCACATCGCGTAGTTGCCGGCGCCGTAGGAACCACCGACGACGATGGTCAGTTTAGGCACCCGGGCGTTGGCCACCGCTTGAATCATTTTCGCGCCGTGTTTGATCACGCCTTGCTGCTCCGACTCGGTGCCGACCATGAACCCGGTGGTGTTGTGGAAGAACAGCAACGGGGTCTTGCTCTGGTCGCAGAGCTGAATGAACTGCGCGGCCTTGCTCGCACCCTTGGGCGTGATCGGCCCATTGTTGCCAATGAACCCGCAGGCGCGGCCTTGAATCTGCAAATGGCCGCAGACGGTTTGCTGATCGAACTCGCCCTTGAATTCGAGAAAGTTCGAGCCGTCGGCTATCCGCGCGATGATTTCGCGCACGTCGTAAGGTTTTTTCGCATCGTCGGGAATCAGCCCGAGCAACTCATCGATGGGGTAGAGCGGTTCTTCCCAGTGACGTTCGGGTAGCCATTGCAGCTGATCGTTCCAGCGCAGCAGGCCGACAATCTCGCGCACCAAGCGCACGCCGTCGGCATCGTTCTCGGCCAGGTATTCAGCGGTGCCGGCGATCTGCGCATGCATCTCGGCGCCCCCTAGTGCTTCATCGGTGGCGACTTCGCCGGTGGCAGCCTTGAGCAGCGGCGGGCCGGCCAGAAACAGCTTGGCCTTGCCACGCACCACCACCACATAATCCGACAACCCTGGCTGATAGGCGCCACCCGCCGTGGCCGAGCCATGGACCACGGTGATTTGCGGCAGGCCCATGGCCGACATCCGCGCCTGATTGGCAAAGCTGCGGGCGCCTTCGACGAAAATCTCCGCCGCGTAATTGAGGTTGGCGCCACCGCTTTCGGCCAGGGTAATGACCGGCAGTTTGTTCTCCATGGCGATCTGTTGCAGGCGCAGGGATTTTTTCAAACCGCTGGGGGAAATGGTCCCGCCCTTGATTGCGCTGTTGTTTGCCACCACCAACACGCGCACGCCGGACACGTAGCCGATCCCGGCGATCAACCCGCCGCCAGCCGAACTGCCGTCCTTGTCGTCATGCAGCTTGTAGCCCGCCAGGCTCGCCAGTTCGAGGAACGGTGCGCCAGGGTCCAGCAGCAGATTGAGGCGTTCGCGGGGCAATAATTGGCCGCGTTTGTCGAACCTGGGTTTGGCTTCGGCCGCCTTGTTCAGCAAGTTCTGTTCGAGCTGGCGGACGTGCTCGATGCCGACCAGCATCGCCGCGCGATTGCGGGCGAACTGTTCACTGAACGGGTCCACTTGCGACTGAATCACCGGCATGAATTATTCCTTGTCCTTGAGCACGTCAGGCAGGTAGGCACGGTGGAAACCGTTATACGAATCGCTGATCTGCGCCTTGTGTATCGGCCAGGCGCGCCCGCCCAGGCTGGCGGCGCCGTCGATGCGCAAGGTGCTGCCGCTGATAAACGCCGCGGCCGGGCTGAGCAGGAAAACGATCGCCGCGCTGACTTCCGATTCGGTGCCGATGCGTTTCAATGGAACGTGCTCGCGCAAGGTCGGGATCACCGCTTTGAACGCGCCTTCGTAGGTGTCCATGCCACTGGACGCGATCCAGCCCGGCGCCACGGCGTTGACCCGCACCCCGGCATAACCCCATTCAAACGCGGCGGTCTTGGTGAGGTTGTCCATGCCTGAACGCGCCGCGCCCGAGTGGCCCATGCCGGGCATGCCGCCCCACATGTCGGCGAGCATGTTGACGATGGCGCCGCCATGTTTGCTCATGGACTGGTTGAACACTTCCCGGGCCATCAGGAAGCCGCCCATCAGGTTGGTGCGCAACACCGTATCGAAGCCTTTTTGATTGATCGACGCCAACGGCGACGGGTACTGCCCGCCGGCATTGTTGACCAGGCCGTGAATCGGTCCGTGCTTGCGGATCAACTCGCTGATCACATGCTTGACTGTTTCTTCCTCACGAATATCGCAGACCATCCAGTCAGCCTTGCCGCCATCTTCGGTAATCTCGGCCGTGACGTTTTTCAGCTTGTCAGCCTTGCGCCCGAGCAGCAGCACATGGGCGCCGAGGGCCGCCAGTTCGTGAGCGGTGCAACGGCCGATGCCGCTGCCGCCACCGGTGACGATGATGTTTTGGCCTGCAAACAAACCGGCTTTGAAAATCGAATCGTAAGCCATGGCGACAGTCCTCTAGTTGACCTGGTCGGCGATGCGCTGAGGCACCGGGATCTGGATTTCCAGCAGTTGCTGGGCGAAGGCTTTGCCTTGCGGATCGATCCGCAGGCTGGCCACGCCACCGCCTCCCAGGGCGTTTTCCAGCAGAAAATTAAGGCTGTGGGTGCCCGGCAGGTACCAGCGTTCGACACGTCCGTGGATCGGGTCGAGGACATGACTCATCCAGTCGACGATCACTGCCGGCGTCAAGGCTTCGGCAATCCACGGCAGGTACTCCGGCTCGCGGGCCATGACGCCGATGTTGCTGTGGTTACCCTTGTCACCGGAGCGCGCCACGGCGAGTTTGACCAGGGCCACGCTGGCATCGGCCCGGCCAGAGGGTTTCGGTGGGGCGCACGCCACGGGCAGGTCGGCGGTGTCGAGCACATCAACGGCGGGCAAGGCGCAGGGGTGGCGCTGGCCCTTGATATCAATGTCCAGCGTGCAGGCGGTTTTGTCGATAAGGAACGAGAACAGCCGGATCAGCGGATACACCGTCGGCCGTCCACCGACAATCCCGGTCAGCCCTGGCGCCATGCCGGTGGCGGCCTGGGCGATCTCCCGGGAGAACACAATCAACGCCTGTTTCCCCGGATGGCGCACCGCGAGTTTGATCACCACTTCACGGCTGTCCTGACGCTGACCGTGGGGGCCGTAAGTGGCCTCGCTGCCGAGCAGTTCGATGTTCACTTCGCTGTAGGGTGGCCAACCGCGCTGACTGAAGATTTCCGAGGTCTTGTTGATGATGGCTTCGCTGACTCGACGCGCCTTGTCGACCGCATCGATCCCGGCGATCAGGCAACTGGCGGTGCAGCGGAAACCGTCCGGGTACGTCGCGCTGACCTTGTACTGATCGGTCGGTGGCAAGCCTTTTGCGCCGTGCACCTGGACCGCGTTTTTGCCTTGTTGCACGAGTTTGACTTCAGTGAAATCGCAGACCACGTCCGGCAGCAGATACGCCTGCGGGTTACCGATTTCATACAGCATCTGCTCGCCGACCGTCAGGGGTGTGACCAGTCCGCCGGAGCCTTCGGGTTTGCTGACGATGAACTGGCTGTCGGCGTTGACTTCGACGATGGGGAAGCCGATGTGTTCGTAGTCGGGCACCTCGCGCCAATCGGTAAAGTTGCCGCCGGTGCACTGGGCGCCGCATTCGATCAGGTGCCCGGCCAATGCGGCCTGGGCGAGTTTGTCGTAGTCGTGCCAGGACCAGCCGAATTCATGCACCAGCGCGGCGCTGACCACGGCGCTGTCGACCACGCGTCCGGTGATGACGATGTCGGCGCCCTGCCGCAGGGCTTCGACGATGCCCGGTGCGCCGAGGTAGGCGTTGGTCGAGACACACATCGGCGGCAGAGGGGCGCCGCTGAACATTTCATGGATACCGCGGCGGCTCAGCTGTTTGAGTTGCGGCTGCAAGTCATCGCCCAGCAGCACGGCGATTTTCAGCGCCACTCCGGCCTTGTCGCAGGCCGCTTGGAGGGCGGCGGCGCAGGCTTGCGGATTGACCCCGCCGGCGTTGCTGATGACGCGGATTTTCTGTTCGGCCAGTTGAGCCAACAGCGGGCTGAGGACTTCGATGAAGTCGCTGGCGTAACCGGCCAGAGGGTCTTTCATCCGCGCACCGGCCATGATCGACATCGTAACCTCGGCCAGATAATCGAAGACCAGATAATCCAGACGCCCACCTTCTACCAATTGCGCGGCGGCGGTCGAGGTGTCGCCCCAAAAGGCGCTGGCGCAACCGATGCGGATTGTTTTGGGCACAGTCAACTCCATACTCACCTGCGATAGAAGTGCATCGAGACTACCAAGCAAGCGCTTGGTTTGTAAACGGCATAAATATCTTCTGCCCGAGCGCTTGCTTGGTCGCGCCGGCCAGCTTAAATTGCCCGCGCAACCCCGCAGGTTTAGCGGCGAGCGGCGTACTTGATTGATCGACTGTAGGAGAGAACGGGTGGACGAGCAAAAAGCCCTGAGGGTGATGCGCGAATTGGTCGACAGCGGCCAATTGACCGACCCGGACAGCGCCCGCGGCAAACTGCTGCAAGTGGCGGCTCACCTGTTCCGCAACAAAGGTTACGAACGCACCACCGTGCGCGATCTGGCCGGCGCCGTGGGGATTCAGTCCGGCAGTATTTTTCATCACTTCAAGAGCAAGGACGAGATCCTGCGGGCGGTGATGGAAGAAACCATTCGCTATAACACTGCGTTGATGCGTGCAGCCCTGGCCGAAGCCGGCAGTGTGCGCGAGCGGGTACTGGCGCTGATTCGTTGTGAATTGCAGTCGATCATGGGCGGCAGCGGCGAGGCCATGGCGGTGTTGGTGTATGAATGGCGTTCGCTGTCCGCAGACGGGCAGGCGCAGGTGTTGGCGCTGCGCGACATTTATGAAGAACTCTGGCTTCAGGTGCTGGGTGAGGCCAAAGAGGCCGGTTTTATCCGCGGGGATGTGTTCATCACCCGCCGTTTTCTGACCGGTGCATTGTCCTGGACCACCACCTGGTTTCGCGCAGGCGGCAGCATGAGCCTCGATCAATTGGCCGATGAGGCGTTGATTCTGGTGCTGGAAGAGAAGCAATAGTTTGTTCAGGTCAAAGGAAACTGGCTAAGTCGCGGAAACCGCCTAGCTTGAATGCATTGAAGCGTATTTTTTTGGGGAGTGGATTGTTTTGATGTCTTCGCCAATTCGGACGGCTTCGCGGCTTTTGCTAGCGACGCTTGCGGTGTGCTTCGTGTTGCCGTCTCAGGCTGCACAACAGGTGCGGGTCGGTGCCGCGCATTTTCCACCCTATACCGTGCGCCCGGAGTCCGGTGCCGACACCGGTCTGTTGCCGCAACTGGTGGAAGCGCTGAATCAGTTGCAAACCGATTATCAGTTTGTATTGGTGCCCACCTCCATTCCTCGACGTTTCAACGACTTCAAGGAAGGCCGGGTCGATATGGCGATTTTCGAGAACCCGGACTGGGGCTGGAAGGATATTCCGCATACCGACGTCGACATGGGCCTGGAAGATGCAGAAATCTTTGTCGCGCAGAAGAAACCCGATCGCGACGAGAATTACTTCAAGGACCTGGCGGGCAAGCGCTTGGCGCTGTACAGCGGCTATCACTACGAGTTTGCCAATTTCAATGCCGATCCCAAGTATCTGGCCGACTCCTACAACGCCACGCTGACCTATTCCCACGACAGCAACTTGCTGATGGTGCTGCGTGGACGAGCGGATATTGCCTTGGTGACTCGCTCCTATCTGAGCGATTATCTGCTGCGTAACGAGAAAGTCGGCGAGCAGTTGCTGGTGTCGCAACGCATCGATCAGGTCTATCACCACTACGCCATCCTCCGCCCGATGGCACCGATCAGCGGCGAGACGTTTGCCAAATTGCTGCAGGGGTTGAGGGATAACGGCCAAATGCTGAAGATTTTCGATCCCTACAAAATTGCCCTGGTACCGGTGGGTAAGCCCTGATTCGAGGGTGAGGAAAATCACCGCGACGCAAATTTCAGATATTAACGACGAGCAAAAGCATCCACACGACTCCCCGACACCTTGCGGCAATGAACCAGCGCATCGCGAATCATGAAGTTCACCAGGGTCGGCGAGACGCCAAGCTCCTTGGCGATGTCCTTTTGCGGCACGCCGTGCAGGCGATACATCTCGAAAGCGTAGCGGGTGCGGCTGGGCAGCTCGGTCAGCGCGTCGGCGATGTGTTGCAGCGTCGAGAAGTTGATGTGCGAGGTTTCCGGCGAAGCACCTTGAATCACCACGTTCAGGCCTTCCTCTTCAGGGCCCGAGTGCTTCTGCTCCAGCGCCTGTTTGCGGTAGTGATCGATCGCCAGATTGCGCACGATCTGAAACAGGTAGCTGAGCTGAGCCTTGAACGAGGACGTGATCTGCGGCGCTGATTGCAGCCGGAAGAACGCATCCTGCACCACGTCTTCTGCACGCGACCGGCAGCCGGTAATGCGGGCTGCGATCGTGACCAGAATCAGTCGATTGTCGACGAATGCCTGAAGTAGCGGTGAATCGCACGTGCTTGTGGACACTTGTTCCGTCATTGGAAATCACCTTGCTGCAAATAGGTTGGCAGGACGGCAAGCGGGGGCTGGGCCGTCCAACACATCGAGCGACAAATTATTCTTAATGATAATTATTGTCAAATGAGAAGTTGAACTAATACGACGCTGTTCGTGGCCGGCAGCCCTCGCGGTCAGAGCATTGGCCACCTGCGCGTGGGCGATCAAGCCCTGGCACAAACGCCACAAGGTTGACTGTAGAGCCACCGCAGCCCAGTCTGCCTGCTCCATTTTTGGTGAGGAGACAGCTGATGCCCTTCGCAACAATAGACGGACAACCCCTTCACTACATTGATCAAGGCACCGGCCCTGCCGTTCTGCTGGCCGGCAGTTATCTGTGGGACCAGGCCATGTGGGCGCCGCAGATCGCCGCTCTGTCGCAGCATTACCGGGTAATTGCTCTGGACCTCTGGGGCCACGGTGAATCCGGGCCGCTACCCCAAGGTACGCACTCGCTGGATGACATTGCGCGCCAGGCACTGGCGTTGCTCGATCACCTGGACATCGACCGTGTCACGCTGGTCGGTCTTTCAGTCGGTGGCATGTGGGGCGTGCGTCTGGCGCTGTCGGCGCCGCAGCGCATCAACGGTCTGGTGCTGATGGACACCTACGTCGGCGTCGAGCCGGAACCGACTCGCCAATACTATTTCTCGCTGTTCAAACAGATCGAAGACGCCGGCGTGATCGCGCCACAGTTACTCGATATCGTCGTGCCGATCTTCTTCCGTCCGGGCATCGATCCGCAGTCGGCGCTGTATCAGGACTTCCGCGCCAAACTGGCCGCGCTGTCGCCAGAGCGTCTGCGTGAGAGCATCGTGCCGATGGGGCGAATTACGTTTGGGCGCGATGATCTGTTGCCGCGACTGGGCGAGTTGAATCCTGACACCACGCTGCTGATGTGCGGTGATCAGGACAAACCGCGACCGCCATCGGAGACAAGGGAGATGGCCGGGTTGATCGGTTGCCCATTTTTGCTGGTGCCGGAAGCGGGGCATATCTCCAATCTGGAGAATCCGCAGTTTGTCACCGAGACGCTGCTTGAGTTTCTAGCGCAGAGAAATTAGTTGGTCACATAGACGCAATCGCGAGCAGGCTCGCTCCCACATTGGAATGCATTCCCCTGTGGGAGCGGGCTTGCTCGCGAAGACGTCAGTGAATCCACCAACGCCCTATCAGAAAGAGCTACTTAGGCCCGAGAATTTGCACCAGCTTGTCCGGCGACGGCGCGCCTTGCTGTTGTTGCAGCTCGCCCTTGCCGTCCATGTAGAAAATTGCCGGGGTGGCCTGCAGCTCCAGGTCTTCCATCAACTGCATGTTGGCCGCCAGCTTCGCCTGAATCGCCGGGGGCACGTTTTTCAGGGCTTTTAGCGAGCTGTCCTTGCCTGATTTCTCATGGTCTTCCAGCGCTTTCTGCGGATCCTTGGCGGCCAGCAGTGCAGCCGATTTCCCCGGACTGTCTTCGCGAATGATGCCGACCATGATGTGCCGCAACTGCACCTTGCCCGCCTCGACCCATGGCCGCGCCTGTTCCCAGAACATATTGCAATAAGGGCAGTTCGGATCGCTGAACAGGTACACGATCCGCGGGGCATCTTTCTTCCCGTCGCCGATCCAGTTGCTGGCTTCCAGCTTGCCCCAGATTTCCTTGGCCAGCGGCGCGTAAACCAGCTTCTGCAACGGCGCGCTGCTCAGGTCGTTGCCGTCGGCGTCGTACAGATTGCCGAGCAGCACGTGCTTGCCATCCGGGGTCAGGTACAACGCCATGCCCCGGTTCTGGTACTGCGCCGCATAACCGCGCAAGCCGTCGGGTGCGTCGAATTGGCCGACGATTTTCGCTCCCTTGGCTTCGATTTTCTTGATCGCTTCGGGCAATTCTTCGGCGGCCTGCACTGACGGTAAATGCAGCAGGGCGGCGCCCAGGGTCAACGTCAGCAGGTGAAGGAGGCGGGGCATGGCAGTTTCCTTGAAGAGGTGGCCGGTACGGCAGGATTCGGGGTGTCGAAGTTTTCCAGGGCGCGGGCCAGGCTCGCTTCCGACAGCTCGCCCAGATGGCTGCCCAGCAGGCGACCGTCGGGGCTATAGAACAGCGTAGTCGGCAACGCCATGGAGCCGACGGCCTGGCCCAATCGGCCACTGCCGTCGAACAGCACGTTGGACAGGCTCAGGCCCTGGGTTTCCAGAAACGTACTGACGCTTTGCATGCTTTCAGCCTGATTGACGAACAGGAACGTCAGGTCCGGACGGTGTTGCTGGGCGTTTTCCAGTACCGGCATTTCCCGGCGGCACGGCGGACACCAGGTGGCCCAGAGATTGATCACCAACGGGCCGCCCTTGTAGTCCGCCAGTTGCACGGTTTCACCGGCGGCATTGCGCAGGGTGATTTCCGGCAGGCGTGTGCCTTGTTCGTAAAGGGTCAGGGAGAAGGTCGCCAGCAACCAGAACGCCAGGCCGCTGGCCACGCCAAAGCCCAACGGCCGGCGCAAGCCCGGGCGGCGCCAGCCTCGATACAACGCGGCCAGCAGCAGCACGATCACACCGGGCCAGGCGAGGAAACCGCCGTCGCGCAGGTCGATGATCTGCCAGGGGTCATTGCGATAATGGGCCCAGTAAACGGCCACGAAACCGACCCGGGCAGCCAGCAAGCCCAGCAGGAACAGGCTGAACAGCACCGACTCCGGATTCTCGCCGCCGCGCTTGGCCACCCGCCAGCCGACGAAGGTCGCCAGCGCCAGGGCACTGATCAGCAGCAGGTGATTAAGCGCGATGGCAAAAGTGCCGAGGGTAAAGGTCAGCATTAACGGGCGTCTCGGGTAGTGGTCCAGCGTTGCAGAAAGGTGCCGGCATCGACCTCACCGGTGATGCGCTGGCTGCGACGCTCGATGCCGTCGGCGCCGATCCACAGCAGGCTCGGTGGCCCCGGCACTTTATAACGGCCGAGCAGTTCGCGGCTGGCGGCATTGTCGGCGGTGACATCCAGCCGTAGCAAGCGCACATCGCTCAAGGCCTCCAGTACGTGGGCTTTGCCGAACACCTGTTTTTCCATGACCTTGCACGACACGCACCAGTCGGCGTAGTAGTCCAGCAGCACCCATTGGCCTTGAGCCTGTGCCGCATCGAGCTCCCGTTGCAGAGCTGCCGGATCCTTGATCGTGGTGAATGCGTCGTGCCCGACCGGGTTGACGGCGCTGCTGGAATTTGCAGCGCTGTAGACCTGCAATGGCTTCACCAAGTCATCGCTGCCGCCGGCGGCGCCGATCATCAGCAGGCTGCCCCACATACCCAGCAAGAGTGAGCTGGCGCCGAACACATGGGCGACGCGACCGAAACCTTCCGACTGCTTCCAGGCGCTGTACGCGGCAATCAACAGCAACGCACCGCACAGACCAATCCACAGTGATTCGTCCAGCACGGGGCGCAGCATCAGCAACGCGGTGGCGAGGAACAGGAAACCAAATACGCCCTTGAGCAGGTTCATCCACGCGCCGGGTTTGGGCAGGAAGCGATTGCCGACGGTGACCAACAACAGCAGCGGTACACCGATACCGATGCCCATGGTGAACAGAATCAGCCCGCCATGCAGCGCATTGCCGCTTTGCGCGATGTAGAGCAAGGCGCCCGCCAGCGGGGCGGTCATGCACGGACCCACCAGCAAACCGGACAAAGCGCCCAACACACCGGCACCGAACAGGCTGCCGCCGCGTTGATTGCGCGAGACATTTTCCAATCGATCACGCACGGCCACCGGCAGTTGCAACTCGAAGAAGCCGAACATCGGCAACGCCAGCAACACAAATACAGCCGCGAAACTGCCCAGCAACCAAGGGTTTTGCAACAACGCCTGCAAATTTGCCCCGAGCATTGCGGCCAGCACGCCCATCGCCGCATACACCAGCGCCATGCTCACGACGTAGCTGGTGGCCAAGGCGAAACCGCGCTTGGGTGTGGCGCCACTGCCGACGATCAAACCGGCCAGAATCGGCAGCATCGGCAACGAGCAAGGCGTGAAGGCCAGCAACAGTCCCAGACCGAAGAACACCAGCAAACTCCAGCCCAGCGCCCGTTGTTGCAGGCCGCTGGCCAGGGCTTGGTCCGGTGCTTCGTTTGTTGCAGCGATAGCGGATGTGCCGCCCAGATCCACGACCTGAGTGTGCGGCGGATAACACAAACCGGCGTCGGCACAGCCCTGGAAGCCCACTTTGACTTGCCCGGCGGCACCGGCCGGAATCTTCAGTTCCAGACCCTGACGATAGACCTGCTGTTCGCCGAAGAACTCATCGCTGTGCGCTTCGCCTTCAGGTAATGCGGGATGGTGCTCAGCGGGCAAGCCATCGAATTTCAGGCGTTTCTGATACAGGTAATAGCCGTCGGCGATCTGCCAATAGAGCTGGGTTTCGCCCGACTCAAGTCGCTCGGACGTGAAGACGAACGCTTTTTCCACCGGCAAAAATTCAGGTTTGGTCTCGAACGGATTGGTCCCTGCCTGGGCCACACCCGAGATCAAGAGAACAAAAAACAAAAACAGTCGACGCATGGGTAAGCCTTATCCCTGTGCAAGTGAGGTGCACAATGGGAGGCGGCGATTAACCGATGATTAACCACAGTGGCCTTGTGGCAATGGCGCTTGCGGCATAATGTCCGCTTAATCGGCCCCCGGCCTAATCACCTTTTTTTCAACAGGTCTCACCATGCACGTACTGGTTTGCGAAGACGACGAGTTGATCGCCAGCGGCATTGTCGCCGGCCTCACCGCTCAAGGCCTGACGGTAGAGCATGTCGCCACCGCATCGTCTGCCCGGGCGATGCTCAAGGTCGCCGAGTTCGATGTGATGGTGCTCGACCTCGGTCTGCCCGATGAAGACGGTTTGAAGCTGTTGCAGCAATTGCGTCACAGCGGTCTGGAAATCCCGGTGCTGATCCTCACCGCCCGGGATTCAGTCACCGACCGCGTTGACGGCTTGCAAGCCGGTGCCGACGATTACTTGCTCAAGCCTTTCGACCTGCGCGAACTCGCCGCGCGCCTGCACACCCTGCTGCGACGGGTGGCGGGGCGTAGCGTCAACCTGATCGAGCACGGTCGTCTGACCTACGACCCAAGCAGCCGCGAAACCATGCTTGGCGGCCAGCCGGTGGACCTTTCCCGTCGTGAGCAGTCGCTGTTGCAGGCTTTGTTGCATAACCGGGGCCGCGTGCTGTCGACCGAGCAACTGAAAGACAGCGTTTATGGTTTTAACGATGAGCTGGAAAGCAACGCTCTCAATGTGCATATCCATCACCTGCGGCGCAAACTCGGCAATGGCATTGTCGAGACGGTGCGCGGCCTGGGCTATCGCCTGGGGCCGGCCGATGGCGCAGAGGAATTGAAAAAGTGATGAGCCTGCGTTTGCGCCTGAGCCTGACACTCGGCGCCGCTTTTGCCCTGATCTGGGCGTTGGCGGCGGCCTGGATGCTCAGCGACCTGCGCAATCAGATGATGTTTTCCCTCGACCAGCGCCTGGTGGCTTCGGCGCGGATGGTCGCCGGCCTGATGGAGCAATTGCCGCCATTGCCGAGCAAGGGCGAAGGCACCCATTTCAGCGCTGAACAACTGAATATCCCTGGTGGCATGGCCTGTCAGGTCAGTTCGCTACGTGGCGAAATCCTCGCCCGCAGTCACACCGATCCGCAACAAACCCTGGAAGCCGAGAAGATGGGCTTCCACGACCAGATGATCGACGGTGCGCCGTGGCGCAGTTTCACCCTGGCCCGCGGCGACGTGCGCATCACCACCGCCGACCGGCAGATCGAGCGTGAGGCGCTGAACATGTCGATCCTGCTGGCCGCTTCGGTACCGGTGGGCGTGGCCTTGCTCGGCTGCCTGTGCCTGCTCTGGCTGGGGATCGGCCAGGGGCTGGCGCCGCTGAATCGCATGCGTGATGCCTTGATGCGCCGCAGCGCCGATTCTCTCGAACCCTTGCAAATCCAGCCGCTGCCCAGCGAACTGCAACCGTTGCTGGACACCCAGAATCAGCTGTTCCAGCGCATCGGCAAGACCATCGAACGGGAACGCCGTCTGACCGGTGACGCCGCCCATGAATTGCGCAGCCCACTAACAGCGATCAAGACCCACCTGCAAGTGGCGCGCATGACCGATGGCGCGGCCCGGGATCAATCCTTGGCCCGGGCCGAAGAGGGCGCGGATCGCCTGCACCGGACCCTGGAGCAATTGCTGTTGCTGGCGCGGGTCGAGGGCAGTCTGTCGTTCGATGACGGTGTGCAATGCAGCGCCGAGCAGGTGGCGAAACTGGCGATTCAGGACGCCGCCAGCGGTGATCGTCAGCGGATCAAATTTCAGCTGCCGCCGAAAATCTCCCACGCCCCGGTGCAAATGCCCGCGGTGCTGTCGATTGCCGCGCTACGCAACCTGCTGGACAACGCGCTGCGGCATACCCCGGGTGATGGCGCGGTGGAGTTGAGCCTGCAAACCACCGGCAACCGCGTGCAGTTTGTGGTTCGCGACCACGGCCCCGGCGTTGCCGAAGACGATCTGCAACATTTGACCCAACGCTTCTGGCGCAACGGCCAGAGCACCGGCTGCGGTCTGGGCCTGGCGATTGTTCAGGCGATTGTCCAGCGCTGCGGTTGTACGCTGCATTTCGACAGCCGGCCGGACGGATTGCGAGTCGAACTGACCATGCCGTTGCAACCGGTTTGAGCGATCCCTGTAGGAGCTGAGCTTGCTCGCGATGGCGTCCTCACATTCAACGTTGATGTTGACTGTACGGACGCCATCGCGAGCAAGCTCGGCTCCTACAAGGATCGGCGATGCACATCAAATGTAACTTCTCTCCATTAGTCGGGCGGTTCGAACGGCGCTATCGTCCCCGGCAGCAGCTTTGACTCAATGGATTGAGGTAACAGCGCCATGGATGCCCCCCTACACATTTGCAAGGCAACCCCCGCCGACGCCGGCATCATCAGCCGGATCGTCGAGCGATCCATCCGCGTGGGTTGCGCGCTCGACCATCGTAACGATCCGCTCATCGTCGCCACCTGGACCCACAACAAGACCATCGACCACGTGCAGCCCTGGCTGGCCGACGAGCGGTTGTACCTGAACATTGCCCTTTTGCAGGACAAACCGGTCGGCGTCGCGATGGCAGCGATCAGCGGCAAAGTGGCGTTTTGTTACGTGCAACCGGAATGGTTTCGTCGTGGGGCCGGACAAGCGCTGGTGCGCGACCTCGAAGGCTGGTTGACCGATCAGGGTTTGCGCCAGGCACGACTCAACAGCACCCGCACCAGTGAAGCGTTTTACCGTCATCTGGGTTACCAGCCTTGCGCTGAAACCTTCGCCGTAGCCGGGCTCCACGCCATTCCCATGCACAAAGCGCTGACACCACCTTCATAGAAAGCTGATCGAGGGTCTAAATCCTCGGCGTCCTGCTCACTGAGTCACCGCGCAAAAAGAAACCCGCTGAACCAAGAAAGGTCAGCGGGCTTTTTCATATCTGGAATGTGTGTTGTTTGTGAGGCCGCCTTCGCGAGCAAGCCCGCTCCCACAGTGGATCGGTGTTGAACGTTAATTCTGTGTACACAGCCAATCCCCTGTGGAAACTATCATTGGATCAACCCTGGCTGAACATCTCCTTCGCCCGCTGCTCGATCTGTTGCTGAGTCAGATCCTCCTTGCGCGTGGCCAGAAACCACAGATGCCCATAGGGATCCTTCAAAGTCCCCGAGCGGTCGCCATAAAACTGATCCTTGACCTCGGACACCACGGTGCCGCCAGCCGCAATCGCCTGTTTATAAGACTTGTCCACATCGTTCACATACAGATGCAGACCTACGGACGGCGACTTGTCCGGATTGCTCAGCGGACCCTGATCGCATGGCGTGCCAAGCATGATCGGGCAATCGCCGATACGCAGTTCGGCGTGGCCGATGCCGCCATCGGGCATGGACAGGCGCATGACTTCGGTGGCGCCAAAGGCTTTCTTGTAGAACTCGATGGCTTCGGCCGCTTTTTGAATGCCCAGATACGGGGTGATGCTGTGATAACCCTCTGGAATAGGTTTGACGCTCATGATCGTTCTCCCTGATTTTTTTGTAGATGGAAGATTTCACTTCGCCGCTTTTCAGCTGGACCAATAAGTGTAGGTGCTGCCAAAAATGGCGATGTCTTGATTTTGATCCTCGGCATTCACCAAGTTCACAAAAAAAGATCACCGCCCGCGGCTGCATTCCCACCAGAGCGTGGGAACGATCATTACAACAGCTGCGGCCCCGGTCCCTGTTCCCCAAGCACATCGCCAAAGTTGCGCAACGGACACGCCTCCATCGACAGACACCCACAGCCAATGCAGCCATTGAGCTTGTCCCGCAGCAAGGTCAGCTGATTGATCCGCTCATCCAGATCCCGACTCCACTGCGCCGACAACACCTTCCAGTCCGCCGCCGTCGGGGCGCGGTTATCCGGCAGGGACTTGAGTGCCTCGCCAATCTCCGACAACGGAATGCCCAATCGCTGAGCCACTTTGATCAACGCCACCCGTCGCAACACTTCCCGTGGATAACGCCGCTGGTTGCCCAGGTTGCGATTACTTTTGATCAAACCCTTGGATTCGTAAAAGTGCAGCGCCGTGACCGCGACACCGCTGCGCGCAGCCACTTGGCCGACGGTGAGTTCCTTGTGCAGATTTTCCGAGGTGATCATTTAAAAAATGCCCCTTGACCTCAAGTTAACTCGAGGTTTTACCCTGCAGGCCTTCGGATCGCAAGATCCGGCTTACACGTCAGTGGGGACTTTTCATGCAAGCGTCAGAGAAAAATCGCAGCTTCACCCAATTGATCGAATTCGAGATCGAACCCCATCAACAGCCCGCACTGGTGTCGGCTCTGTCGAAGCAGACCGAGCGTCTCGCCCAGGGTTACAGCGGTTTTCTGAGTGCCAGCATCCAGGCCAGCGACGATGGCCGGCGGGTGCTCAACTACCTGCAATGGCAAACACGCGAGGCGGGAGAGGCCGCGTTTCAAAGCTTTGAAAGCGGCGAGCAGGATTTCTGGCAGCTGATCCGTGCCCATCAGGCGAAAACCGTGACCTTCGGCTCGTTCCAGGTGCTGCATAGCCTGGAACGCAGCCACGACAACGCGCTGCACTGCAATCTGGTGGGTTAGATCGACAGCTGCATAACACGCTCGCCCTGAAGGTTTTCCGTGGGCCGGCGCTTGTTCACTGCCAGTTCGCCGATCTTGATCAGTCGCGTGCGCGTTACGTTGCGGCTCAAGCCCAGCAGTGCGGCGGTGTGCACCTGGTTGTAATGGCTGAAGCGATAGGCGGCTCGCAGCAACGCGTCTTCGACTTTCTCGTGCAGCGCTCCGGCCTGTTCTTCGAAGAGCTTTTGAAAGGCCCGATTGAGCAGGGCTTCCGGTGAATCGTCGACGGTGCTGTGGTAATCGTCCTGACGCTCGATGCGCATGTTCGACAGGCGCAGGTCGTCGCGTTCGATCACGCCGTTTCGGCAGATCAACAGGGTGTGGTGAATGACGTTTTCCAGTTCGCGAATATTGCCCGGCCAGCTGTAGCCGCGCAGTTTCAATTCGGCCTCTTTGCTGATGCTGACGGTGCCGTAGCCGAGGCGCTGGCTGTAGGCTTCGACGAAATGTCGGGTCAGCGGCAGGATGTCGCCGGGGCGGTCGCGCAGCGGGCTCAATTCCAGGCTTACCACGTCGAGGCGGTAGTACAAATCCTCGCGGAAATGCCCGGCGTTGATGGCTTTCTCCAATTGCACGTTGGTCGCCGCCAGCACACGGACATTGATGGGAATGCTCTTGCGCGAACCCAGTCGCACCACTTCGCGCTCCTGTAATACCCGCAACAACTTGACCTGAATCGCCATCGGCAAATCGCCGATTTCATCAAGGAACAAGGTGCCGCCATCGGCCTCCTCGAACCAGCCGGCCTTGGCGCTCAACGCACCGGTGAAGGCACCTTTTTCATGGCCGAACAACTCGGCTTCCACCAAAGATTCGGAGAACGCGCCGCAGTTCACTGCCACGAAAGGCCGGTTACGGCGGGCACTGAGGTTGTGGATATGCCGCGCCACCAGCTCTTTGCCGGTGCCGGTCTCGCCGATGATCAGCACGCTGGCTTCACTCGGCGCGACTTGTTGAATGTGGGCGAGCAAGGCCTGGGATTTCGGGTCTTCGAACACTTGCGCCGTGGCGCGGATCGAGGTGGCCAGAGCGGGCGAGGGCGGTAAAGTCAGCAGTTGCATGGGCAGGCTCCATGAAGAGAAGGCTATGAATAGAAAGTCGGGATCGGCAGGGACTGGTTCAGCGCCCAGTCACCCAGCTCATGGAGTTTGTAATCCACCGGGTCGTGCAGGGTTTGCGTGCGCAGGTTGCGCCAGTGGCGATCCAGTCGCAGTGAGGCATGAGTTGAACGGGCGCCGGTCACTTCGAACAAGCGGCTACAGAGTTCCAGACCGTTGCGAGTGGCAGCGACCTTGGCCGTGGCGATGGCGGTAGCGAGATGCCCACGTTCTTCGGCACTGAGGTTCGGGCCTTTGGCCCACGCCTTGTCGAGCAATCCGGCAGCGCGCTCCACCAGCAGTCGAACACTTTCGAGGGCGACCCAGAATTCGCCGTAGTGGCCGAGGACATAAGGGTCCTGACGCACATCCTGAGCACTGGATTTGTGCCACGGACGGCTTTCGGTGAGGGTGTATTGCCGCGCTTCTTCGAAGGCCCCTTCGGCAATGCCGAGGAACATGTGGGTGAAGGTCAGCTGGGCAATCAACGGCCGCAGGCAAGCGAATGGCGTACTGAGCGGACCCGGATCGAGCAGCAATTCAGACTCTTCGACCCGCACCCGTTCGAATGTTGCGCTGCCGCTGTCGGTCTGGCGCTGGCCCATGTTGTTCCAGTCGTTATGCAAGGTGATGCCGCTGCGACCGCTGGGAATCGCGGCGATCAACAGCTTGCCGCCAGCGTTTTCGTCGACGGCCGAGGCGATCAGCATTTGCGAATCGCTGGCGCCGGAGCAGAAGCTTTTCTTGCCGGAAAACTCGCGCCAGCCGCCGAGGTTTTTCACCACGGTGCGGGTGTCCAGCGGGTTGAGAGCGTTGCCCCAGAACCAGTTCTTGCGCGCGGTCTGTTCGAACCACGGCTGCCACTGCTCGGGCCGGGCGAACAGGCGCACGGTGGCGAGCATCAAGTGATGGAAGCCGAAGACATGGGCAATCGAACTGTCGACCTTGGCGAACTCGCGCACGATGGTCAGGGTGTCACTCCAGCTGGCGCCGAGGCCGCCGTACTGCACAGGAATGCTTAACGCGAGCAGACCGCTGTGGCGCAAGGCGTCGCGTTCGGCTTTGGGCGTACCGCCTCGTTCATCGCGCTCGACAGCGGTCAGGGCAAACTCGGCCGCCAACAGACGGGCGGTTTGCAAAGGGGATATCAGGGCGCTGTGTGGTTTGGCCGTCACACGGGGGTTCCTTTTTAAAATCGAAGCAGTTCCCTGTGGGAGCGAGCCTGCTCGCGATGAGGCCGGAACAGTCAACATCAGTGTCGACTGTACGGACGCCTTCGCGAGCAGGCTCGCTCCCACAGGGGGGCTGAGTCAGGCCGTGGCTTTGGCGGGCAGCACATCATTGGCAATCATTTCGCCAAACGGCCCGGTCAGATTAGTGACGCCGCGCCCCGCAAGGCTGGCGTACGGCTCAGGCAACAGCGGGAACACCAACTCGGCAAAACGATAAGCCTCTTCGAGGTGCGGATAGCCGGAGAAGATAAAACTCTCGATCCCCAGGTCCGCGTACTCCTTGATTCGCGCCGCCACTTGCTGCGGATCGCCCACCAACGCCGTCCCGGCACCGCCACGCACCAGACCGACACCCGCCCAAAGGTTGGGGGATATTTCCAGGTTGTCACGACGCCCGTCATGCAACGCCGCCATGCGCCGCTGACCTTCGGAATCGAAACGCGAGAACGACTTCTGCGCGGCCGCGATGGTCTCGTCGCTGATGTGCTCGATCAGTTTGTCTGCGGCTTTCCAGGCCTCTTCGGCGGTCTCGCGAACGATCACGTGCAAGCGAATCCCGAACTTCACCGTGCGACCGTTTCGCGCGGCACGCTCACGCACATCGGCCAGTTTTTCTGCCACGGCGGCCGGTGGTTCACCCCAGGTCAGGTAGACATCAACCTGCTCGGCGGCCAGTTCATGGGCGGCTTCGGAAGAACCGCCGAAGTACAGCGGCGGATAAGGTTTTTGCACCGGCGGATACAGCGCCTTGGCGTTCTGCACTTGCAGGTGTTTGCCTTCGAAATCCACCGATTCGCCTTGCAGCACACGGCGCCAGATTTTCAGGAATTCGTCGGTCACTTCGTAGCGTTCGCTGTGATCGAGGAAGATGCCGTCGCCACGGTTTTCATCCGGGTCACCGCCCGTGACCACGTTGATCAGCAAGCGGCCATTGGACAGTCGATCCAGTGTCGCGGCCATGCGGGCCGAGACCGTCGGCGAGATAATTCCTGGCCGAATCGCTACCAGATAACGCAGGCGTTCGGTCAGCGGCACCAGCGCCGAAGCAATCACCCACGAATCCTCGCAGGAGCGCCCGGTGGGAATCAGTACACCGTGGTAGCCGAGGCTGTCGGCCGCCTGGGCCACTTGTTTCAGGTAGTTGAGTGTCACCGGGCGAGCACCCTGAGTGGTGCCCAAGTAATGGCCGTCGCCGTGAGTCGGCAGAAACCAGAAAACATCCATGAAGAAATCCTTAAGCGATTTTCAGCAGATTTTTGGGGTGCACGCCAAACAACGGCGCGGCGCGTTCTGCAGCAAGACGTATGCGGGCCTTCAAGGGCTCACTGGTTATTTGGTAATGGGAGAAATCGGCTTCGGTGGCGTAGACGCCAATCGGCAAGGTCAAGGCCTGGAAGAAACTGAACAGCGGGCGCAACTGGTGATCGAGAACCAGGGCATGGCGTTCGCTGCCACCGGTGGCGGCCAGCAATACCGGCGTGTCGATCAATGCATTGAGGTCGATCAGGTCGAATAGATGCTTGAGCAGTCCAGGGTAGGAACCGCGATAAACCGGCGCGGCGACGATCAGCAGGTCGGCATTCTCGATCGCTTGCAGCTCGGCTTCGATCTCGGCGCTCAACTCCTGACGGGACAGCGCGGCACCCAACGGTCGGGCGATGTCACCCAGTTCAATCAGCTTGCTTTCAATCGGCAATTGTTCGGCCAGTTGCGCCAACAGCGCCTGGGTCAGCACCAACGTGCGGGACGGACGCCAGGTACCGCCGGAGAGGGCAACGACTTTCAATGGACGCGACATGATCAGTTCCTTTTTAAACAGTTGCTCAGGGAGCAGTGAGTAGTCACTGACAGAGAGCAAGAGCTGTACCAATCCCTCGGAGCCCCTGTTTACGGGGCTTTCAACGCGTTGGCCGGTAGACACTGTGCGAATGGCAGAGCTGTTTGTTGAATGACTGTTGCCTGGCAAACAGTTGCTTGAGCAACAGTGCGTGAAGCGATGACCGTTGTTATAAAGGTTCGGTGTTATTCCGTAAAAGACATTAAATTAATATTTATAGATCGTTTGGAGATATAAGGCGTTCTGCCTGAGCGGCATTAGTCAAAGTCGATAGCCACTATCGAGAGCGTTGATTTCTGCAGATCGGATACCCGGCGTAGCCTGTGTTCATTGCCTCGAACCAGATGTCAGGACGCTCACAATGAAACCTCTAATCGCTACTTTCTTGCTGCTTGCGGTCTCCGTTCTCGCCGGGTGTGCCAGCCATGTTTCCCCGGAATTACGGCCGTACACCGCAGAAGAAACCAGAGAATTGGCGCTGGAGGCGTTGAATCGTCGCGGTTTGTCCTTCGACGAATACCACGCGAAAAAAGCCGAATTGCTCGGCCAACCGCAAAAATCGTTCAGCTTCGACAAACAAGGCGAGATGAACGCCGAACGTGCTGTACAGCTTCACGGTCGTCCTAGCTGATCGAAAACTGTACCGCTTGAAGTTTCGCGCAACTGTCCATGGGTTTCCCTGAAGGCCTGCGATAGGGTCAACACCTGACTGATCCAATGGACTGCCACCCATGACGCTCTCGCTCGATTTGCTGCTGGGCTTCGCCCTGTTTGCCCTTGTCACTTCGATTACGCCCGGCCCCAACAACACGATGTTGCTGGCATCAGGTGTGAACTTCGGCTTTAACCGCACCATTCCCCACATGCTTGGCATTACCTGCGGCTTCTTCGTGCTTGTGGTGGCGGTAGGTTTTGGCTTGGGCGCGGTGTTTCAAACCTATCCTTTGCTCTACAGCGTGCTGCGTTACATCGGCGCGGCGTATTTGCTGTACCTGGCGTGGAAAATCGCCCATTCGGGACCAGTTTCCGAGCGTGAAAAGGGCGAGAGCAAGCCGATCAGCTATTTGGGCGCCGCCGCATTTCAGTGGGTCAATCCCAAGGCGTGGATCATGGCCATCGGTGCCATCAGCACCTACACGCCAATGCAGGGTTATTTCACCAACGTGATCGTGATTGCGGCGGTGTTCGCCTTGATCAACCTGCCGAGCGTCAGTGTCTGGGCAGGCTGCGGCACGTTGTTGCGCAATGTGCTGAAGGATCGCCGCTGGTTGCGGCTGTTCAACTGGGGCATGGCCTTGCTGCTGGTGGCTTCGCTGTATCCGTTGTTGCTCGAAAGCTTTAAGTGACGCATTGCTTCAACCGGTTGCCTGATGCCTGTTAAGCTCGACTTCAGGAGCGTTCCTACGCACTTTTAAATGAAGTTGTTCTTCTTTAACGGCCTCCGATCAGGTATTTCTAACGCTCTGAACGATCGGCGCAGCTCACGAGGCTGCGCTTTGACGTTTCAGTGACGAGCCTCCTGATCCCGGAACATGCTCTGCGAGTCTTCTATGAATAAACGTCCTCTGTATTTCGACTACGCCGCCACCACGCCGGTGGATGAGCGGGTCATCAAGGTCATGGTCGAGTGTCTGGGTTTTACCGGCAACTTCGGCAATCCGGCGTCCAGCTCCCATGCGTTCGGTCAACAGGCCCGGCAATCGGTCGAGCAGGCGCGGCGCCAGGTCGCCGATCTGGTCGGCGCTCAGGCGGACCAGATCGTCTGGACCTCCGGCGCCACCGAATCGAATAACCTTGCCCTCAAGGGCGTGGCCCAGGCTCGCGGCATTTCTGGCGGCCACATCATCACCAGCCAGATAGAACACAAAGCGATTCTCGACACGGCAAAGCAGTTGCAGGATGCCGGCGTCGCGGTGACTTATCTGGTGCCTGACGCCGAAGGGCTGATTACCCCGCAAGCGGTCAGCGAAGCAATGCGCGAAGACACCTTTCTGGTGTCGCTGATGCTGGTCAACAACGAACTGGGCACGGTCAACGACATCGCGGCCATCGGCGAAGTCGTGCGTGCTCGCGACGCGTTGTTCCATGTCGACGCGGCTCAAGGTGCAGGCAAAGTGGTGATCGACCTGGCCCGGTTGCCAGTGGATCTGATGTCATTTTCCGCCCACAAGATTTATGGCCCCAAAGGCATCGGCGCGCTGTACGTCGGGCCGCGCGCGCAGCAGCGTTTGCAGGCGCAGATCCATGGCGGTGGTCACGAGGGCGGTTTGCGTTCCGGCACCCTGGCGACTCACCAGATCGCTGGCATGGGTGTGGCGTTCGCCTTGGCGGCCTCTTCATTCGATGAAGAGAAAGCCACGATCGTCCGGTTGCGTGAACGCTTGCTTGAGCAATTGCTGAGTATTCCCGGCGTTCGCCTCAATGGCAGTCCGAACCAGCGCATCCCTCATACCTTGAGCCTGACCTTCAACGAAGGCGAGTTCAATTCAGCGGCGTTGAGCACCTCGATCGCGTTTTCCGCGACCTCGGCCTGCAATTCCGCGAGCAATGCGCCCTCCCATGTGCTGCTGGCCCTGGGGCATGACGCCCGTTCGGCGAGTCGCACCATTCGCTTGAGTCTCGGCCGGTTCACCACCGAGCAGGACATCGACCAAGCGGTACACCTGATCAAAGCGGCCTGTGCCAGTGCTCCGGCATTTTGGCAATAGGTCTGAAAGTGCCGGCGTTGATCGACACTCAACAATAATGATGAAGTGATTAGCAGGAGACACGATGAGTACGCAGCCTTCGATCAATGGATCGGTGCCCCAACGCCTGGCGCAAACCCGCGAACTGATGAGCCGGGAGGGTATTCACGCTCTGCTGGTGCCGTCGGCCGATCCGCATCTTTCGGAATACCTGCCGGGTTACTGGCAAGGGCGGCAATGGTTGTCGGGGTTCCATGGCTCGGTTGGCACGCTGATCGTTACGCCGGATTTTGCCGGCGTCTGGGCCGACAGCCGTTATTGGGAACAAGCGACCAAGGAACTCAAGGGCAGCGGCATCGAACTGGTCAAGCTGCAACCGGGTCAACCCGGCCCGCTGGACTGGCTGGCCGAGCAAACCCCTGAAGGCGGCGTCGTCGCGGTAGATGGTGCGGTAATGGCCGTGGCTTCGGCGCGTACGTTGGGTGGCAAGCTCGAAGAGCGCGGCGCACGTCTGCGCACCGACATCGATGTGTTGAGCGAAGTCTGGAGCGACCGTCCGACGCTGCCCAATGAACCGATCTATCAACACCTGCCGCCTCAGGCGACGGTCAGCCGTGGCGAGAAACTGGCCAGGCTGCGTGAGGTTTTGAAAGATCGCGGTGCCGACTGGCATTTCATCGCCACCCTTGATGACATCGCCTGGCTATTCAACTTGCGCGGCGGTGACGTGTCGTTCAACCCGGTGTTTGTTTCCTTTGCCTTGATCAGCCAGCAGCAGGCCACCCTGTTCGTGGCGCTGAGCAAGGTCGACACCAAGTTGCGCGCGATTCTCGAACAGGACGGCGTGACCCTGCGCGATTACAGCGAAGTGGCCGCCGCCTTACGCGCCGTTCCGAGCGGGGCGAGCCTGCAAGTCGATCCGGCGCGCGTCACCGCCGGCTTGCTGGATAACCTGGATAGCGGCGTGAAGCTGATCGAAGGCCTGAACCCGACGACGTTGGCCAAGTCGCAGAAAAGCCTGGCCGATGCCGAGCACATTCGTCAGGCCATGGAGCAGGACGGCGCGGCGCTGTGCGAATTCTTCACCTGGCTGGACACTGCGTTGGGTCGTGAGCGCATCACCGAACTGACCATCGACGAACACCTGACGGCGGCGCGTACCCGACGTCCGGGCTATGTATCGCTGAGCTTCAACACCATTGCCGCGTTCAACGCCAATGGTGCAATGCCGCACTACCACGCCACCGAAGAAGAACACGCGGTGATCGAGGGTGACGGTCTGTTGTTGATCGACTCCGGCGGCCAGTACCTGGGCGGCACCACTGACATCACGCGGATGGTGCCGGTCGGTACACCAACCGATGAGCAGAAGCGCGATTGCACGCGGGTGCTCAAAGGCGTGATTGCGTTGTCCCGTGCGCAATTCCCTCGCGGCATTCTCTCGCCGTTGCTCGATTCGATTGCCCGCGCGCCGATCTGGGCTGAAAGCGTTGATTACGGTCACGGCACCGGTCACGGCGTCGGCTACTTCCTCAACGTGCACGAAGGCCCGCAGGTCATCGCCTATCAGGCCGCCGCGGCACCGCAAACCGCGATGCAGCCGGGCATGATCACGTCCATCGAACCGGGCACTTACCGTCCGGGCCGCTGGGGTGTGCGGATCGAGAACCTGGTGTTGAACCGCGAGGCGGGCAAAAGCGAATTCGGTGAATTCCTGAAATTCGAAACCCTGACCTTGTGCCCGATCGACACTCGCTGCCTGGAACCGTCGCTGCTGACTGACGACGAAAAGCAGTGGTTCAACGCCTACCACGCCGAGGTGCGCCAGCGCTTGAGCCCGTTGCTCGATGGCGCAGCCCTTGAGTGGTTGAACACCCGGACGGCGGCTATTTGATCGGTTGGAGTTCAGGCGCTTCTTCGAGCGCCTGGCTCATGTAGTCGACAAAGGCTTTGACCCTGGCGGATTGGCGACGATTCGCCGGGGACACGGCATGAATCGGCAGTGACTGGGCGCTGTATTCCAGCAAAATCGCGGTCACGCGTCCCGCCTTCAAGTCCTCGCTGAACAGCCAGACCGGTGACAGCGAAATCCCCAATCCCCCCAGTACCATCTCGCGGATGGCCTCGGAGTTGTTGCTTTGTGCGTTGCCCTTGATTCGCACTGCGTGACGTTGCGCCTCTCTCTCGTAAACCCATAGGTTCTGACTGTTCAGCAGGTTGAACTGCAGGCAGTTGTGCCCGCTCAATTCTTCGGGCGTTTGCGGGTGGCCGTGTTGCGCAAGGTAGTTGGGGGCTGCGACGGTCACTCGGTGGGTGGTGCCGATGCGGCGGGCAATCAACTCGCTGTCGTTCAACTCGCCGATCCTGAAGGTGACGTCCAATCCTTCACTGACCAGGTCCTGATTTTGATCGCTCAGTTGCAGATCAATCTGTACGTGAGGATATTTTTTGAGGAATGTCGGCAGTCGCGGAGCAATCTGCAAGCGCCCGAAACTCACGGACGATCCGATTTTCAGGTTTCCGGCAACAGCTTCGCGGCCGGAGTGAAAACTGTGTTCTGCGGCGTCTACGGCCGCCAGAATTTGTCGACATTCGCTGTAGTACCGCTGACCTTCGTCGGTCAGGGACATTTGTCGGGTGCTGCGGGAAATCAGCTTTCCACCCAGTTCAGTTTCCAGTGCTCGCAGCACTTTGCTGATGGTCGGCTGGCTGGTCTGCAATTCCCGGGCGACGGCAGAAAAGCTGCCACGTTCGACAACGCGAACGAAGATCGCCATTGCATTGAGTTTGTCCACGGGGTTTCTCATTGATGCCATATGGGCATGGTCACTATAGCTATATAGCGTCTTATCGGTATGAGTGAGGGGGAGGAAGATTAATCCGACAGCCACCTCTGACGGGAAATTGCGAAATGACTGACTTACTTGAAATGCGCGCTCTGATTGTTGACTCGGCCAACGGGCCTTTACGCTTGGCTTCCGTTCAACGGCCCGTACCTGAGACCGGTCAGGTATTGGTCAGGATCAAGGCCAGTGGGGTGAACCCTCTGGATGGAAAGATTCGCTCGGGTCAGGCTGCTCATGCGCGCCAGCCATTGCCGGCGGTATTGGGTATTGATCTCGCGGGAACAGTGGAGGCGTTGGGGGAGGGTGTCAGCGGATGGCTGCCGGGTGATGAGGTCTATGCAATGGCCACTGGCATTGGCGGTGCGCAGGGCTCACTGGCTGAATACGCCGCCGTCGATGCACGGCTGCTGGCGCGCAAGCCAGGCAATCTAAGCATGCGCGAGGCGGCAGGGTTGCCGTTGATACTGATCACGGCGTGGGAAGGATTGGTGGATCGTGCGCGGGTGCGGGCGGGACAGAAAGTGCTGATTCATGGCGGTGCGGGTGGTGTCGGGCATGTGGCTGTGCAAATTGCCCGGGCTTTCGGTGCTGACGTGTTTGCCACCGGATCGGCCGGGAAGCAGGCGATCATCGAAGGGTTCGGTGCGACGTTTATTGATTATCGTAAATCTTCGGTTGAGGAGTACGTGGTTGAGCACACGGCGGGGGAGGGCTTCGACATTGTCTACGATACGGTGGGTGGTGAGACGCTGGACGCTTCATTCAAGGCTGCTCGGGTTTACGAGGGGCATGTCGTGAGTTGTCTCGGATGGGGGCAGCACAGTCTTGCGCCGCTCTCGTTTCGTGGGGCGACTTATTCTGGAGTGTTTACTTTGTTGCCGTTGCTGACTGGCAAGGGGCGCGAGCACCATGGGGAGGTACTTCGGGAGGCTGCGCGGTTGATCGAGGCGGGGCAGTTGAAACCGCTGCTCGACCCTCGGCAGTTCACGCTACAAACCGCCGAGGCCGCCCATGAGCTGCTCGTCTCGGGAGCTGCGCAGGGGCGGTTGGTTATCGAGATCTAACTCAGGGTTTCAAGGACGAAGTCCAGGCGATCCTGGCCGAAGAACAGCTGATGATCGACAAACATGCTTGGAGCACCGAATACACCCCGTTGCACTGCTTTCTCTGTGTTGTCCTTGAGAGTGGCTTTGACTTCCTCGTCGGCGGTCAAGGCCAGCACCTCATTTGGATCGAAACCGTTCTGCGTCAGTACTGACGCGACGGTCGCCAGGTCATCAAGGCTGCGGCCTTCAACCCAGAGGGCGTGAAACAGGCAATCGATGAACGCCTGAAAGCGTTCGGGATGGCGCAACTGCATGCCAGTGACGGCGCGCATCAGCATCAGGGTGTTGATAGGGAAGTGGGGATTGAACTTCAGTGGCACGCCATAGCGTTTGGCATAGCGGTCCAGATCTTGAAACATGTAGCGGCCCTTGGCGGGGATAGCCGCGGGCGAGGCGTTACCTGTGGCTTTGAAGACGCCACCCAGCAAGATGGGTATAAAGATCAACTGGCTGTCGGTCTGCTCGCAGATCTTCGGTAGTTGGGTATAGGCCAGGTAGGTGGCGGGGCTGCCGAGGTCGAAGTAGAACTCCACGGTTTTGCTCATGGTCGATGCGCTCTGTTTTTTATTGTGGGGGAGGGCTTACCAGCGTTCGCTCCAGGGGCGAAGGTCCAGCTCGAAGGTCCATGCATCACGGGGCTGGCTGTGGAGGTACCAATAGTTCTCGGCAATGTGCTCTGGATTGAGAATGCCGTCCTGATCCTTGGTCGCATACTTTTCGGGGAAACTCTCGCGGATGAAATCGGTATCGATGGCACCGTCGACTACCACATGGGCGACGTGAATATTCATCGGCCCCAGTTCACGCGCCATGCTTTGCGCCAGGGCACGAATCCCGTGCTTGGCGCCGGCGAACGCCGCAAATCCTGAGGCTCCACGCAGGCCGGCGGTAGCACCGGTGAACAGGATAGTCCCGCGTTGACGCTTGGCCATGCGCTTGGCCACTTCACGAGCGTTGAGAAATCCTGAGAAGCAGGCCATTTCCCAGATCTTGAAATATTTGCGCGCGGTTTCTTCGAGAATGCTGCAAGGCACATTGGCGCCGATGTTGAAGACGAACGCTTCGATTGGGCCAATCTGGCTTTCGATCTGCTCAACTAACGCAATCACGTCCTCTTCCTTACGCGCATCGCAGGCAAATCCGTGGGCTTCACCGCCATCGGCCTTGATGGCATCCACCAGCGGCTGGAGTTTGTCCGCGCTGCGGCGGGTGACACATGCCACAAATCCTTCCTGCGCAAAGCGTTTTGCAATTGCGCCGCCGGTGGCATCCCCAGCACCTACAACCAGTACGACCTTCTTGTTATTCATGGGTAGATCCCTTTGCTAAACGATCGTTAACTAAACGAACGTTATGCTACGATTCGGCAAGCGTCAAGGCGATCAATCCTGAGGGCAAGGCAATGCGGTACACGGCCAATCACAAACTGGAAACCAAAGAGAAACTACTTGAAAGCAGTGCGGTGTCGGCCAAGAAGTCTGGTTTTTCAACGGTGGGTGTCGACGGGTTGATGAAGGCAATCGGCTTGAGTGGCGGGGCTTTCTACAGTCATTTTTCATCGAAGGATGAGCTGTTCGCTTCAATCGTCGAGCGTGAGTTGTCTCAAAGTCTGGAGCGTTTAGAGGCGGACCGGAGTCGCGAGAAGCTCCAGCGCTGCCTGAAACACTACCTGAGCATGGCTCATGTCGAGCACCCGGAATCCGGCTGTGCTTTGCCAGCATTGGGGGCTGAGATTGCACGTTCAGACGTGATGATTCGTCAGCAGGCGGAGAACTGGATTTGTCGGCTTCAGAAGAGTTGGGCGCAAGTTCTGGACAGCGACAGCCTGGCCTGGGCGATTCTGTCGCAATGTATCGGTGCGTTGGTCATTGCGCGAATGCTGGCCACGCCGGACATTCAGCGCGCGGTACTGAAGTCCAGTTACGATGAGATTGGCCGCCAGATCGCAGGTTCACGAACCTGACAAGGCGGCATCAATCTACTTGCAGATGACGATCATGCTGCGGCTGGTATAGCCGGCAGGGTTGAGGCCGAACGGGTAATCGCCTGGTTCTTCTACGGCGTCCCCTGACTTGGCGATGACCTTGTAACCTTTGGGAGCGCACGAGTTGGCAGCGCTGGTGTAGCACTTGTCCCAGGATGACGAGAGCCCGGAACAGTTGATATGCAGCCCTCTCTTGCCGTGTTTTACCTGGGTTTTCGATGTCGCCGCGCAGCCCGCAACCGCAAGTACGGCGATCATTATCAAAATTCGTTTCATTACTGTCCTTATAGCGTCCCCGGATCTTTGCGCCCGGGTCTGGCTGCATTCGCTTTTGCTTGAAGCGTTCTGATATCCCTATCTGAAAAATCCATGTCTGACACTGGGTTGCGGGCCTAAACATGGCCTAATTGCGCGGCAAATACCAGACCCTTGTCAAATCCTGTTTCAATCTGCAGCGACAGCAGGCTTGGCCGCGCTCCCCATCGTCATGGTCGCGCCTATGGAAGCCAGAATGATGCACATGATGGCCATCCATTGAGACAGTGAAAGGTACTCATGGAGAAACAACAGGCCTGACAGTGCGCCGATCGCAGGTTCAATGCTCATCAACGTGCCGAATGTCCGGGTCGGGATTCGGGTGAGGGCGACCATCTCCAGCGTGTAGGGCACGGCGGTGGACAGAATGGCGACAGCGATGGCCACGGGGATCAGTGAGGGAGTGAGCAGCGCGGCACCAGCATGGACGATGCCGATAGGGGCTACAAAAAATGCCGCAATCATCACCCCCAGTGCCGCGGTCTGCACGCCATTGTCGGCGCCGGCCTTTTGGCCGAACAGAATGTAAAGCGCCCAGCAGACACCTGCGCCCAATGCATAACCGGCGCCTACCAGATCGATCCCCGCGGTCGTTTCTCCCATAGGTATTAACAGCAGCAAGCCGACGGCTGCCAGGGCGATCCACAAAAAGTCGATCGCGCGACGTGAGGCGTAGATGGCTACCGCCAGTGGGCCGGTGAACTCCAGCGCAACTGCAATACCGAGGGGGACGGTTTGCAATGACATGTAGAAGAGGAAGTTCATACCGCCCAACGCCATTCCGTAGACGATGACGGTGCGCAGGGATTTTGCGGTGAGCTTCGCTCGCCAGGGGCGCAGTATCAACATCATGATCACGCTGGCGAAGATCAGCCGCAGGGTGGTAGTCCCTTGCGCGCCGATAATGGGGAACATGCTTTTAGCGAGAGAGGCCCCCGACTGGATTGATGCCATGGCTATCAATAGCAGGCCAACCGAAAACAGGGTCGAGGCAAGGCTGCGAGGTTGGTCATTCATGGTGCGGCATCGTCCGAAGTAGGAAACGAGAGTGATATTGGGCAATATACTGCGCCTCATGGCGGGCGCGTCTATATATAAGCAGCGATTTTGAGCGTCCGTAGAGAAAAGCGTAATTAACGGTTGACGGCAGATTCTGGAAGTCTATAATTCGCCCCACTTCCGGCGCAGTCGAAACGGAAAACTCCTTGGTAAACAATTGGTTACGCAGTTTTCGGCAACGAGTTGCTTCAGGTCATCGAAGCCCAGAAGGAGTTGATCGGGCAGTCTGTTTTTGCCTAATTGACGATTCGATCTTCTCGGTCGAAAGCGGTGTAAAAGAGGTGTTGACAGCAGCGAGTAACGCTG